>NZ_JBICZH010000006.1:187973-355740 GCF_043201995.1 Streptomyces sp. NPDC048258
GGCGCGACGGGTGCCACGGGTACCGATGGCGCGACGGGCGCGACGGGCGCGACGGGCGCGACGGGCGCGACGGGTGCGGATGGCGCCGACGGTGCGACAGGTGCCACCGGCGCTACGGGTGCCACGGGTACGGACGGAGCGGATGGTGCGACGGGCGCCACCGGCGCCACGGGTACGGACGGAGCGGACGGTGCCACGGGCGCGACAGGCGCGACGGGCACCGGGCCCTGCGACGACCTCGACAGCTACGCGCCTTCGAACACCGTGTCGTTCAGTGCCGCTCTCGCCAACGGCATCGCCTACGCCGGCCGCGCGACCACCGCCGGAGGTGTGCCTGTCTGGCAGGACCTCACGAACGCGGACAACCCGGGATTCCCCTTCGGCAGAGCCTGTGGCATCTCGATCATCGAGCAGGGCAGCAACTCCTACATCAAGGTCCTGACCACGGACGACAGGATCTACCAGACACACGGTGACACCAACGGCACCAACTTCACCTGGGACGAGGGGTGGATCGAACTGACCCCCGCCCCGACTCCCGGAACCCTCCGGGGCAAGGCCTTCAAGGGAGACCTGATGCGTGGAGCCTCCCGGAACCTCCTCCCCTAGGGAACCTCACCCCGGCCGCCGTGCTGGCACGCCGAAGTCCGGGCTCGTGAAGTCGGGCCGGGTGCGTCCCAGGTTGTGGATGGGCCCGGTCCCCCGGCACAACGACTGAGGGCGCCGCCCTCAGTCGCCTGTGTGGGAGCGGCGGTCAGGCGACCACCTGGTACTCCGGGTCCACCTTGCTGCGGGCGAATGCGAGGTTCTCGGTGACGCGGTCACGCTGGGAGGCGGGGAGTCTGCCGTCCTGGAGGAGCCGCTCGCAGCAGTCCAGCGACTCCTGGTACGCGCCGACCCAGTAGGCGGCCACCGCGAGTTCGTCGAGGGCGCGCCACTCGTGCCAGTCGAACTCGACGAACAGGATGTCGTCAGGGCGGGGGATCCGCAGCGCCTCCCGGGCGAACATGTACGCCAGCGGCCAGCGGCCTTCGAGGCGGCAGACGCGGGCGAGGCTGCCGATCGCTTCGGCGCGCGTGGGACGGCTCTCGTGCGCGCGGAGGAAACGGTCCATCACCTCGGCCGACGGCTTCTTGAGGTGAGCCGCGATCCGTGCCGCGTACAGCTGTGCGCAGAAGGCTTCCTCGGCGAAACCGCCCATCGCCGCCCGGCGGTCGTAGGCGGCGAGGGACTTCTCCGGTTCTCCCGCGTCGCGCCAGCTCTGGGCCAGGTAGAACGCGTAGCGGGCATTTCCGGGTTCCTTGATCAGCCCTTGTTCGAGTACCTCCGCGTCGCGCAGGTACTTCTCCCGCTCGCCCGATTCCCTGAGACGTGCCCCGCCGCCGACGATGAGGATATTGGCGCCTTCGAGTACTCCGCTGCTGTGCCGGACTTCGCAGTCGATGTATTCGTGGAGCACTCCGACGTATTTCCATGGCAATCGGGTGGAGACGAGAGCGGGCCGCCAGTGGATGACGGGCTCGTGGTGCACCGCGATGCGGTACGCGTCGAGAGTGAGGTCCGGCATGCGAAAGCCGGGCTGTACCTGCATCACGTCGTCGGCGTCGATGAACAGCAGGTAGTCGGCGCTGGAGCGGGCGAGGTCGATCGCCTCGCTGCGGCTTTCGCCGAATCCCTTCCACGGCCGCTCGTGCAGAACTCCGGGCAGGTCACCGAAGAATTCCCGGATGATGTCCTGGGTTCCGTCCGTGGAGCCCGTGTCCACGATCACCCAGGTATCGATCAAGGGGCGCACCGATTCGAGACAGCGCCGGATCACCGGTGCCTCATTCTTGACGATCATGTTCAGGCAGACTGTTGCTCTCAAGGATTCCATCCCCTGTGGTGATGAGAACGACCGTGAGCCGACCGTAGGCCACAGTTCGTCCATGCCGGGGCGCGTCGCGTCCGCCACCGCGTAAAAGCCTCCATTGGGGTCGTACCGCTGGTCCGATAAGTGGACTTTCTCGCGAGGCGTCCCACCGCTTGTGACCGCGATACCCACGATGACCGAGGTGGCCCGAGATGGCCCATCGCACATCGTTCGATCCGGTTTCGAAAAGGAGCGGCGTATATGAGCCCCGAGAACAGGACCAGGTCAATCCTTGGTCCGCTGCCCAGGCGGAGCAGTTGGCTGACTGGCGGCACCCTCGCATCGCTTGCCCTGGTCATGGCGGGCATGTCCAGCCCCGCGGTCGCCACGGCTCAGGCCATCCAGGCGACCGAGGCGGTCCGGGTGGCGGCCCCCGCGGATGACCACTGCAAGTCGGACAAGCACGATTACGATCCGAGAGCGGCTGCCCAGGCCGGTCCGCGCGGTGGTGGCGGCGACGACGAGTGCAAGCAGGGTCCGACGGGTCCGACGGGCCCCAGGGGTCCGAAGGGTGAGGACGGTGCCGACGGAGCCACCGGTGCGACCGGAGCCACGGGTGCCACGGGTGCCACAGGTGCCACCGGTGCGACGGGTGCCACCGGAGCCACTGGCGCCTCCCAGTGCGTGGACATCGACTCCGTCCGGGACAACAACAACCGCGAGTTCAAGGCGGTACTCCCCGGCGACGGCAATGCGTACGCGGGCATCCGTGGGATTCAGGCGACCCCGGGACCCTGGACCTGGTACGACCTCACCCTCAACGCTGAGGGCGACTACCCGGATGACGCCTGCGCGATCGCCATCAGCCACCAGGCCAACGTGCTGTTGGTCGAGGTGGTGACGACGGAAGGCGTGATCTTCGAGACCACCTGCGCCGTCAACCCGGGTCCTGGCACCCTCACATGCGGCGGGGTGTGGACCGAGGCGGTTCCCCAGCCCGACGAGGGTGACCCGGACCTCCCCCTCCGGGCGGTCAACGGGCAGCCGATCCGGCCGATGAACCCCAACTACCTGCCGAAGGCACTGAAGTAGGGGAAGAAGGGCGCGAGGCCGGGAGGTCTACTCGGGCTTGTGCTCCGGGCCGCCGAAGTCCGGGCTGGTGAAGTCCGGAGGCGTGTAGCCGGGCCGGGGACCCTGTGACGGGGAGCCCGGACTGGTGAAGTCGGGCCGGGTGTATCCCAGGTTGGGGATGCGCCCGGCCCCTGGCGTGCGGGGCGCCGGATACCCCGGCCCCGCACCCGGATCGGCCAGCGCATCCCGCAGGAACGGCATGATCCCGCGCTCCAGCAGCGCGTTCCGCCAGGCCTCCCTGGCCCGCGCGACCTCGTCGGGTATCGCCTCGGCCTCGTCCGCCGCCACCTCGGTCGCCCCGTTGCGCAGCGCGGTCACCAGCAGGCCGATCACGGCGAAGATCAGGGCGGCGGCGGTGAGCACGCCGAAGAACGAACCCGCCGTCAGCATGGTCTCGGCGAAGGCCGGTTCGGGTTCGATCACCTTCAGGATGTAGCCCACGAGCAGGAAGATCAGCATGGCGGTGCCCGCCAGCACGGGTGCGAGGACCGCGATCACGGCGCCGAGGCCCGCACCGCCCTGTCCGCCGTCCTCCTCGCCCGTGGTGCCGGGCGTGGAGAGGACCTCGTCGCGCCGTTCCTCGCGGAGCTTCACGTAGTGGTCGTACTCGGCGGCGGCCGCGGCCGTCAGCAGCGCGCTGGCCCCCAGGGCCATGGTGCGCAGTTGTTCGGCGTTCAGGCGTTCGCCGAGGGTGGCGAGCTCGGGCCGTTCGTGTGCGGTGCGCAGCGCCTCGTCGAGGAGCCGATCGAACTCCGGCCGGTCTTCGGTCAGCAGGTGCGGAGCGCTGGTCATGTGCATCCCCCGATGCTCCGTGGAGGCCGGTTTGCCCGCGTAGACCCGGGCGCCGGCACAAACGGAGGAGAGCCTGCTACGGATAGAGCGATGGTAGAGGGATCACACCGCAGGTTGACAGGGGCTTTCCGGAAATACCCCCCTGGTGACAATCCTCAGTCGCGCAGAGGCAGTTGCACGACCAGCAGCTTGCCCGCCATCGTGACCCCGCCGTCCATCGCGATGGCGAGCCCGTCCGCGTACACGTGGGGGCCGTCCACCGCCTCCGGGCCGCGCGCCTCGTCACCGTCCTCGGTGCCCACTTCGCCGAGGAGGTACGGGATGGGGCTGTGCCCGTGCACGACGCGGCTGCCGCCGTACGTGCCGAGCAGTTCGCGTACGGCCACCGGGCCGGTCTCCTCGTCGCGGAAGGCGAACCGCTTGGTGAACTTGCGGAAGAGGTCCCAGGTGATGTCGGCGTCGTTGCGGTTGAGGAGCTCGTGGATGGTGTCGTTGACGTCCTCGATGGAGTCGCCGTAGTCCAGGTAGGCCGTGGTGTCGGAGTGCAGCAGCAGGTGGTCCTCCTCCAGGACGGCCGCGTCCAGGCGGGACATCCACTGCAGGTGTACGTCCTGCAGGCGCTCCATGTCGGTGCGCTGGCCGCCGTTGAGCAGCCAGGCGGCCTGGAAGGTGGCGGTGCCGGCGCCGGAGGAGACGGGGGTGTCGCCGAACCGCTTGGCGCCGATGAGCAGCAGCTCGTGGTTGCCCATGAGGGCCTTGCAGTAGCCGCCGGCGGCCGCGGCCTCGGCGGAGAGCCGCATGACGAGGTCGATGACGCCGATGCCGTCGGGGCCGCGGTCGGTGAAGTCGCCGAGGAACCAGAGCCGGGCGTTGCCGGCGGACCAGCGGCGCTCGGTGTCGATCAGGCCCTGGGCGTGGAGTTCGGTGACGAGCTCGTCGAGGTAGCCGTGGACGTCGCCGACCACGTAGAGCGGGCCGGGACCGGCGGCCGAGGCGTCCTGGGGGACGTACTGGACCTGGACGGTGTCGCCGGGGCCGCCGAGTGCGCCGCGGCCGATGACGGGCAGGTCGCGGTGGGTCGGGGTGTAGCCGTCGAAGTCGTCGTCCTCGGGGTCCGCGGGGGCCTCGGGCTCGGCGGGGGCGTGCGCCTCGTGCGGTTCGTACGCCTCGCGCGGTTCCCGCGGTTCGTACGCCTCGCGCGGTTCCCGCGGTTCGTATGCTTCGCGCGCTTCGTGTACGTCGTGATGCGGGACGGGCGGCGCCGCGGGCCGCGCGTTCGCCTGTGGCGCGTAGCCGGGCTGCGGGGGCACGCTCAGCGCGCCGTCCTCGTAGTACGCCGGGTACTCGCCGTACACGGGGGCCTCACCGGGAAGCCCGTTGGATACGGCGTACGGGGCGGGTTCGGTGACCGGAACCCGGAAGTCCCGCAGCGTCTCCGTCCGCATCGCGGGTCCCTGACCGGCCCCCTGAGTCATCGACCCCTCCACCACCGTCGCGCTGCCGTACACCTGCGGACCCTCCTGACCTCCGGGGAGGAGGGTCCGTGATGTCGTGCGCCCATCATAGGAATGCGGCTCGCGCTGTGTGACGCACCAGGGGTGGTGAATCCTGTCCGGAGCCGATCGTTCCTGCCGATTTCTCCCGATATCGGTGTTGCTGAAATCCTCGGCGGGGCCGGCGGCCCCGCCGAGGGGCGGTGTGGCGCGTCAATCCTGGGCCGGAGACCGGGGCGGGCTGACGGTCGTACGGGGCTGCCTGCGCTGTGACGAGGTACGGATGATGAGCTCGGTCGGGACGACCTGTTCGACGGGGCGTCCGGTGTCCACTCCCTCGATCGCGTCGATGAGCAGCTGCACCACGGCGGTGCCGATGCGGCGCGGTTTGAGGGAGAGGGTGGTGATGGGCGGTTCGGTGTTGGCGTACACGGTGGACTCGCTGCAGCACACGAGCAGGAGGTCCTCGGGGACGCGCAGGCCGTAGCGCCGGGCTGCGGCGAGCAGGTCCGTGCCGTTGGGGTCGAAGAGCCCGTACACGGCGTCGGGCCGGTCGGGGCGGGCGAGGAGCCGGTCGGCGGCCACGGCGCCCGCGCAGGGGTCGTGGGCGGGGTAGGACTCGTAGACGGGGTCCTGGCCGACGCGCTCGCACCAGTTGAGGTAGGCGGTCGTGGAGAGCCGGGTGTAGGTGTCGGTGGTGGTGCCGGTCAGCAGCCCGATCCGGCGGGCGCCGGCGGCGGCGAGGTGGTCGAGCAGGCCCAGTACGGCGGCCTCGTGGTCGTTGTCGACCCAGGCGGTGACGGGGAGGGAGCCTGCCGGGCGGCCGTCGGAGACCACGGGCAGGCCCTGGCGGACCAGTTCGGTGACCACGGGATCGTGGTCGGAGGGGTCGATGACGACGGTGCCGTCGAGGGCGACGTTGGACCACACGTCGTGTCGGGAGGTGGCGGGGAGGATGACGAGGGCGTAGCCGCGGGCGAGCGCGGCGGAGGTGGCCGCTCTGGCCATCTCGGCGAAGTAGGCGAATTCGGTGAAGGTGAAAGGTTCATCCCCGTACGTCGTCACTGTCAGGCCGATGAGGCCCGACTTGCCGGTACGGAGGGTGCGGGCGGCGGCGGACGGGCGGTAGCCCAGCCGGTCGGCGACCTCGCGAACGTGGCGGCGGGTGGCGTCCGGCAGCCGCCCCTTGCCATTGAGCGCGTCGGAGACGGTTGTGATGGAGACGCCCGCCGCGGCGGCCACGTCCCTGATGCCTGCCCGGCCCTGTCGGCCGGCGGCCCGCCGGGTGGTCTCGGTCCGGCTCACCTGATGCTTCCCTGCTGCTGTCATGGCGAGCCGATAGTAGGGCGCGGCGGGGTGGGTGGCCTGGGTGCATATGCACGCGTTGACAGGCACGTTTCTGCATGGTTCGCCACCCTCAATGACCTTGGAAATGAAGGTATTTGCTCGTCAAGGGCTGCCGTGAAGCTTGTCGGCGGGTACGAGCATGCCAAAGCGGTACGGTCTCGGGCCGGTCTCAACTCACCTGCACGAGGGATGCGCGCCAGGGCGCAAGCCACCGGCGCGCGCATATATGCGCGCGCTCCCCCGCATTCCAGGCGCCCCCATTCTCGGGAGAGCGGAATCCTCATAAGGTGAGCAGTATTGAGTCGACGGCGACGTCGTACGGGATGGTCGAGGAGGACCTGCGGTGAGCGAGAAGAGCCCGAAGCTGCGCGCCGAGCTGGATGGCGTTCCCACATACAAGCCCGGCAAGCCGGCGGCTGCGGGCGGGCCCGTCGCGTACAAGCTGTCCTCGAACGAGAACCCGTACCCGCCGCTGCACGGGGTGCTGGAGAGCGCGGTCGCGGCGGCCGGCAACTTCAACCGGTACCCGGACATGGCCTGCACCGGACTGGTGAACGAGCTCGCGGAGCGGTTCGGGGTGCCGGTCGAGCACATCGCCACCGGCACCGGCTCGGTGGGCGTGGCCCAGTCGCTGATCCAGTCGACGGCCGGCCCGGGCGACGAGGTCATCTACGCCTGGCGCTCTTTCGAGGCTTATCCGATCATCACGCAGATCTCGGGTGCGACCTCCGTGCAGGTCCCGCTGACCGAGGGCGATGTGCACGACCTGGACGCGATGGCCGAGGCGATCACCGAGCGGACCCGGCTGATCTTCGTCTGCAATCCCAACAACCCCACGGGTACCGCCGTGCGCCGCGCCGAGCTGGAGCGGTTCCTGGACCGGGTCCCCTCGGACGTCCTGGTGGTGCTGGACGAGGCCTACCGCGAGTTCGTGCGGGACGCGGACGTGCCGGACGGCATCGAGCTGTACCGCGACCGCCCGAACGTCTGTGTGCTGCGTACGTTCTCCAAGGCGTACGGGCTCGCCGGCCTGCGCGTCGGCTTCGCGGTGGCCCACGAGCCGGTGGCCGCGGCGCTGCGCAAGACGGCGGTGCCCTTCGGCGTCAGCCAGCTCGCGCAGGACGCGGCGGTCGCCTCGCTGCGCGCCGAGGACGAGCTGATGGGCCGCGTCGGGGCGCTGGTGTGCGAGCGGAACCGGGTGCACGAGACGCTGCTGGCGCAGGGCTGGACGGTCCCGGACACGCAGGCGAACTTCGTGTGGATGCGGCTGGGGGAGCGGACGGCCGACTTCGCGGCGGCCTGCGAGAAGGCCGGTGTGGTGGTCCGGCCCTTCGCGGGCGAGGGCCTGCGGGTCACGATCGGTGAGACCGAGGCGAACGACCTCTTCCTGCACACGGCGGAGGCGTTCTTCAAGGAGCTGTAGCTCCGGGCGGACTGCGGACTGCGGATTTACGCGCGTGCCGCGTGCCGCGTGAGTTCCGCGCGCTACGCGAGTTCCACGCGGACGGGGTCGCCGTCGCGGACGGTGGCCAGCAAGCGGGGGTCGCCGTCGAACGAGCCGAGCACGTTGCAGGGGCTCGCCAGGCGGCTCTCGCCTCCGCGCGAGATGGGTGTGGGGCCGTAGGGCAGCGCGAGCGCGTCGCCCTCGGTCCAGAACGCGACCGTGCCGGGCTCGACCACCTGCTGGGCGTCGTGCTCCAGGGCCACGGAGACGCCGGTGTCGAAGTAGACCTCCTCGCCCCAGGTGTTCGCGGAGGCGGAGATCGGAAGGGCCTCGGCCAGCGCCTTGCTGGTCGGGGTCTCGTCGAGGGTTGCGGTGAGCTGTCCGGCGGGCCAGGAGATTCGAATCTTCATGGGCCACATTCAACAATCTGTTGAATTTCTTGGCTAGAGGGGACCCCCCTGCAGAGGGTCGAAAACCGGTGCGCAATAATGCTTGTGAATGTGAACGCGTTCACAAGCGTGTCCTGCTTCCTCCCGTTACGGGAGGGAACCCGCCAGGCAGACTGCGGCTGTGACCCACGGCGACGACAAGGAGAAGACGACGTGGACCTAGCTTTGGCGCCGGAGACATTGGCGCGCTGGCAGTTCGGCATCACCACCGTCTACCACTTCCTCTTCGTTCCCCTGACGATCTCGCTCGCGGCCCTCACGGCCGGCCTGCAGACGGCCTGGGTGCGCACCGAGAAGGAGAAGTACCTCAGGGCCACGAAGTTCTGGGGAAAGCTTTTCTTGATCAATATCGCGATGGGTGTCGTCACCGGCATCGTCCAGGAGTTCCAGTTCGGCATGAACTGGTCCGACTACTCGCGATTCGTCGGTGACATCTTCGGTGCCCCGCTGGCCTTCGAAGCACTGATCGCCTTCTTCTTCGAGTCGACCTTCATCGGTCTGTGGATCTTCGGCTGGGACAAGCTGCCGAAGAAGATCCACCTGGCCTGCATCTGGATGGTGTCCATCGGCACGATCCTGTCCGCCTACTTCATCCTGGCGGCCAATTCCTGGATGCAGCACCCGGTCGGGTACCGGATCAACGAGGAGCGAGGCCGGGCCGAGCTCACCGACTTCTGGCACGTGCTCACCCAGAACACCGCGCTCACGCAGTTCTTCCACACCATCACGGCCGCCTTCCTGGTCGGCGGTGCGTTCATGGCCGGCATCGCCGCCTTCCACCTGGCGCGCAAGAAGCACATCCCCGTGATGCGGAGCTCGCTGCGGCTCGGCCTGATCGTCGTGATCATCGCCGGTATGGGCACTGCCCTGAGCGGTGACCTGCTCGGCAAGGTGATGTTCAAGCAGCAGCCCATGAAGATGGCCGCCGCCGAGGCGCTCTGGGACGGCGAGGCGCCGGCTCCCTTCTCCGTCTTCGCCTACGGCGACGTCGAGAAGGGCCACAACAAGGTCGCCATAGAGATCCCGGGCCTGCTGTCCTTCCTGGCCAACGACGACTTCACCTCGTTCGTCCCGGGCATCAACGACGTCAACAAGGCCGAGCAGGAGAAGTTCGGCCCCGGCGACTACCGGCCCAACATCCCGGTCGCCTACTGGGGCTTCCGCTGGATGATCGGCTTCGGCATGGCCTCCGTCGCCGTCGGAGCGCTGGGCCTGTGGCTGACCCGCAAGAAGTTCATGCTGCCGCCGGGTCTGCGCACCGGGGAGGAGGAGGTCCCGAACCTGGTCCTCTTCAAGAGCGCGCTGGGCCCGAAGTTCGCCAACCTGTACTGGATCGTCGCGCTCTGGACCATGGGCTTCCCGCTCATCGCCAACTCCTGGGGCTGGATCTTCACCGAGATGGGCCGCCAGCCCTGGGTGGTCTACGGAGTCCTGCGCACCCGGGACGCGGTCTCGCCGAACGTCTCCCAGGGAGAGGTGCTCACCTCGATGATCGGCTTCACGCTCCTCTACGCCGTGCTCGCCGTCATCGAGGTCAGGCTCCTGGTCAAGTACGTCAAGGCCGGTCCGCCCGAGCTCACCGAGGCCGACCTCAACCCGCCCACCAGGATCGGCGGGGACGACAAGAACCCCGACCGGCCGATGGCCTTCTCGTACTGAGGCTGGGGAGACCACACCATGCAACTTCACGACGTCTGGTTCGTACTCATCGCCGTCCTGTGGATCGGCTACTTCTTTCTGGAGGGCTTCGACTTCGGAGTCGGCGTACTGACCAAGCTGCTCGCCCGTGACCGCACGGAGAAGCGGGTCCTGATCAACACGATCGGACCCGTGTGGGACGGCAACGAGGTCTGGCTGCTCACCGCGGGCGGCGCGACCTTCGCCGCCTTCCCCGACTGGTACGCCACCCTCTTCTCGGGGTTCTACCTGCCGCTGCTCGTCATCCTGGTCTGCCTGATCATCCGCGGTGTCGCTTTCGAATACCGGCACAAGCGGGACGAGGACCGCTGGCAGACCAACTGGGAACACGCGATCTTCTGGACCTCGCTGATCCCCGCGTTCCTCTGGGGCGTGGCCTTCGCCAACATCGTGCACGGTGTGAAGATCGACCAGAACAAGGAGTACGTCGGGACCTTCCTCGACCTGCTCAACACCTACTCGATCCTCGGTGGCCTGGTCACGCTCACCTTGTTCACCTTCCACGGCGCGGTCTTCACCTCGCTCAAGACGGTCGGTGACATCCGGGACCGCTCGCGCAAGCTGGCGACCCGGCTGGGCGCGGCCACCGCCGTACTGGCCCTGGTCTTCCTGGGCTGGACCCAGGTCTCGAGCGGCGACGCCAAGAGCCTTGTCGCGATGGCCATCGCGGTGATCGCACTGGTCGGGGCCCTCGCATGCAACCAGGCGGGACGCGAGGGCTGGTCGTTCGCACTGTCCGGGATCACCATCGCGGCGGCCGTCGCGATGCTCTTCCTGACGCTGTTCCCGAACGTCATGCCGTCCTCGCTGGACGACGCCTGGAGCCTCACGGTCACCAACGCCTCGTCCAGCCCCTACACCCTGAAGATCATGACCTGGTGCGCGGGAGTGGCCACGCCGCTCGTTCTGCTCTACCAGGGCTGGACGTACTGGGTGTTCCGCAAGCGGATCGGGACGCAGCACATCGTCGACGTGCACTGAGCCCCGACACCCGACCCTCCCGCCTGACCCTCCCCTGGGGGATGTTTCACGTGAAACCGATCGACCCGCGCCTGCTTCGGTACGCCCGTTCCACCCGCCTCTTCCTGGGGGCGGTGGTGACGCTGGGCCTCGCCGGGGCGGGGCTGGTCGTGGGTCAGGCGATGCTCATCGCCGAGATCGTGGTCGGCGCCTTCGAGGAAGGGCTCGGCGGGGCGGAGCTGCGGACGCCCCTGCTGTTGCTCGCGGCGGTGGCACTGGGCCGCGGCCTGATCGCCTGGCTCACGGAGCTGGCCGCGCACCGGGCCGGTGCGGCGGTCAAGTCGGAACTGCGCGGCAGGCTGCTGGACCGGGCCGCCGAGCTGGGCCCTGGCTGGCTGACCGGACAGCGGACCGGGTCACTGGTGGCGCTGGCCACCCGGGGGGTGGACGCGCTCGACGACTACTTCTCCCGTTACCTCCCCCAGCTGGGGCTCGCGGTGGTCGTGCCGGTGGCGGTGCTCGCCCGCATCGTCACCGAGGACTGGGTGTCGGCGGCCATCATCGTGGTCACCCTCCCCCTGATCCCTGTGTTCATGGTCCTCATCGGAATGGCCACCCAGTCCCGGATGGACCGCCAGTGGCGGCTGCTGTCGCGCCTGTCGGGGCACTTCCTCGATGTGGTGGCCGGACTTCCCACACTGAAGGTCTTCGGACGGGCCAAGGCCCAGGTCGAGTCCATCCGCAAGATCACCGACGACTACCGGCGCGCGACGATGCGGACCCTGCGCATCGCCTTCCTCTCCTCCTTCGCCCTGGAGCTGCTGGCGACCCTCTCGGTGGCGCTGGTGGCGGTGACCATCGGCATGCGGCTGGTCCACGGGGAACTCGACCTCTACACGGGACTGGTCATCCTGATCCTGGCGCCCGAGGCGTACCTGCCGTTGCGGCAGGTCGGCGCGCAGTACCACGCGGCCGCCGAGGGGCTGGCCGCCGCGGAGGAGATCTTCGAGGTGCTGGAGACCCCCGTCGCGCGTCCGGCCGGCGGGGCCCGGCTGCCGAGCGGCGCTCCCTTGCGCATCGAGATCGACGGCGTCCGCGTCCGGTACGAGGGCCGGGGCCAGGACTCGCCCGGGCCGGTCTCGCTGACCGTCGAACCGGGGGAGTGCGTGGCCCTCACCGGACCGAGCGGAGCCGGGAAGTCAACACTGCTCCAGGTGCTGCTGGGGTTCGTGGTACCGACCGCGGGGCGGGTACGGGTGGCCGGCGTGGACCTGGCAGAACTGTCCCAGGAGCAGTGGCGGGAGCAGATCGCCTGGGTACCGCAACGCCCGCACCTGTTCGCCGGAACGATCGGGGAGAACGTACGGCTGGCCCGGGCAGCGGCCTCCGAGGCGGAGGTGGCCCGGGCATTGAAGGACGCCGGGGCCTGGGAGTTCGTGACGGCGCTGCCGCGCGGGGTGGAGACCCCCCTGGGCGAGGGCGGCGTGGGACTGTCCGCCGGTCAGCGCCAGCGGCTGGCCCTGGCGCGGGCGTTCCTGGCGGACCGGCCCGTGCTGCTGCTGGACGAGCCGACCGCTGCGCTGGACGGCGAGACCGAGGCCGGGGTGGTGGACGCAGTCCGGCGGCTCGCCGTGGGCCGGACCGTGCTGCTGGTCGTGCACCGGCCGGCGCTGCTCGCCGTCGCCGACCGGGTGGTCCCGTTGGCCGAGGGCGGCGGCGGTGCGGCGCTGCCCGCCGTTGCGAGGCCGCTCCCCCGCCCCGCCGCCGCCCGGGCCGAGGCCCCGGGCCGTGCCGCCTCCGACGGCGGGGAGTGGATCCTCGGAGCCGCGCCCGAGCGGGCGCGGGCCGGTGGCGGGAACGACTCGGGCGGAGCCGATCCGCTGCGCCGGGTACGCGCGGTGGCCAAGGCCTGGCAAGGGCGCTTCAGGCTCGGACTGCTCCTCGGGGCGCTGGCCGTCGGGTGCAGCGTCGGGCTGATGGCGGTGTCCGGCTGGCTGATCTCACGGGCCTCCGAACAGCCGCCCGTGCTCTATCTGATGGTGGCGGTCACCGCCACCCGGGCCTTCGGGATGGGGCGGGCCGTCTTCCGGTACGCCGAGCGGCTCGTCTCGCACGACGCCGTGCTGCGGATGCTTGCCGACCTGAGGGTCTCCGTGTACCGGCGGCTTGAGCGCATCGCCCCCGCCGGGCTGCGCGAGCACCGGCGCGGGGATCTGCTGGCCCGGCTGGTGGCCGACGCCGACGCACTCCAGGACTATTGGCTGCGCTGGCTGCTGCCCGTCGGCACCGCGGTGCTCGTCGGCACCGGCTCGGTCGCCTTCACCGTCTGGCTGCTGCCGGAGGCCGGAGCCGCCCTCGCCGTCGGTCTGCTCGTCGCCGGCATCGGCGTGCCGCTGGTGAGCGGGGCATGCTCCCGGCGCGCCGAGCGACGGCTCGCGCCCGCCCGGGGTGAACTCGCCACACGGGTGGCCGATCTGCTCACCGGTACCGCGGAGCTGACCGTCGCCGGGGCGCTGGAGGACCGCAAGGGCAGGGCCCGGGAGAGCGACGGCGTACTGACGCGCATCGCCGCGCGCGGAGCCGCCGCGGGTGGTCTGGGTGGCGGGCTGTCCGCCCTGGTGTGCGGGCTGACCGTCGTGGCGGCCGCGGCCGCTGCGGCGGACGCGGTCCACGAGGGACGGCTGTCCGGGGTGGCCATGGCCGTCGCCGTGCTGACGCCGCTCGCCGCGTTCGAAGCGGTCAACGGCCTTCCGCTCGCCGGCCAGTACCGCCAGCGGGTGCGCCGCAGCGCCGAGCGGGTCTACGAGGTCATCGACTCCCCGGTTCCCGTCGCCGAGCCGGAGCAGCCCGCCGCGGCGCCCGGCTCGCCCTTCCCCCTGCGGTTGACGGGGCTCACCGCCCGCCACCCGGGCCAGGAACGCGACGCGCTGCGGGGCCTGGACCTGACCTTGGAGGCCGGCCGACGCGTCGCCGTCGTCGGCCCCTCGGGCTCCGGCAAGACCACACTGGCCCAGGTCCTGCTGCGGTTCCTGGACCCGCACGAGGGCGCGTACACCCTGGGCGGGACCGACACCCGCACGCTCGACGGTGACGACGTCCGCGCGCTCGTCGGGCTCTGCGCCCAGGACGCGCACCTCTTCGACAGTTCGGTACGGGAGAACCTGCGGCTGGCCCGGACCGGAGCGAGCGAGGAGGAGCTGCGGGAAGCCCTGGCCGCGGCGCGGCTGCTGGAGTGGGCCGACGGACTGCCGGACGGGCTGGACACGCTGGTCGGCGAGCACGGCGAGAGGATCTCCGGCGGCCAGCGCCAGCGCCTGGCCCTGGCCCGGGCGCTGCTCGCGGACTTCCCCGTACTGGTGCTGGACGAGCCGGCCGAACACCTGGACCTGGCCACGGCGGACGCGCTGACGGCGGACCTGCTGGAAGCGACCGAGGGCCGGACCACCGTGCTGATCACCCACCGGCTGGCCGGCCTGGAGGCGGTTGACGAGGTGCTCGTGCTCGACGGCGGAGAGGTCGTCCAGCGCGGGGCGTACGCGGAGCTGGCCGCGACCGAGGGGCCGCTGCGGCGGCTGCTGGAGCGGGAACGGGAAGCGGACGGGACCGTGGCCGACTTTCTCCAGGCCGACTTTCCCCGCTAAAGGGGACTAACTAGTCTCAAGGGCATGTCACTGCAGGAGTCGCAGCCGCAGGAACCGCAGGAACCGTCGCCTGGAACCCCGGACCCGCTGGTGGCCGCCACCCAGGCCGCCAGGAGTCTGCAAGGCCTGTCCACCGAGCTCACGGCCCGGGTACCGCAACTGCTGGAGGCCATGAGGTCGGTCGGGACCGGGCTTGAGCTGCACTCCACGCTGGACCGCATCTGCGAGACCGCGGCCGAGCTCGCGAACGCCCGTTACGCGGCGATCGGGGTCGTCGACACCGAGGGCCGTGGGCTTTCGGACTTCGTGACGTACGGGATCAGCTCCGAGCTGGCCCGGAAGATCGGGCACCGTCCGGACGGGAAGCGGGGCCTTCTGGGAGCGTTGATCTCGCACTCCGACACCGTGCAGCTCGACGATCTGACGAAGGATCCGCGTTCGGCGGGCTTCCCTCCGCACCATCCGCCCATGAAGACCTTCCTCGGTGTCCCGATCCGGGTGCAGGGGGAGATCTTCGGCAATCTGTACCTCGCCGAGAAGGACGGCGGCGGCGCGTTCAACGACTACGACGTCCACATGGTCCGGGTGCTGGCCACCGAGGCGGGCATCGCCATCGGCAATGCCCGGTTGTACGAGGCCGCCACTCAGCGCGAGCGCTGGATCGACGGCTCGGTGGCCGTCACCACCGCCCTGCTGTCCGGCGGGGACGCGGACGACGCCCTCGCCGTGGTGGCCGAGCAGGCCCGTCACCTGGCCGACTCCTCCGCCGGCATCGTGATGCTGCCGACCGAGGACGGCGGGATGGAGATCGTCGCCGTCTCCGCCGAGAACCCGGCCACCTCGCTCGGTGTGGTGATCCCCGCGGAGAGCCCGGTGATGGACAGGCTGCTGCAGGGCGAGCCCGTATTCGTGGACGACGCCGCGTCCGACCCCCGCATGGTCAGCAAGCTCACCAGCCAGTACGGGCCCTGCATGATGCTTCCGCTGCAGAGCGGCGGGCGGGTGCTGGGCGCCCTGGTCACCCCCCGGGCCCGCGGCAAGCGCCCCTTCACCGAGGCCGAGCGGACCCTGGCAACGCAGTTCGCCTCCCAGGCCGCGCTCGCCCTGATGATGGCCGAGGCACAGCGCGACCGGGAGCGGCTCGCCGTGTTCGAGGACCGCGACCGGATCGCCCGAGACCTGCACGACCTGGTCATCCAGCGGCTGTTCGCCACCGGGATGATGCTGGAGGGTGCCCAGCGCCGGTCCATCGTCCCCGAGGTCCGTGACGGGGTCGGCAAGGCCGTGGACGAGCTGGACGTGACGATCCAGGAGATCCGCACCGCTATCTTCGCGCTCCAGCAGGGTCCCGCGGAGGCACCCTCGGGGCTGCGCACCCGGGTGCTGCGGGAGATCAACATGGCTGCCGTGCCGCTGGGCTTCAAGCCCGCGCACCGCTTCCTCGGCCCCCTCGACGCGGTCGTCGGCGAACTGGTGGGCAAGAACCTGATCGCCGCGCTGCGCGAGGCGCTGTCCAACGCGTTCCGCCATGCCGACGCGTCCCGGATCGAGGTGGTCGTGGACTCCACGATCAAACTGGCGGACGGACGCCCCGGGGTCCGGCTGGAGGTCGCCGACGACGGGGTGGGCATCCCCGACGGCGGACGGCGCAGCGGGCTGCGGAATCTGCGCCGGCGGGCAGAGGCGCTGGGCGGCGCGAGCTCGTACGGCCCGGGCATCGGTGACGGCGGCGGCGGGACCACCCTGGTGTGGGAGGCCCCGCTCTAAGGCGTCCCAGCGTTTTTCTCTGGAGCAGCGGCTGCCTCAGAGCAGCCGCTGTGCGATCCGGTCGGCGACGATGTGCTCGATGACGACGGCGACGCCGTCCTCGTTGTTGGCGGTCGTACGGCCCGATGCGGCCGCGATCACGTCCGGATGGGCATTGCCCATCGCGTATGAGGTGCCCGCCCAGCTGAGCATCTCCACGTCGTTCGGCATGTCCCCGAAGGCGACGACCTCGGCGGGGGAGATGCCGCGCTCGGCGCAGCACATCGCCAGGGTGCTCGCCTTGGAGACGCCCTGTCCGCTGATCTCCAGCAGGGAGGTGGGGCTGGAGCGGGTGATCGAGGCGAGGTCGCCGGCGGTGGAGCGGGCCAGGGCCAGGAACTCGTCCGGGGCCAGCTCGGCGTGGTGCGCGAGCAGCTTGAGCACGGGTGCGGTGCTTTCGTCCGTGTCCTCGTGCAGCAGTTTCTCGGCCGTGGCGACGTTGGCGCCCGGGTCCTGGAAGACCGGCGGGTACGTCGGCTCGTAGTTGATGCCGGTGGTCAGCTCGACCGCGAAGGAGGTGCCCGGCGCAGCGGTTCGCAGAGCGTCCACGACGGCGAGTGCCGCAGCTCTCGGGAGGGCTCTGACCTGCACGAATTCCCGACCGGCATGGAGGTCGACGACCGCCGCGCCATTCGCGCAGATAGCGAGGCCGTGGCCGTGGACGTGGTCGCTGACCACACCCATCCAGCGGGCCGGGCGTCCGGTGACGAAGAAGACCTCGATACCGGCCTCCTCGGCGGCGGCGAGAGCGGCGACCGTGCGGGGCGAGACGGACTTGTCGTCGCGCAGCAGGGTGCCGTCGAGGTCGGTGGCGATGAGCCGGGGCATGGGGGTGGGCCCGTCCGGGCACTGGGGAGCCGAGGTCACGGCTCCATCTTCGCCCATCGCCCGCGGACGGCCGGACCATGTGCGGCCCGTCCCGTGCGGAGGCCCGATGTTTCACGTGAAACATCGGTTGGATGGCGATGTTTCACGTGAAACACGAAGGCCACCGTACGCTCGAACGCATGAGTCTGAGTCTGAGCACGGTGATCCTCCCGGTACGTCGATGGCATGAAGGGGGTCGTGACCAGTGGGTACGGGCGGAGACGCTCGGGTTCCACACCGCCTACACCTATGACCACCTGTCCTGGCGGAGCTTCCGCGACGGGCCGTGGTTCGGCGCGGTGCCCACCCTGACCGCGGCGGCCGGGGCCACCGAGAGGATGCGCCTGGGGACGCTGGTCACCTCGCCGAACTTCCGCCATCCGGTGACCCTGGCCAAGGACCTCATCTCCCTGGACGACGTCTCCGGCGGTCGTGTCACCCTCGGCATCGGCGCGGGCGGCAACGGTTTCGACGCGACCGCACTGGGTCAGGAGCCCTGGTCACCGCGTGAGCGGGCCGACCGCTTCGCCGAGTTCGTACCGCTGCTGGACCAGCTGCTGACCGAGGGCGCGGTGAGCTCGCAGGGCACCTTCTACTCCGCCGAGGAGGCCCGCAACATCCCCGGCTGTGTGCAGCGGCCGCGACTGCCGCTCGCCGTCGCCGCCACCGGACCGCGCGGCCTGCGGCTCGCCGCCCGCCACGGCCAGGCCTGGGTGACTGCGGGCGATCCGAAGATTTTCGAGGACGGCACGCCCGAGCAGTCACTGGAGGCCCTGCGCCGGCAGATCGGAGGGCTGGAGACGGCTTTCGCCGAGATCGGGCGGGAGTTCGAGCCGATGGAGAAGGTCTTGCTGACCGGCTTCACGCCCGAACGCAGCACCATGCTGGAATCCGTGGACGCGTTCGTCGACTTCGCGGGCCGTCACCGCGAGCTGGGCTTCACCGAGCTGGTGATCCACGCGCCCATCCCGGACTCCGACTTCGCCGCGGACGAGTCGGTCTTCGAGAAGATCGCCGTGGAGGCCCTGGCCCAGCTGGACAACTGATCCCGGGGTCGTCGCCGCTGCCCTGGACGGGGAGCGGCGACGACCGACGGCAGCGGCGGGCTCAGGCCGTCAGCTGGCTGTACAGACGCTCGGCGGACGGCAGGAGCCAGTCGGGCGCGGCGCCCTCCGGCAGTGCTCTGACCTCGTCGATCAGCGCGGAGATGCGGGCGGCGCCCGCGTCCGCGCGGCCCCGCTCCTGCTCCGTCCAGACGGCGTTGTTCAGGCACTGGAACCGGTCCCGCAGATGGTCCGGGCCGAGCTCCGCGTAGACCGCGCCAGCCCGGTCCCAGAGCTCGATCTCCTCCAGGCGCAGCGCCTCGATCTCCGCCTCGCTCAGCGACTGCGCCGATGAGGTTGAACCGCCGCCCGTACCGTCCTCGTCCTCACCCTCGTCCTGCTCGTCGTCGAACGATTCCGTCTGCACGCTGACGCGCCGGTCGAGGACCTGCGCCAGCTGGTGCCAGGTCTGGGCGAGTTCGGACTGCAGCTCGGGAGCCCCGGGATCCGCCGCCAGGGCGGTCTCCAGTACCCCGGCGGCCTCGTCCATCAGGACCCGGGCCCGCGCCACGGCCTGGTCGGTGACCTCCTCGCGCAGTCCCAGCCAGGCCAGGGACCGCAGGGCACGCACCTCGGCGACCGGGGCCCCGCCCGTCAGGCGGTGCAGCTCCACGGCCCGCTCGTAGGCGGCGACCGCCTCCGCGGTCAGCCCGGCGTCGGACAGGGTGTCGGCGGCCGACTGCGCGAGCCTCGCCTGCGGCCGCGGGTCCTCCCAACCCTTGGCCGTCTCCGCCGCCAGCAGGAACTGTTCCGCCGCCGGCCGCAGCTCGTTCAGCTGCCGCAGCAGATCACCCAGGAACTCCCGGCCGGAAACGGCCTGCTCCTCACCGTGTTCCAGCAGATCCGGCAGAGCCGACTGCAGGACCTCCGCCGCCTCGGCGGCCCGGCGGTCCTGCGCATACGCCCGTGCCAGGACCAGCCGGGCCTGCGCCCCGCCGTCGGCCGTGAGGCCCGCCTGGTCGAACCAGTGGGCTCCCGCCAGAGCATGCCCGGCGGCCTCCTCCGCCGCGCCCTCCCGCCGCACCAGGATGTCCGCGAGGGTCAGCCGTACGACGCCCTGAACCTCGGAGTCGGTCACCTCGGGGGCGTGCTCCAGCGCGGAACGCGCCGCTTCCTCCGCCTCCTCAGGCCGGTCCAGCGACATCAGCACCCCGGCCCGCAGCACCTGCGGGTCCACCGCCTGCCACGGCCTGCCCGCCCCGACCGCCCGAGCCGCGGCCGCCGCCAGCATGGCCACGGCCCGCTCCGGGTCGCCCTGGGACAGCGCGACCCGACCGAGCATCTCCTCGGCCTCCGCCGCCAGGTCGGCCAGCGTGTCCTCGTAGGCGGCGACGAAGGCGGCCAGCTCGGCGGCGAGTTCGCCGTGACCGTGTTCGTGGTCATGGTCGTGGTCGTGGTCGTGCGCGTCCCGCTCGGCCGCCTCGGCCGAGCGCAGGTACGACTCCACACGGATCACCGACAGCTCCGCGAGCGCGATCCTCCTCGTCCGCAGCGGTTCGGCGGGGTCGAGCGCCTCGGCGGCCCGTACGGCCACCCCCAGCAGCCTCCTGATCTCGGCGGGCGCGGCCCCGGACCGTGCGGCCACACTCGCCAACCGCAGCTCGGCCAGTGCCGCGCGCTCCGCCCGGCCGAGTGCCCGGTAGCCCTCCCGGACCGCACTCAGCAGCTCCGGCGCCTCCGAGGCCCCGCTCCGCGCGGCGGCCAGTGCCCGGTGGTCCGCCAGATCGGCCGCGACCAGCGGATCGGGCTCCGGCTGCGCGTCCACCCGTACGGCCACCTCGGCCCACAGCGCGTCCGCAGCCGGATGTCCCAGGTCCCGGGCGTGCCGGGCCCGCTCCACCAGTTCGGCGAACCCGGCAGCCGAAGCGGTGGACACGGGTACGGGCCCGGGAACAGCGGCAGCCGTCTGCGGCAGCGCCGCACTGCGCACGCCCAGCGGCAGCGCGCCGACCAGCGGCTCCCGACCGATCCGAGCCAGGAACCGCTCCGAGACCCGGGTGGTCCCGTTGCGCGCGTCGAACTGCCGGGCGATGTCGAGCGCGCCCGCGCGCAGGACCTCGTACAGCTCGGAGACTGTGTGGGGCGTGCCGTCGTAGGGGACGGCCGGGATCTGGCCGTGCCCCAGCTCCATCAGCCGGCGCAGCAGCACGAGGATGCCGCTGTGGAAGGCCAGCTGGTCGTCGACGTTGGCGAGCGGGCCGACGTGGGAGGCGTGTTCGGCAAGGATCTCCAGGCCGCGTGACTCGTTGCCGGTGAGCGCGCAGAACTCGATGTGCTTGCCGACGGTCGGCAGCAGGCTGTCGTTGCCGCGGGCCAGGCGGTAGCCGCGCAGGTGGTTCGAGCGGGCCTCGGCGCTCCGTCCGAGTCGCAGCAACGGCAGCAGGGAGGTGGCCAGTACCCGGTGCGGTTCCTCGGCGCAGGTCCGCTCGCCCGCCAGCACCGGCTTCCAGATCTCCAGGGCCTCGGCGTCGTCGCCGCGCAGGACGGCGTACTGACCCTGGCCGTTAAGCTCGCAGGCCTGGCAGTCGCTCATGTCGTCGCGCTCGGCCGTCAGCCAGCGCGTGAAGGCGCGCTCGGCCCGCTCGTCGTCGCCGATCGCGTCGGCGAGCCACAGCTCGGCCTCGCGTACGGGCCGCTCGCTGTAGCCCGCGATCCGGTAGCGGCGCTCCATCTCGTCCAGCCAGCCGGTGGCCGACTCCAAGGGGACCCCGGGGGAGTCGGCGATGGCTGTGGCCACCCATTTGAACTGCCAGAACAGCGAGTGCGCGTCCCATTCGGAGAAGGCACCGGGGTCCTTGTCGTACTCCTGGAGAAGCCGGGCGAAGGGCACCAGCAGCTTCGAGGACTCGGAGCTCCACAGGTAGGCGTTGATCAAGTTGTCCAGGGTCTCCCGGAACAGCGCCCGGTCACCGCTCGTCTCGGCGGCGGCGACCAGGGCCTCGGCGTGCGCGTTGCGCGCGGCCCCGCCCGGCGCTTCGCGGTTCTCCGCCAGTCCCCGCTCGATCTCCTGGTGTGCAGGTGTGGTCACTTCTGCTCCTCCGAGGACTCGGTGGGGTGGGTCGCCCATTCCAGGAGCCCGAGGAAGGCACGGTTGAGCAGGGTGGAGTCGGCCGGACGCAGCGGCCGCTGGGACATCAGCAGGGCCTGTCCGTAGAGCGATTCGACGGCGGTGCCGGTCAGCGCCTCGTCGGGGAGTGCGGAGATCCGGCGGATCAGCGGGTTGTTGTGGTTGAGGACCAGGCGGGCGCGGGGTGCGGAGCCGCGCAACGCGCCGAGGATGCCGCTCCACAGGGAGTCGGCGCTCTCCAGCGCGGCGGTCCGGTCCCTCTCCTGCCGTGCCTGCCGGTCGTCGAGGTAGAGCGCGGGCACGGAGACGGGCTGGAAGGCGCGAAGCACCACGTCGCAGCCCTGGGGTTCCAGGCGGGTGCGGGCCGTGGCGAGGAAGGGGGCGAGCTCCAGCTCTGCGGAGGTGGGCACCGGGTCGAGCCGCTCGGTGACGGCTCCGGCGTCCAGCTCGGTGACCTTCAGCTCGGGCCGTACGGACGGCAGCAGGCTCAGCAGATCCGCGTCGTAGGTGTAGCCGGCGTTGATGACGCCGAGGCCGTGGGCCGCGGCGATCGGTGCGATCTGGCGGAACTCCTCGACCGTGCGCGTGAAGTGGACGTCGCGGTGGGCGGCCGCGAACTGCTCCAGGCTCATCGTTCCGTCGCTGGTCTCGAACGGCAGCCACGGCAACATCAGCCCGAGCAGCTCGGAGTCGTGCCGGGCCATGGACTTCACACCGAGGTGGTGGACGCGCAGGAAGGCGGCCAGCCGCTCCGGTTCGCTCGCCGCGAGTTCGGCGAGCCAGCCGCGGACGCGGGCGCCGAGGGCGTCCCGTACGGCGGCCAGGGTCTCGTCGTCGTACAGGTTCTCGCGTGAGGCGGTGGGCCGCAGCGTGTCCGTGTCCAGGACGGCGCGGACGAAGAACGCCCAGTCCGGCAGCAGGTTGTCGGCCCGGTCGGTCAGCAGCATGCCCTTGAGGTGGACGCGGTGTCCGGCGCGGTGGGCGGGGCTGGTCGGCTCGGGCAGGACGTACGCGACTCCGCGCACGCCGGCGACCGGCAGGTCCAGGTCGATGCTGTCGAGCGGGGTGAAACCGAAGAGCTGCGCGCAGTGCCCGGCGAGTGCGACGCGCCGGGCGGCGGGGGTGGGGAAGGACCGGTCCCACACGGCGGGCCGGTCGGTGACGGGGCGCGGCTCGCCGCCCTCGCCGTCGTCGAAGGTGATGTCGTAGGGCAGGAGGGAGCCGTAGTCGCGGGCCAGTTGCTCGACCTTGGCCGGGACGGTCCACTCGGCGGCGCCCGGGCGGCCCTCCAGGACGACGGTGGTACCAGGCTCCGGACGTGCCTCGTGGGGCAGTTCGCGCACGGTGTACGAACCGTCGTCCGTGGCCAGCCATTCCACCGGCGCTGCCTGGGGATCGCGCGCGGAGCGGGTGACGACGCGGATCTGGCGGGCCACGACGAAGCACGCGAGCAGCCCGATGCCGAACTGGCCGAGGAACTCCTGGCGGGTGGCCTCCAGGCCGCTGATCTCTTCAGCGGTACCTTCGCCGCCGCGCTTGGAGCTGCGGCCGATGGTGGCGAGGAAGGAGTGGGCCTCGGTGGCGGTCAGGCCGATGCCGCTGTCCTCGATGGTGACCCGGCCGTCCGACGTGGACAGCCGGATGCGGATCTCGGCCTCGGGGTCGAGGGCCCGGCGGGCGGTGACGGCGTCCACCGCGTTCTGCAGGAGCTCGCGGACGTAGACGCGCGGGCTGGAGTACAGGTGGTGGGAGAGCAGGTCGACCAGGCCGCGCAGATCGACCTGGAAGCTGTGGGGTGTGGACGTCATAGGGCGTCACCTCGCGTGCATACGGGGATGGTTCGGCGATCGCGAGGTCCCCCCCTCACGGATCCCGGAGTGGGGAACAGATTAGGGGGATGGTCCGACAATCTCTGAGCGAATTCCCGTGCCCGGGAAGCACCAGGGACGGGCCCGGGAAGCACCCGAAGCACCCGGCAAGCACGCGGGAATTGCTACGGGAGGCGCAGGAACTGCGGCGGCACGGCGTCCACCAGCCACACCCCGTTGGCACTGATCCGGAAGACGTGCCCGGCGGCGCGCATCGCCCCAGCGTCCACGCTGAGCACGACGGGCCGGCCGCGGCGCGCGCCGACCCGGGTCGCGGTCTCCCGGTCGGGGGACAGGTGCACGTGGTGGCGGGCCATCGGGCGCAGGCCCTCGGCGCGGATCGCGTCCAGGGCGGCGGCGACGGTGCCGTGGTAGAGGTACGCGGGCGGCTCGGCCTCCGGGAGATCCAGGTCCACGGCGACCGTGTGGCCCTGGCTTGCACGGATCCGGGTGCCGTCGACGGCGAACCGCTGCTTGTCGTTGGCGGCCACGACGTGGTCGAGCTCGGCGCGGCTGAAGGCGAAACCATGGGCGGCCGCCGCGCGCAGCAGGTCGTCGATCTCCACCCAGCCGTGGGGATCGAGCACCAGTCCGATCCGTTCCGGCTGATGCCGCAGGTGTTTCGAGACGTATTTGGACACCTTCACGGTGCGTCTGTCGTCCATGACCCCAGCGTGCCCGGTCAGGGGGCGTTCCGGCAGGGATTTTTCGCAGGCCCGGCGGTCTTGGACACCCTCTGTCGCCATTTCAAGATACGGAATACATTTTCCGCTGCCACTTCTGCCCAGGGGGAGAAACCATGACAGCCCATACCTCACTGCCACGCCGTGCGGCTGCCGAACTGATCGGTACCGCCGGCCTGCTCGTGGTCGTGATCGGCTCCGGAATCCAGGCCGCCGAGCTCAGCCGCGACACCGGCGTCGCCCTCATCGCGAACTCGATCGCCTCCGCCATCGGCCTCGGGCTGATCATCACCCTCTTCGGGCCGCTGTCCGGCGCGCATCTCAACCCGGTGGTCACCTTCACCGCCTGGTGGTCCCGGCGTACCGGTGGGGAGGGGCTCGACGGCCGGGAGGCGCTGGTCTACACCGCCGCCCAGACGGCCGGAGCCATCGGAGGCGCCGTCCTCGCGGAGGCCATGTTCGGCCGGACCCCGGGCACCTTCGCCACCCAGGTCCGCGAAGGAGGCCACCTGCTCGTCGGTGAGGTCGTGGCCACCGCGGGACTCGTCCTCGTCATCCAGGGCCTCGGACGCATCGGGCGCCCGAGGCTCATCCCGGCCGCGGTCGCCGCGTACATCGCCGCCGCGATCTGGTTCACCTCCTCCGGGTCGTTCGCCAACCCGGCCGGCACCATCGGGCGCAGCTTCAGCGACTCCTTCACCGGGATCGCTCCGGAGTCGCTCCCCGGGTTCGTCGCGGCCCAGCTGGCCGGTGGGATCCTCGGCCTGGTCCTCGCCGGCCTGCTGTACGGCTCCTCCCGGTCCGTGAAGCCCGTGCCGGTGGAGACCCTGACCGAGACCGGCCCGGTGGACGGCGCGGCGGCCACCAAGGCGGCGTACGAGACCATCGGCTGAGACGGGACCCTCGTTGCCCACAGGCGAACGGGACTTGTCCACAGCCGTTTGGGCGGGTTTTGACGGCAAACGAGTGATCCGCCCTGTGGACTACCGACCGGCCACGGCCCGCAGCCTCCCGTCGCGCTACCCGTCCGCGCGGCGCGCCAGATCGTTCATCGTCCGGGCCTGGAGCTCCCGCTCCGTCGCGGCCCGGACGAACTCCGCCACATGATCGGCGCCCACCAGTTCCTGCACTGCCCGCACCGTCCCGGCCGGCAGGGCCACCGGCGACGGGCCCGAAGGCTGCGGTGACCCGGCCGCCCCCAGGTGCCGCTGCAGATGCCGGGTGGCGAACAGCCGCATGGCCCGCGCCAGCTCCGCGTCCACGGTCTGCTGTGCCAGCGGCCGCAGCCGCCGCACCATCGTCGCCGCCTCCGCCGCGTCCGCGTCCGTCGGCGGAACCTGCCCGAGGTAGCGCGCGAAGACGTGCTCGGTGGTGAACTCCAGGAACCGCGAGGCGATGTGCTCCACCTGACCGCGCAGTTCCCGCAGGTGCCCGGTGATCGCCGACAGCGGCACCCCGGCCGCGTACAGCTCGGCGGCCACCGCCAGCTCCTGTGGCGAGGGCACGAGGAACTGGTCCGGCCGCCCCGGAATCCGCTCCAGCACCCCCAGCTCGCACGCCTCGTGCACGGCGTCGTCGTCGGGCTTGCCGCCGAAGCGCTCGTTCAGTTCCTCCCGGCTGATCCGGGCCGCCTCCTCGTCGGTCCACGGCCCGTGCACCTCGGCGACCAGCCCCAGGACGCCGCCCAGCCCGCGCCCGGCGTCCCAGGCCTCCAGCAGCTCCTTGATGGAGGCCAGGGTGTAGCCGCGGTCCAGCAGGTCCGCGATCTGGCGCAGCCGCGCCAGGTGCGTGTCCCGGTAGACGTTCGAGCGGCCCCGCCGTTCCGGCTTCGGCAGCAGACCCCGGTCCTGGTACGCCCTGATCGTGCGCACCGTCGCCCCGCTGTGGTGCGCCAGATCCTCGATCCGGTACTCGGCTACCGCCTGATCGGACAATCCCGGCTCCCTACGACATCGCGGCTCTGCCGACCGCGCCCGCTGCGGCCCGGGCGGCAGGTGAAGCCGCAAGGTACTCGACCGCCCTGCGCAGCGAGCCCTCCTGCGAGGGATGGTACGACCGCCGGAAGTAGCGGGGTATGGCCGTGCCGAGCTCTCTCCACGTGGGCAGCAGCCCCTTGGTCACGGCCCGGTTGTGCGCACGGAGCGAATAGCGCAGCCGGCCGCCCAATTCCGGGTCGTTGCGTATGAGGTACGAAGCCCCCCACACCCACAGCCAGGCCAGGACGGGCGCGACCACGACCATCCCCTCGATGCGCCGCGCGTACCGGGGCAGGCCCGCTCCCCCGCAGTGCTGGTACATGTCGAAGGCGACGGAGCGGTGTTCCACCTCCTCCGCGCCGTGCCAGCGCAGCAGGTCCAGCATGACCTCGTCCGCTCCGGCCCGGTCCAGCCCCTCGGCGCGCAGCACCCAGTCCCCGAGGACCGCCGTGAACTGCTCGATGGCGGCGACCAGCGCGAGCCGGAAGCGCAGCCACTCCTGCGCCGTGATGGGCGCCCCGAACGGCGGGGTCTCCCCGAGCAGCTTCTCGAAGAGGAAGTCCACCTGCCTCGTGTACGCCGCCGTCGGCAGCCGCTGCTCCGCGAGGTGGTCCAGTACGTAGGAGTGCTGCACGCTGTGCGTGGCCTCCTGGCCCATGAACCCCTTGACGTCCTTGCGCAGTTCGGGGTCGGTGACCAGGGGCAGGCCCTCCTTGAACACCTTCACGAACCACCGCTCCCCCGCGGGCAGCAGCAGGTGCAGCACGTTGATGACGTGGGTGGCGGTGGGCTCGTCGGGTATCCAGTGCAGCGGGGTGGACTTCCAGTCGAAGGCCACCCGGCGCGGACCGATGACGTACGAGGTCCCGCTCCCGCTCATAGCTTGGGCTCCAGCTTCGCCAGGCGCCGCAGGGTGCGCGGGGCGAACCGGGACATCCACAGGGCGCCCTTGGACTCCGGAGTCACCGGGACCACGGCCTCGTTGCGCACCACGGCCCGCAGGATCGCGTCGGCGACCTTCTCCGGCGGGAAGTTGCGCATCCCGTAGAGCCGCGAGGAGCGTTCCTGTCGGCGCTTCTCCTCGGCCTCGTCCACCCCGGCGAACCGCGAGGTCGCGGTGATGTTGGTGTTGACGATGCCCGGACAGATTGCGGAGACGCCGATCGACTTCGACGCCAGTTCCGCGCGCAGGCACTCCGACAGCATCAGCACCGCGGCCTTCGAGGTGCTGTAGGCGGGCAGAGTCCTGGACGGCAGGTAGGCGGCGGCGGAGGCGGTGTTGACGATGTGGCCGCCCTGGCCGCGCTCGGCCATCTGCTTCCCGAAGATCCGGCAGCCGTGGATGACGCCCCACAGGTTGACGTCGAGGACCTTCTTCCAGTCCTCGGCAGTGGTGTCGAGGAATGCCCCTGACAGGCCGATCCCGGCGTTGTTGACCAGGACGTCCACGATTCCGTACTCCGCGGCGACCTTCGCCGCGAGCTTCTCCATCGCCTGCTCGTCGCTGACGTCCACGCACTCGCCCCAGGCCTCGGGAGCGCCGACCAGCCGGGCCATGTCCGCCGTACGCGCCGCGCCTTCGGCGTCCCGGTCCACGGCCACCACCCGGGCACCGGCCTCGGCGAACGCGAAGGCGGTGGCCCGGCCGATGCCGCTCGCCGCGCCGGTGACCAGGACCAGCTGGCCGCCGAAGCGGTCGGCGTACCTGCCCGGGGCCTTCTGCTCCGGTGCCCGCGTGGCGGGCTCCTCCCGGGTGGTGACGAACTCGGTGATCCAAGCGGCCAGCTGGTCGGGCCGGGTCCGGGGCACCCAGTGCTTGGCGGGCAGCGTGCGGCGCACCAGGTCCGGGGCCCACCGCTCCAGGTCGTCGTAGAGCCGCTCCGACAGGAAGGCGTCCCCGGTCGGGGTGATCAGCTGCACCGGTACGTGTGCGTACGCGTCGGTGCGCGGCCGGCGCAGGCGGGGCCGCACGTTGTCGCGGTAGAGCCAGGCGCCGTGGGCAGCGTCCGAAGGCAGCGATGCCGTCGGGTAGGAGCCGGCCGGTACCTTCTCGATGCGCTGGAGGATGGCCGGCCACCGCTTGCCGAGCGGCCCGCGCCAGGCAAGCTCTGGCAGCACGGGCGTGTGCAGCATGTACACGTACCAGGACTTGGCGCCCTGGCCGAGCAGTTGCGCCGCCCGGCGCGGGGTGGGCCGCGCTATGCGCTTGTTGATCCAGTGCCCGAAGTGGTCCAGGGAGGGGCCGGACATCGAGGTGAAGGAGGCGATCCGGCCTTCGGTGCGGGCGACCGTGGCGAACTCCCAGCCCTGTACGGAGCCCCAGTCGTGGCCGACCAGGTGGACCGGCCGGTCCGGGCTGACCGCGTCCGCCACCGCGAGGAAATCGTCGGTGAGCTTCTCCAGGGTGAAGCCGCCGCGCAGCGGCTGCGGCGCGGTCGAGCGCCCGTGGCCGCGTACGTCGTAGAGGACCACGTGGAAGCGGGCCGCCAGCCGCTCGGCGACCTCCGACCAGACCTCCTTGCTGTCCGGGTAGCCGTGCACCAGGACCACGGTGGGCCGGTCGGTCTCGCCGAGCTCGACGACGCACAGCTCGACCCCGCCGGTGCGCACCCAGCGCTCGCGCGAACCCCCGAGCCCCGTCGTACCTGCCTCGTTCATGCCGCTCATGCCGCCTTCTCCTCAGCCCAGCGCCGCACGTGCGGCAGATCGTCGTCCAGCCAGAACGCTTTCTCCTCGGGATCCCGGGAGTCGGTGACCACCAGGATCTCCTCGAACTTCGCGCCGGTTCCCCGGAAGCCCAGATGCGGCTCCACCGCCCACAGGCCGGGCTGCGGCGGGTGATCGGAGAAGTGGTACGGGCTCCACAGCGGGGACCAGCCCTCACGGTGCCCGTGCAGGGCGTCGGAGGCCAGCCCCTTGAGGGACTGGGTGCCGAACCCGAAGGCAGTCGGCGACCAGCGTCGCTCCTTGACCCGGTCGATCTTGTGCGCGATCACGCCGAAGGGGTAGGCGCGGTGCCGGTTGGCGTACCCCTGACGGTTCATGAGCCGCTCGACGTTCTCGTAGATCTCGCGCAGCGAGCGGCGCTCCCGCACCTGCTCCAGGATCAGCGTGCGGTGTGCGCGCAGATCCGACATGAGCCGGTCCTGCACCGGATTGAGCCCGAGACTGCCCGAGTAGCCGATGTCGGCCGCGTAGCCCTTGTAGACCGGAGCCATGTCGAGGATGAAGGGCATCCCCGGCTCCAGCTTCCGGTTGGTCGGGAAGAACTGCAGCGGGATCCTGAAATTCACGAAGGCGGTGCGGTCCCCGAACCAGGCGAAGGGCAGATGGAACCAGTCGCGCACCCCGCGCTCGCGCAGCCACTCCCGTTGCATCCGCGCGGCCTCGCGCTCGGTCATCCCGGGCCGCAGCTGTGCGGCGACGGTCTCCGCGCACTCGTAGGCGAGGCGCTGCACTTCCCTGAACCCGCGAAAATCGTCCCCTGCCATGGTCAGCACCCGTCTCGGTCGCCGTACGTGCCCGTAAGTTGACACTGATGAATGTGACAATGACCGGAGATCACGTCAAGGGCCGTGCACAGACCTGTGGACAAAGTTGTCCGGGCCACATCAGCCTCCAGTACGGGCATGTACGCCTGAAGGCGGAGACGGGATCCAGCTCAAGGTCTGACGTTTCGCGGGAACTCCGCCACTAACGTCGAACCCGTGACTGTCATCGCGACCGAAAGCCTGAGCAAGCGGTACCCCCGAGTGACCGCCCTCGACCGGCTCTCCCTGGACATCGGGCCTGGTGTGACCGGCCTCGTGGGTGCCAACGGAGCCGGCAAGTCCACGCTGATCAAAATTCTGCTGGGACTGTCCCCCGCCACCGAGGGCAGCGCCGCCGTGCTCGGCCTCGACGTCACCACGCATGGCAGCGCCATCCGTGAACGCGTCGGCTACATGCCCGAGCACGACTGCCTGCCACCCGACGTCTCGGCCACCGAGTTCGTCGTCCACATGGCCCGCATGTCCGGGCTCCCGCCGACCGCGGCCCGCGAGCGCACGGCCGACACCCTGCGCCACGTAGGCCTCTACGAGGAGCGCTACCGCCCCATCGGCGGCTACTCCACGGGCATGAAGCAGCGCGTCAAGCTGGCCCAGGCGCTCGTCCACGACCCCCAGCTGGTCCTCCTCGACGAGCCGACCAACGGGCTCGACCCGGTCGGCCGCGACGAGATGCTCGGCCTGATCCGCCGCGTCTACACCGACTTCGGCATCTCCGTCCTGGTCACCTCACACCTCCTCGGCGAGCTGGAGCGGACCTGCGACCACGTCGTGGTCGTCGACGGCGGCAAGCTGCTGCGCTCCAGCTCCACCAGCGACTTCACCCAGATCACCACGACCCTCGCGGTCGAGGTCACCGACTCCGACGCGCACCCGGACGGCACCGCCGCCCTGCGCAAGGCGCTCACCGCGGCGGGCCTCGCCCTCCACGCGGCCGAGGAGCAGGGTCTGCCCGGCGCCGGCCACATCCTTCTGGTCGAGGCCACGGGCGAGGACACGTACGACACGGTCCGCGACACCGTCGCCGACCTCGGTATCGGCCTGGTCCGCATGGAGCAGCGCCGCCACCACATCGCGGAGGTCTTCCGCGACAACGACCAGCCCGCGCAGCCCATCCAGCAGAAGGGAGCCGGTTCCGATGGCGCCTGACACCTCGACCCAGATCCACAACATCGGCTACCGGTCCTACGACGGCCCCCGGCTCGGCCGCGCCTACGCCCGCAAGTCGCTGCTCTCGCAGTCCCTGCGCGGCGCCTACGGACTCGGCCGCTCCGCCAAGTCCAAGGTGCTGCCGATGATCCTCTTCGCGGTGATGTGCGTCCCCGCGCTGATCCTCGTCGCGGTGGCCATCGCCGTCCCCGGCTCCACCGAACTGCCGATCAAGTACACGACGTACGCCCTGACCACCCAGGTGGTCATCGGCCTCTACCTCGCCTCCCAGGCACCTCAGTCGGTCTCCCGGGACCTGCGCTTCAAGACCGTGCCGCTCTACTTCTCACGGCCCATCGAGCGGGTCGACTACGTCGTGGCCAAGTACGCGGCCATGGCTTCGGCCCTGTTCATCCTCACTGCCACCCCGCTGCTGATCATGTGGATCGGCTCGCTGCTGGCGAAGTTCGACTTCGGTGACCAGACCAAGGGATTCGGGCAAGGACTCGTGTCGGTACTGCTGCTGTCGCTGCTCTTCGCGGGCCTCGGCCTGGTCATGGCCGCGCTCACCCCGCGCCGCGGTTTCGGTGTCGCCGCGATCATTGCCGTGCTCCTGATCCCGTACGGCGCGGTGACCGCCGTTCAGGGGATCGCCTACAGCACCGGGAACGCCGGAGCCATCGACTGGATGGGCCTGTTCTCCCCGATCACCCTGATCGACGGCGTCCAGACGGCTTTCCTCGGCGCCACCTCCGCCTTCCCCGGCGGCGAGGGCCCCTCGGCCGGTACCGGCTTCGTCTACCTGCTCGTCGTCCTCGGCCTCATCGCCGGCTCCTACGCCGCCCTGATGGCCCGCTACCGGAAGGCCGGGCTGTGACCATCATCGACATCGACCACACCTCCCGCTGGTTCGGGAACGTCGTCGCCGTCAACGACGTGACCATGCGCATCGGGCCCGGTGTCACCGGCCTCCTGGGCCCCAACGGCGCGGGCAAGTCCACGCTCATCAACATGATGGGCGGCTTCCTCGCCCCCTCCACGGGCACCGTCACCCTCGACGGCACGCCGATCTGGCGGAACGAGCAGGTCTACAAGCAGATCGGCGTCGTGCCCGAGCGTGAGGCCATGTACGACTTCCTCACCGGCCGCGAGTTCGTCGTCGCCAACGCCGAACTCCACGGGCTCGACGACGCTGCCGCGCAGCGGGCGCTGGCGACGGTCGAGATGGAGTACGCCCAGGACCGCAAGATCTCCACGTACTCCAAGGGCATGCGCCAGCGCGTGAAGATGGCGTCCGCCCTGGTTCACAACCCTTCCGTACTGCTCCTCGACGAGCCGTTCAACGGGATGGACCCGCGCCAGCGCATGCAGCTGATGGACCTGCTGCGGCGCATGGGCGACGACGGCCGCACCGTGCTGTTCTCCTCCCACATCCTGGAGGAGGTCGAGCAGCTGGCCTCCCACATCGAGGTGGTCGTCGCCGGCCGGCACGCCGCCTCGGGCGACTTCCGCAAGATCCGCCGCCTGATGACGGACCGCCCGCACCGCTACCTCGTCCGCTCCTCCGACGACCGGGCCCTCGCCGCGGCCCTGATCGCCGACCCGTCCACGGCCGGTATCGAGGTCGACCTGAAGGAAGGCGCCCTGCGCATCCAGGCCGTCGACTTCGGGCGCTTCACCGAGCTGCTGCCGCGGGTCGCCCGCGCGCACGGCATCCGGCTGCTGACGGTCTCGCCTTCCGACGAGTCCCTCGAGTCGGTCTTCTCCTACCTCGTCGCGGCCTGAAGGAGCTGGCACCCATGTACAACCCCACCGTTGCCCGGCTCACCTACCGGGCCCTGCTCGGCCGCCGCCGGGCGCTGATCCTCTTCCTGCTACCCGCCCTGCTGATCGTCATCTCCATCGCCGTCCGCGCGCTCACGGGCGTCGACGACAAGGTCGCCGCCGACCTGCTCGGCGGCTTCGCCCTCGCGACGATGGTCCCGCTGATCGGTGTCATCGCCGGTACGGGCGCCATCGGCCCCGAGATCGACGACGGATCGATCGTCTACCTGCTCTCCAAGCCGGTGAAGCGCCCGACGATCATCATGACCAAGCTGATCGTCGCGATCGCCGTCACCATGGCCTTCTCCGCGATCCCCACCCTGATCGCGGGCTTCATCCTCAACGGCAACGGACAGCAGATCGCCGTCGCCTACACCGTCGCCGCCCTCGTGGCGTCGATCGCCTACAGCGCGCTGTTCCTGCTCCTGGGCACCGTCAGCCGGCACGCGGTCGTCTTCGGCCTGGTCTACGCCCTGATCTGGGAGTCGCTCTTCGGCAGCCTGGTCTCCGGTGCCAAGACCCTCAGCGTCCAGCAGTGGGCCCTGTCCCTGGCCGAGAGGGTCGCGGGCGAGGGTTACGTCGATGCCACCGTCGGCCTGCCCACCGCCGTGGTCCTGCTCTCCGTTGTCACCGTCGGCGCCACCCTCTACGCGGGCCAGAAGCTGCGCCGTCTCACCCTGGCCGGCGAGGAGTAGACCCCGCCGCCGCCCTCGCGGCACCCACCCGCGAACCTGTGCCCCGCCCGGCCCACCGGCCAGGCGGGGCACAGGTTCGCAGGTCATCATCGGTGCATGATCGAGCACGCCGAGCCAGAGCCGTCCAGGCCCATACGGTCCTGGATACGCTCCTCGCCCGGGACGCACATCTGGCTGCTGATCATCGCCGTCACCAGTGTCATCGTCGTGATCGCGCCCGACCGGGTCGAGCACGTCCTGCTCCACCGCAACAGCAGCAACATCCACCAGCTCGTCAAATTCCCCGTCCGGGCGCTCCTCAGCAGCGCCTTCTGGATCGAGAACCCGGCTTCGCTCGCTCTCTACGCCCTGCTCTTCGAGCTGTTCCACGCCCCCGTCGAGCGCTGGCTCGGCACCCTGCGCTGGCTCCTGATCGTCGCGACGGCCCACATCGTCGCCACGCTGGTCAGCCAGAGGGTCCTGCTGATGGCCATCCAGGACCACCGCGCCCCGCGCAGCATGACTCATGTCGTCGACATCGGCGTCAGCTACGGGCTCGCGGCCGCCGTCGGAGTCCTCACCTATCGGCTTCCCGGCCCCTGGAAATGGCTCTACCTCGCGGGCGCCGTCGCCTTCTTCGGGATCCCCCTCGTCACCGGCGGCACCTTCACCGACCTCGGCCACGCCATCGCGCTCTCCGTCGGCCTGCTTGCCTGGCCGCTCACCCGCCACGTTGTTTCACGTGAAACATGACCTCTGTTTCACGTGAAACATCGCTAGTCGGCTTCGGCTTTCGCCACACCGTGCTCCCACGCCCACGCGGCGATCCCCACCCGGTTGCGTGCTCCGAGCTTCGCCTGGACGTTCGCGATGTGGGTCTTGGCCGTCCCCGCGCTGATGAACAGCTCCGCGCCGATCTCGGCATTGGTGAGCCCCCGCGCAACCAGCCGCACGATGTCCAGCTCGCGGCCGGTCAGCGGATGCGGCTCCGGCGCCCGCGGCGCGGTGGCGGCCGGCCCCGCCTCGGCGATCTTGCTCAGCAGCCGCACCGTGATCTGCGGGCTGATCAGCGTGTCTCCGGCCATCGCCGCCCGCACCCCCTCGATGAGCAGTGCGGGTCCCGACCGCTTCAGCAGGAAGCCGCAGGCGCCGTTGCGCAGCGCGGTGTGCACGTACTCGTCCAGGTCGAACGTGGTCACCACCACGACCCGCGTCTGCGGTGCCAGCAGCCGGGTCACTTCCAGCCCGTCCAGGCGGGGCATCCGGATGTCCGCCAGCACCACGTCGGGGCGCAGCTCCCGGGCCAGCGCCACCGCGCTCTCCCCGTCCGCGGCCTCGCCCACCACGGTCATGTCCGGCTGTGAGTCGAGGATCAGCCGGAAACCGCTGCGGATGTCCTCTTGGTCGTCGGCTATCAGGATGCGTGTGGTCACGCCGCCATGATCACCCGAGAGGGCGCTCCCGCGCCGGGAAGACCGCGCAAACCCGCCATCCGCCGTCCGCGTCCGCTCCGGCCCGCAGCGTCCCGCCCGCCGCCTCCACCCGCCCGCGCAGGCCTGCCAGTCCGGTCCCGCTCCGCCGTATGCGGGGCAGCAGTCCGCCCGCGCCGCGGGCCGCGGCGGAGTTGGTCACGCTGAGCTCTATGGCTGCCCCGGCCCGGCGCATGGCGACCCGCACCACGGCCGCCCCGGGCGCGTGCCGGCGTACGTTCGTCAACGCTTCCACGGCCACCCGGTACGCCGTGGTGTCCGCCTCCCGCGACAGCTCCCGTACGGCTGCCGGGTCGGCGTCCAGCGACCCGCCCTCGAACCGCTCCACCAGTTCCGGCAGTTGCGCCAGTCCCGGTACCGGAGCGGTCGGGCCGCCCGCGGCCTCCTGCAGGGCGTGCACCGTACGGTCCATCGACTCCAGGGCGCTCAGGCCCGCCGTCTCGATCCGCTCCAGTGCGCGGACCGCCTGCCCGGGGTCCTGCGCGGCCACGAACCGGGCCGCTTGTGCCTGCACCACGATGGCGCTCACATCATGTGCCACGAAGTCGTGCAGATCGCGGGCCAGTTCGAGCTGCTGGTCGCGTCGCGCGTCCCGAACGGCCCGCCGCATCCGGGCCGCCTGGCGGCGCAGGTAGCCGCCGGCGCCCACCGCTGCGAGGGCCGGCAGCAACCAGAAGGCCGCGGCCCCGCCGATGTCCAGCCACGAGCCGGTCGCCCACACCAGCGGGACCGGCCACAGCGCCACCGCCGCCACGCCCACGGCGCCCGCGAGGCTCCCGGACCGTACCGGGGACCAGCGGGCCACCAGGGCCAGCAGTGGCAGCAGTACCGCCATCCCGGCGAGCGTCCACGTGTCGGGGACGCGCACGGCCGTACCGACCAGGGACAGCAGGGCCGCCACGGCCAGCACGGGGGCGTACAGCGCGCTCGGTTTCAAGGTCACGCCCCGACCCTACGAGCCGCCCCGGACACCGGCCATCTGCCGATCGGCAGAGGAGGCGAAGTCCACGCCGTAACAGGCCTGCTGATCGGCGGATGGTCCCGGCGGGCCCCGGAAGAAGAGGCTTGAGGCATCAACCGGCCACCTCTGAGAAGGACTTCGACGATGACTCTGCTCGACACCGCCCCGGCCACCGGAGCCACCCGCACCATACGGCTGACGGCCAAGGCCGCTTCCCTGACGGTCCTGCCCAGCTGCGTCTGGCGGCTCGTCATCGCCGCGGGAATTCCGGTGGGCTGGGGTGTGGGCAGCGAACTGCACCACTCGAACTATCCGGGCCGGGGATCCCTCTTGCTGCTCGCCCTCAGTGCCTTCCAGGAGGTGTTGGGTCTACTCGCCCTCGGCATGGTCCAGCGCTGGGGCGAGGTCGTGCCCCACTGGGTCCCCCGGATCGGCGGCCGCCGCATCGCGCCGCTCGTGGCCGTGGTCCCGGCCACCCTCGGGGCCCTCGCCCTCACCGGGATCACCCTGCTCGGCGCCGCGGGCTGGAACGACGTCATCGCGGCGAACCCCGACTCCCCGGGCGAAGGGTTCGGCTACTGGTTCTTCACCCTGTCCTACGCCCCGCTGCTGCTGTGGGGTCCGCTGCTGGCGGTCGTGACCGTCGCCTACTGGCGCCGCCGCCGGATCCGCGGCTGATGCACGGAAAATCGCTGGTAAGGGGCTTCAGACCGGTGCAGAGTGAGTCGTGCGGGGAGCAACAAAAGGTCCGGGGCAGCCACTTCGAGCGCGCCGTCTGGCGCGGGCTGCCCCGGACCTCTCGTATGTACGTCGTGCGGGCTAGGCGGCGCCCAACAGACGCTCCAGCACCACCGCGATGCCGTCCTCCTCGTTGGAGGCCGTCACCTCGTCGGCCACCGCCTTGAGCTCCGCGTGTGCGTTGGCCATGGCCACCCCGTGCGCCGCCCAGCCGAACATCGGGATGTCGTTGGGCATGTCGCCGAAGGCGATCGTCTCCGCCGCCTTCACCCCGAGCCGGCGCGCGGCCAGGGAGAGGCCGGTGGCCTTGGTCAGCCCCAGCGGGAGGATCTCCACGATGCCGGGACCGGCCATCACGATGTCGACCAGGCTGCCCACGGTCGCCCGGGCCACCTTGACGAGCGCGTCGTCGTCCAGCCCCGGGTGCTGGATGTACAGCTTGTTCAGCGGGGCCGTCCACACCGCCGCCGTGTCTTCCAGGTAGACGGCCGGGAGGCCCTCCTGCACCTGGTAGCCGGGACCGAACAGGACTTCGCCGTCCACCCCGTCCCGACTGGCCGCCAGGGCCAGGGGACCGATCTCGGCCTCGATCTTCGACAGCGCCAGACCGGCCAGCTGCCGGTCCAGCGTCACCGACGTCAGCAGCCGGTGCGCGCCCGCGTCGTAGACCTGCGCGCCCTGCCCGCACACGGCGATCCCCTTGTAGCCGAGATCGTCCAGTACGTGCCGGGTCCACGGCACGGCGCGGCCGGTGACGATGATGTGCGCCGCGCCCGCCGCGGTGGCCGCGACGAGCGCTTCACGGGTGCGTTCCGAGACGGTGTCGTCGCCACGCAGCAGCGTGCCGTCGAGATCGGTCGCGACGAGCTTGTACGGGAACGGGGCCGGACTCACTTGGTGACCGGCTCCAGGACCTCACGGCCGCCCAGGTACGGACGGAGCACCGGGGGAACGTGAACGGTGCCGTCGGCCTGTTGGTGGTTCTCCAGGATCGCGACGATCGTGCGCGGTACGGCGCAGAGCGTGCCGTTCAGCGTGGACAGCGGCTGGGTCTTCTTGCCGTCGCGGTAGCGGATCGACAGACGGCGGGCCTGGAATCCGTCGCAGTTGGAGGCGGAGGTCAGCTCGCGGTACTTGCCCTGGGTCGGGATCCAGGCCTCGCAGTCGAACTTGCGGGAGGCGGAGGCGCCCAGGTCACCGGTGGCGACGTCGATCACCTGGAACGGCAGCTCCAGGCTGGTCAGCCACTGCTTCTCCCACTCCAGGAGCCGCTGGTGCTCGGCCTCGGCCTCCTCCGGCGCGACGTACGAGAACATCTCGACCTTGTCGAACTGGTGGACGCGGAAGATGCCGCGGGTGTCCTTGCCGTACGTGCCGGCCTCGCGGCGGAAGCACGGCGAGAAGCCGGCGTACCGCAGCGGCAGCTTGTCGGCGTCGATGATCTCGTCCATGTGGTACGCGGCGAGGGGGACCTCGGAGGTGCCGACCAGGTAGTAGTCGTCCTTCTCCAGGTGGTACACGTTCTCCGCGGCCTGGCCGAGGAAGCCGGTGCCCTCCATGGCGCGCGGGCGGACCAGCGCCGGGGTCAGCATGGGGATGAAGCCGGCCTCGGTGGCCTGCGCGATGGCCGCGTTGACCAGTGCGAGTTCGAGCAGTGCGCCGACACCGGTGAGGTAGTAGAAGCGCGAGCCCGACACCTTGGCGCCGCGCTCGACGTCGATGGCGCCCAGCGACTCGCCGAGCTCCAGGTGGTCCTTGGGCTCGAAGCCCTCCGCGGCGAAGTCGCGGATGGTGCCGTGCGTCTCCAGGACGGTGAAGTCCTCCTCGCCGCCGACCGGGACGTCCTCGTGGACGATGTTGCCGAGCTGGAGGAGGAGCTGCTTGGCCGCTTCGTCGGCCTCGTTCTGCTCTGCCTCGGCCGCCTTGACGTCCTGCTTGAGCTGCTCGGCCTTCTTCAGCAGCTCGGCCCGCTCCTCCGGAGAGGCCTTGGGGATGAGCTTGCCGAGCGACTTCTGTTCATTGCGCAGTTCGTCGAAGCGCGCGCCGGAGGACCTGCGGCGCTCGTCGGCGGAGAGCAGTGCGTCGACAAGCCCGACGTCCTCTCCACGGGCGCGCTGCGAGGCGCGGACACGGTCAGGGTCTTCACGGAGCAGCCGGAGGTCAATCACCCCACCAGGCTACCGGGCTGGGGTTCCTGGGATCACACCGATATCACGCTGCGTGTCGCTATGTCTCAATTGCGGCAAATGGATAAGACTTGGTGACTGGCCGGAAGTGATGCTTCTCGGGCGGTCAATAAAAACGGGCCCATTCCCCGAAAAGGGGCACAACGTCGAGGGCTGGCATGGCCTGAGCAGGGCCGGAAGGGTTCCTTGTCCACAGGAATTCCCGCCGCCCACATCTTATCCACAGGCTGTGCGCCGGATCTGTGGACACGGAGATAGATCATTCGCGGCCCGCGGTCGGCCGGGACGAATCAGGGTTCAAACCACCCTCACACACTCATTCGGGTGGGAATGGCTCGCCCCAAAGAGTTGATCCGTGATGCGGGGGTGACGCCGTTCACCTCCCGCTCCCCAGCGCGAAACCTGGGCCCCGCGACCGATTTGTCGACCTTGTCGTGCCGTTCTGTCGACTTGTCCCCAGGTCCCCATCTCCGCCTGTGGATAACTCTGTGGACAGTGGACGAAGCTCTAGGCCCGGCCGTCGAGGCAGCGCGTCAGCCAGTCGGACGCTGCCGTGAAATCACCGTCGGAGGTTCCCGGCCGCGGAGCACGGACGTCACCCTGAGCGACACCGGCGCGCGGGTAGGAGCCGAGGAACCGGACCTGGGGGCAGGTCCGCTTGAGGCCCATGAGGGCCTCGCTGACGCGCCGGTCGGAGATGTGGCCCTCGGCGTCGACCGCGAAGCAGTAGTTGCCGATGCCCTGCCCGGTCGGCCGGGACTGGATCAGCATCAGGTTGACCCCGCGCACGGCGAACTCCTGGAGGAGCTCCAGCAGCGCACCGGGGTGGTCGTCGCCGAGCCACAGCACGACGGAGGTCTTGTCGGCACCGGTCGGGGCGGCGGGCCGGGCGGGGCGCCCGACGAGCACGAAGCGGGTCTCGGCGTTCTCCGCGTCATGGATCTCGGTCACCAGCGGGACGAGCCCGTAGGTGGCGGCGGCGAACTCGCCCGCGAACGCCGCGTCGAAGCGGCCTTCCTGGACCAGCCGGGCGCCGTCGGCGTTCGAGGCGGCCGACTCCCACACCGCGTCGGGCAGGTTCGCCCGCAGCCAGTTGCGCACCTGCGGCTGGGCGACCGGGTGCCCGGTGACCGTCTTGACGTCCGACAGGGCTGTGCCCGGCCTTACGAGCAGCGCGAAGGCGATCGGCAGCAGTACCTCGCGGTAGATCATCAGCGGTTCGCCGGAGGCCAGCTCGTCGAGGGTGGCGGTGACCCCGCCCTCCACCGAGTTCTCGATCGGGACCAGGGCGGCAGCGGCCTCGCCGTTGCGTACGGCGTCCAGGGCGGCCGGGACCGACACCATCGGGACGAGCTCCCGGGTTGCGGCTTCCGGCAGCGTGCGGAGGGCGGCCTCGGTGAAAGTGCCCTCGGGACCGAGATATGTGAAGCGGGTGGCCGACATGCGGTCAGCCTAATGCCGGGGTGCTGCCCGCCGGGGTGCCGTTCACCCTTCGAGCAGCCGCTGCCCCACGTACTCACCGGCGCGGGGGCCGGGCGGAACCGCGTACAGGCCGCTGGACTCGTGCCGGATGAACGCCGACAGCGCGTCACCCCGGTCGAGCTTGCGCTGGACGGGGACGAACCCGCGCAGCGGGTCGGCCTGCCAGCAGACGAAGAGGAGCCCCGCGTCGGGGGCGCCGTCCGCGCCGATCCCGTCGTGGAAGGAGAAGGGGCGCCGCAGCATGGCGGCTCCGCCGTTCTGCTCGGGGGCGGAGATCCGGGCATGGGCGTTGGACGGGATGACCGGCTTGCCGTCGGCGCCGATCTTGTCGAGCGCCATCTCGGTGGTCTCGCCGCCGCCGGTCAGCGGGGCGCCGGTGGCCTTGGTACGGCCTATCACCTGCTCCTGCTGGGCGAGGGACTGCTTGTCCCAGTCGTCGAGGAGCATCCGGATGCGCCGGACGACGGCGTACGAGCCCCCCGCCATCCAGGAGTGCTCGGCGGGCCCGGGTCCCGCCGCGGGGACGAAGATCCGCTTGTCGAAGTCGGGCTCCGAGGGCTTCGGGTTGCCGGTGCCGTCGATCTGGCCCATGAGGTTGCGGGCGGTCATCGGCGAGGCGGTCGCGCCGGGGGAGCGGTTGAAGCCGTTCATCTGCCAGCGGACGCGGGCAGCCTCCCCGGCGTCCTTCTGGAGGGCGCGCAGGGCGTGGAAGGCGACGAGCCCGTCGTTCGCGCCGATCTGGATCCACAGGTCGCCGTTGCTGCGCCGATCGTCCAGCCGGTCGGAGGAGAAGTCCGGCAGCGGGTCGAGGGCGGCAGGGCGGCGGGAGCTCAGGCCTGTGCGCTCGAAGAAGGAGTGGCCGAAGCCGAACGTGACCGTGAGGGAGGACGGACCGGCGTCGAGGGCGATGCCGGTGTCCTCGGTCGCGCTGGTCTCCCCCGCCATGAGCCGACGGGCGGTCTCGGACCAGCGGCGCAGCAGCGCGGCGGCCTCGGTGCGGCCCGCGCCGGCGGCGAGGTCGAAGGCGACGAGGTGCCCCTTGGCCTGCAGGGGCGTGGTGATGCCGGCCTGGTGGTCGCCGTGGAAGGGGGCCTGGGTGGCGCCGACAGAAGACAGGCGCGCGGCGTCCCCGGTGGCGGAGGCGTTCCCGGAGTCGCCGAGCGCGGAGTGCGCGAGGGCGCCACCGGCGGCGCCGAGTGCGAGCCCGGCGGCGCCTGCGGCGCCCACGGTGCCCAGCAGGCGGCGGCGGGAGATCTCGATGTCGGGGTTGCTCTCGGTCACGCTGGTCAGCCGATCTTCACGGTCTTCTGGACGGTCGTCTGGTCGATGTCGGAGGTACGGACGGTCACGTCGATGCGCCATTCGCCGGCGAGCGGAAGCTGTACGCCCGACGCGGTCCAGTGTCCGGGGGCGGAGCGGTCGGGCAGCAGCGGGAGGGGGCCGATGTCCTTCGCGGGGAGGGTGAAGGCCACCTTGATCTCGGGAAGGTCGAGGGGCTTGCCGTCGTCGGAGTCGGCCCAGAGGTGCAGGGTGTTGGCGCCGACCCGGCCCGGGTCGAGTTCCAGCCGGACGTTCCCCTTGCCGTTCGGGCCGCCGGTGTCGAAGGGCAGGGTGACCTTGACGGCGCGGTCGGGAACGGCGGTGGCGGCGGAGCCCCGGGTCGCCTCCCGCTCCACGGTGCGCCCGGGTTCGGTGCTCGTGAGGACCGTGGTGACCGCGAGCAGGGCCACGGCGACACCGGCCTCGGCGAGGACGGAGCGGCGCAGGCCCGCGCGTTCCGGGTCGGCGTCACGCACCCGCTTCTCGCGCGCGCTCTCGCGGGCGGCGCGCTGCCGGGCGAGCTGGGCGGCCCGCTGGGGGTCGGCAGGCACGGTGACGGGCTCTGTTTCACGTGAAACATCCGCTGCGGCGGTGGCTGTTTCACGTGAAACATGGGCGGTGGCCTCGGCGGCCTCGGCGAGCCGTGCGGTCCACTTCCGGGACACGTAGGCGATACCGACGAGGACAGTGACCAGCCCGACCTTCAGGAGCAGCAACCGTCCGTACGAGGTGCCGGTGAGGGCGGACCAGCTGCCGAGCTGGCGCCAGGACTGGTAGACGCCGGTGACGACGAGCACCAGGACGCTGACGAAGGCGACCTTGGAGAAGCGCCGGACCGCCGCCCGCTCGATCCCGGGGATCTTGTACAGGGAGACGAGCAGTGCGGCGAGTCCGCCGAGCCACGTGGCGACGGCCAGCAGGTGCAGGATGTCGGCGGGCATGGCGATACCGGGCTGGATGCCCGTGGAGGCGTGCTCGGACAAGGCCCAGGTGGCGGCGATACCGCCGGACACGACGGCGCCGCCGATGCCCAGGCCGAAGGTGAGGTCGCTGGTGTCCTTGGCCTCCTCCGCCGTTGCGGCACTCTGCGTGCGGCGGGCGTAGACACCGAAGAGGACGGCGATGAAAAGGGCGGCCGCGCCCAGCAGGAGCAGCCGGGAGACCAGTGAGGCGCCGGTCTTGGTTTCCAGGACGGCTTTCAGTCCGTCGAGGTCGAAGACGTCGGCGAACTTCCCCGACCCGGTGTACGGGACGCGGAGCACCAGCATCGCGAGGGTGGCGGCGGTGAGGGTCACCCAGGCGCGTACGACGAGCTTCTGGAGCGGGCGTTCGGCGGCTCCCCGGCGCAGGCACAGCAGGATGAAGGCGGCGCCGCCGACGAGGACGGCGAAGCCGGCGTAAGCGGCGTAGCGGGCGATCCCGTACGCGATGCCGACGGGACCGCCGCCCGCCTGCTGGGCGGGGAGGGTGACGGCGGTGGCCGAGGGCGCTCCGACGGAGAAGGTGAAGGCGCCCGAGATCGGGTGGCTGTCGGCGGAGACGGCCTGCCAGGCGACGGTGTAGGTGCCGTTGGGCAGGCCGGAGTGGAGCGCGGTGCCGTAGCGGACGGTGTTCCCGCTGCACATGTCGCGCAGTTCGCCGGTGTCCACGCGCTTGCCCTGGGGGTCCAGCACGCGGATGGAGTCGTCGCCCATGGCGACCTGCTCCGAGAAGGAGAGCGTGACCTGGGCGGGGGCCGTGGCGACCACCGCCCCGTCCTTGGGGTCGCTCGCGGTGAGTGCGGCGTGTGCCGTGGCCGGGGAGGCCGCGGTGAACAGGGTTGCCAGCAGGGCTGCGAGGACCAGCGCGAGCCGCGGCAGAACTGCCGTGGCCCGGGCGTGGACCGTGGAGGGGGCGGGGGCGGTGGCCGTCATGGCGTGTGGCTTCCTCGGTCCGTCAGTGGGCGTTGGAGTTTTGCGCGGTGTACGTCCGTTCCTTCACGTCGAGTTCGACCTTCACGGGGTCGGCCTTCTCGAAGCGCAGCTCGACGGTGACCTTGTCGCCGACCTTCGGGGTGCTCTTGAGCCCCATGAACATGATGTGGCTGCCGCCGCGCTCCAGCTTGAGCTCGCCGTTGGCGGGCACGTCCAGGGACGGGACCTGCTGCATCTTCTGGTCCTTGGTCTCGTGGATCTGCAGATCGTCGGAGAGCGTGGAGGTCACGCCGGTGAGCTTGTCGGCGGTCTTGGAGTCGTTCTTGATGACCATGAACGCGCCGGCCATCTTGTCGTTGACGGGCTCGGGCATGAACGCGCCGCTGACCGTCGGCGCGGCCTCGGCCGCGTCGTCCTTGGAGTCGGAGCAGCCGGATATGGCGAGCGCTGCCGTCAGGGAGAGGGCGGCGGCGAGGGTGCGGGTGGTGCGGGCGGTCACGGGTTCTCTCCCTTGATGATCTTCGGCAGGTCCTTGGTGTAGTCGTCGACGGTGGCGCCCTCGCCGTAGAGGACGTAGCCCTCGTCGGTCTTGGGCGAGAATGCGATGACCTGGGCGCCGTGCATGGAGACGACGCTGCCGTCCGCCTCCTTCTTGGCGGCCTCGATACCGATGCCGAGCGAGCGCGCGGCGGCCTGGATGGTGGCGAAGTCCCCGGTGAGGCCGGTGAAGGCCGGGTCCTGGGACCTGAGCCACGCGCCGAGGGAGTCGGGAGTGTCCCGCTCGGGGTCCGTGGTGACGAAGACGACCTGGAGCTTGTCCTGCTCCGCCTGGGGGAGCGCCTTCTTGGCGACGGCGATGTTGCTCATCGTCAGCGGGCACACGTCCGGGCAGTTCGTGTAGCCGAAGTAGATGAGTGTCGGCTTGCCCTTGGTCTGCTCCCGCAGGTTCCACGGCTTGCCGGTGGTGTCCGTGAGGACGAGCTCCGGCTTGCTGAAGGGGCGGTCCAGAACGGTCGCGGCCTTGGCCTTGTTCTGGCCGCCGGAGATCTGGGTGACCGAGCCGGCGTCGGCGGGTTGGCCGCCGCAGGCGGTCAGGGTGAGCGCGGCCGCCGCGAGGAGAGCGGCGACCGTCACACGTGTGGTGCGCATGAAGAGTTGTCCCTGGGATCGGGGATTTACGGATGTCTGAGAACGACAGGCCTTACGGGCGCGACCGGTCAGGCGGAGCGGCGACGCGAGGCGACGCCGAAGGCGACACCGCCGAGTCCGATGACGATGCCGGCGATGCCGAGGACACGGGCGGTCGTGTCGGAGCCGTCCTTGTCGGCGGCCTCGTCGTGGCCGTGCTGCGCGTCCTTGGCGTCCTTGTCGGCGTTCTTGGCCTGGTCGGTCTTGGCGTCGCCGTGGTGGTCGTCGCCCTTGGCGGCGGTGAGCTTCAGGACGGGCGCCGGGTTCTGCGGTTCCGCGGCGCCTTCCTTGGCCTCTTCGATCCACCGGACGACCTCGTTGTTGTCGTACGTCTGGATCGCCTTGAAGACCATCTGGTCGGCGTTCTCGGGGAGCTTGCCCACGGACAGGGGGAACTGCTGGAACTTGCCGGGCTCGATCTTGCCCCCGGACCAGGTGACCTTGGTGACGGCCTCGTTGATCTGCTTGCCGTGCACGGTCAGCGGCTTGTCGAGCTTGCTCTTCTCGACCGTCACGGTCCAGCCGGGAACGTCCTGCGGCATCACGGACGTGAGCGGCTGGTCGACCGGGAAGTTGACCTCCAGCTGGGTGGTCGACGCGTTGTCGCGCTCGTTGGGCACCTTGAAGTTGATCGTCGCGTAGCCGCCCTTGGTGGCCTCACCGGGCTGTACGCCGACGTGGGCGAAGGCAGTGCCGGAGAGGACGAGGACGGTACCGGCGGCGAGGGCGACGGCGAAGGAGACGCGAGAGGCCTTCATGGCAGAAACACTCCACGGGATCGGTGGTGACGGGGCTCCGGGCGCGGGCGCGCGCGGAGTTCGCGGCACCGGTGCTCCCGCCGTGTGTCCCGGGGAGGAGGGTGCCGCGTCAGGCTGCGAGGGCGAGCGCCGTGGGCGGCCCGCGCCTGATCACCGAGTGGTGGAGTGCCTCCCGGCCGGTGGCTGCGGCGGGATCGGCCCCGGTCCGCGGGACCCGCGCGGTACGGGCGGGCGCGCCCGGGAGGCCGGCGCCCAGGGCGCGTACGAAGGCCAGCGCGGCCCGTAGCGGGCGTACCGGTGCGGCTTCGGCGGAGATCCGGGACAGTTCGACGAGCCGGAAGAGTGCGGCGTCGCCGCGGCCGAGGAGCCAGCCGGCGGCCAGCGCCGCCAGCAGGTGGCCGAGCAGCATGGCCGGGCTGAACAGCCCGGTCGCGGGCGCTGCGGTGGAGGCCTGGGCCAGGTGCGTGTGAGTGCTGTGCCCCTGAGCCACGACCTGCCCAGCCTGGGTGAGCTGTCCGGCTTGTGCGGTCAGGGCAGCCGGGTCCAGACCGGCGGACTCCAGGATCTGGCGGGCGTCGGCGGGGCTGAGCGGTACGGAATTGCCGCCGCACACCAGCCTGGCGGCGAGTTCCGCCAGCGAGGCGTCGGAGGCCCCGGCCGGTGCCTGTTCGGCCGCGGCGCCGTGCTGGCCGAGGCCGAACAGCACGTGCAGCGTGAGTTGCCCGGCGGCCAGCCCGGCGGCGATGCCGGGCAGCGCGCGACGGCGGCCCGCGAGCGGGGCCGCGACGGCGAAAACGGCGAGGAAGCCCATGCACAGCGACCACCAGGGCACGGTGGCGCAGGACGCCAGGGCGTGCCCGGCCGCGGACAGCACGACACAGACCGCGGTGAACACCGCGGCCCGGATCAGCCGGAGGCCGGTTCCGGCGTGCGTCGCGTGGGGGTCGGTCATGGCCGGGCCATCATCGCACTGCCCTTGAGGCCTTCATACGGCAGGTCCGGAAGGTCCCATGCGTCCGCCATGGGCCGCTTCGACGGCCACGGCCAGGTGGACGCCGCATACACCGGGGTCCGGGAGGGCCGCGTCGGCCGAACGAGGGCAATGGAGCGCTCGGACGGCCGACGGGCGCTTACGGCCCACCATAGGCGGCAATAGGTAACGGTATGAGCATCTGGTGGTCTCTCCACTTGAGGCGCGAAGCCGCGAGCGTGCCGCTCGCCAGGCGACTGCTGCTGGGGACGATGGAGACCGCGGGGGTGGACCCGGACATCTCCTTCGACCTCTCTGTGGCGCTGAGCGAGGCGTGTGCGAACGCGGTGGAGCACGGCGGGGGCGGCGGTATCGCGGACGAGACCGGGGCGTACCACGTCACGGCGTATCTGGACGGGGACCGCTGCCGGATCGAGGTGACCGATTCGGGTCCGGGGTTCCCGCCCGCCACGGAGACCCGTCACAGACCGTCGCTGGCCGAGCACGGCCGGGGCCTGCACCTGATCGAGGAACTCGCCGACCACGTCCGCTTCCGCAACCGGCCGGGCCGCGGTGCGGTGGTGAGCTTCGACAAGATGCTGAAGTGGCGCGACGACGCCCTGCTGAAGGTGTCGTAGGCGCGCCGAGTGGCAGGTACGCCACGTCGTGGGCGCGCCGAGTGGCAGGTGGGCGCGCCGAGTCGCAGTACGTCGAGTCGCAGGTACGCCGAGCCGTAGGTACGCCGAGCCGTAGGTACGCCGATGGGCGGGATCCCGCCCATCGGATCCCGCCCATCGTCACGCAAAGGGGGTCGGCCCCCGAGGGGGCCAGCCCCCGGGCCGTCAGCCCTTGAGGCGCGCCATCCAGGCCTCGACCTCGTCCGAGGTGCGGGGCAGCCCGGCCGACAGGTTCCGGTTGCCGTCCTCGGTGACGAGGATGTCGTCCTCGATCCGGACGCCGATGCCGCGGTACTCCTCGGGCACGGTCAGGTCGTCGGCCTGGAAGTACAGACCGGGCTCGACCGTGAGGCACATGCCCGGCTCCAGGGTGCCGTCGACGTAGGCCTCGGTGCGCGCGGCGGCGCAGTCGTGGACGTCCATCCCCAGCATGTGGCCGGTGCCGTGCAGGGTCCAGCGGCGCTGCAGGCCGAGCTCCAGGACACGCTCGACCGGCCCCTCCAGCAGACCCCACTCGACGAGCTTCTCGGCCAGCACGTGCTGGGAGGCGTCGTGGAAGTCGCGGAACTTCGCACCCGGCTTGACGGCGGCGATGCCGGCTTCCTGGGACTCGTAGACCGCGTCGTAGATCTTGCGCTGGATGTCGGTGTACGTGCCGTTGATCGGCAGCGTGCGCGTGACGTCGGCGGTGTAGAGGGAGTGCGTCTCCACACCGGCGTCGAGCAGCAGCAGGTCGCCGGAGCGGACGTCGCCGTCGTTGCGGACCCAGTGCAGGGTGCACGCGTGCGGGCCGGCGGCGCAGATGGAGCCGTAGCCGACGTCGTTGCCCTCGACACGGGCGCGCAGGAAGAAGGTGCCCTCGATGTAGCGCTCGGAGGTGGCCTCCGCCTTGTCGAGGACCTTCACGACGTCCTCGAAGCCGCGGACGGTGGAGTCGACGGCCTTCTGCAGCTCGCCGATCTCGAAGTCGTCCTTCACGGCGCGGGCCTCGGAGAGGTAGACGCGCAGTTCCTCGTCGCGCTCCTTGGTCACCTTGTCGGTGAGGGCGGACTCGATGACCGAGTCGTGGCCGCGCACGTTGCGGACCGGGCCCTCCGCCTCGGTGAGGGCCTCGGCGAGCTCGCGCACGTCCTTGGCGGGGATGCCCAGGAGCTGCTCGGCCTCGGTGAGGGAGTGGCGCCGGCCGACCCACAGCTCGCCCTGGCCGGAGAGCCAGAACTCGCCGTTCTCGCGGTTGGAGCGCGGCAGCAGGTAGATGGTGGCCGTGTGGCCGGTCTCCCCGGTGGGCTCCAGGACCAGGACGCCGTTCTCGGTCTGGTCGCCGGTGAGGTACGCGTACTCGGTCGAGGCGCGGAAGGGGTACTCGGTGTCGTTCGAGCGGGTCTTCAGGCGGCCCGCGGGGACGACGAGCCGCTCGCCGGGGAAACGGGCGGACAGCGCGGCGCGGCGGGCGGCGGTGTGCGCGGCCTGGGCGATGGGCTCCAGCCCGTGCAGCTCGGTGTCGGCCCAGCCGGTGCGCATGCTCTCGGCGAGTTCGTCGCTGACGCCCGGGTACAGACCGTTCTTGCGCTGCTTGTGCGTCTTCTTGGGCTGCTCTTCTTCCGGGGTCTCCGGGGTGAGCTCGTCAGCCACGTCTTCTCCTCAGCTGCGATGGGTGTGGACCTGGGTGTGGGCCCTGTCCATCGTAGGTGGGAGGGGAAACGCCCGGGAGGGCATGTGCTGTTTGGCACAAAACAGCTGTAACAGACCAAATGGCCCCAGCTCACTCGAACCGGGCGGCGAGCAGCACGATGTCCTCGGGGAGGTCGGCTGGTTCCCCTTCGGGCAGCACGGTCCGCAGGATGTGGTCGCAGAGCGCGGCCGGGTCGTCCCGGGCGGTACGGGGAACCCCCGCGGCCGCCGCGTGCAGCCGGGCGTATGCCCGGTCCATCGGGTCTCCGGTGCGCCGCAGCAGCCCGTCCGTGTAGAGCAGCACCGTTTCTCCGGGTGAGGGCTCGATCTCCACGCTCGGCGCCTCCCAGCAGGACAGCATCCCCAGCGGCGCGGAGAGCGAGGTCTCCACGTACTCCGTGCGGCGCTCGCCGATCAGCAGCGGCGGGGTGTGTCCCGCACCGGCCAGGATGATCTTGCTCCCCTGGCTGCCCGCACCCGGGCTTCCGAGGGGCTCGCAGTAGGCGAAGAGCGCGGTGGCCGAGCGCGCGGGCTCGGTGAGGCGCAGCAGCAGCTCCAGGTCGGACAGGACGGCGACGGGGTCCTCGCCCTCCATGACGGCATAGGCGCGCAGCGAGGCCCGGAGCCGGCCCATCGCGGCGACGGCGCCGGGCCCGGATCCGGTGACGGAGCCGACGGCCAGCCCCAGGGCGCCCTCGGGCAGCGGCAGGGCGTCGTACCAGTCGCCCCCGCCGCGCGGCCCGGTGTGGTGGCGGGCGGCGAGCTGGACCCCGGGGATCCGGGGGAGCCGGCTGGGCAGCAGTTCCTCGCTGATGGAGGCCAGGCGCGAGCGGGAGCGTTCCACCTCCAGCATCCGGGCCAGGTGCTCGGCGGCGTGCCGCACGTACAGCCCGGCGAGGTCGCGCTGGCGGTCGTTGGGCTCGGCCTGCTCGTCGTAGAGCCAGACGGCCGCGCCGAGCCGGCCTGTGGCCTCGGCGGTCAGCGGCAGGGCGTAGCTGGCGGCGTAGCCGAGGCGGGCGGCGACCTCGCGGTGGCGGGGGTCGACGGGGGCGCCGAAACCCCCGGTGCCGGCGGGCTCGCCCGGTTCGGGGAGCACCTCGGAGCCGCCTCGGGCGTCGGGGAGACCGTCGAGGATGCGGCCGTACGAGGTGGCGCTGCGCGGCACCGTCTCGATGTGGCCGAGGTCGGCGTGGCCGAGCCCGAGGCCGATCGTGTGCGTGGGGCCGAGTCCGTCGGAGGGCTCCAGGACGATCAGGCCGCGGCGGGCGCCGACGAGTGCGGCTCCGGCGCGCAGGAACTCGTGGAGGGAGGAGTCGAGATCGCTGGTGCGGGCCAGGCGCTCGGTGAGTTCGTGGAGGGTGGTGAGGTCCGAGACCATGCCCGCCAGCCGGTCCTGGATGAGGCTGCCCGGTCCGGGCGCCGGGGCCGGGGCGGGGGTGGTGCGGGCGGTCGTGGGCGCCACAGTGTGCGGTGACGTCGTCACTGCTGGATCGATTCCAGCCACTTTCGGCAGATGCGGGGCGCTCATGGCGTCCGCCTTTCCACCTGGTGCGATTCGCCATATAGCATCGCAAACCCCCAGATCGTGCTGCGCCGCCATCAAGGAATCCACATCTACACGCACACATGGATGCATGTCCAGCATTGCCCAGGTGGGAATCCTGGTGTCCGTGGGGCGGCAACTCACTGTCCAGCCAAGGCTAGAACTTGGCCGGAAAAAGCCGGAAGCGAACGGTTTTTGCGGTCGACTGGACGGGCTCTACAGGGGGTTCGGGTACGTAATCGGTAGTGCTCGGAGCCAGTTGGCGCCGCCTGGTGCCGCTTCGGCACTGCCCGGGCAGGCGCCGGGAACCGTCCGGCACGGGACGCCGTCCTTAGCGGCGGCAGCCGGTCTCGGTATCCGGTGCGGGTCGCGCTCCGCCCCCGCCGGACGTTTGATGGACCCGTAAGAAAACTGCACGAACCGTGTGAACCTGCTTATTGCGGACAGTGACGCGAAACGTGTACGTGTGGTGAGACACCGCTTACATGGTGTGATGTGGCCCTCGACGTTCAACGGAAAGGAACGAGCGCTCATGCGCGAGATCCTCGGAAGGCGTCTCCAGCGGCTCCGTGATCGTCTTCAATCCCTGCGCCCCACCCCGGAAGAGACCAGCGGCACGTCGGCTCTCCTCGACGCGGCGCTCACCTGCGCCACCGCATGGCAATGGCCCGTGCTGCCCGGCGTCGGCCGGTCCGCCACGGACGGATCGCGCTGCGCCTGCCCCGACCCCGACTGCGTCGTCCCCGGCGCGCACCCCTTCGACCCGGGGCTGCTCGCTGCCACCACCGACCCCCGGATGGTGGCCTGGTGGTGGACCAACCGGCCCACCGCCCCCGTCCTGATGGCCACCGGCGGGACCGCTCCGTGCGCGGTGAGCCTCCCTGCCGCCGCGGCCGCGCGGGCCCTCGTACGGCTGGACGCGCAAGGCATGCGGCTCGGGCCGATCGTGGCCACGCCGACGCGCTGGTCGCTCCTGGTGGCGCCGTACTCGCTGGAACAGCTCGGTGAACTCCTGTACGCCAAGGACCACGTGCCGTCCTCGCTGCGCTTCCACGGTGAGGGCGGATATCTCCTGCTGCCGCCCTCCGCCGCGTCCAGCGGCGGCCAGGTGCGATGGGAACGGGAACCGCTTTCGGGGCCGGCGCGTCCGGCGGGGCCGGTGCGACCGGCGGGGTCGGCCGGGCCGGTGCGCGCGCCCGAGCTCTGGCTGCCCGAGGTCGAGGCGGTCGTGCACGCGCTGGTCGAGGCGAGCAGTGGTGCGCCGGGCGGCGGCAGCCGACTCGCGTACTGACCCGCCCCGGCTCGGCTGATCACTCGTACGGGTGCCAGCGGAACGAGTTTCCAAGGGAATTGGGCGCGGGGATCTCCGTGCCCCTTTCCCGCATCGCTATCTTCGGCGAATGAATCTCCGCCTGATCGGTATCGGTGCCGGTGTGCTGATCATCTTGTCGCTCCCGCTCGCAGGAGCGATCGCCGGGCCGGATTTTGCCGGTCAGGATGACGGAAAAGGCGGCGGCTTGTTCTCGACGCTCGGGCTTTCGGACTCCTCAAGTCCGTCGCGTTCGTCGCGTACATCTCCTGAGCCGCCCGCGCCTTCGGCGGCGCCGGCCGGTCCCGAGCGGCCCGGCCCGGTCGAGCAGCCCCGTACGGATTCCCGGTGCGGCCCCGAACTGTCCTCGCCGCACGGCGTGGAGGCGCAGACCTGCGTCCTGGAGGGTGAGGGCCGGACGTGGGGCCGGAGTTACTACCGGAACACCAGTGGTCGCGCTCTGGATGCGGTGCTGACGGTGATGGGGCCGGCCAGGCGCACGGTGCAGATCCGGTGCACGGTCGGCGCGGGCGACGAGCCGGGGCTGTGCGAGACGCCCAAGGAGGATTCGGTCGGAGCGCCGGACAGTTACTCCGCTGTAGCGGAATTTGCAGTTCCGGATGATGAAGGACAGCTGCTGCTTCGGTCCGGGAGCAACTCACCGACACCAAGTGACGGTTGAGTGTCACCGGAAATGGAAGGGCCCGGTCGCTGGCGACGGGGGATGCACCAGCGACCGGGCTACAAGAACGGTAACAAGAGATCGCCTGTACGCAAATTCGATCTCTGATATTCAGACACCGATTTGCAGACGATTAGCGGGAGTTGTGACTCCGGTCACCGGGCCTGCGCGGGGGTGCGGGTCAGCTGAGGGTCACCTGGCGGTTGGTGAGTCCGCCGCGCGCCCGGCGCTCCTCCGTGGTGAGCGGTGCGTCCGAGGCCAGCGCCGTGGCCAGCCGCTCCGCGAACTCCGCCGCGGGCTTCTCGACGTCGTCGGCCGTGACCCCGGTGGGCAGGTCCCAGACCGGGACCATCAGGCCGTGCGCACGGAAGGAACCGACCAGTCGGGTGCCTTCGCCGAGCGAGGACGTGCCGGCCGCGTGCAGCCGCGCGAGGGCGTCGAGCAGCTTCTCCTCGGGGTGCGGCATGACCCAGCGCAGGTGGTTCTTCTCCGGGGTCTCGCACCAGTAAGCCGCGTCGACGCCGGCCAGCTTGACGGTGGGAATGGCGGCCGCGTTGGCGCGCTCCAGCGAGGCGGCGATCTCCGGGGAGGCGCTCTGGGCGCTCTCCGATTCCGGAATCCAGAATTCGAAGCCGCTGTGCACAACCGGCTCGAAACCGCCGTCGGTGTCCAGGAGATCCTGAAGTCGCGGTCCCTCGGCCGGAACCCGGCGAGCCGCAATCGGAGTACCGGGCTCCGCTACGAGCGCCCGCTCCAGGGTGTCGGCCATGTCGCGGCCGAGGTCCCCGGTGGAGGAGTCGTTCTGCAGACCGAGCAGGACGGAACCGTCCTCGCGGCGCAGCGCCGGCCAGGCCATGGGGAGCACGGTGACCAGCGTGACGGAGGGGACGCCCTCGGGCAGGCCGCCCTTGAGGGACAGCGGAACGGTGGCCGCGGGCACGAGTTCGCGCAGCGCGACCCAGTCGCACTCGCCCGGCAGGCCCTCGAAGGGGCGCTGCACGTGCTCGGTGACGGCGTGCGCGGCGGCTGCGCCGTGACAGGCCTTGTAGCGGCGCCCCGATCCGCAGGGGCAGGGTTCGCGGGCGCCCACCACCGGGATCTCACCGTTGTTGAGCTGCGGCTTTGCAGTCTTGGCTGCGGGGCGCTTCTTGGCCATCGTGGGTGTCTCCCGGTTGCGGCGGTACGGCGTCGTGTCTGGGCGCGAGCCTAGCCGTTCGTACCGCCGGAACCGGTGGGGTGCGGCCGGGAGCACGGTCGGCGTGCGCTCCCGGACGGCCGCCTGTGCGGATGACCGGTACTACTGTGATGACTCCTGCGATTACCGGATTCTGCGGTGATCGGGATCGGGGATCCCGGGTTCACGGATCCAGATCGTCGAAGGCCGTACTGAAGTCGATCGCCGGGGGCGCAACGCGCGTAGCGAAATCGTCGTGCCGGGGCCCACAGGCAACGATCACCCAGACGGTGACCTCACCCGCCGCTCCATCCCGGACACCCCAGTCCTGGGCCAGGGCGCTGATGATGTTCAGCCCCCGTCCACCGCGCGCGGTGACCGAGGGCGTCGAAGGAACAGGGCGAGTGGGCCCGCCCCCGTCCGTGACCTCGACCGTCAGTCGCCCCGCTGTGTCGACGCGCCATGCGGCGCGTATCTCCCCGTCCCCGACTTCCCGCGCGCCCAGTGGCCTGCCGTGTCGACAAGCGTTGCTGAGCAGCTCGGAAAGGATCAGTACGGCATCGTCCACGACCGATTCGGACACCCCGCTGATACGCAACTGCTCGCGCATCCGCTGTCTCGCCTCGCCCACGCCCGCAGGACCATGGCGTACATCCATGTACGACGACGTGGGCACTTCCTGTGCCACCACCAACGCCACCCCCGGAACCTCCTTAGCCCCACGCATGGTCTGGATGCCCCAATGGCCTGGACCGGAAACCGCCCAAGCGGAGCCCTCTGACGCATTCATGTCGAATGAATGCGGAACGGATGCGCCGGGGCACACCCTGTGACCAGCGGGGCGGGAGGGGTCGGTGGGTGAAAAGGGGCATCAGCGTCCGAGTTGGGACAGAACCTGGCGAGGTCTGTTCGTGATGATCGCTTCTACACCCAGATCAGCGCACAGCTGAACGTCTTCTGGCTCGTTCACTGTCCACACGTGGACGGAATGACCCGCGGCCTGGAGCTTGCGGATGAACGCGGGGTGGTTGCGCACGATCCTCATGCCGGGACCGGCGATCTTCACCCCGGCGGGCAGCCGGCCGTCGCGCATCCGGGGCGAGACGAACTGCATCAGGTACACCGTCGGGATCGTCGGGGCGCCCGCCCGCACCCGGTGCAGGGAGCGTGCCGAGAAGCTCATCACCCGCACCGGGTGCGGGCCCTCAGCGGGCGGGGCGTCCAGGCCGAAACGCTTGAGGAGGAACAGGAGGCGCTCCTCCACCTGTCCGGCCCAGCGGGTCGGGTGCTTCGTCTCGATCGCGAGCTGCACCGGCCGTCCGGCGTCGGAGACCAGCTCCAGCAGGCGCTCCAGGGTGAGGACGGAGGTGCGCTCGGGGTCCGCGTCCCAGTCGGGGGACTCTTCGCGGTCCTTCCAGGAGCCGAAGTCGAGGGCGGCGAGATCGGCCAGCTCCAGGGCGGAGACGGCGCCGCGGCCGTTGGACGTGCGGTTCACCCGGCGGTCGTGAACCAGGACCAGATGGCCGTCGGCAGTGAGCCGGATGTCGCATTCGAGAGCGTCGGCGCCGTCCTCGATGGCCTTGCGATAGGCGGCCAGGGTGTGTTCGGGGGCATCCTCCGAGGCGCCGCGGTGGGCGACGACCTGGATGGGGCGCGGCGTTGCGTGGGTCACTGGGTCATGGTGCCACCGACAGCCCGTCGGGCGTCGAGGCCAGGTACTGGGGATGCATCTGAAATGTCGGATATAAAGAATGGAGGCAGATGCACAGGTCCGGCTTACAGTGCTCTGACGGGTCATGGGAAAGGCTTTGCCCAGGAACTTGTGCGGCACGTCGAACGTTCAGTCGGACCGATATCGCCAGAGATTTCTGAAGCCGTGTGTGACGAGGAGAGAGCGCTGTGAGCACCGAGAACGAGGGCACCGCGGCCCCGACACCCCCCGCGGCCCCGTCCGCACCCCCTGCTCCGGCCTCCGCGACGCAGGCGCCGGGACCGGCGCCCGCGCCCGCTCCGCAGCTGTCCGACGCGCCCCCGGCCGCGCCCCAGGCTGCCCCGGCACCGGTGGCCGCCGAGCCGGTGACCCAGCAGTTGCCGCCGACTCCCGCGCCCGGCACCGAGCCGACCCAGCAGATCCCGCCCACTCCGGAGCCCGCGCCTGCGGCTCCTGCCCCGGCTTACGGCCAGGCCCCCGCGCAGCCGCACGTCCCGGCCGCCCACGGAGCCGAGGGTTGGCCGCCCCCGCCGCCCACGGTGCCCGCGTACGGTGCGGGCGGCGGCCACGGCGGCGCCTGGGGCGTTCCCCCCGGTGCGGACGGCACGCCCCCGGCCAAGCCGAAGGGCAAGGGCGGCATGATCGCGGGCGTGCTCGTGGCGGCCCTCCTGGCGGGCGGCATCGGCGGCGGCGTCGGCTACTGGGCCGCGGACCGCAGCGAGAACGGCACCGGCTCGACCACGATCAGCGCGGGCAACACGCCGAAGGAGCTGAAGCGGGAGGCCGGCTCCATCGCGGGCCTGGCCGCGGGCGCGCTGCCCAGCGTGGTCACCATCGAGGCCTCGGCCGGCGACGGCGAGGGCGGCACCGGCACCGGGTTCGTCTACGACCAGCAGGGCCACATCCTCACCAACAACCACGTCGTGGCCTCCGCCGCGAACGGCGGCAAGCTCACGGCCACCTTCTCCGACGGCAAGAAGTACGACGCCGAGGTGGTGGGCCGGGCCCAGGGCTACGACGTCGCCGTCCTCAAGCTGAAGAACCCGCCGGCCGGGCTCAAGCCGCTGCCGCTCGGTGACTCCGAGAAGGTCGCGGTCGGCGACGCCACCATCGCGATCGGCGCCCCCTTCGGCCTGTCCAACACGGTCACGACGGGCATCGTCAGCGCCAAGAACCGCCCGGTCGCCTCCGGCGACGGCTCCGGCGGCAAGAACTCGTACATGAGCGCGCTCCAGACGGACGCCTCGATCAACCCGGGCAACTCCGGCGGCCCCCTCCTCGACGGGCGCGGCGCGGTCATCGGCATCAACTCCGCGATCCAGTCGGCCGGCAACGGCGGCTTCGGCGGCGGCCAGGCCGGTTCGATCGGCCTCGGCTTCGCCATCCCGATCAACCAGGCGAAGAACGTCGCCGAGTCGCTGATCAAGACGGGCAAGCCGGTATACCCGGTGATCTCGGTCTCCGTGGACCTCCAGGCCAAGGCCGAGGGCGCCAAGATCTCCGAGCAGGGAGCGCCCGCCAACGACCTGGTCGACCCGAACGGCCCGGCGGGCAAGGCGGGCCTGAAGCCCGGCGACGTCATCACCGAGTTCGGCGGCAAGCCGGTCGACAGCGGTCCGAGCCTCATCAGCATGATCTGGACCTACAAGCCGGGCGACACGGTCAAGCTGACCTACCTGCGCGGCGGCAAGCCGACCACGGTCGACATCACCCTCGGCTCGCGCGTCGGGGACAAGTAGCCGCCACGCGGCCGGGACCACTGGCTTGATGCGGAGGGGCCGTGGGCGTAATACCGCCTACGGCCCCTCCCAACGTCCGCTTATGCTTCAGGGGTGTTCGATTCCCGGCACATCCGGACGTTCCACGCGGTTGTCGCCGCCGGGTCCTACTCGGCGGCCGCCAGAGTGCTGGGCTACACCCAGCCCGCCATCACCCAGCAGATGAAGGCGCTCGAACGCGCCGTGGGAACCCCGCTGTTCACCCGGGTGGGTCGAAAGATGCAGCTCACCGAGGCCGGGGAATCCCTCTCCCGGCACGCCGAGACGATCCTCGGCAGCCTCTCCGCAGCCGAGGCCCAGTTGAAGGCGTACGCGCGCCTGCGCACGGGCCGGGTCCGGCTGTGCGGCTTTCCCAGCGGCAATGTCACCCTCGTCCCGGAGGCCCTGAGCGGTCTCGCCAAGGAGCACCCCGGCGTACAGGTGGAACTGCTGGAGGGGGAGCCTCCGGAGTCGCTGCGCCGACTGGAGCGCGGGGAGTGCGACATCACCCTGGCCTTCACCTATCCCGGGCTGCACGAGGAGGTCCCGGAGGAGGTCGCCGAGGTCAGGCTGCTGGAGGACCAGCTGACGGTGCTGCTGCCGACCGGGCACCCGCTGGCCCGGCGCCGCGCCGTGCACCTCGCCGACCTCGCCGAGGAGCGCTGGATCGCGGGCTGCCCGCGCTGCCGGGCCAACCTGCTGCACGAGTGCGCGGAGCTGGGTTTCGTGCCCGACATCCGCTTCTCGAGCGACGACAACCTGGTGGTGCAGAGCCTGGTCGCACAGGGGCTGGGCGTGGCGATGATGCCCGCGCTGGTACTTCCCTCCCTCTCGCTGAACCGGGTCTGCGGGCGGGCGCTCCAGCCCGCCGCACGCCGGCACATCGCCGCCTACGTCTACCGGGACCACCTGCGCATCCCGGCGACGGCCGTGGTTCTCGACGCGCTGAAGCGAGTGGCGGCGAACCGGGTCGGCTGCTGACCGATCCATAAGCGGTGGTTGGGATTTCGGGTCATAACTGTCGTTGGACGTGATGGAACGGCGGCAGCACGCTGCCGATATGACCACCACCACGCCGGCCCGTACGACCACGAGGATGGCCGCCCTCGTCAGTGAGATCCGCAGGGTCGTGGACCGGGGTCTGGCTCCGGACCTGACCGCGTACCTGGTGGGCGAACGCCTCGCCCCGTACCTGGGCGCGCCCGACCTGCTGACCCCGGCGCAGCAGGAAGGCGACCCGGAGCGGTACCGGCAGCACATCCTGCACGCCGAGTCCGACGGCAGCTTCTCGGTGGTGGCGCTGGTCTGGCTGCCCGGCCAGGAGACCTGCATCCACGACCACGTGTCGTGGTGCGTGGCCGGGGTGCACCAGGGCGAGGAGAGCGAACGCCGCTACCGGCTCGCACCGGGAACCGATGCCGCCCGGCTGGTCGTCACCGAGGACGTCGTCAACGGCCAGGGGGAGGTCTGCGGATTCGCCCCGCCCGGTGACATCCACAAGGTGCGCAATTCCTGTCGCACGAAGGCGATATCCCTGCACGTGTACGGAGCGGACGTCTCCCGGCTGGGCACCAGCATCCGTCGTGTCTACACGCTCCCTGTCGACTGATGGCCCTCCTCCACCGCCCTCAGGGTGTGGCGGTCCCGCGTGTTTCACGTGAAACATCCACTCCCTGGCGGGGGTTGGCGGCAGCCGCGGGCGGGGCGCTGGCGGCCTGGTGCATCCACCGGGCGGTGCCGGCCGTCCCCATGCTGACCGCGTCGGTGGTGCTCGGCATCGCGGCGGCGCACCTTCCCGGCCTACGGACGTTCGTACGCGGTAGCGCCCGCCCGGGCCTCTCCCTGGCGGCCCGGCGGCTGATGCGGATCGGCATCGTCCTGCTGGGCCTCGGCCTGGGGCTGGACCAGGTCCTCCGGCTCGGCTGGGCGACGGTGGCCATGGTGGCCGGGGTGGTCGCGGCCACCTTCTTCGGGACCCTCTGGCTGGGCCGCCGCCTCGGACTCCCGGGCGACCAGCCGCTGTTGATCGCCACCGGGTACTCGATCTGCGGGGCCTCGGCGATCGGCGCGGTGAGCGAGGTGTCCGGCAGTGACGAGGAGGACGTGGCGGCCTCGGTGGCCCTGGTGACCCTGTGCGGGACGCTCGCCATCGCGGTTCTTCCCCTGCTGCAAGGGCCGTTGGGGCTCTCCGACCCCGCCTTCGGGCGGTGGGTCGGTGCGAGCGTCCACGACGTCGGCCAGGTGGTGGCCACCGCGCAGACCGCCGGACCGGGCGCGCTCGGCGAGGCGGTGCTGGTCAAGCTGATGCGGGTGGCCCTGCTCGCCCCGCTGGTGGCGGCCGTGGCCTTCGCCGTACGGGCCCGGCGGCGCGGGGTACGCACGGCGTCGGGACGCCGCCCTGCCCCGGTCCCGCTGTTCGTGGCCGGATTCCTGGCAGCGGCGGGCCTGCGCGCCACGGGGACGCTGCCGGACGTGGCGCTGGAGTGGGCGCACACCGCTCAGGAGGCGCTGCTCGCGGCGGCCCTGTTCGGCCTGGGGAGCGCGGTGCACCTGCCGACGCTGGCCCGGACCGGCGGGCGGGCCGCCGTGCTCGGGCTCGGGGCCTGGGTGGTGGTCGCGGGGGTCTCGTACGTGGGCGTGCTGCTCACCGTATGACGCCGGGACGGAAGGGAGTTGGCCAAATCGTGGCCGGAACCGACCGAACGTTCTGACTGCCCGCTGACAATGACGCGCGGCTGTGCCACTCTGCCCGGCAAGCCGCACGGCGCGCACTGCACGGCACAGCGCACACGGCACGGCACACACACAACACGGACAGCACAGCCGATCCGCACCGACCGTTCTTCACCCCCACCCTGCCCTGGTCCGACCGACAGGACCGGACCGGGCACGGCAGAAGGAGTCATGCGTGAATCGTCATCGCACCGCCGCATCCATCCTCTTGGCGGCAGGCGCCCTGATCGCGGGCACTCTGACGGCGGCCACCCCCTCGATCGCGGCGGACGCCCCCGCGTCCTTCCGGCAGCAGCACGCCCAGGACTTCTGGACCGCCGAGCGCATGAGGAGCGCCACCCCGCTCGACGTCACGGCGGCCCCCGGCGCGACCCGGACGCCGGTCGCCACCTCGGCCGCGCCCACCAGCATTCCCCCGACGGCGTCCTCGTCGGCCCTGACGGCCTCCCCCACGGCCTTCCCGCAGGCGGGCGGCGCCTGGACGGGCGCCGGCGCGGTCGTGAAGACCTCGGGTCGGGTCTTCTTCACCATGGGAGACCGGACCGCCTCCTGCTCCGGTGACTCGATCACCAGTGCCAACGGCAGCACGGTCATCACGGCCGGCCACTGCGTGAAGTACCAGGGCGCCTGGCACACCAACTGGGTCTTCGTCCCCGGCTACAACAACGGCAACGCGCCCTATGGCCAGTGGTCGGCCACCAAGACCTTCGCCACCGACCAGTGGGCGGCCAGCGAGGACATGAACATGGACGTCGGCCTCGCCGTTGTCGCCCCGCTGAACGGACAGACCCTCAGCCAGGCCGTCGGAGCCCAGGGCATCCTCTTCAACGGCGGATACAACAAGAAGATGTACTCCTTCGGCTTCCCCGCGGCGGCCCCGTACGACGGCACCAAGCTCGTCTACTGCAGCGGCAACAGCGGCAAGGACTTCCTGCTCACGAAGGACCACAGCCTGGCCTGCAACATGACCGGCGGCTCCAGCGGCGGCCCCTGGTTCCAGGACTTCAACGAGGCCACCGGCCTCGGCACCCAGGTCTCGGTGAACAGCTTCGGCTACACCTTCCTGCCGAACCGTATGTACGGCCCGTACTTCGGCAACGAGGCGAAGGCGGCCTACGACAAGGCGCAGACCGCCTGATCCACAGCCGCCCCCGCCATCCCCACCTGGCCGGTACTCTGTACCGGCCAGGTGGGTTGCCCGAGCGGCCTAAGGGAACGGTCTTGAAAACCGTCGTGGCGCGAGTCACCGTGGGTTCAAATCCCACACCCACCGCACTCAGCCGGGCTCAGGCCCAGCTCAGAAGGGGTGCCACCGATCCGGTGGTACCCCTTCTGGCTTAGCGGTCCCGAGATCGCGTCGGGCGCGCGCAGAGAGCGTCCGTGGCGGTCCCGCCACCGTCCGCGCGCACTGGGCCGGTCGCCGCCCTGGCGGCTGTTGTCCTCCGTCGCAGTAAGGCGGGCGACAACTTTTTCCGGTTGCCGGTCGGTTCCGAGCGTGCACCGCAGGGTGCCCGGGCTGGGCTTGTGTTCCTGACGTCCCTGGGCCCCGGCGATCAAGGGGGCACCGCTGTTTTCGGGGGTGTCGGTTTCGCTCTTTGGGCCTTCCGAGTGGTGTTTGTCGGAAGATCGGCGCGGGTCGTGGGGGCGGTGCGGTTGCGGCCACATCATGACGAATGTATTCAGATCCGCCCGTCGGAACATCTCGAAACGAGGCACCCGTCATGGCTCACCGCAGCATCGTCACGTCGATCTGGACCTCCGTCCTCGCCGCTCTCGTGGCCCTCCTCTCCTCTCTCGGTCTCGCTGGGAAGGCCGCTCCGGCCGCCGCCTCCGTCCCGGCTCCCGCCGGCCCGGCCGCAGCGGTGCGGCGCCCGGCCTTCACGGCCCGGCGGACCTGGCGGGCGATGATGCGGGGAGGTTCGCTCCCGCCGACCATCAAGCAGCGGATCCGCGCCGAGGCGCACGGCAAGACCCCGTCCGTCCGCCGCTCCACCACCGCCGCGGCCATGGGCGCCGGGCCGGGAGCCACTGCCCGAGCCCTGACCCCCGTCGGATCCCCGGTCGGAACCCACGTCGCAGCCACGAACGCACCCACGACCGGAGTCGCCGCCCCGGCCTCCGCCGACGCCGCCCGGGAAGTGCTCGCGCTCGCCGCGTAGGTCCGTACGGCAGTCGCAGGACCCGGTTTCGCCGGCGTACGCGCCGCCACCGGACAGGAACACGTACGCGAGCAGGACCAGGAGCAGGAGCAGGACCAGGAGTGGGAACAGGCGCTTGAGCCCGGTCATGCGTGACCGCGGATCGCGCCGCGCAGCGCCCCCGGAGCGGGGCGCGGATGGATTGCCCCGGCGGACGCATGAGCGCGCAGGGGGCGCGAAGCTTGGCATTGCAGGGCCGCAGGCCCGGGAGACGGTGGGGTTCCCGGACGGCGCGGTCCTTTTCGGCATGTCCGGGACACGTAAGTCTGGTGAAACGGTTCATCGCGTGTGTGGCAGGGATTTCAGCGGGTTCCCAGGGGCCTGACCTGGGGCTCGGGGGCGCGAATGACGTTTATCCGCTGTTGGTCATGCTTGCGGGGGAATCGTCGAGTCCGGGGTGGTTCGCCGGGGATTCGGTGGGCAACTCTGGTCTCGCGACGTCGTCACCACACGGAACGACCGAGGCGGTCGGCCAACTGCCTTGGAGCAATTCCCACTTCGGTTTTCTGGAGGATTCAGACATGGCAAGCATCCGTACCGCCCGCGTCATCGCCGCCGTCGCCGCTTTCCCCCTCGCCGTTGCGCTCTTCGGCGGGGTGGCATCGGCTGACAACGGCTCCTTCGCGAACGACGGATCGAATGCGAGCGTCGCCAGCATCATCGGCAGCGGCGTGGGCGGCAACAACCACGGCAACTCCTCCACTTCGCAGCAGGTGGCGACCGGCTCCGGCGCCTCCAACCAGAACAACACCGCGCAGGTCAACGGCTCGGCCTTCACCGCGATCGACCAGTCCAACTCGAATGTGGCGGTCAACTTCCACCCCTGGTGGTAGCGGCGGCCTGAGTCGCTCCGACTGTTGAGGGCGCCCGTGCGACCGGACCGGCTGGGGTCCGGTAGCGCGGGCGTCCTCGCGCATGCCCGTGCTCCCGCCGAGGTGCCTCCGCGGCGCCCTCCGCCTTCGCGACCTTGACACCACGGGTGAATCTGACGGACAGTCAGGTTTACTCGATGATGTGATGCCGGGAGGCCAGCGCCGTGCACCTCGCCCCGACCGAAGGCCAGTTGCGGCTCCGCGCCGAACTGCGGGAGTACTTCCAGGACCTGCTGCCGGACGGCGTCCCCGAGGACCCGGTCCGCCAGCGCGAACTGTTGCGCCGCATCGGCGCCGACGACCTTCTCGGCCTCGGCTGGCCCGTCGAGTACGGTGGCCAAGGGCGCGGCCCTGACGAGCAGTTCGTCTTCTTCGACGAGGCGTACCGGGCCGGCGCCCCCGTCTCCATGGTCACGCTCAACACCGTCGGTCCGACTCTGATGAAGTACGGGACCCAGGAGCAGAAGGACTACTTCCTGCCCCGGATCCTCAAGGGCGACATCGTCTTCGCCATCGGCTACTCCGAGCCCGAGGCCGGTACCGACCTCGCCTCGCTGCGTACCCGCGCCGTCCGAGAGGCCGGAGAGGGCGGAGACGGCGGCGAGGGAGGCGACTGGCTGATCGACGGGCAGAAGATCTTCACCTCCAACGCCCAGAACGCGGACTGGATCTGGCTCGCCTGCCGTACCGACCCGCAGGCCCCCAAGCACAAGGGCATCTCGATCATCCTGGTGCCCACCGAGGCCGCCGGTTTCTCCTGGACTCCGATCGCCACCGTCGGTGGGCTCACCACCACGGCGACGTACTACGACTCCGTCCGCGTCCCCGCCGGCAACCTCGTCGGCCCCGAGCACGGCGGCTGGGGCCTGATCGCCAACCAGCTCAACCACGAGCGCGTCGCCCTCGCCGCCATCGGCATGCAGGCCGAGGACTTCTGCGAAGCCGCCCTCGCCCACGCCCGCACCCCCGACCCGGTCACCGGAGAGCGCCCCGCCGACCTGCCCTGGGTGCGGTCCCGGCTGGCGGAGGCGCACGCCCGGCTGGCGGCCGTACGCCTCCTCAACTGGCGCCTCGTCCAGGACGTGGGCGGCGGCACCCTCGCCCCCGGCGACGCCAGCGGCGTGAAGTTCCTCGGCACCGAATCCACCGTCGAGGTGTACCGGATGTGCCAGGAGGTGGTGGGCGAGGAGGCCCTGATCCGGGGGCCCGCGGCTTTCGCGGGCGGCGAGCTGGAGCGGATGAACCGGGCCGCGCAGATCAACACCTTCGGAGGCGGCGTCAGCGAGGTCCAGCGGGAGATCGTCGCCATGATGCGGCTCGGCATGAAGGGGAGAAAGCGATGACGGCGTACGCAACGGGCGCAGCCGAGGAAGCAGCCCGCTTCCACGAGCTGCTCAAGGCCTTCGAAGGGCAGCCCGCGGCGACCGCCGGCCGGGGCAAGGACGCGGTCAACGAACCGATGATCCGCCACTGGTGCGAGGCGATGGGCGATGCGAACCCCGCCTACACCGGTCCGGACGCCGTCGCGCCGCCCACCATGCTCCAGGCCTGGACGATGGGCGGCCTCTCCGGCCACACCGACCGGTCGTCCGCCTACGACGAGCTGTTCGCGCTCCTCGACGACGCGGGCTGTACCTCCGTGGTCGCCACCGACTGCGAGCAGGAGTACCTGCGCCCGCTGCGGCCCGGCGACGCCGTCACCTTCGACGCCGTCATCGAGTCCGTGTCCCCGCGCAAGACGACCAAGCTGGGCACCGGCCACTTCGTGACCACCCGCACGGACGTCCGCGTGGACGGTGAGCTCGCCGGCACCCACCGCTTCCGGATCCTCAAGTACGCGCCCGCGGCCCGACGGGAGAAGCCCACCGCCCGGCGGCCCCGCCCGGTGATCAACCGCGACAACCAGGGCTTCTGGGACGGGGTCCGGGACCACAAGCTCCTGATCCAGCGCTGCACCGCCTGCGCCACCCTCCGCTTCCCGTGGCTGCCCGGCTGCAATGCCTGCGCCTCCCCCGACTGGGACACCGTCGAGGCGTCGGGCACCGGCACGGTGTTCAGCTACGTCGTCATGCACCACCCGCCCTTCCCGGCTTTCGCCCCTCCCTACGCGGTCGCGCTCGTCGAGCTCGCCGAGGGCGTCCGGATGATCAGCAACATCACCGGCGTCCCCTACGACAAGGTGCGCATAGGCATGCCCGTCCAGCTGGAGTTCCTGCGCGTCGACGACGAGCTCGAACTCCCCGTCTTCCGCGGGAGTGAGGGCTGATGGACTTCCACCCCTCCGAGGAGCAGGCCGTCGCGGCCGGCCTCGCCGCCCAGATCTTCCGCGACCTCGCCACCCACGAACGCCTGGCCGCCGCGGGCACCGGCAGCGACGCCGAGCTGTGGAAGGCCCTCGCCACCTCCGGGCTGATCGCCGCCGTCCAGGACATCGGCCTGCTGGGCCTGGTCCTGCTGCTGGAGGAACAGGGACGTACCACCGCCCAGGTCCCCTACGCCGCCACCTGCGTGTACGGCATGCTCCCCCTGGTATCGCACGGCAGCGCCGAGCAGCGCGCCCGCCTGCTGCCCGCCATCGGCACGGGCGAGGCGGTGGCCACCGGGGTCTTCCCGGCCCGCGGCCGGATCACCGCCGAGGACGGCCGGCTCACCGGGACCGCCCCCGCGGTGCCCTGGCTGCGCGAGGCCACGCACGTACTGGTCCCGGACGCGGACCGCGCGCTGTGGCTCGTACGGACGGACGCCCCGGGCGTACGGACGTCCCCGGTGGAGACCACCGCCCCCTGGTCGGCGGGCCGGCTGACCCTGACCGGAGCCGAGGCCGAACGCGTCGGGAGCGACAGCGCCCACCAGGATGCCTACGAGGACACGCTCGCCGCCGCCCGTACCGCCTTCGCCGGGCTCCAGGCGGGCGTCTGCGCCGGTTCGCTCGCCCGGGCAGTGGAGTACACCTCCACGCGCGAGCAGTTCGGCCGGCCGCTCTCCACCAACCAGGGGGTCATGCTGCGTGCGGCCGACGCGTACATGGACACCGAGGCGATCCGGGTGACCGCGTACGAGGCGGCCTGGCGCATCGACCAAGGGCTCGCGGCGCGCGAACACGCGCTGACGGCGGCCTGGTGGGCCTCGGAGGCGGGCAAGCGGGTCGTGCACGCGGGCCAGCACCTGCACGGCGGCATGGGCGCCGATCTGGACTACCCCGTGCACCGGCACTTCCTGTGGGGGCGCCAGCTGGACGCGTATCTGGGCTGCGGCAGCGAGCTGCTGGCCGAACTGGGCGCCGTACTGGCGCAGGAGGGCTGAATCATGCTCGGCGCGCTGAGAGTCGGCGAGGAGCTCCCGCCGCTGGAGATACCGGTCACCCGCACCCTGATCGTCGCGGGCGCGATCGCCTCCCGCGACTACCAGGACGTGCACCACGACGCGTCGCTCGCGCGGGAGAAGGGCTCCCCGGACATCTTCATGAACATCCTGACCACGAACGGCCTGGTCGGCCGGTACATCACGGATCACCTCGGGCCGCGGGGCGTCCTGCGCAAGGTGGCCATCCGCCTCGGCGCCCCCAACTACCCGGGCGACACGATGACCCTGACCGGCACCGTCACCGCGGTGGACGGGAACACCGTCGAGATCCGGGTCATCGGCGCCAACGGGATCGGACACCACGTCACGGGGACGGTCACCGCGGAGGTGCCGGCATGAGCGTCCGTACCCGCGACGAGCTCGGCGGCCGCGCCGCCATCGCCGGAATCGGCGCGACCGAGTTCTCCAAGGACTCCGGCCGCAGCGAGCTCAAGCTCGCCGTCGAGGCCGTGCACGCCGCGCTCGACGACGCCGGGCTGACCCCGGCCGATGTCGACGGCATGGTCACCTTCACGATGGACACCAGCCCGGAGATCACCGTCGCCCAGGCGGCTGGCATAGGGGACCTGTCCTTCTTCTCCCGCATCCATTACGGCGGTGGCGCGGCCTGCGCCACCGTCCAGCAGGCCGCCCTCGCCGTCGCCACCGGGGTGGCGGAGGTCGTGGTCTGCTATCGCGCCTTCAACGAGCGCTCCGGGCGCCGCTTCGGCTCCGGCGTCCAGCAGCGCGAGCCCTCGGCGGAGGGCGCGGCGCTCGGCTGGTCGCTGCCCTGGGGGCTGCTGACCCCGGCCTCCTGGGTGGCCATGTCCGCCCAGCGCTACCTGCACACCTACAGCCTCACCCCCGAGGCCTTCGGGCACGTCGCGGTCACCGACCGCCGGCACGCCGCGAACAACCCCGCCGCGTACTTCCACGGCAAGCCCATCACCCTCGCCGACCATGCCGCCTCGCGCTGGATCGTGGAGCCGCTGCGGCTGCTGGACTGCTGTCAGGAGACCGACGGCGGCCAGGCCCTCGTCGTCACCACGGCCGAGCGGGCGCGCGACCTGAGGCACGCGCCCGCCGTGATCACCGCTGCCGCGCAGGGCGCAGGCCGCCGCCAGGAGGCCATGACCTCCTTCTACCGGGACGGTCTCAGCGGGCTGCCGGAGATGGACGTGGTCGCGCGCCAGCTGTGGCGGACCAGCGGGCTGCGGCCCTCGGACATCGACGTCGGCATCCTCTACGACCACTTCACCCCCTTCGTGCTCATGCAGCTGGAGGAGTTCGGCTTCTGCGGGCCCGGCGAGGCCGCCGATTTCGTCGCCGCGGACGCGCTGCCGCTCAACACCCACGGCGGCCAGCTCGGGGAGGCCTACCTGCACGGCATGAACGGCATCGCGGAGGCCGTCCGCCAGCTGCGCGGTACTTCCGTCAACCAGGCCGCGGGGGCCGAGCACGTTCTGGTCACAGCGGGCACCGGGGTACCGACGTCCGGGCTGATCCTCGGCGCCGACGGCTGAGATCCGCAAGCCGCCGGGCTCCGCCTCCTCCACCTTCAGGAGGTGGAGCCCGTACCGGCCCTACAACCTGAGGTGGACCCCCCTTCGGCACTTGCGGCCGATCCCAGGACGTGCGGGCGCTCCTAGCGTGGAGCCATGACCACGCCTGTGTGCACGCTCGCCTCGAATCCGACGCCGTACCCGTCGTTCTCGGCGTACGTCAGGACCCGCGGCACGGTCCTCATGCGCACCGCGCGCTCCCTCACCGCCAACCCGTGCGACGCCGAGGACCTGCTCCAGACGGCCCTCGCGAAGACGTACATGGCCTGGGACCGCATCGAGGACCACCGCGCCCTCGACGGTTATGTCCGGCGGGCCCTGGTCAACACCCGCACCTCCCAGTGGCGCAAGCGCAAGGTCGATGAGTTCGCCTGCGACGAGCTCCCGGAGAACGAGGAGTACCCCGCCGCGGACCCCGCGGAGGCGCAGGCCCTGCGCGACGCGATGTGGCGCGCGGTGACCCGGCTCCCCGACCGGCAGCGGGCCATGGTCGTCCTGCGCTACTACGAGGACCTCAGCGAGGCGCAGACCGCCGAGCTGCTGGGAGTCTCCATCGGCACGGTCAAGAGCGCCGTCTCCCGCGCGCTGGTCAAGCTCCGCGACGACCCGGAGCTGACCCCCGTCAGGTGAGCCGGGAGATGTTTCACGTGAAACCAGAGGATGTTTCACGTGAAACACAGCGTGGTTTCTACCCCTGGGTAGTGACATGCCGACCGGTACGTGCGCAGAATCGGCAGCATCCGTAGCCGCCGCAGCGCCGCAGCGCTCACCGGGAGGACGCTTTGCTGAGCACCATGCAGGACGTACCACTCCTCGTCACCCGCATACTCCGACACGGGATGACGATCCACGGGAAGTCCCAGGTCACGACCTGGACCGGGGAGGCCGAGCCGCATCGCCGCAGCTTCGCCGAGATCGGTACCCGCGCCACCCGCCTTGCGAACGCCTTGCGCGACGAGCTCGGTGTGCAACAGGACGACCGGGTCGCCACGCTCATGTGGAACAACGCCGAGCACGTCGAGGCGTACTTCGCGATCCCCTCCATGGGCGCGGTCCTGCACACGCTGAACCTGCGGCTCCCTCCCGAGCAGCTGGTCTTCATCGTCAACCACGCCGCCGACCGGGTCGTCCTGGTCAACGGCACGCTCCTGCCCCTGCTGGCGCCGCTGCTGCCGCACCTGCCGACCATCGAGCACGTCGTGGTCTCCGGCATCGGCGACCGCTCCGCGCTCGACGGCCTGGACGTGCGCGTGCACGAGTACGAGGAGCTCCTCGCGGGCCGCTCCGACAGCTACGACTGGCCCGAGCTGGACGAGCGCCAGGCCGCCGCCATGTGCTACACCTCCGGCACCACTGGGGACCCCAAGGGCGTCGTCTACTCCCACCGCTCGATCTACCTGCACTCCATGCAGGTCAACATGGCCGAGTCGATGGGGCTGACCGACAAGGACACCTCCCTCGTCGTGGTCCCGCAGTTCCACGTGAACGCCTGGGGGCTGCCGCACGCCACCTTCATGACCGGCATCAACATGCTGATGCCGGACCGTTTCCTGCAGCCCGCCCCGCTCGCGGAGATGATCGAGCGGGAGAAGCCCACGCACGCTGCGGCCGTTCCCACCATCTGGCAGGGGCTGCTGGCCGAGGTCACCGCCAACCCGCGCGACCTGAGCTCGATGAAGCACGTCACCATCGGCGGCTCGGCCTGTCCGCCCTCCCTGATGGAGGCCTACGACAAGCTCGGCGTCCGCGTCTGCCACGCCTGGGGCATGACCGAGACCTCCCCGCTGGGCACGATGGCGCACCCGCCGGCCGGCCTGAGCGCCGAGGAGGAGTGGCCGTACCGGCTCACCCAGGGCCGCTTCCCGGCGGGCGTCGAGGCCCGCCTGGTCGGCCCCGGCGGTGACCACCTGCCCTGGGACGGCGAGTCGGCGGGCGAGCTGGAGGTGCGCGGCACCTGGATCGCGGGCGCCTACTACGGCGGCGCGTCCGGCGAACCCTTCCGCCCCGAGGACAAGTTCAGTGCGGACGGCTGGCTCAAGACCGGGGACGTCGGCGTCATCAGCCCCGACGGCTACCTGACCCTCACCGACCGGGCCAAGGACGTCATCAAGTCCGGCGGCGAATGGATCTCCAGCGTGGAACTGGAGAACGCGCTGATGGCGCACCCCGAGGTCGCCGAGGCGGCGGTCGTGGCCGTCCCCGACGACAAGTGGGGCGAGCGCCCGCTGGCCACCGTGGTCCTCAAGGAGGGCGCGACCGTGGACTACGCGGGACTGCGCGTGTTCCTCAGCCAGTCGATCGCCAAGTGGCAGCTGCCCGAGCGCTGGGCGGTCATCAAGGAGGTGCCGAAGACCAGCGTCGGCAAGTTCGACAAGAAGGTGATCCGCAAGCAGTACGCGGACGGCGCGTTGGAAGTCACCAAGCTGGACTAGCCGCGCGTGAGCCATGGCCGCAGCAGCTTGCTGACTGCGGGCATGGCCACGTAGGTCATCAGGGTGCTGAAGACGACGGCGAAGGCCGCCGTCCGCACCACGAAGTGCAGATCCACCAGGTACGGCCCGAGCACCGCGTTGCCGATCAGCGAGATCGGGAAGATGGCCAGCCCCGAGCTGATCGCCATCTTCCACCGCGGCGGCGCGGGCCGGGTCGTACCCGGCTTGGCGAACCACGTCTCCATGCCGTGCAGTTCACGGCGCACTATCTCCGTGTGGTGGTGGCCTAGGCAGTTGGAGAACCACTGGGCCCGCTCCGCGGAGTCCTGCCAGCGCTGGAACGCCGCCTGGTCGCGGAAGCGGTGGACCAGGAACCATGGCCCGCCCTCGACCGTCGGGCGGAACAGCCCGTATCCGAGGTGGCCCGGGAAGCCCGCGGCCGTCTCCAGGATCCCGTGGGCCCAGGCCTCGAAGGTCTCCTCGTGCCCCGGCTCCACCTGTCGCGCGATCAGCAGGTTCACCTCCCCGTTGTCGGCGGGGACGGTCTGCTCGGTGGTGTTGATGGTGGCCATCGGGCCAGGATCGCTAGTTGGTGCCGATCTTGGCCAGCAGGTCCACGATGCGGCCCTGTACGTCCGCCGTCGTGGCCCGCTCGGCGAGGAAGAGCACGCTCTCGCCCGAGGCCAGCCGCGGCAGTTCGGACGAGTCGATGCCGGCCGTCGTGTAGACGACCAGCGGGGTGCGGTTCAGCTGCCCGTTGGCGCGCAGCCAGTCCACGATCCCGGCCCGCCGGCGACGCACCTGCATGAGGTCCATGACGACCAGGTTGGGCCGCATCCGCGTCGCGAGTTCCACGGCGTCGGTGTCGGCGCCCGCCCGGGCGACCTGGAGGCCGCGCCGCTCCAGCGCCGCGGTAAGGGCGGTAGCGATCTCGTCGTGCTCCTCGATCAGCAGCACCCGTGAGGGGTGCTGCTCGCTGTCGCGCGGAGCGAGCGCCTTCAGCAGGACGGCCGGATCGGCGCCGTATGCCGCTTCGCGCGTGGCATGCCCGAGACCGGCCGTGACCAGTACGGGCACCTCGGCGGCCACCGCGGCCTGGCGCAGGGACTGCAGGGCGGTACGGGTGATCGGCCCGGTCAGCGGGTCCACGAACAGCGCTGCGGGAAACGCGGCGATCTGCGCGTCCACCTCCTCGCGAGAGTGCACGATCACCGGGCGGTAGCCGCGGTCGCTGAGCGCCTGCTGCGTCTGTACGTCGGGTGCGGGCCACACCAGGAGCCGCCGCGGGTTGTCCAGCGGCTCCGGCGGGAGCTCGTCGTCGACGGGCCGCGGTACGGGACTGTTGACGACCTCGACGGCGCCGCCGGGCCCGTCCAGCGGCTCGGGGCCCTCGTCGGAGCCCGCCTCGGGGGCTTCTATGGCGAAGGCCCGGCCCTGGGGGGCGGGCTCGGAGAGCCGGCGCCGACGGCCGGAGCCGGAGCCGGTGGGGTCCACGGAGATGCCCTGGCCGAGGGTGCCGAGGGCGCGCACGCTGATCGGCTGCGCGGCCTGGCCCTCCGCGGGGGTGTCCTGCGGCTGCCGAGCCCCGGGCACCGCGACCTGGCCGGAGGCCTCGTCGGCCTCGGGAGCGGTCCGGGCCGCCGGAACCGGCCATGCCGGGGTGGCGGGCAGCGCGCGACGCCGCCCGGTGGGATGTACGGGGTCCCCTTCGGCCGCTGCCGGAGGCGCGGCGGGGGCTTCGGCCTCGGCGACAGGTGCGCTCAGCGTCCGGCGGCCACGCCGTCCGCCGGGGGCTTCGGCTTCGGCCTCGGCGGGAGCGGAGGCCGAACCGGCCATCGCGGGGGCCTGCGGAGCGGGCGGGGCCGGGGGCGCCGGGGTCGGGCCGGCGGGCAGCGCGAAGCCGCCTTCGGGGGCGATGGGCCGTGCGGGAACCTGGGCGGGAGCGGGCGTCGGCCCGAGCCCGGTCGCCGGCACGGGACCGCCGGGCTGCGCGGGCCCGGCCGCACCCAGGGCCCGCCGCCGTCCGGCGGGATGTTCCGTCAGCGGAACCGGGGGCACCGCGGGTACGGGCGGGAGCGCGGGCATGGCGGTGCCCTGCGGGGGCACGGGCTGCCCGGGGCCGCCCGCACCGCCTCGGCCGCTGCCGTCACCGTCGCGGCCACGGCGCCGCCCGGTCCCGAGCCCCGCCGGATTCACCGGGGACTGCGCGAGCTCCGGACCCGTCTCGCCTTCGCCACCGGCCTCGCCCGCCCGCCGCCGCCCGGACGGCAGTGCCAGTGCGCCGCCCTCGGCGGCCCTGTCGGCGCCGGCCGCGCCGGAACGGTCCTCGTCCTCCAGGAAGGCGTCCACCCCGCGCCGGGCCCGCCGTCCGCCGGAGACCCGGCCCGCCGCGCCCGTGTCGGCCGGGGGCTCCTCCGCCGGCTCCGGCAGGGTGACGGTCCCCGCGCCCGAGCCCAGCGGCAGCTCCAGTACGAACGCGCCGCCGGGCGCGCCCGGGACCTCCACCGTCTGCAGCACGCCTCCGTGCGCGGCCACGATCCCCCGGACGATCGGCTCGTGGACCGGGTCGCCGCCCTCGTACGGCCCGCGCACCTCGATCCGTACGACATCGCCGCGCTGGGCGGCCGCCACCACGATCGTCGAGTCGCTGTACCCACTGCCCTGACGGGTCTTGCCGGTGGCGTCCACCCCTGCGACGTCCGCGATCAGGTGCGCGAGCGCGGTCGCGATCCGGCCCGCGTCCACCTCTGCCTCGATCGTCGGCGCGTGGACGGCGAACTGCGCGCGGCCCGGGCCGATCAGCTCGACGGCGCCGTCGACACCGGCCGCCACCACGCCGTTGATCAGGGTCTTCTTCTTCGTGAGCCGGTCGGCGCCGGAGTCCAGGCGCTGGAAGCCGAGCACGTTGTCCACGAGCGTGGTCATCCGGGAGTAGCCGGCGGCCAGATGGTGCAGCAGCTGATTGGCCTCGGGCCACAACTGCCCCGCGTCGTCGGCGGCCAGCGTGGCCAGCTCCCCGCGCAGCTCGTCCAGCGGGCCGCGCAGCGAGTCGCCGAGGACGGCCACCAGCTGCGCGTGGCGCGCGGCGAGGGCGTCGTAGGGCCGCCGGTCGGTGAAGGTCATGACGGCGCCGACGAGCTGCTCCCCGTCCCGTACGGGCGAGGTGGTCAGGTCGACGGCGACCGGCTGCCCGGCCTTGTTCCACAGCACCTGCCCGCGCACGCGGTGCTTGCGTCCGCTGCGCAGGGTGTCGGCGAGCGGGGACTCCTCGAAGGGGAAGGGCGAGCCGTCGGCGCGCGAGTGCAGGACCAGGTCGTGCAGTTCGCGGTTGCCGAGGTCGGTGGCGCGGTACCCGAGGATCTGGGCGGCGGCCGGATTGACCAGCACCACTCGTCCGTCGGTGTCGGTGCCGACGACGCCCTCGGCGGCGGCCCGCAGGATCATCTCGGTCTGCCGCTGGGAGCGGGCCAGCTCGGCCTCGGTGTCCACCGTTTGCGAGAGGTCCCGTACGACGAGCATCAGCAGCTCGTCGCCTGTGTAGGCGGGCTGCGGCTCGCGGTAGGCGTCGCGTCCGTCGAGATGGGCGCTGGTGACCTCGACGGGGAACTCGCTGCCGTCGGTGCGGCGCGCGATCATCCGCGCGGGCTTGGTCCGGCCGCCCTCGTCCTCGCCGGGCCGGCGCATGGAGCCGGGGATCAGCTTGGAGTCGAACTCGGGCAGGAGATCGAGTACGCCCCGGCCGACGAGCCCGGTACCCGGGCTCTCCATGACCTCGAGAGCGATCGAATTGGCGTTGACGACAGTGCCGTTGGCGTTGACGAGCAACAGCGCGTCCGGAAGAGCGTCGAGTATTGCTGCGAGGCGAGCAGCGCCTCGGGATGGCCTGCTGCTCACGACGAGCTTCCTCCCTGACCACAACTACCGGCATGTCACGGGAGGAGTCTAAGGCCACACTCCCCCGCCGGGGTGGCCGATGTGCGGTGGATACCACTCATCCCGCGCATCCTCCCAGGTCAGGAACGCCCAGGTGGAAGCAGAGGTTCCAACTCGTCCCAGCGGCTGATTTCGCACCCGTTCGTCCGGCGGAAGGTCGAGTCCACGCGCTGCCCGTGCCAGGTCCCGGTGATCTGGGCGGTGGCCGGGCCCCCGTACTGCACGGAGCAGACCTCGTTCGGGGAGACGGGCGCGAAGGGGTCCTTCCCCTTCTTGGCGAGCTGGTCCAGCCGGGCGCAGGACTGCTCCTTCCAGGGGTGGTCGCCGCCCACGGGGTCGCATTCGAGCCGGAACTCGCGGTCCAGCCGGTGGCTGCCGGTGTCGGCCATGGCGATGGTGAGCCGGTCGGGTGTCGCCAGCAGCCGGCCCAGGGGCAGTGGGGGCAGCGGCCCCGCGGCCGCGGCGGCCAGGGCGGAGGTGACGGCGAGGGCGGCGAGACGCAGCATGGGGCACTCCAGGTCGTCCGTACGTCGTACGCCTGACCAACGACGCGGGGCCGCCGATGTTGCGTACCGCGCGGCTTTAAGGCTTTGCCCTCCGCCCGTCCCTCCTAGTACCGTGGGAGCGGATTGGTGAGGGGCCCTGCGCCTGTGTCATCATCTGCACGCACCCTCGTACGCGGGGGTGTGCTGGAGGCGTCGCCTAGTCCGGTCTATGGCGCCGCACTGCTAATGCGGTTTGGGCTTTACGGTCCATCGAGGGTTCAAATCCCTCCGCCTCCGCACCTCATCGAAGCCCCGGTCCTGACGGACCGGGGCTTCGATGCGTTCCGGGGCAATCCGGTCCGATCCGACCTCTGTGCGAACCCATCCGGACGATCTTCATCCGGCTCGTTTCCGCAGGTCAGCGGTGGTTTGGCTAATGGATTTCGCGTCCCGGCGAGGTCCATGTATTGTTGTTCTCGCAAGGCCAACGGGGCGCAAAACCCCGGGAAGCCCAAGCACTCGTAGCTTAACGGATAGAGCATCTGACTACGGATCAGAAGGTTGCAGGTTCGAATCCTGCCGAGTGCACAGCAGGACAGAGGCCCTCAGGAGAAATCCTGAGGGCCTCTGTCGTATGCCCTGACGGGCTGGTCTCCTCCTTCGTGGGGAGGGGGTACCCCGGAAGTAGTCGGGGGTGAGATGGCTCTGGCGGGGGACGCGGGTTACGTCCTGCCCTCGGTACGGTTTTGAAGATCGTTCGAACCGGAAAACGGGGGCTCTCATGGGACTGTTCGGAAACGCGCACAGCGTCGACCCGGCGTCGGCGCAGCGGGACTACGCGCGACTGCTGGGGCAGGGGGAGCAGGTGCATGCCGCGTATCTGCTGATCCGGGACACGATCCTGTTCACCGACCGGCGGCTGGTGCTCGTCGACAAGCAGGGGCTCACGGGGAAGAAGGTGGAGTACCACTCCATCCCGTACCGGAGCATCACGCACTTCTCCGTGGAGACCGCCGGCCACTTCGATCTCGACGCCGAGCTCAAGATCTGGATATCCGGGAGCTCGGCGCCGATCGAGAAGACGTTCACCAAGGGAGTCGACATCTACGAGGTGCAGGCGATCCTGACGCAGTTCGTCGCCCGGTAGCCGGACGCGCCACGGTCCTCAGAGGACCCGGGGAAGGCCGGTCACGGACATCACCAGGCAGTAGAGGGAGGTGGTGGCGGTGATGAAGGGGCGGCTGTCCACCGCGTCGTTGGGGTTGTTGAGCCGCTTTCCGTCAAAACGGTCGGCGATGACGGAGATGCCGCCGTTGGGTTCGGTGCGGGTGGCGCGCCGGCCGCCCTGCTCACAGGTGATCAGGCGGCCTTGGCGGTCCGGGGGGTTGCTGTTGAGGTGTCCGGCCGGGGAGCGGAAGACGGAGACCGCCGGTCGCCTCGTCCCAGCGCAGCATCCGGCCGGTCTTGAAGCGATCGTCCAGGATGTCGTACATGGTGAGGTCGGCTATGGCAGACATTATTCCCCATGGGAGGGTATTGCCGAATTCTGTTCGGTGCGATGGGGGGATTGCAGGATCAGGTACCGTCTTCGCAAGGGCCGACCGGCCCATGGGAGGAAGATCGAGTGGACGACATCGACCGGGCGCTCGTCCTGCGCCTGCAGGAGGACGCCGGCCAGTCGTACGCCGCCCTCGGCGCGGCCGTGGGGCTCTCGGCCGGGGCCACGCACGAACGCGTCCGCAAACTGCGCGAGCGCGGGGTGATCCGGCGGACCACCGTCGAGGTCGACCCGGCGGCCGTCGGCAGCGGGGTGCTCGCCTACGTGATGGTCGACTCCAATGCCTGGATGGGTGAGTCCGCCGCAGCTTTCGCCGCCATCCCCGAGATCCAAGAGGCGCACATCATCGCGGGCAGCGCGTCCGTCATGGTCAAGGTGCGCACGGCCTCGACCGAGCAGTTGCAGGACGTCCTGCGGCGGCTCTACGCGATCGACGGGGTCAGCGGTACGCACGCCACCGTCGTCCTGGACACCTTCTTCGAGCGGCCGCTCCCGCTGTGAGCTGGTGGTGCACCGGGATCCGGTGGAACGACGGCCGCCCCGCCATCGGCTGGTACGGGGAGGGGCGCGGCGAGCGGGCCAGCGTGCTCGCGTACGGGCAGCGGCTGGCCTTCGTCGCCCGGGCGGAGCGGCGCTGCCTCGGCGTGCGGCGGGCCGGGAAGCGGACGCCCTGCCCCACCGGCGCCACCGTGCCCGGTCGCGCCGGGAACGCGCAGTGCCCCGAATGCGCGCGCCTCGACCGGTCGTTCTCGGTGGCCGCCGACACCAATGCCGCCGATCCGCGCACCTACCGCGTCTACCTGGCGTGGTTCGGGCCTGGGATGGTCAAGGTCGGCATCACCGCCGAGGAGCGTGGCTCGGCCCGGCTGCTGGAGCAGGGGGCCGTGGCCTGGGCCTGGCTGGGGCGCGGGCCGCTCATGGCCACCCGGCGCACCGAGGAGCTGTTGCGGGCGGCCCTCGGGGTGCCCGACCGGATTCCGTACGCCCGAAAGCGCGCCGTACGGGCGCAGCTGCCGGCCGCGCCCGACCGGGCCCGGGAGGTCGCCGAGCTGCACGCCCTGGCCGCCGCGCTCCCCGGGTGGCCGGAGTCGCTGGAGCGGGTGGAGTGCGAAGTCGCCGACCACGCAGGACCGTTCGGGCTGGACGGGCTGCCCGCGCCCGCGCGGGTGATCACCGAGATGGTGCCCGGCGGGGCCGTCGTGGGCCGGCTGGCGGGCGCGGCCGGCCCCGATCTGCACCTCGCGGACGGGCTGGTGGTGGACACCCGGCTGCTGGCCGGGTGGGAACTCGCCGCCCCGGGGGACGAGGCCGTGACGACCGTGCCGGTGGCGGTGGTCCCACCCGTCGCCGCGCAGCCGCCGGCCGAGCAGGACGGGCTGTTCTGAGGAGTCTCACCTGGGGCGGTCCCGGGCGGTCCCGGGCGGTGCCGGGCGGTGCCGGGCGGTGCCGGGCGGTGCCGGGCAGGGCCCGTCATGGTCAAAACTTGGATCCCGTTGACCTTCCGGGGCCGATTCCGGTGGACATGCCAGGGGCTCGCCGCCGAGGGTGGTGGGCATGAGCATCCAGCCGGTACCGGCCTTCGAACCGCCGTATGTCATGGCCGTTTTCAGCAATGTCCGCTCCTCCGACGACCGCGGATACCCGGAGACCCTCGCCCGGATGAACGAGATCGTCGCGGAGAATCCCGGCTTCCTGGGCTACGAGTCCGCCCGCACCCCGGGAGGTCTCGGCATCACCGTCGCCTACTTCCGTGACCACGAGTCCCTTGCCGTATGGCGGGAGGACCTGGAGCACCAGGCGGCCATGAAGCAGGGCCGCGACGACTGGTACGAGAGCTACACCCTGCACGTCGCGACCGTCGAGCGGAGCCACGGCTTTGCACGCAACGGCTGAGGCGGTCCGCGCCTTCCGGGAGCGGCTCGGGCTGCCCGGACTGGTGGACGTCCACACGCACTTCATGCCCGAGCGGGTCCTGGACAAGGTCTGGGACTACTTCGACGCGATCGGCCCGCTGACCGGTGTCGAGTGGCCCATCACCTACCGGCACGAGGAGGGGCAGCGCGTCGCGCTCCTGCGGGAGTTCGGGGTCCGGGCCTTCACCGCCATGCTCTACCCGCACAAGCCGGCGATGGCCGCCTGGCTCAACGCCTGGTCCGCCGACTTCGCCGCCCGGACACCTGACTGCCTGCACACGGCGACCTTCTTCCCGGAGGAGGGCGTGGCCGCGTACGTCGGCAGGGCCCTCGACGCCGGGGCCCGGGTCTTCAAATCGCACCTCCAGGTCGGTGGCTACGACCCGAACGACGACCGGCTCGACCCCGTCTGGGGGCTGCTCGCCGAGGCGGGCGTCCCGACCGTGGTCCACTGCGGGTCCGGGCCCGCCCCGGGCAAGTACACCGGGCCCGAGCCGATCGCCCGGCTGCTGGCCCGCCACCCGCGATTGCCGTTGATCGTCGCCCACATGGGCATGCCCGAGTACGCCGATTTCCTCGACCTCGCCGACCGCTACGCAGAGGTGCGCCTCGACACCACCATGGCGTTCACCGACTTCTCCGAGAGGATCCGCGGCTTCCCGCCCGGGGATCGGGGGCGGCTCGCCGACCTGGGCGACCGGATCCTGTTCGGCACCGACTTCCCGAACATTCCCTACCCCTACGAGCACCAGCTCGTCGCCCTCGAACGGCTCGGCCTCGGCGACGACTGGCTGCGGGCCGTCTGCCACGACAACGGAGCCCGCCTGTTCCGGCTCGACGGCTGAGCGGCGTTTCTCAGGAAATTCACAGGTAGGGACAAGATCGCTCTCAGAGGCGCCGTACAGCGTGGCCGTATGACTGCGACGACCACCTCTCACGCGTCCACGTCCACCAGCAACCCCACGGCCCTGGTGCGGCCCGACGGCGGAGCTTGCCGGGTCCTCGTCGTCGACGACGAGGCCTCACTCTCCGAGCTGCTGTCCATGGCCCTGCGCTACGAGGGCTGCGAGGTCCGCAGCGCCGGTGACGGGGCCGGTGCGGTGCGGGCGGCGCGCGAGTTCCGGCCGGACGTCGTCGTCCTCGACATCATGCTCCCCGACATGGACGGGCTCGCCGTCCTGGGGCAGCTGCGCCGGGAGATCCCCCAGGTCCCCGTGCTCTTCCTGACCGCCAAGGACTCCGTGGAGGACCGCATCGCGGGCCTGACGGCGGGCGGCGACGACTACGTCACCAAGCCGTTCAGCCTGGAGGAGGTCGTGGCCCGGCTGCGCGGCCTGGTCCGGCGTTCGGGCGCGGCGCAGGCCGCGCGCGGCGGCTCGGTACTCGCCGTCGGCGACCTGCGGCTCGACGAGGACAGCCACGAGGTGGTCCGCGGCGGCCGGGAGATCCACCTGACCGCCACCGAGTTCGAGCTGCTGCGCTACCTGATGCGCAACCCGCGCCGCGTGCTGAGCAAGGCGCAGATCCTGGACCGGGTGTGGTCCTACGACTTCGGCGGCCAGGCCAATGTGGTCGAGCTGTACATCTCCTACCTGCGGCGGAAGCTGGAGAGCGGGCCGGGGATGGCGCCGATGATCCACACCCGGCGAGGCGCCGGCTATCTGATCAAGCCGGCCGAGTAGTGGCCCTCCGCCTGAAGCGGCCACGCCGCCCCTGGTCCCTGCGGACCCGGCTCGTCGTCTCGGCGGTGGCACTGATCGCCGTGGTGGGCACGGCCATCGGGGCCGTCACCACACTCGCCCTGCGTTCGTACCTGGTCGACAAGCTCGACGAGCAGCTGCGGATCTCGGTCGACATGGCCGCCTCGCCTCCCGGCATGCAGAAGGCGATCAGGGACGGGAAGTCCGTCCTGGGCCCCGGCACCCCGCTGGGTGCCGTCGGCTTCCGCATCGACTCCGACGGCAAGGTGTTCGGGGCCGACCGCAACGTGCGCGCAGAAGACCCCGAGCCCAGCAAGCGCCAGGCTCTCACCGCGGCCCAGACCGCGGTCCTCGCCAAGGCCGTCGGCACGGCCGGGCAGGGCCGCGGCGCACCCGTGAACCTGAGCCTGCCGGGACTCGGGGCGTACAGGGTGCAGTCCGCGCCCGACGGAAGCCTCGTCCTCGGTTTCCCGCTGCACGAGGTCGACTCCACCGTGAACACCCTGATCGCGGTGGAGGTCTGCGTCACCCTCGCCGGGCTGATCGCGGCCTCCCTCGCCGGGCAGGCACTGGTCGGGGTCGCCCTGCGCCCGCTGCGCCGGGTGGCCGCCACCGCCACCCGGGTCTCCGAGCTCCCCCTGCACAGCGGCGAGCCCGCGCTCCACGAGCGGGTCCGGGATGCCGAGGCCGACCCCCGCACCGAGGTGGGCCAGGTCGGCGCGGCCCTCAACCGGATGCTGGGCCACGTCTCGTCCGCACTCACCGCCCGTCAGCAGAGCGAGATGCGGGTCCGGCAGTTCGTCGCCGACGCCAGCCACGAGCTGCGCACCCCGCTGGCCTCCATCCGCGGCTACGCCGAACTGACCCGCCGGGGACGGGAGGAGCCGGGTCCCGACACCCGGCACGCCCTGGGCCGGATCGAGTCCGAGGCCACCCGCATGACCGGCCTGGTCGAGGACCTGCTGCTGCTGGCCAGGCTCGACGCGGGCCGCCCCCTCTCCACCGGCGACACCGACACCGACCTGGCCCCGCTCGTCGTCGACGCCGTCAGCGACGCCCGGGCCGCCGGCCCCGAGCACCACTGGCGGCTGCGCCTGCCCGACGAACCCGCGCCCGTGCGCGGCGACCCGGCCCGTATCCAGCAGGTCCTCGTCAACCTCCTCGCCAACGCCCGGACCCACACCCCGCCCGGCACCACCGTCACCGCGCATGTTTCACGTGAAACTTCCGCCGTCCGGCTACGGGTCGAGGACGACGGGCCCGGCATTCCGCCCGACCTGCTCCCCCATGTCTTCGAGCGGTTCGCCCGCGGTGATGCCTCCCGCTCCCGGGCAGCGGGCTCCACCGGACTGGGGCTCGCCATCGTCCAGGCCGTGGTCACCGCGCACGGCGGACGGGTCGGCGTGCGCAGCGAGCCCGGACGGACCTGCTTCGAGGTCCTGCTGCCCCATGCGCAGACGGACTCACGGGCGCACTCCCGGACGGACGCGCAAGCGCACTCCCGGACGGACGCGAAGGCGCACTCACGGACAGATTCACAGACGGACTCACAGACGGGGCACAGGCTCATCACACAGCGGTGACAGGCCGCCCGGCGAGTGTCGGTACATGCCAATCGACGCCTCTCCCGGGGCCCTTCCGGCCCGCGCGCCCCTCGCGCCCGTGCCCGGCGAGCCCGTCCTCGACGTGGTGATCCCGGTCTTCAACGAGGAGAAAGACCTCGGACCGTGCGTGCGCAGGCTGCACGAGCACCTCACCCGCACCTTCCCCTATCCCTTCCGGATCACCGTCGCCGACAACGCGAGCACCGACCGCACCCCCGAGGTCGCGCGTGGGCTCGCCGCGGCCCTGGACGGCGTACGCAGCACCCGGCTGGAGGAGAAGGGCCGGGGCAGGGCCCTGCGCACCGTCTGGTCCGGCTCCGACGCACCGGTCCTGGCGTACATGGACGTGGACCTCTCCACCGACCTCAACGCCCTGCTGCCGTTGGTCGCCCCGCTGATCTCCGGCCACTCCGACCTCGCCATCGGCACCCGGCTCGCCCGGTCCTCCCGGGTGGTGCGGGGAGCGAAGCGGGAGTTCGTCTCCCGCGCCTACAACCTCCTGCTGCGCTCCTCGCTCGCCGCCCGCTTCAGCGACGCCCAGTGCGGGTTCAAGGCCATCCGGCGGGAGGTCGCCGAGCGTCTGCTGCCCCTGGTGCAGGACACCGGCTGGTTCTTCGACACCGAAATGCTCGTGCTCGCCGAGCGGGCCGGGCTGCGGATCCACGAGGTGCCGGTGGACTGGGTCGACGACCCCGACTCCACCGTCCACATCGTCAAGACCGCCACCGAGGACCTCAAGGGCGTGTGGCGGGTGGGCCGGGCGCTGGCAGTCGGCGCGCTCCCCCTCGACCGGTTCGCCCGCCCCTTCGGCGACGACCCGCGCGACCGCACCGCGCTGCCCGGCGTGGACGGCGGGCTGGCCCGCCAGCTCCTCGGCTTCTGCGCCGTCGGTGCCCTGTCCACCCTGCTCTACCTGCTGCTGTACTCCGCCTTCCGCACCGGAGCGGGCCCGCAGGTCGCCAACGGCGCGGCCCTGCTGCTCTCCGCCGTCGCCAACACCGCCGCCAACCGCCGGCTCACCTTCGGAGTGCGCGGCCGGGACCGGGCCGTGCGTCACCAGGCCCAGGGGCTGGTGGTGTTCGCCATCGGGCTCGCTCTGACCAGCGGCTCCCTCGCCGCCCTCGGTGCGGCCGCGGCCGCACCCGCGCACAGCACCGAACTGGCCGTCCTGATCACCGCCAACCTCGCCGCCACCGTGCTGCGGTTCCTGCTCTTCCGCGCCTGGGTCTTCCCCGAGCGGCGCGACACTCCCGTGAAGGACGACAACCGATGACCACCGCAGCGACTCCGCTCTTCCCGGTCCCCGAGGCCCGGGCCCGTACCGGCCGCCATGCCGCCGACCGGCCCCTCTGGGAACGGCCCGCCCTCGCCGGGCTGCTGGTCGCCACGGCCGTCCTGCTGCTGTGGAACCTGGGTTCCTCCGGCTACGCCAACTCCTTCTACTCCGCCGCCGTACAGGCGGGCAGCGAGAGCTGGAAGGCCTTCTTCTTCGGCTCCTCCGACGCCGGGAACTCCATCACCGTCGACAAGCCCCCGGCCGCCCTGTGGCCGATGATGCTGTCGGTCCGGCTGTTCGGGCTCGGCTCCTGGCAGATCCTCGTCCCGCAGGCCCTGATGGGCGTCGCGACGACCGGTGTGCTGTACGCCGCCGTACGGCGGCAGTTCGGGCCGGCGGCCGCGCTGCTGAGCGGCGCCGCCTTCGCGCTCACGCCCGTCGCCGCGCTGATGTTCCGCTTCAACAACCCCGACGCGCTGCTGACCCTGCTGCTCACGGTCACCGTGTACTGCGTCCTGCGCGCCCTCGACGGGGCACGCACCGACTGGCTGCTCTGGGCCGGTGTCGCGGTCGGCTTCGCCTTCCTCACCAAGACCCTCCAGGCCTTCGTCATCCTGCCGCCGCTCGCCGTCCTGTACGCCGTCTGCGCGCCCACCCGGCTGCGCAGGCGCCTGGGACAGCTGCTGCTCGCCGGGCTCGCGATGGTGGTGGCCGGCGGCTGGTGGGTGGCCGTCGTCGAACTGTGGCCCGCCTCCTCGCGCCCCTACATCGGCGGCTCGCAGAACAACTCCTTCCTGGAACTCACGCTCGGCTACAACGGCCTGGGGCGGATCAACGGCAACGAGACGGGCAGCGTCGGCGGTGGCGGACGCGCCGGCGGTGGCGGCGGTGGCGGCGGTGGCGGCGGCTGGGGTGAGACGGGCATCGACCGGCTCTTCTCGGCCAACATCGGCGGTCAGATCTCCTGGCTGCTGCCCGCCGCCCTGGTCCTGCTCGTGGCCGGACTGGTGGTCACCTGGCGGGCCCGCCGGGCCACCGACTCGCTGGAGGGCATGGCCCGTGCGGCCTTCCTGGCCTGGGGCGGCTCGCTGCTGATCACCGCCGTGGTCTTCAGCTACATGCAGGGCATCTTCCACGAGTACTACACCGTGGCGCTGGCGCCGTTCGTGGCCGCGCTGATCGGTATGGGCGTCGCCGTGCTGTGGGAGGAGCGGGGCTCCCGGGCCGCGCTGTTCACCCTGTCCGGGACGCTCGCGCTGACCGCCGTCTGGTCGTACGTCCTGCTCGGCCGCGCCACCGGCTATCTTCCGTGGCTGCGCTGGGCGGTCCTGGTGGGCGGTCTGCTCGCCGCGGCCGTGCTGCCGTTCGTCGCGCGGGCCGGGCGACGGGTGCTGCTGGCCACCGCGGCGCTGGGGCTGGGCGCTGCGCTGGCGGGCCCGTTCGCGTACTGCCTGACCACCGTGGACACCGGGCACGCGGGCTCGATCGTGACCGCCGGACCGGCGGTGGCGGGCGGCCGGGGCGGACCCGGCGGGATGATGCGGGGCGCCGGCGCGGCCGGTGAGATGCCGCAGGGCGGCCCCGGTGGTGCGCAGCAGGGCGGCCCGCAGGGCGGCAACACCCCGCCGCAGGGCGGCATGCCGCCCGGTCAGGGCGGCCAGGGCGGCGTCCCGGGTGGTGCGGGAGCCCCGGCCGGTCAGGACGGGCGCGGCACGGAGCGCGCCGGTGGTGGCCAGGGCGGGCCCGGTGGCCTGCTGGGCGGCACCCAGGTCGGCGCCGAGGCCAAGGCGGCCCTGCGGGCCGATGCCGGAAAGTACACCTGGGCGGCGGCAGCCGTCGGCTCGCAGAACGCGGCGAGCTACCAACTCGCCTCCGGTGTGCCCGTGATGCCCATCGGTGGCTTCAACGGCAGTGATCCCTCGCCCACTCTGGAGCAGTTCAAGCAGTACGTGAAGGACGGCCGGATCCACTGGTTCATCAGCCAGGGAAGCGGCGAGGGAGGCGGCCAGGCCGGTGGCCAGGCCGGTGGCCAAGGCGGAACATCCGCCGAGGCCGTCGGCGGGATGAGGCAGGGCGGCCCGGGCGGCGGCACCAGCAGCGCCATCGAAAGCTGGGTGAAGGCCACGTTCAAGGCGTCCACGCTGGGCGGAGCCACCGTCTACGACCTCACGGCTCCCACGCCCTGATCCGGCGTCGCACGCGGCGGACGTGACGTCCTGATCCGGCCCGATCGGCAAGGCACCCCCTAGCATCAAGAGGGCGGACCGGGCATTCCGGGCTGATCCACCTGGCGTGAGGAGGGTGCCTCCATGGCGACCGCGGCTGATTCCGGTGATCCGCTCCCGGTCGAGTCCAGCGTGTGGCTGGCCGCCAGGCCCGCCGCACCCGCCAGACGCCGCAGCGAGGCGCCCTCCGGGCTGGACCGGGAGCGGATCACCGCCGCCACCGTGCGGATGCTCGACGCCGAGGGACTGGCCCGGTTCTCGATGCGGCGGCTCGCCGCCGGGCTCGGGGTCACCGCGATGTCCCTGTACTGGTACGTGGACACCAAGCACGATCTGCTCGAACTCGCCCTGGACCGGGCCCTGGGCGAGCTGGCCCTGTCGGCCGGACCGGCGCCGGAGGGCTGGCCCGGCCGGCTGCGGGCGCTGGCCCGGGGCTACCGGCGGCTGCTGGCGGACCACCCCTGGGTGGCCCCGCTCACCGCCGCCTATCCGAACATCGGCCCGCACGCCCGGGCCTTCGACGCCGCCCTCCAGCGGCTGTTGGACGCCACGGGCCTCACCGACCCCGCCCGGACCGGCGCCCACCTGGCCGTCTCGCAGTTCCTGCACGGCTGCGGGGGTACGGCCCGGCGGGCGCCCGAGGGCGACTTCTGTCTCGCCCTCGACGTCCTGATCGCGGGCATCGAGGCGAAGGCCACCGCTTAGGAGGTGACTAGGCCTTGGCCGGCGCCTTGGCGGGCGCGGGGGCGGGCTCGACGGCGGGAGCCTCGGTGGACGCCGCCGCCGGGGCGTGGGCCGCGGGCTTCGACTTCAGCGCGACCTCCTTGATGAACAGGCAGAGCAGCAGCGCCAGCAGCGCGGTGGGGGCCGCGTAGAGGAAGACGTCGCCGACGCCGTGCCCGTACGCCGACTCGATGACCGTACGGAACGGGGCCGGCAGTTTGTCGAGGTCCGGGATGGCGCCGCCGCCCGTGCCGCCGTGGCCGAGCGCCGCGGCCTTCGGGCCGAGAGCGGCCAGGCCGTCCTTCACGTACCCGGTGACCTGGTGCGCCATCACCGCGCCGAGCGCCGAGACGCCCATGGCGCCGCCGAGCGAGCGGAAGAAGGTGACGACCGAGCTGGCCGCGCCCAGGTCCTCGGGGGCCACCTGGTTCTGGGTGGCGAGGACCAGGTTCTGCATCATCATGCCGAGGCCGAGGCCGGTCAGCGCCATGTAGACCGCGATGTGCCAGTACGGGGTGTCGTACCGCAGGGTGCCCAGCAGCCCCAGGCCTGCCGTCAGCAGCACACCGCCGGAGACGAGCCAGGCCTTCCACCTACCGGTCTTGGTGATCACCAGACCGGAAACGGTGGAGGAGACGAAGAGTCCGCCGATCATCGGAATCGTGAGGACTCCGGACATCGTGGGGGACTCGCCCCGGGCCAGCTGGAAGAACTGGCTGAAAAACACGGTGCCCGAGAACATCGCGATGCCCACGAACAGCGAGGCCGCCGAGGCGAGGGTGATGGTCTTGTTGCGGAACAGCCGCAGCGGGATGATCGGGTCGCTCGCCCGGGACTCGACGAGGACGAAGAGCACGCCGAGCGCGACGGCACCGCCGGTCATGGCCAGGGTCGTCCAGGAGATCCAGTCGTACGAGTCACCGGCCTGCGTGACCCAGATCAGCAGCAGCGAGACGGCGCCGCTGATCAGGAAGGCGCCCAGCCAGTCGACCTTGACGTCGCGGCGCACCACCGGGAGCCGCAGCGTCTTCTGCAGGACGATCAGCGCGATGACCGCGAAGGGCACGCCGACGTAGAAGCACCAGCGCCAGCCCAGCCACTCGGTGTCGGTGATGACGCCGCCCAGCAGCGGACCGCCGACGGTGGCGACGGCGAACACCGCGCCGAGGTATCCGCTGTACCGGCCGCGCTCGCGCGGGGAGATCATCGCGGCCATCACGATCTGCGCGAGGGCGGACAGGCCGCCGACGCCGATGCCCTGGACCACACGGCAGGCGATCAGCATGCCGGTGTTCTGGGACATGCCGGCGACCACGGAGCCGAGGACGTAGATCACCAGGGATATCTGGACCAGCAGCTTCTTGCTGAAGAGGTCGGAGAGCTTGCCCCACAGCGGGGTGGCCGCCGTCATCGACAGCAGGGCCGCGGTCACCACCCACGTGTACGACGACTGGGTGCCGCCGAGGTCGCTGATGATCTGGGGCAGGGCGTTGGAGACGATCGTGGACGACAGGATCGCCACGAACATGCCGAGCATCAGCCCGGACAGCGCCTTCATGATCTGCGGGTGGGTCATGGGCGGGGGCATGGGCGGGGGCATGGGCGGGGTTACGGACGGGGGCATGGGCGGGGTCACGGACAGGGGCACGGATGGGGGCGCGGACGGCGTGGTGGGCGTCGCGGTGGACGTGCCGTCGGGCGTCGTCTCCGACTTGGCCATGTCTTTCCTTTGTCTAGAAGCTCGATCGGAGTCGGGCCAGCAGGGTGTTGAGCACGTCGATGTCCTGGGCGGACCAGTCGGCCAGCGCCGTTTCCAGCGCGGCCGTGTACCGGGCGCCCAGCTCGGCGAGGAGCGCGTGCCCGGCCGGGGTGAGCCGCAGGATCCGGCAGCGGCCGTCCCCCGGGTCGGTCTCCCGCCCGATCCAGCCGCGCTCGGCGACGTGGGCGACGTGCCGGCTGGTCACCGAGATGTCGACGGCCATGAGCTCGGCCAGCCGGCTCAGCCGCATCTCCCCGTGCCGGTCGAGCACGGTGAGGACGGCGGCCGCGCCGGGCGGACAGTCCGAAGGCAGGGCGCGGGCGAGCTCGCGCTTGACCGCGCCGATCCCTGTGAGCCGGCTGGCCAGCTCCTCGTACCGAGTGGTCACCGGCCGTCCCCCCATCTTGTTGCTTAGAGCAACCATAGAAGCAGATGGTTGCTACAGGCAAATGAATCTCGGGGGTGGGGCGGTAAAGGAATCGGAAAACCGGCTAGGGTCCTGCCCCATGGCTGACAACCACAACTCACAGGTCCCCGAGGGCAACTACGACCCCGCGGGCAGCACCCAGATGTTCCGTGCCTTCGTCGAGGAGGCCGCGCCGGCCCGGCAGACGCCCACCGGCTCGCGTCGCCAGCGCCGCGAGGAGGAGCAGCAGCAGGCCGCCGGCTCCAAGAAGGGCGTGTGGCTCGGGGTGGGCATCGCCCTCGTGCTCGTCTTCGGCGCCGCCCTGTGGGTCGTCCTGCACTGACACCGTCCCTGGACCCCGTCCCCGGATCCCGTCCGCGGACCCCGTCCCCGGATCCCGTCCGCGGACCCCGCCCCCGGATCCCGTCCGCGGATCCCGCCCCCGGATCCCGCCCCCGCGCGGGCTCAGTTCCAGGTGGCCGTGACCTTCTGGGTGTCCACGTGCATGCCCAGCGGCACCCGCCAGGCCTCCACGCACACCGTGTAGGTCTGGGTCTTCGCGGTCCCGCCCGCGATCGGCGCGGGGAGCGGCTGGGTGGTGGTGATCGTGGCCCAGTCGATGCCGAGGGCGCCGATGATGTGGGTCGCGAAGCTGACCGTGCCCGAACGGGCCGCGGTGGTCCCGGTGTTGGTGAAGGAGACGGTGACCCGCTCGCACCAGCGGTCGGCGGCGGCCGCCCTGACCGGGGTGGACAGCGTCAGCTTCGCCGGGGTCGCCGGGGGCGCCGGAGGTGTCGTGCCGGGCTTGGTGGGCGGGCTCGACGGGCCGGACGGCGTGTTCGGCGAGCCAGGGGTGCCCGGGATGGCCGGGGTACCGGGTGGGATGGTGGACGGCCCCGCACCGGGCGGGATTCCGGGCGCGCGTCCGGAGCCGCCGGGGCCGGGGGTCGTCGCTCCGCCCCGGGCGGAGCCGCCGAGCGGCTCGGACCCGGGCGTACTGGCCGACGTACTGGACGACACGGAGGAGCCGCCCGCCGCGGACGGGCCGCCGAGCTGCTGGAACTCCACCCGGCCCCGCGGCGCCACGTTCTCCCCCGCGCCCCGTTCGGGGCCCGGGGCCGCGGCGCCCACGGCGACATAGCCGTCCCGTGCCGGGCCGCCGCAGCCGGTGAGGCCGACGGCGGCCGTGCAGCACAGGGCGAGGAGGGCAGCCGGGGTGGCCGTACGGGATCCCGTTCGCATCGCGCCAGTTTTACTGACGCTCCGTCAATTGGGAACCCCGCGGCGCCCCGTCACTCGCCGATGAGTCCTACGCGCAGTTGCGCGAGGGTACGGGTGAGCAGCCGGGAGACGTGCATCTGGGAGATGCCGACCTCCTCGCCGATCTGCGACTGCGTCATGTTCGCGAAGAACCGCAGCATGATGATCTGCCGTTCCCGGGGCGGGAGTTTGGCGAGCAGCGGCTTCAGCGACTCGCGGTACTCGACACCTTCGAGCGCGGTGTCCTCGTAGCCGAGGCGGTCCGCGAGCGAGCCCTCGCCGCCCTCGTCCTCGGGGGAGGGCGAGTCGAGCGAGGAGGCGGTGTAGGCGTTGCCGACGGCGAGACCGTCGACCACGTCCTCCTCCGAGACGCCCAGGACGGCGGCGAGCTCCGGCACGGTCGGCGAGCGGTCCAGCTTCTGGGCGAGCTCGTCGCTGGCCTTGGTCAGCGCGAGACGCAGCTCCTGGAGCCTGCGCGGGACGCGGACGGACCAGGAGGTGTCCCTAAAGAATCGTTTGATCTCGCCCACGACGGTCGGCATCGCGAACGTCGGGAACTCCACGCCGCGTTCGCAGTCGAACCGGTCGATCGCCTTGATCAGGCCGATGGTGCCGACCTGGACGATGTCCTCCATCGGCTCGTTGCGGCTGCGGAACCGGGCGGCGGCGTACCGGACCAGGGGCAGGTTCAGCTCGATCAGGGTGTCGCGTACGTACGCCCGGTCGGGGCTGTCCGCGTCCAGGGCGGCAAGGCGCTGGAAGAGGGAGCGGGAGAGGGTGCGGGTGTCGATGGCTTCCGAGCGGTCGGACACTGCCGGAGTCGCGCTCTTGACGAGCGTGAGCACCTTGGAGCTGCCCTGGTCTACGGACATGCCACCCCCTTGAGGTCGCGGACGGTCGCGTGCGGCGCGTCCGTCGGAGGAACGCAGCCTCCACCTGAATACCGGAGGCGGGGCTGCGGCAAACGCGGTTCAAGCAGAATGTCACATGTCGGCAACACGCTGTAGCGCCAAGTCGACATATATCTCCAGCGACAGAAGAGGTCAGAAGGGGATCAGCCCCGTTCTGTCGGGAAACGTGTGGATGATCTCCACTCGTTCCGGTTACGCCTCGATCCTGTTTGCGGATCTCAGTCGGGCGAAGCTCCGGGCGAGGAGCCGGGAGACGTGCATCTGGGATACCCCCAGCTCGGCGCTGATCTGCGACTGCGTCAGATTGTTGTAGTACCGCAGGAGCAGGATCCGCTGTTCGCGCTCGGGCAGTTGTACGAGGAGGTGGCGGACCAGGTCGCGGTGTTCGACCCCGGCCAGCTCCGGGTCCTCGTAGCCGAGCCGGTCGAGGAGGCCGGGCATGCCGTCGCCCTCCTGTGCGGCCTCCAACGAGGTTGCGTGGTAGCTCCGTCCGGCCTCGATGCAGGAGAGGACCTCGTCCTCGCTGATGCGCAGCCGCTCGGCGATCTCGGGGGTGGTCGGGGTGCGGCCGTGGAGGGTGGTGAGGTCCTCGGTGGCGGCGTTGACCTGTACCCACAGCTCGTGGAGGCGGCGCGGTACGTGGACGGTGCGGACGTTGTCGCGGAAGTAACGCTTGATCTCGCCCACGACGGTCGGCATCGCGAACGTCGGGAACTGCACGCCGCGGTCCGGGTCGAACCGGTCGATGGCGTTGATCAGGCCAATGGTGCCGACCTGGACCACGTCCTCCATCGGCTCGTTGCGGCTGCGGAAGCGGGCGGCCGCGTACCGCACGAGCGGGAGGTTGGCCTCGATGAGGGCCCCGCGTACCCGGTTGTGCTCGCTGGTGCCCGGTTCCAGGCCCTTCAGCTGCCCGAAGAGGACCTGGGTGAGGGCCCGGGTGTCCGCGCCCCGGCTGGGCGGTCTCGGGGGGACCGGAGCGGGCGGGGGCTCCTCCTGGGCCGCCTCTTGGGCCGCTCCTTCGCCCTCTCCTCCGCCCTCTCCTTTGCCCGCCCCATTGATCGCACCTTTGTTCGCCTCCTGCCGGGGCTCCTGCCGGGGCTCGTGCTGGGGTTCATGCTGGGGCGGTACCTGGGGGTCCTGCTGGGGTGGCACCTGAGGCGCAGTACTGGCCGGCACGGTCACGCCACCCCTTCAGTCAACTCATCCGTCAAAAGCGGTCATAGCATCACAAGACATGTGCACTGTGTGCAAGCACCGTATATCACCGTGTTGAGGGCAAGTTGGGCATATTGGGGCATTGTGCCTAGTGATGGGTATGCAAAAAGCCCCCCACCCGTCGGAGTGGGGGGCCGGGAAGTCCGGAAGCCGCTTCAGCGTACGGGTTCAGCGCACCAGTTCGGTCATGAACTCGCCGATGCCGGATGCGGCATCCGATATGCCCTGGAAACCTATTCCCACCATCTCGGCCGCCCGCTTGGGCTGGGTGATGATCACGAAGAGGACGAAGACGGTGAGGGCACCCGTGATGAGCTTCTTGGTGTCCATGAGCGGTGACGGCCTCCCCAACCGGTCCTGCAAAGTCGGGTGAGTCTAACCGGTCAGGTTTGGACACTCACCCGCCCTTTAAGGACCAATGACCCGTTACTCCGGGTCCTTTGCCGGGGTGTCGGCGTTTGCGGAGGGCGCAGGATTGGTGCGAGCCCACCGGTTCTGGCAGGAAACCGGTGGGTGAGGGACAGGGCCTCACTGCGGGGTCCGGGCCGCGAGCTTCCCCCTGACCGCGGCTCGGACTGGCAGGTTCCGTCCTCGTCGGGGGAAGTGGCTTGTCCCCCCGATGCCGCTTCCCCCGTCCCACACGTGGAAGGTCCCGACCTCGGTCGGGGCCTTCTTCGCGTTTCCCGCCCCTCGGCGCCGCCGCGGCTACTGCACGGCGCCGAGGAGGTCCGTGAGGGGCTGTACGGGGGCGATCACGGGCGCGAGCTGGTTCGGCAGCTCCATCAGCTGGTTGAGCTGGTTGGCTCCCTCGCCGAGCTTCCCGCCGATCTCCTCGACGGAGGCCGGCTGGGCCCCGGCGGGCATGCCGGGGGCGGCCGTCGGGAGGTCCGGGAGCGTGAGGGGCGCGATGGGCGCGGCGGAGGCGGCGGGTGCGGCGAGGCCCGCGGCGGCCCCCGCGAGGGCGAAGGCGGCGAGCATGCGCTGGGTCTTGGTCATGCCGTGACAACGGCCGAGGGGGCGGGCGGTCACGCGGCTGTCCGCCGGACGGGAGCCGGATCGGAGCCGGATCGGAGCCGGATCGGAGCCGTGCGGGGGCCGTACGGCGTTCGTACGGGAGCTGCACGAACGCCGAAAGCCCCGACCCTTGCGGGGCGGGGCTTTCGATCGGAGCGGTAGTGGAGGGATTTGAACCCCCGATGGGTTGCCCCATACTCGCTTTCGAGGCGAGCTCCTTCGGCCACTCGGACACACTACCGAGATGGATCCTAGCCTAAGGAGGTGCATTCGCCGAAATCGGCATCCCGAGGCGGCTGCCGGCCCCTGCGGGCGGCCGTCGTCACAGGTCGCGGAAGAAATCCGTCAGCTGCCGCGCGCACTCCGCGGCCAGGACGCCGCGGATCACTTCGGGCCGGTGGTTGAGCCTGCGGTCCCGTACGAGGTCCCAGAGCGAGCCGGCCGCGCCCGCCTTCTCGTCGTCCGCGCCGTAGACGACCCGGGCGACGCGCGCCTGTACGAGGGCGCCCGCGCACATCACGCACGGCTCCAGGGTCACCACCAGGGTGCACCCCGGAAGCCGCCATTCCCCGAGCGCGGCGGCGGCCCGGCGCAGCGCCACCACCTCGGCGTGCGCCGTCGGGTCGCCGGTCGCCTCGCGCTCGTTGTACCCGGTGGCGAGGATTGCGCCGTCCGGGCCGAGCACGACGGCGCCGACCGGCACATCGCCGGCCGGCACCGCCCGGGCGGCCTCCTGGAGCGCCAGGCGCATGGAGTCCCGCCAGGGATCCCGTACGGGATCGGTGGTGTGCGCGTCGTGCGTGTGGATCACTAGCGGACGGCCTCCAGGACCTCGGTTGCGCCGAGCGAGTCGGCGATCTCCGAGAGGGCGTCCCCGTCCAGGGTCATCAGTTGTTTGTGGGTCACCCCGAGGTCGTCCAGCAGTCGGGGGTCGCCGAGCGGACCGGCCGGTACCGGCTCCGCGCCGGTCCCGCCCGCCTCGTCCTCGTCGTCGTCCTCGTCGGTGAAGGCGGCGAGTGCTTCCTCCTCGCCGTCCTCGGTGCCGTCCAGGTCCAGTTCGTCGAGTTCGTCGTCCTCCTCGTCGCTGCCCAGCAGCTCTTTGGTCAGCATCGAGCCGTAGGAGCTGCGGGCGGCCGCGGATGCGTTCGATACGAAGTACCGCGGGTCCTCCTCGCCGTCCACGCGGACGACGCCGAACCAGGCGTCCTCCTGCTCGATGAGGGCGACCACCGTGTCGTCGTCGACAGCGGCGGAACGGGCGAGATCGATCAGATCACTGAGGGACTCGACGTCGTCGAGTTCCATGTCGCTCGCTTCCCACCCGTCTTCGGTGCGCGCGAGCAGTGCGGCGAAATACACCGTGACTCTCCCACTGGTCTTAGGCGTGCCGGTTGGAGGTCCCCCCGGCCGGAGGTTGGGGTCGAACGGCTGTCGTGCTCGCCATCCGTACCCCGCCCAATCGGCATCGTGGCAGAAACAGCGGCTTTGCGAGAGGTCTTCCGCGCTTGCGTCGTCCCGTGCCGTGCGCTGCGCGGCTCGGACGGGGGGTGCGGGGCGGCGGTGCCGTACGGGTCCGGGCCCCTGGCCGGGCCCCGTTCCGGCGTCCCTCCGCGCCGGGCGCGCCCCGGCCGTGTCGCGGTGGCCGTCGGGGCCGGGGCCGGGGGTGCGGTGCCGCTGCGCCGGGCTACCCGGGCTCTGCCCGGACCCGCGCCTCCCACGCCGGGCGGGGCTGGATGTGCCGGCGCCAGGGGCGCGGGGTCCGGGGCGGAGCCCCCGGGTGGGCTACCAGCGGAAGGTGCGCATGCGCATCTGTTGGCGCATGCGGGCCGCGCGGGCGCGGCGGGGCTGGACGCGGTCGCGCAGCGCGCGCGCCTCCATCAGGTCGCGCAGGAACTGCGCGCGGCGCGCTCGGCGCTGCGCCGCGGTCTCCGGCGCGTCGTCGCTCGGCTGCGTGTCGGGCATCGGCCACCACCCCAGGCTGGTCGGTCGTTCCCCCTGCACCCACCTTCCCCCGGACGGGCCGTTTGATGCCACCCCCGTGCAGGTCAGACGTCGTCCGACAGTGTCGGGACCACGGCCACCGGGCCGTGCGCGTGGTGCAGCACCGCGTGCGCCACCGAGCCGATCGGCAGCGACATGGCGGTGCGGCGCGGGTGGTGGCGGCCCACCACGACCAGCGCCGCCGACCGCGAGGCGGTGACCAGCCGGCCCGCCGCGTCCCCGGGCACGGCGGCCTGCTCGACCGGGACGTCCGGGTACCGGGTGCGGAAGGGCGCCAGCCGCTCCGTCTGGGACCGCAGCATCTCCCGCTCGGCGGGCACGGCGTCCCCGTCGTCGGCCAGCCCCTCCGGCGGTATCACCGCGAACGGACTGTCGATCACCAGGGTCGGCGCGGGGGGGATGGCGTACGCGGACACCACCTGGACGGTGGTCCCCCGCACGGCCGCTTCCGCGAACGCGAAGGCCAGTACGTCGTCGGGCGTCTCGGCGGCGTGCAGGCCGAGCACCACCCGCCCGGCGGACTGCTCCGCGGTGGCCTCCCCCGCGCTCCGCTCCGCGTGCGGGACCACCACCACCGGGCACGGCGCCGTGGAGGCCACGGCACGGCTGTTCGAGCCGAGCAGCAGGCTGGCGAAGCCACCCCGCCCCCGGGAGCCCATCACCAGCATCCGGGCCTCCGCCCCGATCACCCGCAGCGCCTCGGGGACGGAGCCCTCCAGGGACTCGTACCGGATCCCCTCGGGCAGCTCGGAGCGGCCGCCGAGCAGGGTCCGGATCCGGTCGCCCACCGGGTCGGCGAACTCCTCCGGCTCCGAGGCGTCGTGCAGTGCGGACCGGCGCCCCGCATACAACTGGGCGTGGTCGGGCAGTACGTGGGCGATCAGCAGCCCCGCACCGTGCAGTACCGCCTCGGCCCGGGCCCACTCCAGGGCCCTGAGGCTGTGGTCGGATCCGTCGACGGCCGCGATCACCGGTGCGTTGCTCATCAGTCCAGCGTGCTGGGCGTCCGCGCGGGTCGCATCCGCAGGCCGCTGCGGGCGTGCCCGGGGCTTCGGACACGAAGGAGCCGCGTCAGCGCGTAGCCTTTTGGGTGCAGGTCGCGTCGTGCGGCCGTTTTTGCAGGTCGCAGGCCGAGTTTTGGAGGATGTTGTGCGTTTGCAGGTCGTCGATCACCCCTTGGTGGCGCACAAACTCACCACCCTGCGCGACAAGCGCACCGACTCCGCCACCTTCCGGCGGCTCGCCGACGAGCTGGTGACCCTGCTCGCGTACGAGGCCACCCGGGACGTGCGCACCGAGCAGGCCGACATCGAGACCCCGGTCGGCCCGACCACCGGTGTGAAGCTCTCGTACCCGCGTCCGCTGGTCGTGCCGATCCTGCGCGCCGGCCTGGGCATGCTCGACGGCATGGTGCGGCTCCTGCCGACGGCCGAGGTGGGCTTCCTGGGCATGGTCCGCAACGAGGAGACCCTGGAGGCCTCCACGTACGCGACGCGCATGCCGGAGGACCTCTCCGGGCGGCAGGTCTACGTCGTCGACCCGATGCTGGCCACCGGCGGCACGCTCGTCGCGGCGATCCGGGAGCTGATCAAGCGCGGCGCCGACGACGTCACGGCCGTGGTGCTGCTGGCGGCGCCCGAGGGCGTCGAGATCATGGAGCGCGAGCTGGCGGGCACGCCGGTGACCGTGGTGACGGCCGCGGTGGACGAGCGGCTCAACGAGCACGGTTACATCGTCCCGGGCCTGGGTGACGCGGGCGACCGCATGTACGGATCCGCGGAGTAGTTCTCCGGCTCGATCAGCACTTCCCGGTGGGCGCGGGCGCGGGGTTGGCCAGTACGGCCAGCGCCTTGTCCGCGTCCTCCTTCGTACTCAGCTCCTTGAAGGCGTCGCCAAGGATCAGGTCGATGTCCGCGGTTTCGCGGGCGTCGGTCTGCTGGGTGGCGCCGACGAGCTGGGTGCCCAGTACGGAGAAGGCGGCCTTGTCGGTGGCGGGGGAGCCCAGCAGTATCGCGGTGCCGGGGACCTTCTTGTCGAAGTCGGCCGGGGCGTTGCCGACGTTGCCGATGGCGAAGCCGCGTTTGGCCAGCTCGTCGCCGACGGCCTTGGCGAGCCCGGCGCGCGGGGTCGCGTTGTAGACGTTGACGGTGATGTCGCCGGGCTTGGGCAGCACGACCGCCGGTTTCGCCGTCGCGGAGGCGGCCGTGGCTGCTTCGGGGCCGGCCTTGGAGCCGTCCTTGGCAGCCGTGGTCGGGCAGTCCTTGGCCCCTGCGGCGGTATTCCGTTTGGGGCTGTCGCCCTGGAACACGTCGATGAGCTGCAGGGCCCCGTAGCCGAGCAGGGCCAGCGCGAGGACCGAGCCGAGCACGGCGAAGACGATCCGACGGCGGCTCCGCTTACGGCTCATGCGGGGGTAGGCGGCTCCCGTGACGCGGTACTTTCCGCCCATGCCGGGGGGAGTGAGCATGCTCATGGGCGCAGCGTAGTGCCGCCCGCCGACGATGCCTACTAAATGATCTGCTGATAGGTCAATGGTGACCCGAAAGGCGCAATCTACGCGAAGCGGCGGTCCGTCCCGAGCCCGTCCCCGAGGTCCGTCCGCGGCCCGTCCGCGGTACGTACCGAGGGCCGTACCGAGGGCCGTACCGCGGTCCGTACCGAGGCCGAAGCGTCAGTCCATCTCGAGGACGCGGGCGTGCAGGACCTGCCGCTGCTGCAGGGCCGCGCGCACGGCGCGGTGCAGCCCGTCCTCCAGGTAGAGGTCGCCCCGCCACTTGACGACGTGCGCGAAGAGGTCGCCGTAGAAGGTGGAGTCCTCGGCGAGCAGCGTTTCGAGGTCGAGCTGCCCCTTGGTCGTCACCAGCTGGTCGAGCCGGACCGGGCGCGGCGCGACGTCCGCCCACTGCCGGGTGCTTTCCCGGCCGTGGTCGGGGTACGGCTTTCCGTTACCGATGCGCTTGAAGATCACACGGAAAGCCTACCGGGCCGGGCCCTGCGGGCGCAGCCTCGCAGCGCGGGTGCAAAAGTGGCGGACGGGGTCAATTCGGGAGTGACGCATGAGCGAGAGCACCGACGCCGCCGTCCCGGCGGATCAGACGGGCCCGGCCGGCAAGATCGCCGCGGGGTACGCCTTCACCGGACCCGCGCTCGACCTGGGGGCCCTGCTCTGGGACGGCGCCTGCCTGCCCGGCCACCAGATCCGCATCCCCCTGCCGATGCTCAACCGGCACGGGCTGGTCGCGGGTGCCACCGGCACCGGCAAGACCAAGACCCTCCAGCTCATCGCCGAGCAGCTGTCGGCGAACGGCGTCCCGGTCTTCCTCGCGGACATCAAGGGAGACGTCTCGGGGATCTCCGCCCCGGGCGCGTCGAGCGGGAAGACCGAGGAGCGGGCCGCGGACGTTGCCCAGCAGTGGGAGGCCACCGGATTCCCCGGCGAGTTCTACTCGCTCGGCGGTATCGGCCCCGGCATCCCGGTCCGCTCCACCGTGACGAGCTTCGGCCCGGTGCTGCTGTCGAAGGTGCTCCAGCTCAACCAGACGCAGGAGCAGTCGCTCGGCCTGATCTTCCACTACGCCGACACCAAGGGCCTGGAGCTGATCGACCTCAAGGACCTGCGCGCGGTCGTCGCCTTCCTCGTCTCCGACCAGGGAAAGCCGGAGCTCAAGGGCATCGGCGGGCTGTCCACGGTGACGGCCGGGGTGATCCTGCGGGCACTGACCGCCTTCGAGCAGCAGGGGGCCGCGGAGTTCTTCGGCGAGCCGGAGTTCGACACGAGCGAGTTCCTGCGGACGGCCGCGGACGGGCGCGGGCTGGTCTCCGTACTGGAACTCCCGGCGGTCCAGGACAAGCCGCAGCTCTTCTCCACCTTCCTGATGTGGCTGCTGGCCGACCTCTTCCACGACCTGCCGGAGGTCGGCGATGTGGACAAGCCCAAGCTCGTCTTCTTCTTCGACGAGGCGCACCTGCTCTTCAACGGCGCCTCGAAGGCCTTCCTCGACTCCATCACCCAGACGGTGCGCCTGATCCGCTCCAAGGGCGTGGGCGTCTTCTTCGTGACGCAGACCCCCAAGGACGTGCCCTCGGACGTGCTCGCCCAGCTCGGCAACCGCGTGCAGCACGCGCTGCGCGCCTTCACCCCCGACGACGCGAAGGCGCTGAAGGCGACGGTGCGGACCTTCCCCAAGTCCGAGTACGACCTGGAGGAGCTGCTCACCCGGCTGGGCACCGGCGAGGCGGTCGTCACCGTGCTCAGCGAGAACGGCGCCCCGACCCCGGTCGCGGCGACCCGGCTGCGCGCCCCGCAGTCGCTGATGGGGCCGATCGAGGCGGCCGCGCTGGAGCAGGCCGTGAAGTCCTCGCCGCTGTACCCGCGCTACGCGGAGCCGGTCGACCGCGAGTCGGCGTACGAGAAGATCAGCGCCGAGCAGGCCGCCGCCGAGGCGCAGGCGGAGGCGGCCGCGGCGGCCACCGAGGCCGAGAAGCAGGGCAAGGCGGCGGAGCGGGCCGCGCGCAGCGCCCCGAAGCCGGATCCCTCGCTGGCCGAGCAGGTGGTGGGGAGCGGGCTGTTCCGCTCGCTGGCCCGGTCGATCGGGACGCAGCTGGGCCGGGAGATCTCGCGCTCGGTCTTCGGGACGGCCCGGCGGCGCAGATGACGCGGGGGCGGCCCGGGGGCGGCCCGGGAGCGACGTTCGAGGCGGAATCGAGCGAACCGGGTGCCCGGACAAGGGTGCGCGCTGACAGACTCGTGCCATGCGGACCGAACTCACCGACACCACGTCCAGCAAGATCAACCGGGCCCTGCTCGAAGCCCGCCGGGCCATCGGCAGCCCCACCACGGGACTGGTGCTGACCCTGGTGGTCGTCACCGACGAGGAGAACGCCTACGACGCCGTACGCGCGGCCTCCGAGGCCTCGCGCGAACACCCGTGCCGCATCATCGCGGTGATCAAGCGGACCTCCCGGGGCTCGCACAAGCTCCGCGCGACCCGGCTCGACGCCGAACTGCGCGTCGGCTCGGACGCCGGCACCGGGGAGACCATGCTGCTGCGCCTGCACGGGGAGCTGACCGGTCAGGCCGGCTCGGTCGTACTGCCGCTGCTGGTGCCGGACGCGCCCGTGGTGGCGTGGTGGCCGACCGACGCCCCCGCCGACCTGGCCAAGGACTCCCTGGGCGCGCTCGCGCAGCGCCGCATCACGGACGCGGCCGAGGCCGCCGACCCGGTCGGCGTGCTCGACGAGCGGGCCGCCGGGTACCAGCCCGGCGACACCGACCTGGCCTGGACCCGGCTGACGCCGTGGCGGGCCCTGCTGGCCGCCGCCCTGGACCAGAAGCCGCTGCCGGTGACCGGCGCGACGGTGGAGAGCGAGCCCGACAACGCGAGCGCCGAGCTGCTGGCGCGCTGGCTGGAGGACCGGCTCGGCACGCCGGTGGCCCGGGTGGCGAGCGAGGGCCCGGTGATCACCCGGGTGGCGCTGCAGACCACGGACGGCGAGATCCGGATCGACCGGCCCGCCGGCGCGCTGGCCACCCTGATGCTCCCGGGGAGCCCCGACCGCAAAGTGGCCCTGAAGATCCGCAGCGGTGCCGAGCTGATCTCGGAGGAGCTGCGGCGCCTCGACGCGGACGTGACCTACGGCTCCGCGCTGCGGCGGCGGCCGCTCCAGGCGGCGCTCTCCGCGTAGTGGTTGTCGTACGTCGACGAGCTGTCCTTGATGTCCTGGACGGTGGCCTCGCCCGCGTTCACCCGGCCGAGGAGGCGGTAGTAGTCGAAGCGGCCCATGCCGGGGGTGAAGCCGACGAAGACGCTGGCCGTGTGGCCCGCGGCGGGGGCGAAGGCGTGCTTGACGCCCGGCGGGATCGCGATGAAGTCGCCGGCGTCGAGGGTCTGGATCTCGTCGCCGACCAGGACGTCGAGTCGCCCGGCGGTGACGTGGAAGAACTCGGTGGCCTTGGTGTGGAAGTGGACCGGGGCCCCGGCTGCGCCCTCGTCGAAGGTGGCCGTGTTGCAGGTGAGTTCGGCCGTGTCCGTGAGCAGCGTGATGAGGCTGCCGGGGGCGTCGTAGATGGCTTCGGCGGTGGCGGCGCGGGTCGCGATCTCTGTCATGTCCCCAACTGTATGAGCCGGTCAGGCCGGTGCGCGGGGTCATCCGGGAGTCTGTCAGGTCGGCCGGTCCGCCGTGCCGCGGTGCCGGTTCACGAGCCGCCGGAGGCCTTCGCCGCCTTGGCCGCGGCCTTCATCTCCTGCTTGTGCGCCCGGACCTTGGCCAGGGACTCGGGGCCCGTGATGTCGGCCGCCGAACGGTAGACGTTCGCCGGTCCATACCCGCCCGCGGCCTCCCGCCACCCCTTCGGGCGTACGCCGAACCGCTTGCCCAGCAGGGCGAGGAAGATCTGCGCCTTCTGCTCGCCGAAGCCCGGCAGATCCTTGAGGCGCTTCAGCAGCTCCTCCCCGGTCGTGACGTCGGCCCAGACGGCCGCGGCGTCCCCGCCGTAGTGCTCCGCCAGGTACGCGCACAGCTGCTGGATCCGCTTCGCCATCGACCCGGGATACCGGTGGACGGCGGGCTTCTGCGAGAGCAGCGCGGCGAAGGCCTCGGGGTCGTGGGCGGCGATGACGTGCGCGTCCAGGTCGTCCGAGCCGAGCCGCTGCGCGACCGTCCAGGGCCCCGAGAACGCCCACTCCATCGGCACCTGCTGGTCCAGCAGCATCCCGACGAGCGCGGCGAGCGGGCTCCGGGCGAGCAGCGCGTCGGCCTCCGGCTGCTGGGCCAGCCGGATGGTGATGTCCTTGTCCATGGCTCCAGCGTGCCGCGCGGACGCGTTCCCCGCGCGGCCGCCGCACCGCGCGCCTAGCGTGTGTACGACGACAGGTACGAGTCGAGGAGCCGAGGAGTCGATCGACCATGGTTGAGTTCACCGAAGGCGCGCCGTGTTGGGTGGACGCGATGTTCGCCGACGTGGAGGGCGCCAAGACCTTCTACGGCGATGTGCTGGGCTGGACCTTCGGCGAGGCGAGCAGCGAGTACGGCAACTACACGCAGGCGTATTCCGACGGCAAGGCGGTGGCTGCCGTGGTGCCGCCGATGCCCGGCGCGGACGCCCCCTCGCAGTGGTGCCTGTACTTCGCCTCGCCCGACGCGGCGGCCACGGCCGAGAAGATCACCTCGAACGGCGGAGAGGTCCTGATGGGCCCGATGCAGGTCGGCGACTTCGGCACGATGGTGATCGCGAAGGAGCCGAGCGGGGCGGTCTTCGGCGTCTGGCAGCCGGGTGAGCACAAGGGCTTCGAGAAGATGGGCGAGGCGGGAGCGTTCGCCTGGGCGGAGGTCTTCACCCGGGAGCCGGCCAAGGCGGACGCGTTCCTGCCGAAGGTCTTCCCGTACGGCGCCCAGCAGATGGACCCGGGCGACGACCCCGAGATGGCCGGGATGGACTTCAAGGTCTTCAGCGCCGGCGGCCCCGAGAGCCCGGTGCTGGGCAGGATGAAGATGGGCGACGAATTCCCGCCGGAGATCCCGTCGTACATCCAGGTCTACTTCGGCGTCCCCGACTGCGACGAAGCGGTGGCGAAGACGAAGAAGCACGGCGGGAAGCTGCACTTCGGCCCGATGGACAGCCCGTTCGGCCGCTTCGCGGCGGTGACGGACCCGCAGGGCGCGGTCTTCGCGGTGATCGACATGTCGACGACGGTCGGCGAGATGCCGAAGTTCGGCTGAGTCGCTGGTGCACGGCGACGCAAGAGGTGAACGTCGTATGAGCCTGAGCATCCGCAATCAGATCGCGGGCACCGTCACCGCCGTCACCGCAGGTGAGGCCATGGCGACGGTCAAGGTCCGGCTGGACGGCGGTCAGGAGATCACCGCTGCCGTCACCGCCGATGCCGTCAAGGATCTCGGCATCGCCGCGGGCTCCCCGGTCACGGCGCTGGTCAAGGCCACTGAGGTGGCCCTGGCCACCGGTCCGGTCGAGGGCCTGTCCATCCGCAACCAGATCCCCGGCACCGTCGCGGACATCGCCGCCGGCCCCGCCATGGCGTCCGTCAAGGTGGACGTGAACGGCGGCGGGCTGACCGCCGCCATCACCGCCGACGCCGTCGCGGCGCTCGGCCTGGCGGCGGGCTCCTCCGTCGTCGCGCTGATCAAGTCGACCGAGATCTCGCTCCGGACGTCCTGACCGGAGGGGGAGTCAGAGCCCCAGGTTCGGCGGCGACAGGGCGCCGAACCACACGTGCGTGACCGCGCTGACGTAGCGCGCCCCGCACCGGTCCGACGGCACCACCAGCTGGCTCCCCGCCCCGTCGAGGTCCTCCCCGTCGAGGCGGGTGGCCAGCAGGACCGGGCTGCCGCCGAAGTCGGCGTCCAGCTCGGCCCACGACACGACGGAGTGGTGCCCGTCCCCGCCGCTGATCGCGAGCAGGAAGCGACTTCGGTCCTTTCTCCGCCGGATGTCGAAGGCGGGACTCGCGTCCGCGATCACATCGCGCAGCAACGCGCCCTCGAACACGTGGCGTTGCGGCCCGTTCGTCGCGCAGTCGAACGTGACCTCGGCGCGGTGCTGTGCCCATTCGCGCAGGTCCGCGACGCTCAGGGTCGCCGGATGGTCCAGGTCTCCGTGCAGCATGAGTTCGGCCATGCGTATGTCATGCCCGTGGCCACCCATTCCGGAACCTTATCTGCAAGCTTGACGGCGTGCTGCAACGCGCAGATGCGCGCTATTCAGTTGTTCCCTCCTTGCATCCTCTGCCGCATGGTGTCGCGTGTCACCGGCAGCTCCGTGCTGCGCAGGGACGAAGTCGGCGACGGGCGGGCGGCGGATGGCGCCGTCCTGGCCCTGGAGGAGGGCGGCCCCGTCGAGGGAGATCATCGGCCCGGCGGGGAGGCCGTCGCGGCGGGACGCTGGTCCCGGGCACGGAGAGAGGCGGGCTCGGGACGGCCCGCCCTGGATGATCAACCAAAAGGGAAATCTGGATCGGCGACCTGAGCCGCCGCCCGACCCGCACCTTCGCCCTCCCCGAGAACGTCCGCGGCGAGCTCAGCCGCCTCCTGGACGGCGGGGCCGGGGCCGCCGAACTGCTGGACCGGGCATGCGCGCACCTGGGCCGGGTGAGCGGCTACCTGCTCACCGCGAGCGGCCGCACGGTGGCCCGTACGCAGTCCGCGCCCGCGCTCCCCGCCCGGCAGGCGGCGTCCGCACCCGCCCGGGCGGGGGTCTCGCTGCGCGTCGAGGCCGAGGGTTCCCCGTACGACGCCTGGCGGCTGCACCTCCCCGATCCGGCCGCGGCGCCGCCCCGGGTGCTCCACGAGATCGCCGAGATCCTCGCCCAGTACCGGGACGGGCAGACGCGGCGGACCGCCCGGGAGCGGGCGGCCGGGCAGGAGCTGATCGCCCTGCTGGAGGGGGCCCCGGCCGATCCGGGCGGGCTGGAGGAGGCGCTGGGGGCCGCCGGACTGCCGGCGGGCGGCCCGTACCGCGCGCTGGCGGCGACCTCGGGCGACGCCCTGGCGGAGGCGCTGGCGCACCTGGAGGGGGTCCCGTACGCGGTGGGCCGGTCGGCGGCGGTGCTGTACGAGGACCCGGGCGCAGGCGCGGGCGCGGGGGCGGACGCGACGGCCGGGCTCCGCGCCGCGTGGCCGCTGCTGCGGGCGTGCGGCGGCCCGGAGGCCGACCTGCGGCTGGGCATCGGCGCGCCCGGCACCCGGGCCGAGGAGCTACGCGCGTCACTGACCCAGGCCCGGTTCGCCCTCACGGCCGCGGACGAGGAGGTTCCGGTGCGCGGGGTCGAGCAGTTGGACACCCTGGCGGAACTGCTGGCGGGGGTGCCGCCGGAGGTGCGGACGGTGTTCGGGGCGCGGACGCTCGGGGCGCTCGGGGACGGGATGCTGCGGGAGACCCTGGAGTCTTCCTGGCGAACAACTGCTCCTGGGCGCGTACGGCGGAGGCCATGCACCTGCACGTGAACACCGTGCACTACCGGATCGAGCGGGTGGAGGTACTGACGGGCCGTGACCTGTCCCGGCTGGACCACAAGCTGGACCTGTACGCGGCGCTGCGCTGCCTCTAGCAGGTGCCCCGGGAGTGTCCCGGGGGCGTCCCGGCGGTGCCCCGAGGGGGCAGCGCAAAAAACTTTCCGCGAGCCGGTCACACTGCCGTGGCGCGGCGGGTCATTGGAGTGAGACGCACACAAGGGAATCCACCAGAGGAGCAGATCCCATGTCCACCACCGCTGTTGTCGTCACCCTCGTCGCCGCGTTCATGACCGGTTTCTCGGCGGTCTCGGTCTTCATCGGCGCCAAGTGGGTCGTCGAGCCGCTGGCCGAGTACGGCGTCCCGCGCACCTGGTGGATCTGGCTCGGCACGGCCAAGGCCGCCGGAGCCGCCGGCCTGGTCGCGGGCCTCTTCGTCCCCGCGATCGGCATCGCCGCCGCGATCGGCCTCGCCCTTTACTACACCGGGGCCGTCATCACCGTCCTGCGCGCGAGGTCGTACGCACACGTCGCCTTCCCCGTCATCTACGCGGCCCCCGCCGTGGCCGCCCTGGCCCTCGGCTTCTGAGGGACGGGCGGAGGGTGTCGCCGCACCCATCGGAGGGGTGAGTGTGGGCTGAACCGTTGACGCCTGAGCGAGGCACGTATCCCCCTCGCTACCGCGATCCCCACGATGACCGAGGCGGCCCGAGTGGCCCCCTCGCACATCGTTCGATCCGGTTTCGAGAAGGAGCGGCGCATATGAGCCCCGAGAACAGGACCAGGTCCAGCCTGGGCCCATTGCCGAGGCGGAGCAGCTGGCTGACCGCCGGCACCCTCGCATCGCTCGCCCTGGTCATGACGGGACTCGCCAGTCCCGCGCTCGCCACGGCTCAGAGCGTGCGGGCGGCCGAGACGGTCAAGGCGGCGACCCCGACGGGCGGGGACGACTGCGAGCCGTCGCGCAGGAAGCCGGACCACGGCCCGGGAGCCGCGGCCGTCGAGGCGGGCCCGCGCGGTGGTGGCGGCGACGACTGCGACCAGCAGGGCCCGACGGGCCCCACAGGCCCCAGGGGCCCGAGGGGCGAAACGGGCCCCGCGGGCGCGACGGGTGCGACGGGTGAGGCCGGTCCGGCGGGCGCGACAGGGGCCACGGGCGGGACCGGCCCGGCAGGTGCCACGGGTGCCACGGGCGAGACCGGTGAGACCGGCGCTACGGGTGCCACGGGCGAGACCGGCGAGACGGGTGCCACGGGTGAGACCGGCGCGACCGGTGCTACGGGCGGCACCGGCGCCACGGGTGGCACCGGTGCCACGGGCGGCACCGGCGCCACAGGTGCCACCGGCCCGTGCAACGACATCGACAGCTACATGCCCAACAACACCGAGGCCTACAGCGCCGCGCTCACCGACGGCCACGCCTTCGGCGGCCGGGCATCGGCTCCGGGTCTCCCGCCCGCCTGGCAGGACTTCTCCGACATCGAGGGCTACCCCCTGGGCCGCGCCTGCGGGATCTCCATCGAGGGAGACGCGAACAGGGCGTTCATCAAGGTACTGACGGTGGACGGCCGGGTGTACCAGCTCGCCCTCGCCATCAACGGCCAGAACTTCAGCCCCGTCCCCGGTGCGACCTGGACCGAACTCACGCCGGCCCCGGTCCCCGACTTCCGCCGCTCCAAGGGCGTCCACAAGGGCGACCTCGCCTACTCGGGTCCCCCGAACCGCTGACACGTGGCGGCGGGGGGCCGGGCCGCGGTGCCTCCGCCGGGCACGGCCGGCAGGCCGCGGGGTCAGCGGGCGACCTGCTCGGCGAGATACTGCTCCCAGGTGCGCCTGCCGACCGCGCGGTCGGGGGCGGTCAGGTGGCCGGCGCGCCAGGCGGCGCCGATCCTGCCGGGGACGTGGACGGGGAGGACGACGCGGCGCTTGTCGGCTGCGCGCAGCCAGTCCCTGGCGAGGCCGGCGGCCGGGTACACGGTCGGGCCGGCGAAGTCGGGTACCTGGCCGCCCGGGGCGCCGAGGGACAACTCGACCAGGCGGTCCGCCACTTCGCCCGGGTCGACCGGCTGGCAGCCGGTGCCGGACGGCACGAGGACCACCGGGAGCTTGGACAGTGCCCCGAAGGCGAGGTCGAGCAGCGCGGGGAACTGGGTGGCCCGCAGGTTGGTCCAGCCGATCCCCGAGGCGGCGAGCAGCCGCTCGCCCTCCAGCTTGACCCGGTAGTACGGGTAGGGGATCCGGTCGACGCCGACGATCGAGATGTTGACGACGTGCTCGACGCCGGCCCGCTTCCCGGCTTCCAGCAGGTGCTGGAAGCCGGGGATGTCGTTCTTGAAGTGCCGGATGTCGCTCGCACAGTGGATAACCGTGCGGACGCCCGCGAGCGCCTCGTCCAGTCCGGTGCCGGCGGTCAGGTCGCCGGTGTACCAGGCCACCCCGGAGCCGTCCGGAACCGCGGTCCTGCGGGTGAGCGCGCGGACCGGGCGGCCGGTGCGGCGGGCCCGCTCCAACACCTCGCGGCCGAGCACGCCCGTCGCGCCGGTCACCATGATCGTGTCGTTGGTCATCAGTCTCAGCCTCGCGAGCCTCTCGGGGTCGTTGTCACTGATGAAGAACCGACGGGTCAGGCGTTCTGTGACAGCTCCCGGAGCTGAGTGGCGAGGAAGGCCAGTTTGTCCGGGTTCCGGACGAGCCGGATGCCGGTGATCCCGCCCTCGCCGAGCTCCAGCGCCCCGAACGCGGTCAGCTCGCCGTCCTCCCAGCCGACCACCACCGGAACGCCGTTCGCCTCGGCGAACCCGATCTGTGTGCCGCTCACCCATCGGGAGAAGAGACCGACCAGGAAGCGGGCCACGTTGTCCCGCCCGACCACCGGGCGACGGGCCGCACTCACCTTGCCGCCGCCGTCCGACCAGACGACCACCTGGTCGGCGAGCAGCTGCTCCAGCGGAGCCATCGCACCCTCGGCCGCGGCAGCCAGGAACCGGGCGAGCAACTCGCCGTCCTGCTCCCGCGAGGTGGTGAACCGCGGCCGACCGTCGGCCAGGTGCTGCTTGGCCCGACGGTAGAGCTGGCGCGCGTTCGCCTCCGAGGAGTCAAGGACGCCCGCGATGTCCCGGTGGCTGTAACCGAAGGCGTCACGCAGCACCACGGCGGCCCGCTCGGGGGCCGACAGTCGCTCCATCATCGTCAGCACCGCGAACGACACCGCGTCCCGCTGCTCCGCCGTCTCCATCGGCCCCAGCACCCCGGCATCGGTCCCCACCGGCTCCGGGAGCCAGGGCCCGGGGTACTCCTCGCGCTGCGCCCGGGCGGAGGTGAGCCGGTTCAGGCACAGGTTGGTGACCACCTTGGCCAGCCACGGGCCCGGCGCGGCCACCTGACCGGGTTCTGCTCCGTGCCAGCGCAGGTACGCGTCCTGCACGGTGTCCTCGGCCTCGGCCGCCGAGCCGAGCATCCGGTACGCCAGCGAGAACAGACGTGGCCGGTGGGTCTCGAATTCCTGCGTCGTGTCCATGACCCCAACTGAGACGGAAACCGGGACTGGACGGCACCGGACGGAGGCGAATGCAACCAGAACTGCAACCACTGCCGACTTATTTGCCGGGCTCCGGGCCGTACCACTGGAGGAGCTGGCCAGTCACTGCCGCGATGCACTCGAAGTCGTGGTCGCGATGAAGGAGGGTGAGCCCTTGCAGCTCGGCTGTCGCGGCGACGACGAGGTCGACGGCACCGGCGCTTCGGTGCTTTCCCTGTTTGGTCAGGGCGTCCTGGACCTGCCAGGCGCGGTCGTAGGCGCGGTCGTCGACGGGAACCCGGCCAAAGATCAGCCGCATGTCCTCGATGCCGCGCGCCCGGTCGGCTGCCGACCGGGCGCTGTAGAAGAACTCCAGCTCGGTGATGGGGCAGGTCGCGATGAGGCCGGCAGCTGCCGCCTGGTCCCAGCCGTACTGCTCCGCATCCCCGCGCATGAAGCGCGCGAGCGCGCTGGTGTCGATCAGGAACTGCGCCGCGTTCACCGCCGGTAGTTCCTCTTGTTCTCGAACAGCTCCAGGTCGAAAGCGCCCTCGTCGGCCGCGGCGCGGAGCCGGGTGAGCGCCAGGGCACGGCGCCGGTTCTCCAGCACCTCGCGCAGGGCGGTGTTGACAGTCTCCTTCTTGGTGCTCGTCCCCAGGGCTTTCGCCACGTCGGCGACCAGCTCGTCGTCCAGATCGATGACGGTCCGACTCATGTACACCTCCTGGATATCAACTGTGGGTTCAAGTATATCTCGCGAGGTGCATTTCGTTGCCTTCGGACCGCTCGGGCCCTATGCGGGCATCACGCCGTGGATCCGGGAGAGGGTGAAGGCGCGTTCGGCGTCCCGCAGGTGGCACCAGGCTTCGAGATAGGGCGGGTCGAGGGTGAGGCGGTCGAGGGTGCGTACGGTGCGGCTTCCTGAAGTGGAGACGTAATCGACCGTGACGGCCGTACCGGTGTCGATGGCATGGGCCAGCTGGCGGACATCGCTGTACGACAGCCGCTTCGCGTACCCGGCGACGATCTCTTCGGTGTCCGTGCCGAAGGGGACTCCGCCGGGCCCGAACGGGTCGGGTTGCGGTGTGGTCGGCGGGGCGGCCAGGAGCTGGGCGGCCAGGGCGTTCAGGTCGGCCGCGGGGGCCTCCGCCGCGCGGGGAGCCGCCGTGATGCGGAAGCCGGACTGCGCACGGGCCTTCCATGGGGCCGGTACGGGTGCGGCGGCCCGCTGGGGCCGGGTCTTCTCGACGCGTACGGTTCCGTCGGCCGTCTCGGCCACGGGAGCGTAGCCCTCGGCTCGAAGCGCGGCGAGGGTCTGGTCGAGTGGGCTGCGGCTGACCAGGACCGTCGGGGCGAGCCGTCGCAAGCCGAGCTTGGCGAGCTTGCTGTGGACGGCGATTTCGGCCAGGAGCGCGGGCTCCTCACCGTGGATGACGCAGGCGGCGGGGGCGATGCGTACGCGGCCGTGGCTGCGAGCGGTGTCGGCGATCAGATACGCCAGGGGCTGGGGCAGGGGCCCGACGGCGATGGCGGACAGGTCGGCTGTGATCTCGTCCGAGGTGCGTCCGGAGTCCAGGGCGCGGCGGATGCTGTCGGCGCTGAACCGCCACACCGAGGCCGTGCCGCGGGTTTCCCGGTCCGCGGCGGAATCCAGGAGCGCGTCCAGTCGCGCGGTCGGTGTTCCGGCGACGACGGCGGTGAGGTCGACGCCGATCCGTGCCGTGCCGGTGGCCGCGGGCAGCAGGCGTCGGCATACGGCGGCCAGTTCGTCCGTGTCGTCGGCTCGTAGGGCGCTGCCGAGGGGCGACAGGGCGCCGCGGGCGAGCACGCCGAGCAGTTCGGCCTCGCGGATCGCGGTGGCGAACGGTGTTTCGCCCTCGGGTGTCGGGTCGGCGAGCGGGCGGTGCCATGCCGCGAGCATCCCCAGGTCCGAGGAGGCTCGCGCTCCCTGCCCTGCCGGGAGGTGTGCGGCGGCGGCGAGCACCCCGTGCCGGGTCTGCAAGCAGCCGCCACAGGGCGGCGCCCCGGAAACTGCGGGGAGTGCTTTGTCGTCCTCGTCGCGCGCCTGGGAGGGGGTGAGGGGCAGGTTCCGCCATGCCTGGAGCAGCGCGGCGAACTGTTCCGAGGGTTCCTGCGCCGCCCAGGGGTCGTATGCCTTGGTGGGGGCGACGCGGTCGCCGTCCCGGGCCAGGAGCCCTGCCGCGTAGGCGGCCTCCAGCGTGATGCGTACCACGGCGTCATCGGCTTGGGCGGCCTTGCCGATGCGGGCCAGTTCACGTGCGCCGACCCCGCCGGACTTCAGCCTGGCCGGCGGCGCCGCCGAGCATGCCGACAGGACCGAGGCGGCATGCGCTGCGAACGCCGTGGCTGCGGCTGCCGTCTCCCGGTCCACCTCCGCCGCGTTGACGGACACCACTTGCACGGCGGGCGGTCCGGGTTCGAACGGCGCGTGCCAGGCGGGCCCGCGCAGTGCGAGTGCCACCTCGACGGGCATCCGGGCGGGGCCGTACCAGCGGCGGTCCCGGATCAGAAGCCCTCGGTCCAGCGCCCATCGCTCGCCCGGTTCGGAGTCGGCGCCGGGAGCCCCGAACATGATGGACCCGGGCTGCGGCGACGCGGACTTCGCTCGACGCTCCAGCAGCTTCCGGGCTGCCGCAGGAGCCTTCGCGACCACCGAGGCAATCCCTTCCGGATCGCTGTGGTGTGCGACAAGCGCTGCCATGCGCTGCTGCTTGGTGCTGGGCGGCTTGACGCCCAGCGCCCCCAACATTCCGCGCAGCTCGTCGGAGGTCATGTCCGCCAGCAGCTCCGCCAGTGGTGCGTCCAGCCCGAGCGGCGCCTCCCACGCCTGCCGCAACGGTGCGGCCATGTGGAGCCTTCCGCTGTGGTCCGGCCAGACCAGCGCGTGGCTGGCCAGTCCTTCCAGGATTGCCTCCAAGGCGCGGCCGGCCTCGCCGGCTGTCGCTCCCAGCAGCTTCGCCAGGGCCTCGCGCGACGCGGGCGCCCCCAACGCTGCCACGGCCTCGGCCACCTGCAAGTCGGGCAGGGTGAGCAGGGGCAGCGCGAGTGCCACCGACCCCGGCCGCTGAAGACGGTCCGCCAGCTCCCCCACCGAGCGCGGCTCCGGAGGGGACACCGTGTCCTCCCGTGCCGCGAGCACGCGTGCCAGGCGAGGGCCGTCGAGACCGCGCAGCCAGACTGTCAGCGTTGATCCGGACGCCATGGAGAACCCCTCCTCAGATCAAGGAACGCGCCAAGTCGGACCTCGGCCAGGCCGGCGCCGGGCCCAAGGATGGCCCATCCGGTGGGCCTGGGTGTGTCGCATGGCGGAAGGTTCCCGCCCACGGGTGTCGTCGAGCTGCGGTACACGCCCTGCCCACCCGCCGAAATATCCTGAAGTATCCGGCGTAAAGGCAACCAAAACTGCGACCACGGAACGCAGAAGGCCCCGGCCGGTTTCCCGGTCGGGGCCTTCAAGTGCCCGGTGAGGCACTGGCGGAGGATACGAGATTCGAACTCGTGAGGGGTTGCCCCCAACACGCTTTCCAACTGTCCGCATGGCCGTACGGGGCGGTTCACGGGCGTACACGCGGCAGACCAGGTGGGTCGCCTGAACGTGCGTGAACCACGGCGGCTGTCAGCGCACTGGACAAAGACCAGGACAACGAGCAGACCGGGCAGGAGTGCTTGGGCCGACAGTTCGTCGAGGCCCTGAGGACCTCATCATCGTGCGTCTTGCGTACGCCCTCTAGGAAGCACGGTCCAACATCAGTAGCCTCTCCACTACTGCCAGTGGGTGTCTACTCACGTCGGGCAGCCCTGACCTATGGTCGTAGGGGAGGTGAGTCGCGTGGTCGTACGTGTCCGAGTTGAGCCGGCGCTGTTGCAGTGGGCTGTGGATCGCGCGGGCTGGTCGGCCGCCACTATCGCGAGTCGCGCGCCGCGATTCCACGAGTGGGTAAGCGACGATGTGCGTCCTACGTTGAAGCAACTGGAGAGTTTCGCCAACGCCACGCACACACCATTCGGCCTCCTGTTTCTCTCCGAACCTCCGGAAGAGCCGATTCCGATCCCTGACATGCGCACTCTCGGAAACCGTAGGATTAGTCGCCCCTCCGTGGATCTCCTGGACACCATTTATTCTTGCCAGTCGCGACAGGAATGGTATCGCGAGTATGCCACGGCTCAGGGATTTCCTCCGGTTTCGTTCATAGGGGAGGCGACCACTTCCAGTAACCCCGATGATGTGGCCGCTAAAATTCGCCAGATTCTACGTTTTGGACTTCCTGATCGTCGAGCGTTCAATTCTGGGGAGGATGCCCAAAGGAAGCTGATCGATAGGATCGAGGACGCGGGGGTCCTTGTAATGGTCAGTGGTATCGTCGGTTCTGATACGCATCGAAGGCTGAATGCGGAAGAGTTTCGCGGGTTTGCGTTGGTAGAACCTGTCGCGCCCTTGATCTTTGTCAACGGCGCGGACACTAAAGCGGCTCAACTGTTTACCATGGTCCATGAGCTTGCTCATGTCTGGCTTGGTGAAAGCGCCCTTTCTGATGCGGCAATGGCGCGACGTAGCGATCACGATGAAGAGCTCTGGTGTAATCGAGTAGCCGCTGAGGTTCTGGTGCCTCTAGTGGCGATCCGGTCCGACTATCGTGGTGTGCTGAACCGGACCGAACTGGACCGGCTTGCGCGCCTCTACCGCGTCTCGACCCTGGTTGTCTTGAAGCGCCTGCACGATGCGGGTTTCCTGTCTTGGGGCGATTACCAGGAGCGTTACTCCGCAGAGCTGTCCAGGATTATGGCAATTTTGACGGCGAAGAGGGCTGAAGGGGGCGGTGGTAACTACTACAACACGCAGCCTCTTCGTCTGAGCCGCCAATTCACGCGTGCTGTCATTTCTGACACGGTCGAAGGTAAGACTCCCTACAGGGAGGCCTATCAGCTGTTGGGTACAAAGAAGCATCAGACGTTCCAGAACCTGGTTGCGGAAATCGGAGCCGCTTGAATGTATCTGGTTGACGCTAATGTGCTGATCGAGGCGAAAAATCGGTACTATGCATTCGATATCGCGCCTGGTTTTTGGGCGTGGCTCGATCATGCGCATGAGAACGCTATAGCGTGCAGTATCGAACCGGTTCGGGATGAGCTGATGCAAGGGGCTGATGAGCTCGCCGCTTGGGCTCAAGCGCATCCGGATTTCTTTCGCCCCATAGATGCTGATGCAACGCAATACTTCGGCCCGTTGACCGTGTGGACTCAGTCGAGGCCGTTTACGGCTGCTGCGACACAAGAGTTTCTCACAAACACCGCTGACTTCTTCCTGGTGGCTTACGCGCGGGCGCATGGCCATACCCTCGTGACTCTGGAGCAACCGCGTCCCGACGCGCGGAAGCGGGTGCTCATACCGGATGCGTGCAACGCGTTGGGGGTCATTTATTCCAATACCTTCGGCATGCTGCGAAACGCACAGGCCCGCTTGGATCTGAGTCTCGGCACTGCGGCTTGATCAGGCTGCGAGGTGCACAATTGGCGTCGCATACCGAGGAATCTCTAGCCTGCCGCGCTTAGCGCCGTGTCGAGGATCAAGTCTTCGAGTCGGAGAGCCGCCCGCTGATGCTCGCCATCGCGGGCCACCGATTCGACCTCTGCAGCGCCAGTTGGGTTGGGGCTCCCGCCGCCTCAGCTATCCACCCGCCGGGAGCCACTTACGGTGGTCTCGCCGGAGCTTGAGCCCCATCGGAGGTATGTCGGTACAGGTGCAGGCCGTTGGGGCTCGGACTCATGCCTTCGGGCGACCATGGCAAAGATTGAGACCAGATCAAACAACATCAGCTACGGCCGTCCCGAGCAGCCTCCCCACGTCCACCGAGCCAAGCTCGGAAGCGACTACCGCAATGAGGCAGTGAACCTTCTACGGGACCGCTTCGCCCGAACTATTGCCGTCACACCTATGGAGTTGGAAGCCCATGATTGTTGCGCCGCTGGCGCCATCCCTCTGCACCCGGTGCGGCACGAAGTTAAGCCGAAGTAACACCGATACCGTGTGCAGCCCCTGTCGCAGAGCTGTCGGCCCTATAGCCGCTGGCAGCCAACCGCAGGCTCTATCGACTGAGCCGTCCTCGCCGCACTGGCTTGCCGGAGACACGGAGCGGAGCGCCCCTCCCGACGGCTCGAACCTCTCCGATGTGCTCAAGGCGTATCGGGCGCTCCACAAACTCAAGCAACAGGATCTTGCCGACCTGCTCGGCTACGACCAGTCGTACGTGTCCTTGCTCGAACGGGGTAAGCGGACCATCCGGGACATGGTTGAGCTTCGTAGGCTCGCCACCGCACTGGCGCTACCTGAGGAAGAGCTCGGCTTGCTCCCGCCTGCCGAAGCCGTGGTCACGGTCGCCTCCGTTCATGACACGGGCGAGCGGAGCCCACTTGCCGCGGTCGATGACCAACGTCGCTGGCGCATGACGCGTCGTGAGCTCAACCGGCACCGAGCCGACCTTACTCAGGCCGCCGCGCGCCTATACCCGGACGTTCTCCGCGCCGGAAAGAGCCCGGTGCTCACCCGTGAGTCTTGGATGTGGCCCGAGCCAGTCGACTTCGCGGACATCGAGTTGTCCTGGCTCACCCAGACGCGTCCGCCTGAGGTGAGCGGGCGGGAGAAGGAGTCGGAGGGAGTCCGGCCGCTCGCGGCGAACGGCACAAAGTTCGATCGCTACACCCAAGCCATCAGGATGATCGACCGACCGTCCCTGTTCGTGAACCGTCCGAGTTTCCGCCTGCTCGATGTCGCCCAAGCGGACGGCCGGCCGAAGTTGTCGTTCGGGTACACGACTTACTTCGACATGGCTGACGTCTGTGAGGGCGTGGCGCACGAACTGGCGAGCGCCTGGCTGAAGACCGGCAGCGACCCCGCGTGGATTGGCGATCCAAGTTGGGCGGAACTTCCCTTCAGGGCTCTGGTTGGAGACCCCTTTGACCTGGCTCACCGGCCGTTGCTGCCGTCGATCGACACCCTGACTATCCGGCTGGGCCCCGAGGGAGCATCGTTCCCACTCCACCACCGGTCCGCGAGCAACGTTGCGTTGGCCGGCGGGAACTACCACGTCATGCCAGCGGGGGTGTTCCAGCCGTCTTCGGTGATGCCCTGGGATCAGTCGAACGACTTCAACCTCTGGCGCAACGTGCTTCGCGAGTACGCGGAGGAGTTCCTCGGCGACCCCGAAGCAGACGGCAGTAGCGGCGAGCCGATCGACTACGACGGTACGGAGCCGTTCCGAACGCTCAACCAGGCTCGCCGAGAAGGCAAGGTGCGCCCGTTCTGCTTCGGGATCGGCCTGGACCCGCTCACGCTGGCGGGGGAGATTCTGAGCGTGGTCGTCATCGAAGCCGACGTCTACGACTCCGTCTTCTCCGGCATGGTGTCGCGGAATTCCGAAGGCGCGGTCGTGGCTGGCCGAGCCGGTGGCAGCGGCACCGGGATCGAGTTCACCGAGCCCAACATCCGGCGCCTGCTGGACAATGAACCTCTGGCATCCGCCGCCGCCGCGTGCCTCGACCTGGCGTGGCAGCATCGCGGGCTCATCCTGGGCTGAGAGGCAGATCAGTGCGCGTACTTGTGACCGGCGCCTACGGGTTCGTAGGCAACGCGGTTGTACGACGGCTCGCCGAAGTGGGACACGAGGTCGTGGCACTCACGCATCGGCCAGCGGGCGCTCCCCTCCCGGAGCTGCCGGTTTCGCAGGTCGTCCGCGGCGATATCCGGGACAAGATGGCTCTTGCCGCAGCCCTCGACGGCGTCGAGGGCGTGTGCCACCTCGCGGCTCTCACCCGGGTTCGTGAATCCTTCGACCGTCCGGAGGAGTACCAGGACGTGAACGCCGGCGGCACCGTGGCACTGCTTGATGCACTGGCCGCCGCATCCCCGAATCTGACCCCGAGGGTCATCCTGGGTTCCACCGCGGCGGTCTACGGTGCACCCGAGCGGCAGCCCATCAGTGAGGACACGGTGCCCGCGCCGAGCAACCCCTACGGCGTTTCGAAGCTGGCCGCAGACGATGCGCTTCGGGTCCGAGCCGAGGCGGGCGAGATCGAGGCTGTGAGCCTGCGCTGTTTCAACATCTCGGGGGCTGTGTCGGGGGTGGGGGACGCAGATGAAAGCCGGATCATCCCGAAGGCCGTGGCGGTTGCGGCCGGCCGTTACGCGCACCTTGAAATGAACGGCGACGGCGACGCGGTCCGGGATTTCGTCCACGTCGACGACTTGGCTCGCGCTTACGTGCTGGCCCTTGAAGCCAGCACGTCGGCCCCGTACCGGCTCTACAACGTCGGTGCCACTGCGGCGAGCATGCGCGAGATCGTGGCCACCGTTGAACGGGTAACCGGAAAGCCGGTGCCGGTAGTGCACCGCCCGCCTCAGCCTGAGCCTCCGCGGCTGGTCGCCGACATCTCCCGGATCACGACTGACCTGGGATGGAAGCCCGAGCGGTCCAGCCTTGAGGCACTGGTCGCCGACGCCTGGTCGGCAGTCTCAGGCAGCGATCGCTAAGGCTTGGTCAAGCGGTCCTTGACGCTTGCGGGCAGGCTATCGAAGGCCTCCCGCCAGTGCTCAAGGGCCGCTTCGCCGTCTGCGGAACCGGTGCCGCTCTTGCCCAGTGACTGGCGTAGCGCTGCCTCGACCTCCAGGCCTGCCAGCAGAAGCGGCAGGGCCCAATCCGCCGCACCGCGCGAGTGATCCGCGAGTCGAGGCGGAAACTGAGCGAAGACCCCCTTGCCCTGGTGCCCCACGACGTATCCCTCCGCTCGAAGCAGAGACACCGCGTTCTTCACCACGGTGCTTGAAGCGCCGGAACTTGCGATCAACTCCTGTGCCGATGGCAGCGCGGCGCCCGTGGCCAGCTTGCCGCTGCGGATCCGTTCACGCAGGTCATCGGCCAGCTGAAGGTACGCCGGCTGTCCTCGGAACTCGGTCATCGGGATAGTCCTCCAGTCAGGGTTGTTGTACCTAGTACACCAGTCTCCCCGCATCCATTCCCTTCAGGTAGGCCGAGCCACTTGCCAACATGGTGCACTAGGTGCACCATGTTTGTTGTGAGGCCAACACATCTGTGGCAGGCCTCATATGACAAGCCGTCATTCGATTCCGGAGCTCAACGCGCAGAGGCTTGTCAACAAGCAGGGCGCCCCGGAAACGGTGGCCCAACTGCTGATCAACGTCTCAAGAGGGGCCTTCTTTGGGCTGCTCTGAGCTGCACGAATGCACCGCTGACAACTCCACAGCGTGATCCACCGCAGCAGGACGGCCGTGACCGCACCAGCCGAGGCGAGTGGAGACCAGCCGACCGAGAACGGGCCCGCGTCACAACCGGGCCCTACACCCCAGCAGGGGGACACGCCATCGGCTCTAAAGAACCACCCGGCCGACATTGGGCCGCCACGACATCCGGAGACAGGGACCGCCTCCGGATCGAGCGGAACCGGGTGAAGCCCGCTCCCACAGACATTGACCGCCTACAGAGGAGTTGTCGTGAGCCGCTCAAGACCGTCGGCGGTCGCCGCACTGGACCGGTGCGGCGGCCTTGCCCTTCGCGTCACGCTTCACCGCCCTGCGAGACGGACCCGGGCTCCCCGCCCGTACTGCTCGCACGGCTCTCACCCTTTCGCAGCGCTCGCAGCGCTGCGGCCGGTTGCCTCCCCCGCCCGTCCGGCGCCCTTGGCGCTGTACGGGCGGGGCTGAGGGGAGCCGGACTTCCGCCTCCGTCCCTGATTCGGGAGGACCGCATGAGCATGTCTGACGGGGAGTCCCTCCCCGACCCGAGCACCGTCTCCGCCTCCGAGCTGGGCCGGATCCTGCGAAGTCTCGCGGGGCTGGCCGATGAACTGGCCGCGCCGCTGGTGGTGGAGGAGTTCCGGCTCGCTCAGTACCGCCGTGTCGCGGCTGTGGCCGAGTGGGTCACCAAGGCGGCCGACAGCCTGCACTACTGCCTGGACCGGCAGACCAACCCCGACGAGTACGGCGACGACGACTAGCGCAGTCCGCGACCCGGCCGCCGGCAAGTCCCTTCACTGCTTCGCTACCTTCCCTCTGGAGTCCTCATGCAGGCTGCAACGTTCGCTGCCGTGTTCGCCGCCCTGTACGTCGCTCACAGCGTGGGTGACCACTGGGTGCAGACCTCCCGCCAGTCGGCCGACAAGGGCAAGCCCGGCTGGACCGGCCGGCTGGCCGACGCCCGCCACGTCGCCACCCTGACCGCCACGAAGCTGGTGGTCCTCCTGCCTGTCGCCATGCTGCTGGGCCTGCACCTCACGGCCGCCGGCCTGGTTGCGGGACTCGGTGTGGACGCCGTGACGCACTGGTGGGCGGACCGCCGCTCCACCCTGGCCCGTCTGGCCAAGGCGCTCGGCCTGGAGGGCTTCTACAGCCTCGGCACCCCGGCCCACCCCGCCGCCCCGGTCACCGCCTCGGGCGGCCCAGCCGCGCACCTGGGGACCGGCGCCTACGCACTCGACCAGTCCTTCCACCACCTGTGGCTGCTGGTCGCCGCGCTCCTCATCGCCACCGTCTGAGCTGTTTCACCTCCGGGGCGGTCGCCTCTCGCCAAAGACCGCGACCGCCCCGCGCCCGTCCCTTCGACATCAGGAGAGAAAGATGATGCGTACGTACATCGGCGGCCAGGAGGCCGTCAGCGTCAACGAGTTCATCGAGCTGGCCTTGGGTACCCCGCTGGAGTTGTGGCTCGGCGTGGAGGGCGAGAGTGCCGAGGAGCGCGCGGCCCGCCTGGACGCGGCTCGCGACATCCTCAGTGAGAACCCGGACCTGCCGGATGACGTGAGCCGGGTCGCGGCCCAGGTGATCGAGGCGAACGCGCCGGAGCTGTTCAACGTCGTCCCGCTCGTCCGGCTGGCGGCCCGTCGCCGGACTCGCTCCCGCAAGGGGGCGGCGGCATGAGCGCCAACCCTCGCCGTGCCCTGGACCAGTATCTGATCTGGGCTGGTTCGCTGGCCGTGCTGGTGGGCGTGCCGGGCGCCGTAGCGCTGCACGACGCGTGGCTGCTGGTCGCCGCCGGGATCGGTTGGTGTGTCCAGCATGTCGGCTGGGCCCGCCACAACCGCCGGATCGGCGGTGCGGCATGAACCGCACCGCCAAGGGCCTGTTGGTCGCCGCACTCGTTGGCGTGGTCGGGATGGCCTTTCGCGTCTCCTGGAACGCTCAGCGGGACGTGGCTCGGACGGTCGGCGCGGACGGCACGGCCGCCCTGCTCTACCCGTTCGTGGTCGACGGCCTGATGGCCCTGGCCCTGGTTGCCACCCTGGTGCTCACCGGCAGGGACAAGACGTTCGCGCTGCGGGTGCTGGCCGGATACACGGTCGCTTCGCTGGTTCTCAACTACGTGCACGGTCTGGTTCCCGAGCTGCACGGCGGTGGACGGGTTCAGTTGGCTGACTGGGACCCCGCCAACTGGCTGCTCGTGTTGCTGGCGACCTCGCTGCCGGTCGGGTCCATCTTCTTCGGCTCCGACCTCGTGGCGAAGGTGCTGCACCACCGACCGGCCCCGATCGCAGATCAGGATGAATCAGAGCAGCTCACCGTAAATCGGTTGGGGTCTGACCTGCACGAGTCGACCCCCGCAGCCCCGGCTGAGGCGACCGAACTCCCCGCCATCGAGTCGGCCGACCCGCAGTCGGTCACCGGGCCCGTCGAGCTGCCGCAGTCGGCCCCGGCTCTGGCAGTCGCCGCCTTGCAGCATGCCCCGCGTCGGGCGACCGGGCGGGTACCGGAGTCGGCCCGCACACCCCGACCGACCCGCACGGCAGATGAACTCCTCGGCGAGGCGCGGTCGGCTACCGCCGACTGGCCGGACGTCGAGCTGACGGCGGAGGCGATCCGCAAGGCGGTCCGCACCTCGTCGGCCAACGGCCGGACCTTGCGCGACACGCTCAAGGCCGAGCGCGCCGAGCAGATGACCGTGATCGGGGCGGTGGCCGGATGAGCTTGATGTTCGCCCGCTGCTTCGACCCGACCGGTGCCCTCCACGGGATACCCACCTTCCCCTGGCGATTGGCCCCGGATGGACTCGCCACCCGCCGCCAGCTCCGCGCCCTGGGGCTGCGGCCCGGCGGTCAGGGCATCGCTGGTCAGGTCCTGGGTCCGCGCTTTCGGCGCGGCCCGCTGACCGCGTTCTTGTATCGCGTCGACCGGGCCAAGCCGGTCCGGCCGATGACCCCGGCCAAGACCGCCGCGCTGGCCAAGGCCAACACCGCCCGCCGCACCTGCCCCGAATGCCGCCGCGACGCCGGATACGTCATCCCCGCCCAGCTCGGCGTGTGCATCCCCTGCGCCTACCCCGAAGGAGTCGAACCGTCGTGACCGAGATCAACCCGTTCCCGCACCAGGCCGAACCGGACGAGCACACGGCCAAGGTGATGCCCTTCCCTAAGAAGACTCCCGGACCCGATGCCCCCGGTGTGGGGGAGGTCCGGCCCGGTGAGTGGCAGGCCGAACTCCCCAACACCGACGACGACTCGGACGACATCGCCGAGGGTGCCCCGGTGGACCCGCCCCGCACGGTCTACCCGCCGTCGGTTGCGGAGTGGATGCAGGCCCACGACAAGACCCGTCAGCCGGTCCTGCCCGCGTGGGTGAAGCTCCCCGACCAGCGGGCGGCCGTGCGCCGCTGGGCGGTCCGGCACTACTCCACCCTGGTCGGCTACCACGCGCTTCGGCTGCCGCTGGTCTACACGCCGAAGATCCTCGCCTACGCCCCGCGCGGTGCGTGGCGCTGGTCGGCTGCGGCCGGGCGGTGGGTGTTCGACGCCGAGGGCAAGAACCTGCGCCTCGCCGCCGTCCGCGCCGAGGACGCGGGTGAGTACCTGAGTCTGTCCCGGCAGCGCAACGACCGCGTCCGTCTTCGCGGGATCGTGGCGGCCGTCGCCGGGTTCGTCGGCCTGGCCGCCGCCCTGACCGTCTACGTCATGGCCCCGTCGTGGATGCTTCTGCTGTCCATGGCCGCGCTGACCACCACGCTCGGTGTGGTGGGGGCGCCGGCGGACAAGCCGCTCATCGACCGGGCGAAGGTCACGTTCCGCAAGCGGCGCCTGTCCTCCGACATCATCACCCGCGCCTTTGCCGCAGCCGGTCTGACCGTCAAGGACCAGGGCATCGCCTTCCCCCGGCCGATCGGCCGGGATGGCGACGGGTGGCGGGTCGTGGTCGACCTGCCCTACGGCAAGACGTTCGAGGACGCGCTGAAGAAGCACGTGCCGCTTGCCTCGGGCATCGACATCTCGCCCACGCAGCTCTTCCTGGACCGCGACGAGTCCAGCGCGCGCCGGGTCTCGATGTGGATCGCCGACCGCGACCCGCTCGCCGTCCCGGCCGGCCGCACGCCGCTGCTGGGTGCGACGAGGGTGGACTTCTGGAAGCCGTTCCCGTGGGGTGTGGACGAGCGGGGCAACCCGGTCATGGCCACGATGCTGTGGCTGTCCCTGCTGGTCGGCGCCGTACCGAGGCAGGGCAAGACGTTCTCCGCCCGCTCGATCGTGCTGGCCGCGGCGCTGGACCCGTACGTGCGGATCATCCTGTTCGACGGGAAGGCCTCGCCGGACTGGCGGTCCTTCGCGAAGGTCGCGCACCGGATCGGGTTCGGCATCGTGCCCCGCAACGGATTCGACCCGGTAGAGCACCTCATCAACGCCCTGATGGAGCTGAAGGCGGATGTCGAGGACCGCTACCACCGGCTCTCGGAACTGCCCCTGCACATCTGCCCGGAGGGCAAGCTCACCCCGGAACTGTCCCGGGACAAGAAGCTCAACATGCCCCTCACCCTCGTGGTGCTGGACGAGGTGCAGGAGTACTTGCAGCACCCGGTCCACGGCAAGACGATCCTTGACCTGCTGGTCTACCTCGCCCGGGTCGCGCCGGCCGTCGGGGTGTCGGTCATGAACTCCACCCAGAAGCCCGACGACCAGGCCTGCCCGTCCGTGCTGCGTGACCAGCACCAGGCCAGGTTCTCCCTGCGGGTCGGGTCCTGGCAGGTCTCCGACGTTGTCCTCGGCGCCGGCTCGTACTCCGAGGGCCTGGATGCCTCGCGCCTCCTGAAGTCCCACAAGGGTGTGGGCCTGCTCAAGGGCATGAGCGACGACTCCGGGATCGTGCGTACCTACCTCGCTGATGGCCGCGACGCCGACAGCATCCTGACCCGCGCCCGGACCCTGCGCGAGGAGGAAGGCACCCTGACCGGCGACGCCATCGGCGAGGTCGCCGCGGCCCGCAGCGCCGACGCGATCCTCGATGACATCGCCACCGTCCTAGGCCGCTCCGAGGACAAGGTGTGGTCCGAGGTCATCGTGGACCGCCTCGCCGAACTTGCCCCCGGCACCTACGGCCCGTGGGCCGAGCTTGAGGGCCGCGCGAAGGCCGACCAGCTCGGCACCGTCCTCAAGCCCTTCGGCATCAAGACCGACCAGGTGTGGGGCAAGACCGACGCTGGCAAGGGCGCCAACCGGCGCGGCATCGAGCGACAGCACATCCTCGACGCCATCACCAAGCGTGACAAGAACCGGCCCGCGAAGTAGCCGCGAAGGCCGCTAGGGCTAGCAACCCATGTCGCTAGACCTAGCAACCTCGCTAGCGACCCAAACCGCACCTGATCAGGTCGCTAGCGTCTAGCGGCCCACCTGCGAAAACCCCGGAAACACGCCCAGGAGGGCCCTCATGAGACTTGCCTTGCTCGCTAGCGCCTGCCTACTCGTCGTCACCCTCGGTTACGGCATCAGGTGCTGGCTGTCCCCGTTCGGCGTCTGCCGCAAGTGCGACGGCGTTGGCCAGCTCCTCAAGTTCGACCGCAAGGGACGACCCAAGCGCGGCAAGGTCTGCCGCCGCTGCCATGGCCACGGCATACGCGTCCGCGTCGGCCGCCGCCTCCACAACCGCGCCGCCCGCATCCACCGCGCCGGAACCCGCTAACCCCACACCCAAGGGAGCACCGTCATGGCCCGCGAGAAGTTCGCGCTCACCGACAAGGACCCGCACAGCCTCGGAGAACTCGCCCGCGTCGTCTACCTCGGCGCCAAGGCCGTCCGCCGCCAGCAGCGCGGCAAGTCCACCAAGCGCATCGAGAACGAGATCGACCGCATCCGCGAGCAGGCGCAGGCCCGCGAAGACGCCCGCGCGAACCGCCGCAAGTAGACCCTCCTCCAACCCCGAGCAAGGAGGCCTCCCTTGGCCGTCACCATCACGCTCGTCGCCCTCTTCGGGCTCCTCCTCGCACTGCTCCTGCGCTCCAAGACCCTCGGCGTCGGCTCCGCCTTCGTCGCCGTGATGTTCGGCTTCTACCTCGCCTCTACCGGCGCCGCCCCCGCCGTCACCGAAGTCATCAACTCCCTCATCAACGCCATACCCGACCTGTAGGAGGCACCCCCGTGAACCACCACGACCCCGCCCTCTGGGAGACCACCGAGGTCCACCACCCGGTCCTCATGGCCCCGGCACCGCTGGTCCTCCAGCAGCCGCACCTGATGCCGGACGTCCAGACGATCCAGCTCCCGAACGGCCGCATCATCACCGGCTACGCCATCGCCCCCACGAAGGCCCCCGAGCCCGTCGCGGAGCGGCCGGCCATCAACCCGCTCGCCGTCAACGTCGCCCTCGGCGGCATCGGCTTCGCCGCGGCCTGCGGCGGGCTGATGCTCCTGACCACCTTCATCGCCGCCGTCGCCGCGCTGATCCAGCAGCTCATCATCCTGGCCGCCGTCATCTTCGGCGGCTTCATCGCAGTTCAGGTCCTCGGCAGCAACCGCGGCCACGGGCGGACGGGGACGGTCGTCAACATTCGCCGGGCTGTCATCAAGCGAAACCACTTCCACGGATGATGCGCCACTGGCCGGCGCCCAAGGCCGCGTATGCCACCGCGCCGAGCATCATCAGCGAGATCGGGTGGACCGCCCGCGGTGTCCGGGACTGCCTACACGGCATCGCCGTTCGAGAGTTCTGGCTTCGCAAGGCCGCGCTCCTAGACCGCATCGCCCTCACCGACGACGACCCGGTCAACGGCGACGCCGCCACCCTCGCGGTCGAAGCCGCCCGCCGCCTGATGGAGATCGACGACGCCGCCGGGCTCGGCCCCAGCGGCTTCGCGGACGGCCCTTACACCCCGGACCACCCGGACAGCATTCGCGAGCCCCGCGGCTACGTCCGCCAGGAATACGCCCTCTGGCACCGCCACCACTGAGGAGACAGCTGTCATGAGCCCCAACCCGACGCTCAGCACCACGCAGCACCCCACGATGCACACGCAGGTCGACGGCGTGAAGTACCGGCCCGAGGCCATCACCGTGATCTCGGCTCTGTCCCACATCCGCAGCGCCCGTAAGAGCCCCAAGAACGTGGACGCGGTGAACGTCTACGCCTTCACCGGCCGCGACGGCATCCCGCTGCATGTGGTCTACATCCACCACACCCCTGGCCGTTGGCACGGCGTGAAGGACGTCATCGACGTCTACGAGATCCCCACCGCTGCGCTCACCGACCTGTAGCTGTGCCCGGGGCGGTCGCCTCTCGCCAAAGACCGCGACCGCCCCGGCTCTCCGTCCCTTCGACAGAAACAGGAGACCACCAGCATGACCCACCCCATCGACATTCCGCGAGAGGCCACCGTCCGGCCCCCTCACCTGATGGCATTGGCCGCCGACTGCAGCGTCCTCAGGAGCGCGGCATGAGCGTGCCGATGAACACACAAGGACACCTGCGGACCGCGCTCTGGCTCGCGGAGATTGGCCTGCCCGTGCTGCCACTGCGGGCGGGGAAGGAGCCATTCGGGAACTGCCCGGCCTGCACCCGCTCGGCGTGCGGGGACCGGCCCCACATGAAGGCCGCCGGCCCCTGCCAGTGCCCGGCTCCCTGCCACGCCTGGGGCGCCGCCACCACCGACCCCGACGTCCTTACCGGCCCGGCATGGGCCCGCGCCTGGCGTCAGGCCGGAGCCGTCGCCTACCACCCGGGCGGCGCCGGTCTGACCGTGGTCGACCTGGACGACGCCGAAGCCGTCGCCTGGGCCCGACAGACTCTTCCCGCCACCAAGGTCGTGCCGACGACCCGGGGCGAGCACTGGATCTACCAGGGCGCCATGCAGTCGAAGAACGGGGTCCGCCCCGGGGCCGACGTGAAGTCCACGATGTCCTACGTCCGCTGGCGCGGCTGCGGCTCCGGAACGATGGCCGCACTGCCGGACGCCGTGCGCGTGCTCGTGGTGAAGGAACCCACCGTCCGACACACCCGCCCCGCCATCGTGGCGGTGCCGGCCGGGGGCGGGCAGTGCCCGCACCGCTCGCCCGTCTACCTGGAACGTGGCATCGCCATGGCCGAGCAGCGCATCACCGCGGCGGCCGAGGCCATCCACACGACCGTGTACCGCACGTTCCTCGCCGTACTGTCCGCCCATGGCCGGTGCGGCTGCCTCACCGAGACCCACATCGGGCGCCTGTTCACCGCCGCGCAGGCCAAGGGTGAATCGGCCCGGCACTGTGAGGTCGCCTGGGTCAACGCCCGTACCGCGCTGGGGGTGTGAGCCGTGTCCGACGACGAGAAGGCCTCGGGCCGGGAGGTCATCACCGGCTACGCGCAGGCGAACTTCCGCTACTTCCGCACGCCCGACGGGACCGTGTACGCGCAGAGGAACGGCATGCCCGTCGCCCGGCCGATCCGCTCCCAGGGCACCACGGGCAGCCACCGCCAGGAACTCATGGTCGGCCTCTACGAGGAAGGACGCGGCGTGTTCAACAGCACCGCTCTGAAAGAAGCCCTCGACCTGATCGAGGCGCTCGCGCTGACCAAGGAGGTCCAGCCCGTGCACATCCGCATCGCACCCGGCTTCGACGGAGCCACCTGGCTGGACCTGGGCCGCAACGATGGGCAGTCCGTCCGGATCCACCCCACCGGCTGGGAGATCACCGTCCCCGACCCGCACGAGGTCCGCTGGCGCCGCACCCAGCTCACCGGCGAACTCCCCCTCCCCACCAAGGACACCGATGGCAAGGGCATCGACCTCCTCCTGGGTCTGTGCAACTTCGCCAACGCCGCCACCGAGTGCCTGGCCATCGCCTGGCTCATCGGCTGCCTCGGCCCGTCCGTACCCGTGCCCGCGCCGTTCCTCACCGGTCCCCAGGGCGCCGGCAAGTCGACCGGCGGCCGGATGCTGGTGCGGATCATCGAGGGTATGAGCGGCGACCTGCGCCGCGCCCCCAAGGACGAGGAGAACCTGATCGCGGCCGTCGCGGCTGGGTGGGTAACCGCCCTGGACAACCTCTCCCACCTGGCCCCGGACCTGTCCGACCTCATGTGCTGCATCGTCACCGGCGCCGAAACCATCAAGCGCGCCCTCTACACCGACGGCGACGTCGTACGGGCCCGCTACCGCCGGCCGCTCCTGCTCACCGGAATCGACGTGGGTGTCATCCGCCCCGACCTCGCCGAACGTCTCCTTCCCCTGCGCCTGGAACGCCCCACCATCCGGCGCACCGAGGCTGAGCTGTGGGCGGAGTTCGAAGAAGCCCTCCCCGTGGTCCTGGGCTCGCTCCTCGACTTGACCGTAAAGGTCCGCGCTGTGCAGGTCGACATCCCCACCGACCTGCGGATGGCCGACTTCGCCCACCTGTGCGCGCAGCTCGACGCGGCCACCGGCCTCGGCGCGCTCGCCGCCTACCGTGCCAGCCTCGACGACCTCAACGACGACGTCATCGAAGGCGACCTCCTCGCCCAGACCGTCCTTAAGCACGCCGCCACCCTCGCACCTGGGACGGACGCCCGGATGACGTCCTCGGAGTGGCTCCACGCCCTCACCCAGCTCTACGCGGGGGAGGAGCTGCGTCCCCTGCCTAAGGGCTGGCCCACCACCGGCAAGGTTCTCTCCGACCGGCTCAAGCGCCTCCAGCCCACCCTCGCCGCCCGCGGCGTCCTCATCGACTGGGGCCGCACCAAAACCGCCCGCTACATCGAAATGACCCGCCCCGCCCGCCCCGGCCCCGAGCAGCACGCGGCCTTCTGACCCGGCCCCCTCGGGCCTGCGGCACAAGCAAGAGGAGCACCCCCGGCGACGCCGCCGGGTGCTCCTCTTGCTCTTCCGGCGGCTCGCCGCCGGGCTGGAAGGTCGTGCCGCGCAGCGGCCCCTTCTTTCGCTCTTCAGGTCTGTCGCACTACGACAGACACCACCCTTCTTGTCCGAAGAGAAGAAACCTGCGTCACCCCCGTCACGACAGGCCGAAAACGGCTCACGGCCTGCGGATCCACCGGTGACGCAGACCGCCGACGCTCCGTCATTGCCCGTCACCCGTGTCACCAGGTGACGGCGGCCACCGTCACCCGATGACACCAACCGCACTGGCCGTGTCATCGGAAACCGCAGGTCAGGCGCCGGAATGACGTGAATGACGCGATGACGCAGAAATCCGCACCTCGGACAGGAACCCGGCCTTAGACCCGGTTAAGGAGTGCGCCCATGCACGACACCGATATCGCCGTACCCCTCGCGGCAGACCCGACGCTGGTCCTGCTGACCGTCGAAGAAGCCGCCCGGCGGCTCCGCGTCGGCCGGACCACCTGCTTTCGCCTCATCCGCACCGGGGCCCTGGAGTCCGTCACGATCGGCGGGCTCCGCAGGGTCCCGGTTGACGCGCCGGCCGCGTACGTGACCCGTCTCCGCACCGCCCACCGCGCGGCTTGACGACGCCGGGACGGCGGCACTGGCGCCAAGGCAGTCCGCCGTCCCGCCCACACCCGACTCACCCGAGACAGGAGCCTGCCTGTGGCAGAGAGCAAGAAGAAGGGCACCCGCCGCGCCAACGGGGAGACCGCGATCTACTTCGGCAAGGACGGCCGCTGGCACGCCCGCGTGCCGATGGGCTACCGGGACAACGGCGAGCCGTACCGCAGGCACATCACACGGCTCTCCGAAGACCTCCTGATGGCCGAGGTCAAGAGGTTGGAGAAGCAGCGCGACCAGGGGACCGCCCAGCAGCCCGGGAAGCTGTGGACGGTCGAGAAGTGGCTGTGGCACTGGGTCGAGAACATCGCCAAGGAAGTCGTCAGCGAGAACACCTACGACGGCTACGAGGTGGCCGTCCGGGTCCACCTCGTTCCTGGCGTCGGCAAGCACCGGATCGACCGCCTGGAGCCGGAGCACCTGGAGAGCCTCTACCGGCGGATGAAGGCGAACGGCAGCAAGCCCGCCACGGCTCACCAGGCCCACCGGACCGCGCGTACCGCCCTGGGGGAGGCGGTACGGCGCGGGCACGCGGCGAAGAACGCCGCGGCGCTGGCCAAGCCGCCTCGGGTGGAGGAGCCCGAAGAGGAGATCGAGCCCTACTCGGTCGAGGAGGTGCAGAGCCTGCTCATCGAGGTGAACAAGCGCCGGAACAGTGCCCGCTGGATGCTCGCTCTTGCGCTCGGCCTGAGGCAGGGCGAGACGCTGGGGCTCCGGTGGGCTGACGTGGACCTGGAACACGAGTACCTGAAGCTGCGCCGGAACCGGCTGCGGCCGAAGTACGCGCACGGATGCAAGGAGGCTGATCCGTGCGGCCGGAAGGCCGGGTACTGCCCCCTGCGCGAGCAGGTGCGGCGCGAGACGAAGAACACCAAGTCGCGGGCGGGGCGCCGTGCGGTGCCCCTGCCGGGGCCGCTCGTTCGGATGCTTCGGGCGCACAAGGAGGTCCAGGCCCGCGAGCGGAAGGCCGCCGGCGACCAGTGGACCGAGTCGGAGTACGTGTTCACCAAGCCGCTCGGTGGCCCGCTCAGCCCGAACACGGACTACCACGACTGGAAGAAGCTGCTCGGGGATGCGGGGGTGAGGGACGCGCGCCTCCACGACGCACGGCACACCGCCGCGACCGTGCTCATGCTGCTCGGCGTTCCGGACCGCGTGATCGACCAGATCATGGGTTGGGAGCCGGGAACGTCCGCCCGGATGCGCGCGCGGTACCTGCACGTGCCCGACGCCATGCTGAAGGACGTGGCTCAGAAGATCGCGGAGGCCATCTGGGGCCCCTCGGAGAAGGGTCTCGTGGACAAAGACCAGGACAACGAGGCCTGAGGAACGACGAAGGGCCCCGCTGCAAGCAGCGGGGCCCTTCGACATATTGCCCGGTGAGAGCAATGGCGGAGGATACGAGATTCGAACTCGTGAGGGGTTGCCCCCAACACGCTTTCCAAGCGTGCGCCCTAGGCCACTAGGCGAATCCTCCGCCGCAAACAATACAAGACGTTGAGGGGTGCTCGCGAACGTGATCGTCTCCGGGAGGGCAGGTCGGGGCCGGGCTCGATTCCAGGGGCGTCCATCCGCTAGGGTGGGCTCAGCCCCTCACGTGGCGCTATCTCACCCAACTCCCCCAGGGCCGGAAGGCAGCAAGGGTAAGTGGGCTCTGGCGGGTGCGTGGGGGGCGCTTTGCGTTCCGGGGGCCTTGGTGGCGCCGGCGGGCCGCCGTTGTCGGCGGGCCCGGATAACCTCATAGACGTGTCGTCCCTTGCGCTGTACCGCCGCTATCGCCCCGAGTCGTTCGCCGAGGTCATCGGGCAGGAGCATGTCACTGCACCGCTGATGCAGGCCCTGCGGAACAACCGGGTCAATCACGCGTACCTGTTCAGCGGGCCGCGCGGGTGTGGAAAGACGACCAGCGCGCGCATCCTCGCCCGCTGCCTGAACTGTGAGCAGGGTCCCACCCCCACCCCGTGCGGGGAGTGCCAGTCCTGCCGTGACCTGGCCAGGAACGGGCCGGGGTCCATCGACGTCATCGAGATCGACGCCGCCTCCCACGGTGGTGTGGACGACGCCCGTGACCTGCGGGAGAAGGCCTTTTTCGGGCCCGCCTCCAGCCGCTACAAGATCTACATCATCGATGAGGCCCACATGGTCACCTCGGCGGGCTTCAACGCCCTGCTGAAGGTGGTCGAGGAGCCGCCGGAGCACCTCAAGTTCATCTTCGCCACCACGGAGCCGGAGAAGGTGATCGGGACCATCCGGTCCAGGACGCACCACTACCCCTTCCGGCTGGTGCCGCCCGGCACCCTGCGGGACTACCTGGGCGAGGTCTGCGCGCGCGAGGGCGCCAAGGTCGAGGACGGCGTGCTGCCGCTCGTCGTGCGCGCCGGCGCCGGGTCCGTGCGTGACTCGATGTCCGTCATGGACCAGCTGCTCGCCGGCGCCGCCGACGACGGTGTGACATACGCCATGGCGACCTCGCTGCTCGGGTACACCGAGGGGTCCCTGCTCGACTCCGTCATCGACGCCTTCGCCGCCGGTGACGGGGCCGCCGCCTTCGAGGTCGTCGACCGGGTCGTCGAGGGCGGCAACGACCCGCGCCGGTTCGTCGCCGACCTGCTGGAGCGGCTGCGCGACCTGGTGATCCTGGCCGCCGTGCCCGACGCCGCGGAGAAGGGGCTGATCGACGCCCCCGCCGATGTGGTGGAGCGGATGCAGGCCCAGGCGTCCGTGTTCGGGGCCGCCGAGCTGTCCCGGGCCGCCGATCTCGTCAACACCGGCCTCACCGAGATGCGGGGCGCGACCTCGCCGCGGCTGCAGCTGGAGCTGATCTGCGCCCGCGTGCTGCTGCCCGCAGCCTTCGACGACGAGCGGTCCTTCCAGGCCCGGCTCGACCGGCTGGAGCGCAGCGGGGCCGCTGCCTTCGCCGCCCCGCCCGCCATGGGCTACGTGCCGGGCCCCGAGGCACACGGCATGGCCCCCGCCGGTCCCGCCGGGGGCGTCGCCGCCGCGCGTGCCGCGGTACAGGCCCCCGTACAGGTACAGGCCCCCGCGCCGGCGGCGGCTCCCGCCCCGGCGGCGGCTCCCGCGCCGGTCGCCGCTCCCGAGCCGGTACGGGCTCCCGCGCGGCCGGAGGCGCCGGTGCAGGCCGCCCCTGCCCCGGCCCCCGCCACGCCCGCCCCCGCGCCCGGGGCCTGGCCCGGAGCCGCACAGCCCGGCAGCGGCGCCCCCGGTGCCTGGCCGGGAGCCGCCGCCCCGGCCACCCCGACCCCGGCCGCCCCCGCCCCCGCGGCCCCGGCCCCTGCCACCCCCGCCGCCGGAGCCTGGCCCAGCGCGGCCGCCCCCGGCCAGGGAGTCCCGGCCGCGCCCGCCCCCGCCCAGCCGGCCCCGACTCCCGCGGCCGCGGCCCCGGCCGCGCCCTCCCCCGGCATGGCCGCCGGCGCCGGGCAGGTCCAGGCGATGTGGCCGAGCGTCCTGGAGGCCGTCAAGAACCGCCGCCGCTTCACCTGGATCCTGCTGAGCCAGAACGCCCAGGTCACCGGCTTCGACGGAACCACCCTCCAGCTCGGCTTCCCCAACGCAGGCGCCCGCGACAACTTCGCGAGCAGCGGCAGCGAGGACGTGCTCAAGGCGGTCCTGGCCGAGCAGTTCCAGGTCAACTGGAAGATCGACGCCGTGGTGGGCGGGGGCGGTGGATCACCGGCTCCGCTCCAGACGTCCTCGTACGCCGCCCCGCCCGCGGCCGCCCCGGCCTACAGCCAGCCGCCCCAGGCGCCCTCCGCCCCCGCCCCGCAGCAGCCGCAGCAGCAGCCGCCCCAGCAGTCGGCCTCCGCCCCGCAGCCCCCCGTACAGCAGGCGCCCCCCCCGGTCGCGCCCGAGGACGACTTCGCGGAGGAGGACGATCCCGACCTCGTCGAGAGCGCTCTGACCGGACACGACCTCATCGTGCGCGAGCTCGGAGCGACCGTTGTGGAGGAATACACGAATGAGTAGCCCCTCCTAGTTGGGGTGGCCGCACGAAACCGGCCGCGCCGTCCGGGCTAGTCTGAGCAGCGTGAAGGTCCTCGTCATCGGCGGCGGCGCCCGCGAACACGCCCTGTGCCGCTCTCTGTCCCTCGACCCCGACGTCTCCGCGCTGTACTGCGCTCCCGGCAACGCCGGCATCGCCGAGGTGGCCGAGCTCCGCCCGGTCGACGCCCTCGACGGCGATGCCGTCGCCGCTCTCGCCACCGAACTCGGCGCCGACCTGGTCGTCGTCGGCCCGGAGGCCCCGCTGGTCGCCGGGGTCGGCGACGCCGTGCGCGCCGTCGGCATCCCCGTCTTCGGCCCGTCCGGCGAGGCGGCCCAGCTGGAGGGCTCCAAGGCCTTCGCCAAGGACGTGATGGCCGCGGCCGGGGTCCCGACCGCGCGCAGCTACGTGTGCACCACCCCCGAAGAGGTGGACGCGGCCCTCGACGCCTTCGGCGCCCCCTACGTCGTCAAGGACGACGGCCTCGCGGCCGGCAAGGGCGTCGTGGTCACCGAGGACCGTGCCGCGGCCCGCGCCCACGCGCTCGGCTGCGACCGCGTGGTCATCGAGGAGTACCTCGACGGCCCCGAGGTCTCGCTCTTCGCCATCACCGACGGCGTCACCGTCCTCCCGCTCCAGCCCGCGCAGGACTTCAAGCGGGCCCTGGACGGCGACGAGGGCCCCAACACCGGCGGCATGGGCGCGTACTCCCCGCTGCCCTGGGCCGACCCGAAGCTGGTCGACGAGGTCATGGAGCTGGTCCTCCAGCCGACCGTCGACGAGCTCCGCCACCGCGGCACCCCCTTCTCCGGCCTGCTCTACGCCGGCCTCGCGATCACCAGCCGCGGCGTGCGCGTCATCGAGTTCAACGCCCGCTTCGGCGACCCCGAGACCCAGGTGGTCCTGGCCCGGCTGCGCACCCCGCTGGCGAGCGTGCTGCTGAACGCCGCGAACGGCACCCTGGACGCCGAGCCCCCGCTCAGCTGGCGGGAGGACGCGGCCGTCACGGTGGTCATCGCCTCGCACAACTACCCCGAGACCCCGCGCACCGGCGACGTGATCGAGGGCCTGGCCGACGTGGCCGCCGAGGACGGACCCGACGCGTACGTGCTGCACGCCGGGACCCGGCGCGAGGGCGACGCGGTCGTCAGCGCGGGCGGCCGCGTGCTGTCGGTGACGGCGACCGGTTCCGATCTGGCGCAGGCCCGCGAGAAGGCGTACAAGGCGGTGGCGCGGATCCGGCTGGACGGCTCGCAGCACCGTACGGACATCGCCGCCAAGGCGGCCGAAGGCCGCTGACCAGCTGCTCGGCCTGACCCGCGGGCCCGGTGCGCACGAGGTGCGCCCGGGCCCGCGGGCGCGTCTGTGCGCGTTGGCGTGCGAGTGCCTTCATCCGCGTTCGAACGCACCCAGCTTTACCCAAAGCCATTCCATCGGGTGATCGTCACCCGGTCTGCCTGACGGCCGGGCGTGCCCCAACTAGGGTGCGGCGCAAGCATTCCGGCACTTGGCCCACCGGCATTGCGATGTCAGTGGCGGGTGTCACAGTGGGGGAGTGAGCAAAGCCGCCGCAGGGCAGAGGGGGTGAGGTCCGGCCGTGTCCGGAACCGGTTCGATCATGGAAGTGGGCGTGCCGTCCGCGCGTTCCCGCGCCCTGGCCGTGCTGCGTGTGCGCAGCAGGGCCCTGGCCGTCGGGCTGCTGCCCGCCGCCCTCGCGGTGGTGCTGGTGACCGCCCGGATGACGGGCCGGCTGGCCGGTGACCCCTGGCCCGTGGTGACCCTCGCCGTGTGCGCGGTCGCCGCGCTGGTGCTGCTGGTCGGCGGGATCTTCACCGCCGTGGTGCTGCGGGCGAGCCCCGCCGTGACGCCGACAGTGGCGGTACCGGAGGACTCCGCGCCCGATCTCTACCGGCTGGTGCGTGACCTGGCCGACCGGATGGACGTGCCGCCGCCCTCCGCGATAGCCCTGACGCCGGACTGCGACAGCTGGCTGGAGGACCGCACGCACGCGGCCCACCGCCGCGGCGGCATATCCGCCGGCCCGGAGTCCGAGCCCGGCGCTGCTCCCGTACTGGTGATCGGCTCGCCCTTCCTGTGGTGGATGCGGGTCGCGGAGCTGCGGGCGGTCCTCGCGCCGGTCGTCGCGGGTACGGGACCCTCCGCGCATCCGGACATAGCCGACGCGCGCGGCTTCGTGCGCGGCCTGGACGCCGCCGTGGACGTGGGCGGCAGGCCCGGCCTCGGCTGGATCGCCGGGCCCGCCCGGCTGCTGCTGCGGCTGTGCCGGGTGGATGCCGCCGAGATGGAGCGCGGGGTGGCCGCGGCCGCCTCGGAGCGTGCACAGGGTGTGGACTACGGGCTGCGGATCGTCGCCCAGGAGCAGGTCGGCCTCGCCTACGCGGGCTGGGACCGGCTGCTGACCCGGGTCGCGCTGCCCGCCTGGCGGATGGGCCGCTGGCCGGCGCACCTCGACGCCGGAGTGGTCTCCGCGCTGACCGAGCTGTCCCGGCGGGACCGGCTGGCCGAGGGGTTCACCTCGCGGCTCGGCGAGCGCCCCGCCTGCGACCTGCTGGAGCAGCCGGGGGCGATTGACGAGGCGGCCTCGCTGCTGGCCGCGCGGCTCTTCCACGGCGGGCCGGCCGAGCCCGGGCCGGACTGGTCCCCGGTGGACTGGGCGGCGTATCCGGAGGAGGTCGTGGACCGCAAGTGGCGTACGGAGGCGGCCCGGCTGCACACGGCGCTGGACTCGCTGGCCGCTCCGGCGGGACTGCCGGTCGGCTCCGCCGGTTCGGGCGCCGCGGGCGGGCCCACGCTGGAACGGGTGCTGGGCTATCTCACCGACCGGGTCGGCGAGGGTGCCGCCGGGGAGGCGCTGGCCGGACGTCTCAGCGGCGACCTGGCCCGCGAGGAGCGGGCCGCCGGTCCGGCCGCCGGGACCGGGAAGGCGCGTGGCGCGGACGCCGTACCGCTGTTCCCGCTCCAGCCGCCGCGCAGCGGCCGGGACCTGCTGGCCGACCACGTGACGGCGATGGTGTGCTGCGCGGCCGTCGACTCGGCCGGGGCCGCACCCGGCCTGGACTGGCTCGACGGCCCGATCCTGCTGATCGGTGGCGACCGCCGCTCCGACCTGGCGCCGCGCGTGCTGTGCCTGGTCGAGGACGGGGACCCGGGGCCCCTGCGCGACTGGCTCGCCGACCTCGGCGTCCGCCCGGAGAAGCCGGTCCGCCTGGTCTGACGGCTCCCCGCCGCGGCCCCCGACAGGCGGCCCCGCCCCGGCCCCGGCAAGCTGCGCCGGGCTGCCCCGGCAGGCCTCCCGGGAGGGCTACGGATCGCACAGATAACCGGACCCCAATGTTCCAGTCACGTCAATTCGCGACGAACGGTGACGAACTGCGTGCGTTATGTGATGTGCTGGGCTCGATGCACGCCCGTTCGGGGGAGCGAGGGAGGGGAGCGGTCATGGGAGCGGACCAGATCCGGCGTTGGGAGTCAGGTGCGCTCGCGCACGCGGTGACGGACCCGTTCGGGCAGGGACCCCTGCCCTGGTTCCGGGGCAGCGAGCTCTACTTCGACGACACCGGCCAGGTCGTGCCCTGGTACGTGGACCCGGCCGCCGCGGCCGCCGGCACCGGCCAGATCCCCCGCGCCCGGGGCACGGGCGGCCCCCGCACGGCCGACGACGTGCACCGCCAGATCAAGGGCTTCGCCTCCACCGGCGCCGTGGCCCCCGGCGAGGCCATCGACTTCCACATCACCGTCGACCCGCCCCAGCAGTTCTCCGTCGACGTCTACCGCATCGGCCACTACGGCGGCGACGGCGCCTCCAAGATCACCACCAGTCCCCGCCTCTCCGGCATCGTGCAGCCCGCCCCCCTCGCCGCCGACCGCACCGTCTCCTGCCACCACTGGTGGCTGTCCTGGCGCCTCCAGGTCCCGTCCTACTGGAGCATCGGCGCGTACGTCGCCGTCCTCACCACCGCCGACGGCTACCGCTCCCACATCCCCTTCACGGTCCGCGACGACCACCCCGCCGACCTGCTGCTCCTGCTCCCCGACATCACCTGGCAGGCGTACAACCTCTACCCGGAGGACGGCCGCACCGGCGCCAGCCTCTACCACGCCTGGGACGAGGACGGCCGGCTGCTCGGCGAGCAGGACGCGGCCATCACCGTCTCCTTCGACCGCCCCTACTCGGGCGCGGGCCTGCCCCTGCACGTCGGCCACGCCTACGACTTCATCCGCTGGGCCGAGCGCTACGGCTACGACCTCGCCTACGCCGACACCCGCGACCTGCACGCCGGCCGCGTCGACCCGACCCGATACCGCGGCCTGGTCTTCCCCGGCCACGACGAGTACTGGTCCGCCCCCATGCGCCGCACCGTCGAGCGCGCCCGAGACCACGGCACCTCGCTCGTCTTCCTCTCCGCCAACACCATGTACTGGCAGGTCGAGCTCGGCCCCTCGCCCTCCGGGGTCGACGACCGGCTCCTCACCTGCCGAAAACGCCGCGGCCCCGGCCGCCCCAGCCTGTGGCGCGAGGTCGACCGCCCGGAGCAGCAGCTCCTCGGCATCCAGTACGCCGGGCGGGTCCCCGAGCCCGCGCCGCTGATCGTCCGCAACGCCACGCACTGGCTCTGGGACTCCACCGGCGCCGGGGAGAACGACGAACTGCCCGGCCTGGTCGCCGGCGAGGCCGACCGGTACTTCCCGCGCACCCAGCTCCCCGAGCACCAGGACCGGATCCTGCTCGCGCACTCCCCGTACCTCGACAGCGAGAACCACCGCCGCCACCAGGAGACCTCGCTCTACCGGGCGGCAAGCGGCGCGCTGGTCTTCGCGTCCGGCACCTTCGCCTGGTCCCCGGCGCTCGACCGCCCCGGCCACGTCGACGAGCGCGTCCAGCGGGCTACCGCCAATCTCCTCGACCGGATCTGCAAGAGGGACTGACCGCCGCCGGGGAACGACACCCCCTGGACGGGGCAGACGACCCGGTACGGGAGAATGGGTTTGCGCTCGTACAGACCCACAGGGAGACCCCGTGTCCGGATTCGTCGAAAAGCCCGAGCCGGTTGAGGTTCCCGGCCTCGTCCACCTCCACACCGGCAAGGTGCGCGACCTCTACCGCGACGAGGACGACCGCCTCGTCATGGTCGCCAGCGACCGTATGTCCGCCTTCGACTGGGTGCTGCCCACCGAGATCCCGGACAAGGGCCGCGTCCTCACGCAGCTCTCCCTGTGGTGGTTCGACCAGCTCGCCGACCTCGTGCCGAACCACGTCATCTCCACCGACCTGCCCGCCGGCGCCCCCGCCGACTGGGCCGGCCGCACGCTCGTCTGCCGCAACCTCGACATGGTCCCCGTCGAGTGCGTGGCCCGCGGCTACCTCACCGGTTCCGGACTCCGCGAGTACAAGGAGACCCGTACCGTCTGCGGACTCGCCCTCCCCGAGGGCCTCGTGGACGGCTCCGAGCTGCCCGCCCCGATCTTCACCCCGGCGGCCAAGGCAGCCGTCGGCGAGCACGACGAGAACGTCTCCTACGAGGAGGTCGCGCGCACGGCCGGCGCCGAGACGGCGGCCCTGCTGCGCCAGACCACCCTGGCCGTGTACAGCCGAGCCCGGGACATCGCCCGTGAGCGCGGGATCATCCTGGCGGACACCAAGTTCGAGTTCGGCTTCGACCCGAAGGACGGCACGCTGGTCGCCGCCGACGAGGTGCTGACCCCGGACTCCTCCCGCTTCTGGCCGGCCGACCTGTGGGAGCCGGGCCGCACCCAGCCCTCCTTCGACAAGCAGTTCGTCCGCAACTGGCTGTCCTCCCCGGACTCCGGCTGGGACCCGAAGGGGGAGCTCCCGCCGCCGGCCCTCCCGCAGGAGATCGTCGAGCGGACCCGCGCCAAGTACGTCGAGGCCTACGAGCGGCTCACCGGCCTGACCTGGACGGCGACGACCGGGATCACCCCGGCCTGAGACACGAAGAAGCCCCCGGTCGAGGACCGGGGGCTTCTTCCCTGCAGAGCGGACAACGCGACTCGAACGCGCGACATCCACCTTGGCAAGGTGGTGCTCTACCAACTGAGCTATGTCCGCAGGCGCCGTAAGGCGAGACCTACTATACCCAACCTCGCTCCCGTGCGAGACGCACTGCCGTGTGCCGGTTCTCGGCACCCAGCTTCGTCGCCGCCGACGACAGGTAGTTCCGTACCGTCCCCTGCGACAGCCGCGCCCGCTCCGCGATCTCCACGACCGGCGCCCCGTCCGCCGCGAGTTCCAGCACCTCCGCCTCCCGGGCGGTCAGCGGCGAGTCCCCCGCGCTGATCGCGTCGGCCGCCAACTCCGGGTCCACATAACGCCCTCCGGCGTGCACGGTCCTGATCAGCTCGGCCAGCCGCTGCGCCGAGACGGTCTTCGGCGCGAAGGCCCGTACGCCCGCCGCCAGGGCCCGCTTCAGGTGGCCGGGACGCCCGTGACTCGTCACGATCATGGTCTTGCAGTCGGGGAGTTCGGCCCGCAGCGATGTGGCCACACTCACACCGTCCGCCCCCGGCATCTGCAGGTCCAGCACCGCCACGTCCGGCCGGTGCGCCCGAGCCATGGCGAGGGCCTCGGGCCCGGAGGCCGCCTGGGCGACGACCAGCAGGTCGTCCTCCAGTGCCAGCAGGGCGGCGAGCGCCCCACGGATCAGGTGCTCGTCGTCGGCGAGCAGTACGCGTACGGGGCTCACGCCCGCACCTCCAGTCGTTTCACGTGTCCGCCGGGTATCTCGGCGCGCAGCCGGAAGCGGCCGTCGGCCGCCGGTCCCGCCTGCAGGGTTCCGTCCAGTACCGCGAGCCGCTCGCGCAGCCCGGCCAGCCCCGAGCCGGGCGGCCCGGCGGGCGTCTCGGGAGCTCCGTCGTTCTCCACGACCAGGGTCGCCGGGCCGGCCTCCGGCGCCGTCAGCCGGATCACGCAGCTGTGCGCGTCCCCGTGCCGCAGGACGTTCGTGGTCGCCTCGCGCACCACCCAGCCGAGTGCCGACTGGACCTCGGGCGGCAGCTCGTGCCCGGCCGCGTCGAAATCGACCCTGCAGTCCATCCCGGCCGCCCGCAGCACCCCGCGCGCGCCCTCCAGCTCCACGGCGAGGTCCGCCTCCCGGTAGCCGCGCACGACGTCGCGCACCTCCCGCTGGGACTCCTGGGCGATCCGCTGCACCTCGATCATCTGGTCCACGGCCTCCGGCCGTTCGCGCCGGGCCAGCTGGACCGCCAGCTCGCTCTTGAGCGCGATCACCGCCAGATTGCGGCCCATCACGTCGTGCAGGTCCCGGCCGAAGCGCAGCCGCTCCTCGGCGACCGCCAGCCGCGCCTGGATCTCGCGGGACCGGTCCAGTTCGTAGACCGTCTTCAGCAGCCATGCCGAGAATCCGCAGGTGGCGCTGAAGAGCAGATTGCCGATCAGTACCCCGACCGCGTAGCCCAGCGCCTCTCCCGGCGGCAGGCCCAGGGCGAGCACGGCCACGGCCGTGCCGGCGGCCACGGCCGGGGCGACGCACCAGATGAGCTTCACGGACCGCAGGGACAGGACCAGCGATCCGGTGGCGAAGCAGGTCAGCCCCGAGACCAGCGACGGCGCCGCGGCCGGGTCGAGTCTGCCGGTCGCGCGCAGCGCGAGGACGGCGAGCGTGGCCGCGCCCGTCGCGAGGGCCGTGGCCACCGCGAGCCGGGTGGGGCGTTCGCGCCGGCCCACCACCCAGTGCAGGGCCCTGGAGGAGTGCACTGCGCACAGCGCCGCGTGGACGCACGCCATCAGGAAGAGCGAGACCGGCACCAGCGCCGAGGACCGCCCGGCGGCGCCGGCCAGCGGGGCCAGCCCGATCCCCAGGAACTCCATGACCACGAAGAAGTGGAACGACCAGCGCGTGTACAGCTCGACCTTCCCCGCGGTGCTGCGGTTCCTCCACCACCCCTTCAGTTTCGGCATGTTGCCCGTCCCCCCTGCATCCTTCATTCTTCCCGCTAGCGGCGCGGTTCCCAGCGGAACCACCGCTGGACAGCAAACACGGTGATCATGATCCAGGCCAGTGTGGTGAGCGCGGCCCCGAGCAGCTCACCGGCCTCGACCCCGCCGCTCCAGCCGGCCCGGACGAGGGCCATCACCCCGCTCACCGGCAGCAGTTCGCACACCGAGGCCACCGTGTCCGGCAGCGAGTCCACCGGTACGGACAGCCCCGAGCCGAGCACGGTGAGCAGGAACAGCGGCAGCGTGGTGAGGCCGGCGCTCTCCACGGTGCGGGTGAAGGAGGCGGTCAGCGCGGCCGCCCCGGCCAGCAGCACCGTGCCCGCGAGGACGGCCAGGGCGAGCAGCGCGGGGTTCCGCGGCATCGGCGCGCCCAGGGCTGCCGCCCCGGCCACCGCGAGGACGGTGATCTGGCAGGCGGCGAGGACGCCGGCGGGCAGGGCGGTCCCGGCCAGGATCTCCAGGTCGGCCGCCTCGCCGGTGCGCAGCCGCTTGAGTACGAGCTCCTCGCGCCGGGCCGTGTACGCGGACACCAGGTTCACGTACACGACGAGGAGCAGCACCATGCCGGTCCCGCCGGTCAGCGTGGCCTCGCCGAGGGCGGCCGCTCCCTCCTGCCCGTCCAGGGTGGAGCGCAGGACGAACACCGTGAGCAGCGGCATCAGCAGGGCCACGCTCAGCGCGGCCCGGTTGCGCACCAGCAGGGTGAGCTCGGAGCGGCCGAGCGCGGCGAGCCGGCCGGGGTTCGGGGTCGGCGTGTTCACCGGGCTCCCGCCGTCTCGCGCCGGTTCCGCGCGATGTCCAGGAAGACGTCCTCCAGGGAGCCGGACCGGGCGTCGATCCCCTCCAGTTCCACACCGGAGTCGTGGGCCCAGCGCAGCAGTTCGGCCAGAGCCGTCTGGAGCCGCCCGGTACGGATCTCCACGCGCTGCCCGTACGCCGCCGCGCGCAGCGTCAGCGGGAGCCTGGCCGCAGGCACCCCGGCGGGCAGCGTGAAGCGGATCCGGGCGGGGCGGCCGGCGGTCACCTCGGCCGGGGTCCCGGCCAGGACGAGTTCCCCCTCGTGGAGGATCGCCAGCCGGTCGGCGAGCTCCTCGGCCTCCTCCAGGTGGTGCGTGGTCAGCAGCACCGTGGTGCCCTGGTCCCGCAGTTCCCGTACCAACGCCCAGGTGTCCCGGCGCCCTTCGGGATCCATCCCGGTGGTCGGCTCGTCCAGGAACAGCACCTCAGGTCTCCCCAGCAGGGCCAGCCCCAGGTCGAGGCGCCGCCGCTCACCACCGGACAGCTGCTTGACCCGTACGGAGGCACGCGCGCCCAGGCCGACCGCGCCCAGCACCTCCGCCGCCGGGCGGGCGCCGGTGGTCACCCCGCTCCACATCCGGACGGTCTCGGCGACCGTCAGGTCCGAGGGGAATCCGCCCTCCTGGAGCATGACCCCGGTGCGCGGGCGGACCTCGGCCCGGCGCGTGTACGGGTCGAGGCCGAGGACGCGGACCTGCCCGCCGCTCGGCCGCGCCAGCCCCTCCAGCAGCTCGACGGTGGAGGTCTTGCCCGCCCCGTTGGTGCCGAGCAGGGCGAACATCTCGCCCCGCGCCACGGAGAAGGAAACGTCCCGCACGGCTTCGAAGCCCCCGGCGTAGCCGCGGCGCAGCCCCCGGGCGTCGATCACGGTGTCAGTCATGACCCCAGCCTCGCGGCGCCCGGACGGGCCCGGCAGTGCGCGCCGTCATGATCCGCGATGACATTTGTCAGGGAAGGTCCAAAGCCGCAAAGGCCGGGGGGCGGGGAAACGCGAAGAAGGCCCCGGTCGTAATGACCGGGGCCTTCTCCCTATGGAGCGGACGACGCGACTCGAACGCGCGACATCCACCTTGGCAAGGTGGTGCTCTACCAACTGAGCTACGTCCGCATGTACTGCGTGCACTGCCTGGGCAATGCGTGCATCACTCTACCTGATCCACGGAGGTGGTCGGTAAACCGATGCAGAGCGGGTGACAGGGATCGCACACTGCGCCTTCCCCCTGGAAGGAGGATGTTCTACTACTGAACTACACCCGCACGACCTTCGGGACTGTGACCTGCGGTCTGGCCCCTCGGCGTGATCCACACATTAGCCGACGCAGGGGGGTGGATGGCAAATCGGCCCTCAGTGGGCCGCGTTGTAGGCCTCGTAGATCTTCTTGGGGATGCGGCCGCGGGGCGGCACGTCGTACTGGTTGGACCGGGCCCAGGCCCGGACGACCGCCGGGTCGGGTGCGAGGGACGTGTGCTTGAAGGCCTTCCCCGAACGCGACTGGCGTCGGCCGGCGGCCACGAACGGCTCCAGGCCCTTCCGCAGTTTCTTTGCGTTCGCCGCATTGAGGTCGATCTCGTACGACTTACCGTCCAGAGCGAACACGACCGTTTCCGCCGCTTCTCCGCCATCGATGTCGTCGGAGAGCGTGACTACTACGCGCTGCGCCACGGATATCGGTCCCTTCGGTGCGACGCCGCCACCTGCTGACGTGCGGCGATGTCGCCTGTGTGGATGTTTCGGAGCAATGCATCTTTCCGCCCCGTTGTGAAGCGGCAAAATGCCGCCTCACGGGATGATTCCTTTGTACCCCGATTCCCATTGCATTGCGAAGCCCAGTTAATTCTCTCCGCGTGTCCCGCCGCAATCCCGGACGCGTGGTTTTCCTGGTGATTTTGCGAAGCGTTGGTGAAGCGAAACCGGCCGATGATCACGACCTGAGGATATCTACCCGCGTAGAAATTTCGGCCGGGTACGCTGAGGGAACCGCCTTCGCACCAACCACACACGGGAGTGCCCGATGGCACGCGTCGTAGTCGACGTCATGCTCAAGCCGGAGATCCTCGACCCCCAGGGCCAGGCGGTGCAGCGTGCACTGCCGCGCCTGGGCTTCGAGGGAATCGCCGACGTCCGCCAGGGGAAGCGCTTCGAACTGGAGGTGGAGGGACCGGTCGACCAGGCCGCCCTCGACCGCATCCACAAGATGGCCGAAACGTTCCTCGCCAACACCGTCATCGAAGACTTCACCGTGAAGGTCGAGGCCTGACGGTGACCACTCGCATCGGAGTCGTCACGTTCCCCGGAACGCTCGACGACCGTGACTCGCTGCGCGCCGTCCGCCTCGCGGGGGCCGAGCCGGTTTCGCTCTGGCACCGCGACAAGGACCTGCACCAGGTCGACGCGGTCGTCCTCGCGGGCGGCTTCTCCTACGGGGACTACCTGCGCGCCGGGGCCATCTCCCGCTTCTCGCCGGTGATGGAGACCATCATCGAGCAGGCCAAGGGCGGCATGCCCGTCCTCGGCATCTGCAACGGCTTCCAGGTCCTCACCGAGGCCCACCTGCTGCCGGGGGCGATGCTCCGCAACAACCACCTGCACTTCATCTGCCGCGACCAGAAGCTGCGGGTGGAGAACGCGGAGACCGCGTGGACCGGCGACTACACCGCCGGCCAGGAGATCTCCGTACCGCTCAAGAACATGGACGGCCGCTACGTCGCCGACGAGCGCGTGCTCGACGAACTGGAAGCCGAGGGCCGCGTGGCCTTCCGCTACGTCGACATGAACCCGAACGGGTCGCTGCGCGACATCGCCGGCATCACCAACGCCGCGGGCAACGTCGTCGGCCTCATGCCCCACCCCGAGCACGCGGTCGAGCCGCTGATCGGGACGGGCGGCACCGACGGCCTCCCGTTCTTCACGTCGGTCCTGAAGAAGCTGGTCAGCGCATGAGCCTCGACACCGTCAAGAACGCCACCGAGACCCCGGACGCCTCCCAGCCCTGGAAGGAGCTCGGCCTCAAGGAGGACGAGTACGCCCGGATCCGGGAGATCCTCGGCCGCCGGCCCACCGGCGCCGAGCTCGCCATGTACTCGGTCATGTGGTCCGAGCACTGCTCGTACAAGAGCAGCAAGGTCCACCTCGCCCAGTTCAGCGAGAAGAAGCCCCAGTCCGACGCCATGCTCGTCGGCATCGGCGAGAACGCCGGCGTCGTCGACGTCGGCCAGGGCTACGCGGTCACCTTCAAGGTCGAGTCGCACAACCACCCGTCGTACATCGAGCCCTACCAGGGCGCGGCCACCGGCATCGGCGGCATCGTGCGCGACATCCTCGCGATGGGCGCCCGCCCGGTCGCGGTCGTCGACCCGCTGCGCTTCGGGGCGGCCGACCACCCCGACACCAAGCGCGTCCTGCCGGGCGTGGTCGCGGGCATCGGCGGCTACGGCAACTGCCTGGGCCTGCCCAACATCGGCGGCGAGGTCGTCTTCGACGCCTGCTACCAGGGCAACCCGCTGGTCAACGCCGGCTGCATCGGCGTGATGAAGCACGAGGACATCCACCTCGCCAAGGCCTCCGGCCCCGGCAACAAGGTCATCCTCTACGGCGCCCGCACGGGCGGCGACGGCATCGGCGGCGTGTCCGTACTGGCCTCCGAGACCTTCGACGACACCAAGCCGACGAAGCGCCCGGCGGTCCAGGTCGGCGACCCCTTCCAGGAGAAGCTCCTCATCGAGTGCACCCTGGAGATCTTCAAGGAGAAGCTGGTCGCGGGCATCCAGGACCTCGGCGGCGCCGGGCTCTCCTGCGCCACGTCCGAGCTGGCCTCCGCCGGTTCCGGCGGCATGCGCGTCGAGCTGGACACCGTTCCGCTGCGCGACGCGACGCTCTCACCCGAGGAAATCCTCATGAGCGAGTCGCAGGAGCGCATGTGCGCGATCGTCGAGCCGCAGTACGTCGACCGCTTCATGGAGATCTGCGAGAAGTGGGACGTCATCGCCACCGTCATCGGTGAGGTGACCGACGGCGAGCGCCTGGAGATCTTCTGGCACGGCGAGCAGATCGTGGACGTGCCCCCGGGCACCGTCGCCCACGAGGGCCCGGTCTACCACCGCCCGTACGCCCGCCCGTCCTGGCAGGACGCGCTCCAGGCGGACGACGCGAACAACCTGCCGCGCCCGGCGACTTCGGCCGAGCTGCGCGCGCAGGTCCTCGCGCTGGTCTCCTCCCCGAACCAGGCGTCGAAGTCCTGGGTCACCGACCAGTACGACCGCTTCGTGCAGGGCAACACCGTCCTGTCGCAGCCCGAGGACGCGGGCATGGTCCGCATCGACGAGGAGTCCAACCTCGGCGTCGCCATGGCCACGGACGGCAACGGCCGCTTCGCCAAGCTCGACCCGTACACGGGCGCGCAGCTGGCGCTGGCCGAGGCCTACCGCAACGTCGCCGCGACCGGCGCCAAGCCGCTGGCGATCTCCGACTGCCTGAACTTCGGCTCCCCCGAGGACCCGGACGTCATGTGGCAGTTCGCCGAGGCCACGCGCGGCCTGGCGGACGGCTGCCTGGAGCTGGGCACCCCGGTGACCGGCGGCAACGTCTCCCTCTACAACCAGACGGGCGACATCGCCATCCACCCGACCCCGGTCGTGGCGGTCCTCGGTGTGATCGACGACGTCAACCGCCGTACGCCGATGGCGTTCGCGGAGGCCGGCCAGCTGCTGTACCTGCTGGGCGACACGGCCGAGGAGTTCGGCGGCTCGGCCTGGTCCCAGGTCGTCCACGACCACCTCGGCGGCATGCCGCCCAAGGTGGACCTGGGCCGCGAGAAGCTGCTCGGCGAGATCCTGATCTCCGCCTCGCGCGACGGCATGATCGACGCCGCGCACGACCTGTCCGACGGCGGCGTCATCCAGGCGCTCACCGAGTCCTGCCTGCGCGGCGGCAACGGCGCGCGGATCGTGGTCCCCGAGGGCCTGGACGCCTTCACCTTCCTGTTCTCCGAGTCCGCGGGCCGCGCCATCGTGTCCGTCCCGCGCAGCGAGGAGCTCCGCTTCACCGACATGTGCGGCGCGCGGGGCCTCCCCGCCACCCGCATCGGTGTGGTGGACGGCGAGGAGATCGAGATCCAGGGCGAGTTCACCCTCCCCCTGACCGAGCTCCGCGAGGCCCACGAGGCCACGATCCCGGCCCTGCTGGCCTGATCCGCTCCACCAGAGCCCCCGCCCGGTCTTCCGGGCGGGGGCTCCGGCGTTCCCGTTGGTAGCGTCGTCGCAGTCGCAAGACAGTGACAGGACTGGGGTGGGGGATGTTCGAACCGATGAGGCCGTCCACCGGCGGCCCGCTGCCGGATCGCGGACGATGGCGCAATGCGGTCAATTTGCTGCTGTGCATCGCCGGTGTGGGCGGTGTCGTCCTCGGCGGCTGGGCCCTCCACGGCTCCTACCAGTCGTGGCAGCACCGCGGGGAGAGCCGTACCGCGATCCGGGAGGCCTGTGCCGACCTGATCGAGGCCGACGAGGCCGATGAGGTGATGCGGCTGGACGGCGGCCGTGACCGGGTGCGGCCGAGCGCGGTCAAATCCAGGAGGCAGCTGGACCTGGACCAGCTGCCGGACGAGTGCGTACTGGTGGCCGCGCAGGAGCAGGACGGCAAGACCGTGTGGTTGGTGCACTTCGGCCTGAAGGTGCACTCGCTCCCCCAGCAGGGCCTGCATGTCCTCGACCCCGACGACGAGGCTTTCGACCCCGGGATCCACCAACGTGCCGGCGAGGACGTCACCGACCAGGTGGGCGATCCGCTGCCCTCCCCCCTCGGCGACGGCAGTGCCGGGGCCTACTCCGCCCGGACCGTCTCGGTGACAGCCGGCTGTGTGCAGCCCGTGGTCGGCAAGACCTCCTTCCGGGCCTCTGCGACCGCCCGGTACGGCGACCCGACCGACAAGGAACGCAAGGCCCTCGCCTTGATCGCCCGAACAGCGGCGGTCAAAGCCGCGGAGCGCAGCGGTTGCGCCGTCACCCCGCCCGAACTGCCCACCGCTCTGCCCGCGCAGGGGCGCACCCTCGGCCCCGCCGAGCAGGGCACCGGCAGTTGCGCCTGGTACGCGGCCTTCCTGCGCGGCCGTCAGGACCGGGAGCGGCTGCCCGACAAGGCGCTCGGCGTGCCGGTGTCGGAGCACGGCGGGAGCGAGTCCTGCGTGCTGGCGCTGGACACGGACACCCGCGGCGGCATCCATGCCCGGCTCGTCGCGGACGGCGTGAAAGCCGGGGGCCCCAGCGACCGCTGGACCAACCCCTGGTGGCTGCAGACCTTCTCCTACTTCGGCGACGACGCGGCCGGGACCGAGGTGCGGCCCTTCACCAAGAAGGGCACCCCGATCGCCCCCGGCCAGGCGGGGCGGGACTTCCTGGTCCTGTACGCCTCGGCCACCTGCCAGGGCCGCCCCGCCGTCCTCGGCATGACGACGGCCTACCGGTACGACGAGGTGCTCGGCCCGCGCCTCGACGAGGTGTTCACGGCGTACGCCACCGAGGCCGCAGCGCGGCGCGGCTGCACCGAGCTCACCCTCCCCGGATAGGGTCGCCGCATGCCGCCCGGGAAGAGGAAGCCGCGTACGTACGACCCCGCCAAGATCCGCGCGGCGGTCACCGCGCAGTTCGGGCATGTCGCCGACGCCGTGCGCGAGTTGACCCCCGAGCAGCTGGCGCGGCCCAGCGGGCTCGGGGACTGGAGCGTCGCCGACCTCGCCGCGCACATCGCGTGGATCGCGGACTCGCTGGCGAGCGGCCTGGCCCGGCCGCCCGCCGTCGTCGCCGAGATCACGGCCGCGGAGTGGCCCTTCGCCACCGCGTCCCTCGCCGGGAAGATCTCCGAGGCGGCCAGGGAAACCGTGAGCGGGGCCCCGCTGCCCGAGCTGTTCGACCGCGCGTCCGCCCGGCTGGCCGAGGCGCTGGCGGCGAACCCGGGCGGCGACCGGGTGCTGACCCTGTGGGTCGGCGACATGACCCTCGCCGACTTCATGGTCACGCGGACCGTGGAGCTGGTGGTCCACACCGACGACCTGAACCGGGCCGCCGGACTGGACATCCCCATGGAGCGGCAGGCCCTGGCCGCCTGTACCCGGCTGCTCGCCGACGCCCTCGCGCTCAAGGCGCCCGGCGGCGCGGTCGAGGTGCGGATCCCGCCGTTCGCCGTGGTCCAGTGCGTCGAGGGCCCCCGGCACACCCGCGGCACCCCGCCCAACGTCGTGGAGACCGACCCGCTGACCTGGATGCGGCTCGCGACGGGCCGTACCGGATGGGCCGAGGCCCTCGACGAGGCGCTGGTCAGCGCCGGCGGCGAGCGGGCGGACCTGGCGGCGCTGCTCCCGCTGATGAGCTGAGCGGAACCGCCCGGGCGCCGGCTCCGTCCCAGCATCATGCGTACTTTCCGGAACCTACCGACGGGCCTGGCGCTCGTCCTCGCGCTCGCCGCGTGCGGCGGCCGGTCCGAGGACGGCGCCGCCCGCACGCTCCCCGACCCCGTCGGCCCCTGGGCCGTGGAGTCCCTGACCACCGGCGGCCGCACCCTGCACGCGCCCGACGCCGCCCGCGTCGACATCGGGCAGGACGAGGCCAAGGGCAACTACGGCTGCAACGGGTTCACGGCGAAGGTGGTCCTCGACGGAACCTCCGCCCTGACCGTCACACCCGGCGCGACGACCACCATGGCCTGCGAGGACCAGGCCTTCGAGACGGAGTTCGCCAAGCTGTTCACGGGCCGGCTGACCATCGACCGGGGCCCCGACCGGCTCACCCTGAAGACCGCCGACGGGAGCACCATCGCCATGACCGCGAAGCCCCCGGCCGCGGACGCCCCGCTCATCGTGACCGAGTGGACCGTCGACTCCCTGGTCAGCGGCGCCACCGTCTCCTCCGTTCCGGCCGAGGCGGCCGGCCGGGCGCGGTTCACGATCGCGGCCGACGGCGCGGCGAGCGGCAGCCTCGGCTGCAACCGGTTCAGCGCCAAGGCCACCGTCGACGGTCCCACGGTCACCTTCGGGCCGCTCACCACCACCCGGATGGCCTGCGAGGGCCCGGCGGGCGAGGTCGAGCGGACGCTGACCGAGCTGTTCGGCAGCGGCCCGCTCACCTGGAAGATCCAGGACCGGACCCTGACGCTCACCGCCCCCGACGGCAAGGGCCTGACCGCCGGGGCGGCCTCCGCCGCGGAATGACCGCGGAATGACCGCGGAATGACGGGCACCGGCGGGTCCTGGACCCGATCACGGCAAGGGTCAGGACGGGTAGGGGAGCAGCCCCGCGTTCACGGACTCCCGGGCCGCCCTCAGCTCCGCCAGCCTGGCCGGTTCCACCGCGGCCTTGTCGGCCTGCTCGCGGATGTCCCCGGCCAGATGGAACAGCTGGTCCTTGCCCGCCTTGCCGCGGTAGTACTTCCAGTCCCCGCGGCGCAGCGCCCGCTCCCCGCGCACCCGCCAGAACACGTCGCGCTCGGCCGGCTCCTCGCCGCGCAGCAGGTACCCGGCCAGGCTCACCCCGTCCAGCGGGTACGCCCGGTGCGGGCGGGTCCCGGCCACCTCCAGCAGCGTCGCCGTCCAGTCCGGGCTGAAGACGGGGACGTGGCTGACCTGGCCGCCGTCCAGCCGCGCGGGCCAGCGCACGATGTTCGGCACCCGGATGCCACCCTCCTGGAGGGAGGCCTTGTTGCCCGACAGCGGCCAGTTGTACGAGAACCGCTCGCCGCCGTTGTCGCTGGAGAAGACGACCAGGGTGTCGTCCTCCTGGCCGGAGCGCTTCAGTGCCTTCAGCACCTCGCCGACCGACCGGTCGAGGTCCTCGACCATCTGCTTGTACTTCTCGACCGAGCCGCCGTCCTGGTGCCACAGGGCCCGTCCGTCGCCCGCCCTGATCCGGCGGACGATCTCGGCGCTCTGCTCCGTGTCGCCGTCGGCGATCCAGGGCCAGTGCGGGGTGGTGAAGTTCAGGTTCAGCAGCCACGGCTTGCCGTGGTGGTCGCGGGAGACGTACTCGCTCGCCCGCTCGGTGATGATCCGCGTGTAGTAGCGCAGGTCCTTGTACTCGGCGTCGCCCTCGTAGAGGTCGTACTCGCCGCCCAGGCCCAGCTTGGAGTAGTACTCCAGGGCCCCGCCGAAGTTGCCGAAGAACTCGTCCCAGCCGGACTTCGTCGGGCTGTAGTCGGGCAGGTAGCCCGCGTGCCACTTGCCGATCAGGGCCGTGGAGTAGCCGGACTCCTTCAGCAGCGAGGCCAGCGTCGGGTGGGTGGGTTCCAGGCCCGCCGACCGGTCGGCGATCGGCTCGGCCAGCCCGCCCTTGGTACGGGCCGGGTAGCGGCCCGTGTACAGGCTGAACCGGGTCGGCGAGCAGGTCGCGGACCCCGAGTAGGCGTCGGTGAACCGGACGCCCTGGCGGGCCAGCCGGTCCAGGTTCGGGGTCTCGATGTGCGGGGACCCGTACGAGGACAGGTCCGCCCAGCCCAGGTCGTCGCCCAGGATGAACAGGATGTTCGGGCGCCGCGAGCGCCGGCCGCGCGCGGCCCGGAACTCGCGCTCCTCGGCCCCCGCGCGCCGGTCCTCGGCGGCCTCCGCCGGGCCCGCGCCCAGCCCCACCGCCGCGGCCGCCGCGGTCACTCCGACGGCGCCGCCGAAGGCACGCCGGGTCAGCTTGTCGTCGTACGAAGACACAGGTACTCCAAGGCACGGCCCGCCCACCCGCCCCCGGCGGGGCGCGGAACGGCGCGCGGCACGGCGGGGCAGGGCTGGGCGGAGCTGAAATGAGAGAAAGGGAGAAAGAGTTGTGGCTACGCGGAACAGCGACAGATGGCGCTCGCGACACGGACCAGGTCTACGTGGCGGCGCTCGACGAGGGTGACGGAACGGTCACCGAGAGGCTGCATGGGGCGAGAGCCTGTACGAATGCGCTTGTAGCTGTCAACAAGGTGATCGAATACCGAGACGGGGCGTCCGGTCACCCTCTGTGCTGTGAGATTTCCCGGCCGTCCCCAATTCGGACCAGTGGTCGATCTCGCCTACACTCGGAAGCGTGCCTCGTGGTGATGGACGACTCAACCACGACCTGCTCCCCGGCGAAAAGGGCCCCCAGGACGCTTGCGGCGTCTTCGGTGTCTGGGCTCCGGGTGAAGAGGTCGCCAAGCTCACCTACTTCGGACTGTATGCATTGCAGCACCGCGGACAAGAGTCCGCGGGAATCGCTGTGAGCAACGGTTCCCAGATCCTCGTCTTCAAGGACATGGGCCTCGTTTCCCAAGTCTTCGACGAAACCTCTCTCGGCTCGCTCCAGGGTCATATCGCGGTCGGTCACGCCCGCTACTCGACCACCGGAGCCTCCGTCTGGGAGAACGCGCAGCCCACTTTCCGCGCGACCGCCCACGGCTCCATTGCCCTGGGTCACAACGGCAACCTGGTGAACACCGCCGAGCTCGCCGAGATGGTCGCCGACCTCCCCCGTCAGGACGGCCGTGCCACCCAGGTGGCCGCCACCAACGACACCGATCTGGTCACCGCCCTCCTGGCCGGCCAGACCGACGAGGACGGCAAGCCCCTGACGATCGAGGAGTCGGCCACCAAGGTCCTCCCGAAGGTCAAGGGCGCCTTCTCGCTCGTCTTCATGGACGAGGGGACCCTCTACACCGCCCGTGACCCGCAGGGCATCCGCCCGCTGGTCCTCGGCCGCCTGGAGCGCGGCTGGGTGGTCGCGAGTGAGACCGCCGCCCTCGACATCTGCGGCGCCAGCTTCGTCCGCGAGGTCGAGCCGGGCGAGCTCATCGCGATCGACGAGAACGGTCTGCGGACCTCCCGGTTCGCGGAAGCGAAGCCCAAGGGCTGTGTCTTCGAGTACGTCTACCTGGCGCGCCCGGACACCGACATCGCCGGCCGGAACGTCTACCTCTCGCGTGTCGAGATGGGCCGGCGCCTGGCCAAGGAAGCCCCGGTCGACGCCGACCTGGTGATACCGACGCCGGAGTCGGGCACGCCCGCCGCCGTCGGATACGCCGAGGCCAGCGGGATCCCGTACGGCTCCGGCCTGGTCAAGAACGCCTACGTCGGCCGGACCTTCATCCAGCCCTCGCAGACGATCCGCCAGCTCGGCATCCGGCTGAAGCTCAACCCCCTCAAGGAAGTCATCCGGGGCAAGCGCCTGGTGGTCGTCGACGACTCGATCGTCCGCGGCAACACCCAGCGCGCGCTGGTCAAGATGCTCCGCGAGGCCGGCGCGGCGGAGGTCCACATCCGGATCTCCTCGCCGCCGGTGAAGTGGCCGTGCTTCTTCGGCATCGACTTCGCCACCCGGGCCGAGCTCATCGCCAACGGCATGACGGTCGACGAGATCGCCACGTCGCTCGGCGCGGACTCGCTCTCGTACATCTCGCTCGACGCGATGATCGAGGCGACCACCATCCAGAAGCCCAACCTCTGCCGTGCCTGCTTCGACGGCGAGTACCCCATGGACCTGCCCGACCCGCAGCTCCTGGGCAAGCAGCTGCTGGAGACCGAGCTGGCCGGCGGAACCGACGCCGCCGACGCCCTCCGCCGGCCGTAACGGCCCGCACCTCCCGCTCAACCTGCGCCGGGCCCCTTCTTTCAGGCTTTTCCGGGGGCCCGGCACCACAGCAGTAACGACACGAAAGCTCTCTCCTGTCATGACAGAGAAGACCACCGGTGCCAGCTACGCAGCCGCAGGCGTGGACATCGAAGCGGGAGACCGCGCCGTCGAGCTGATGAAGGAGTGGGTGAAGAAGACGCAGCGCCCCGAGGTCCTCGGCGGCCTCGGCGGCTTCGCCGGCCTCTTCGACGCCTCCGCCCTCAAGCGCTACGAGCGCCCGCTGCTCGCGTCCGCCACCGACGGAGTCGGCACGAAGGTGGACATCGCCCGCCAGCTGGGCGTGTACGACACCATCGGCCACGACCTGGTCGCGATGGTCATGGACGACATCGTCGTCTGCGGCGCCGAGCCGCTCTTCATGACCGACTACATCTGCGTCGGCAAGGTCCACCCCGAGCGTGTCGCGGCGATCGTCAAGGGCATCGCCGAGGGCTGCGTCCTCGCCGGCTGCGCCCTGGTGGGCGGCGAGACCGCCGAGCACCCGGGCCTGCTGGGCCCGGACGACTTCGACGTGGCGGGCGCCGGAACCGGTGTCGTCGAGTACGACCGCCTGCTCGGCGCGGATCGCATCCGTACGGGTGACGCCGTCATCGCGATGGCTTCGTCCGGCCTTCACTCGAACGGGTACTCGCTGGTCCGGCACGTCCTCTTCGACCGGGCCGGGATGTCCCTGGAGCAGGAGATCGCGGAGCTCGGCCGCACCCTCGGCGAGGAGCTCCTGGAGCCCACCAAGATCTACTCGCTGGACTGCATGGCGCTCACCCGTACGGCCGAGGTGCACGCGTACTCGCACATCACCGGCGGCGGTCTGGCGGCGAACCTGGCCCGGGTCATCCCGGACCACCTGCACGCCACGGTCGACCGCGCCACCTGGGCGCCGGGCGCGATCTTCGACCTGGTCGGCAAGGCCGGTCAGGTGGAGCAGCTGGAGCTGGAGAAGACCCTGAACATGGGCGTCGGCATGATGGCCGTGGTCCCGCAGGAGTCGGTGGACGTGGCCCTGACCGCGCTCGCCGACCGGGGTGTCGACGCGTGGGTCGCGGGAGAGATCCTGGACCGCGGCGACCGTACCGAGGGTGCGACCCTCACCGGTTCCTACGCGAGCTGAGCAGCACTGAAACCCGGCCCGGGGCGATGCCCTGGACCGGGTTTCAGTCTTTGACCCTGTTGTGCAGACGCTCTCGAGAAAGCGTCAAGCGCCGCGACGCTGTGCCGACGGACCGGACTCCTCGTCCTCGTCGTCGTCATCGCTGTTGTACAGATCCGCGTACTTGGCGTACGGGTCGTCGTCGTCCAGATCGTCATCGACTTCGACCGGCTCGCTGACAGGCAGCGGATCCGTCGGCGATGCGCCCAGCTCATTGGCCAGACGCGAGAGGTCAGTCCCGCCGCTGTTGTACTTCAGCTGGCGGGCGACCTTTGTCTGCTTGGCCTTGGCCCGGCCGCGCCCCATGGCTCGACCCCCTCGGTGACGGGGCTCGACGGCCCCAGAGTCTGACACGCGTTCATGGTTCGGAGCGGGCTCTCCGTGGAGAGACCGTCCGTAGGGGTTTAACGGTACCTGCTTCCGCGGCCATACGGTACGCCGCCCGCATGACGCGCCCCGGTGCAGAACCAACAAGGCGCCCCGTCCTCGCTGGTCAGCTGCGATTTTAACGCTTTCCTGGCCCGCGACCCGCCGAAGTGCAGTGAGTTCCGTCTCGCCGCACCCCGGCGGGCGCACCCGGGAGCCCCGGGAGGTGCCTAGACCGCGCGCGGGGCGCGGGCGTCCGCCATCCGCTGCTCGGCGATCCGGTCGGCCGCGGCGGCCGGCGGAATGCCGTCCGCCTTCGCACGTGCGAATATGGCCAGCGTGGTGTCGAAGATCTTCGCCGCCTGGGCCTTGCAGCGGTCGAAGTCGAAGCCGCGCAGCTCGTCGGCGACCTGGATGACCCCGCCCGCGTTGACCACGTAGTCGGGCGCGTAGAGGATCCCGCGGTCCGAGAGGTCCTTCTCGATGCCCGGGTGGGCGAGCTGGTTGTTCGCCGCGCCGCAGACGACCTTGGCGGTCAGGACCGGCACCGAGTCGTCGTTCAGGGCGCCGCCCAGCGCGCAGGGGGCGTAGATGTCCAGGCCCTCGACGCGGATCAGCGCGTCCGTGTCGGCGACCGCGGTGACCTTGCCCGGGTGCTTGTCGAGGATCCGGCGTACGGACTCTTCCCGCACGTCCGTGATCACGACCTCGGCGCCGTCCTCCAGCAGGTGCTCGACCAGGTAGTGGCCGACCTTGCCCACGCCCGCCACGGCGACCTTGCGGCCGCGCAGGGTCGGGTCGCCCCACAGGTGCTGGGCGCTGGCGCGCATGCCCTGGAAGACACCGAAGGCGGTGAGCACCGAGGAGTCGCCGGCGCCGCCGTTCTCGGGGGAGCGGCCGGTCGCCCAGCGGGTCTCGCGGGCCACGACGTCCATGTCGGCCACGTAGGTGCCGACGTCGCAGGCGGTCACGTAGCGGCCGCCGAGGGACTCCACGAACCGGCCGTAGGCCAGCAGCAGTTCCTCCGTCTTGAGGATGTCCGGGTCGCCGATGATCACGGCCTTGCCGCCGCCGAGGTCGAGACCGGCGAGGGCGTTCTTGTACGACATGCCGCGCGAGAGGTTCAGCGCGTCCAGGACGGCCTCCTCGTCGGAGGCGTACGCGTGGAAGCGCGTACCGCCGAGGGCGGGGCCCAGAGCGGTGGAGTGGATCGCGATGACGGCCTTCAGGCCTGTGGCTCGGTCCTGGCACAGCACGACTTGCTCGTGGCCGCCCTGTTCCGTACGGAACAGGGTGTGCAGGACGCCGTCGGTCATTTCGGTCACGGTGGTGACTCCCATGGAAGAGATGCGGCGGAATGACGCCCGCCCTGCGGGTGGGGGAGGGCGTGCTGGGAGCAGCGTAAGACCTCCGGGGCGCGCGTAGTCGACCTGTCCGGGGATCGGAACTCTCCCGGAGTACGAAGGCCCCTCGGAGTACGCCCGGGCGGCGCGGGGGAGGAGGAGGGCGTGAGCGAAACCCCGGATCCCCTGCTGCCCTCCGCGCGCTCGGCGCCGACCGTCCCGTACGCCTCCTACCTGCGCGTCTACGAGCCACTGGCGGCCTTTCCCGAGGAGGAGCGCACGCACTGGGCCGACTACGCCCGGCGCGGGACGGCCCCGACGGCCCAGGACGAACTGCGCAGATCGCTGGCCGACTTGGTACGGGTGCCCGTGGTGGGGGTGCCGGCGCACGAGAGCGCGGACGCGTTCACGGCGGAGGTCGACGGGGTGCTGCTCGTCTGCCCGTGGCGCACCCGGCTCCGCGGCTGGCTGGCGCTCCAGGAGCTGGTCGAGTGGTTCCCGCGCCCGGTGCTGGACGCGGCGCTCCCGCCGGCGATGCGCAGACAGGTGTCCGAGGAGTACGAGCGCTGGCGCGAGCGGAACCCGGACGCGCGCCCCTGGATCCGTACGGGGGTGTGGCAGGTGCCCCTGCGCTGGTTCGTGCTCGTGTCCGACGAGGAACGGGAGTATGTGCCGGGCGAGCGGCTGCGCTACCGGACGCCGATGGTGCAGGCGCGGAGGCGGCTCGCGCGGGCCCTGCGGACCCTGCGCGAGGCGGAGGGGTACGGGATGCTCGCCGACGGCCTGGTGGAGGTCGGGAGCTGGCTGGAGGAGTTCCACCCCCGGTCGATGGTCGAACTGGACTACGGCGGGCTGCTGCACGCGCTGTCGGCGGACCGGCTCGAGGCGGACCGGTCGGCGGGGGAGCTGGCGGCGGGCATCGCGGCCTTGCGGGCGGGGGACACGGCGGGGGCGGCCGAGGCGTACGGGGAGCTGGCGGAACGCTGGCGGGCGGTCCGGGAGAGACTGTTCGCGAATTAGTTCCCGAGGGCCGAAACTGGTTCCGGCAGGCCGCGCGGCACCCGTACGGACCCCCGCGTATCGGCTGAACGGTCATAAATGGCTGATCAGAGGCTTGATCATGGCATTCGGGACGTAGTGCCAGGACCTACGTCCCGATACGGGCCATTGGCCCAAGCGTGACGGACCGCACTAACTACACCCTTGCGCCCTTCCCCTACCCTCGTGCCAAAATAGGACAAGGAGTCCGGGGAGGGTTCCTTCCGCCCAACTAAGGGCGGAATGCTCGGCATTGCGCTCTACGGGGGGTCTGACGACTCCTGATCGCCCTGTGACTGATCGTCACAGTGGGGTGACTGTCCGTTATGGGACGGTCCATCGGCTTCCGCCGCTGATGAACACCTCGGAGGGCAATTCCGTCGGTTTGGCCCTTAGGGCTGGACGGATGGTGTAGTTGTAGTGCCGAGGACAAGCCGTTCGTCCTATAACCGACTCGGCCCGCGTATGTCCATTTCGGGCAACGCGGGCCAAGGTGCAGAATTTAGAGGAAAGAACCGAGATGGTTCGGTTCTCCCGAGGAGGCCGCTCATGACCGCTCGCACCCCTGATGCCGAGCCGCTGCTGACCCCGGCTGAGGTTGCCACGATGTTCCGCGTGGACCCGAAGACGGTCACCCGCTGGGCCAAGGCTGGCAAGCTCACGTCCATCCGCACCCTGGGTGGACACCGCCGTTACCGCGAGGCTGAGGTTCGCGCCCTGCTCGCGGGAATTCCGCAGCAGCGCAGCGAGGCCTGAGGTCGCGCAAACACCCCGCTTTAACGGGTCTATATCGGGTCCCCCAATCCGATGAAACCCACATAGCTTCATACGACCGGACCTGCCCCAACAGGACCTCAGTCGTTCGATCGCGCTGGACTCCGCCGGGTCCAGCGCGATCTTTTTTATGCCCAGGTCAGGGCGGTGTCGGGGGATGGCAGCAGGGCCTGCGAGGTAGGTGCCATTGCACATATTAAATCGAGCGGGCGTATGGGTGTGATAAAAGTGCATGTCTCAAAAACCCGTGCGGTGACTCCCGTCACAGATGATCACTCTTGTATTACCGGTAGTGCTCCCCGTAAGGGGGACGCGTTCCCCACGGCGCATCATGCAAACGGGGGAATCTCGGCGGGGGTGGCGGCTGACGCGACGCGGCGACGGAACGAGGCCGCCGGATCGCCCGGTGACGGTGACGGTGACGGTGGCGTGCGGCGCGGCAGGCCGCCAGGGGCCGCTGCGGCCACTGTGGCCGCCGGGTGTGGTGTGGCGGGGTGGCGGGCGGCCCGAGGGTGGCCCCGAGGCCGTGCGGGCCGCCCAAGGCGGCCCAGGGGGTTTTCCCACCAACGCGTCAGGGCCCGTATCCCCTGGGGGATACGGGCCCTGACGTTTCTGCGAACCTGACGGGACTTGAACCCGCGACCTCCACCTTGACAGGGTGGCGAGCTAACCAACTGCTCCACAGGTCCTTGATTTGCGGCCGCTCGGCGGCTGCGAATCAGACTGTACCGCAGCTCAGGGGGTGCAGTCGAACCCGATCACCGGGCCGAGGGCGGGGCCGCCGCGTCCACCGCCTTCACGATCCGCTTGTCGGAGACCGGATACGCCGTCCCGAGCGCGTGCGCGAAGTAGCTGACCCGCAGTTCCTCGATCATCCAGCGGATGTCGGTGACCGCCGCCGGCACCGGCCGCCCCTTCGGCAACTGCTCCAGAAGCCAGGCGTACTCGTCCTGCATCTCGTGGACCTTCTCCATGCGCGTGGTGTCGCGCTGGACACCCGTGGGCATCTGCTGGAGCCGCCGGTCGACCGCCACCAGGTAGCGCATGAGGTCTGGCAGCCTGCGCAGCCCGGTGAGCGTCACGAAGCCGGCCGGCATGAGGGCCGCCAGCTGCGTCTTGACGTCCTGCAGGTTCGCCACCAGGGCGAGGCTGCCGGTGGCCTTCAGACGGCGCTCACAGGCCTGCCAGGCGGCCAGCACCTGCTGCACCTGGCCGACCGTACGCACGGTCGTGTCCACCAGGTCGGCGCGGACGGCCTCGTAGAGCTTCCGGAAGGCCGCCTCGTCCCAGGCGGGGCCGCCGTGGTCCGCGATCAGCCTGTCGGCCGCCGCGGTGGCGCAGTCGTCGAACAGCGCCTGGATGGAGCCGTGCGGGTTCCTGGACAGGGCCAGCTTCTGCTGGTTGGTCAGGTGGTCCGAGGCGAACTTCGCCGGATTCACCGGAATGTTCAGCAGGATGAGCCTGCGGGTGCCCAGCCACATCGCCTGCTGCTGCTCGGCCTCGGTGTCGAAGAGCCGTACGGAGACGGTCGTGCCCTCGTCCACGAGCGCCGGGTACGCCTTCACCGGCTGGCCGGCCCGACGGGTCTCGAAGACCCGGGTCAGCGTGCCGATCGTCCAGTCGGTCAGCCCGGTGCGCTCCACCGACTCGCCGCCCGCCCGCTCGGCGGTGGCCGCGGCGGCCTTGGACAGGGCCTGGCGGGCCTTGGGCTTCAGGCGCAGCCGCAGGGCCTCCAGGTCCTTGTCCTCGGCGAGGTTCTTGCGGCGCTCGTCGACGATCCGGAAGGTGATCTTCAGGTGGTCCGGGATCCGGGTGAGGTCGAAGTCCTCGGCGGAGACCGGGACGCCGACCATCCGCTGGAGCTCCCGCGCCAGCGTCACCGGCAGCGGCTCCTGGAGGGGGACGGCGGTGTCCAGGAAGCGGCCGGCGAAGTTCGGCGCGGGTACGTAGTGCCGGCGGATCGGCTTCGGGAGGGACCGGATCAGCTCCGTGACGACCTCTTCCCGCAGCCCCGGGATCTGCCAGTCGAAGCCCTCGTCGGTGACCTGGTTCAGCACCTGGAGCGGGATGTGGACGGTCACGCCGTCCGCGTCCGCGCCCGGCTCGAACTGGTAGGTCACCCGGAACTTCAGCTGCCCCTGCCGCCAGGTGTCCGGATAGTCGGCCTTGGTGACCCCGGCTGCCTTCTCGGTCAGCAGCATCTCGCGCTCGAAGTCGAGGAGTTCGGGCTCGTCGCGCTTCTTGTGCTTCCACCACGAGTCGAAGTGCGCCCCGGAGACGACGTGCTCGGGGATCCGCTGGTCATAGAAGTCGAAGAGCGTCTCGTCGTCGACCACGATGTCGCGGCGCCGGGCCCGGTTCTCCAGCTCCTCCACCTCGGTGAGGAGCTTGCGGTTGTCGGCGTAGAACTTGTGGTGGGTCCGCCAGTCGCCCTCGACCAGCGCGTTGCGGATGAACAGCTCGCGCGAGACCTCGGCGTCGATCCGGCCGTAGTTGATCTTCCGCTGGGCCACGATCGGTACGCCGTACAGCGTGACCTTCTCGAACGCCATCACGGCCGCCTGGTCCTTCTCCCAGTGCGGCTCGCTGTACGTGCGCTTGATCAGGTGCTGCGCCAGCGGCTCCACCCACTCGGGCTCCACCTTGGCGTTGACCCGGGCCCACAGCCGCGAGGTCTCCACCAGCTCCGCCGACATCAGGAACTTCGGCTGCTTCTTGAAGAGCGCCGAGCCCGGGAAGACCGCGAACTTGGCACCGCGGGCGCCGAGGTACTCGTTCTTGTCGGTGTCCTTCAGGCCGATGTGCGAGAGCAGGCCGGCCAGCAGGGAGATGTGGACGTGCTGCTCGGGGGCGTCGGCCTCGTTGACGTGGATGCCCATCGTCTTGGCGACCGTACGCAGCTGCGAGTAGATGTCCTGCCATTCGCGGATCCGCAGGAAGTTCAGGTACTCCTGCTTGCACATCCGGCGGAAGGAGGACGAGCCGCGCTCCTTCTGCTGCTCGCGCACGTAGCGCCACATGTTCAGGAACGAGAGGAAGTCGCTGGTCTCGTCCTTGAACCGGGCGTGGTTCTGGTCGGCCTGGGTCTGCTTGTCCGAGGGCCGCTCGCGCGGGTCCTGGATCGACAGGGCCGCCGCGATGACCATGACCTCGCGCACGCAGTTGTTCTTGTCGGCCTCGACGACCATGCGGGCGAGGCGCGGGTCCACGGGGAGCTGGGAGAGCTGGCGGCCCATCTGCGTGAGCCGCCTCGACGGATCCTTCTCCGTCGGGTCCAGGGCCCCGAGCTCCTGGAGCAGCTGCACGCCGTCACGGATGTTGCGGTGGTCCGGCGGGTCGATGAAGGGGAACTTCTCGATCTCGCCGAGGCCGGCCGCGGTCATCTGGAGGATGACGGAGGCCAGGTTGGTGCGGAGGATCTCGGCGTCCGTGAACTCCGGACGGCCGTCGAAGTCGTCCTCGGAGTAGAGCCGGATGCAGATGCCGTCGCTGGTGCGGCCGCAGCGGCCCTTGCGCTGGTTGGCGCTGGCCTGGCTGATCCGCTCGATGGGCAGGCGCTGCACCTTGGTGCGGTGGCTGTAGCGGGAGATGCGGGCGGTGCCCGGGTCGATCACGTACTTGATGCCCGGGACGGTGAGGGAGGTCTCGGCGACGTTCGTCGCGAGGACGATCCGGCGGCCCGTGTGCTGCTGGAAGACGCGGTGCTGCTCGGCGTGCGAGAGGCGCGCGTAGAGGGGGAGGACTTCCGTGAAGCGAAGGTTCCGTTTGTTCAGGGCATCCGCCGTGTCGCGGATCTCGCGCTCGCCGGAGAGGAAGACCAGGACGTCACCGGGGCCCTCGGACTGGAGCTCGTCCACGGCCTCGCAGATCGCGGTGATCTGGTCGCGGTCGCTGTCGTCCCCCTCCTCTTCGAGCAGGGGCCGGTAACGGACCTCGACCGGATACGTCCGCCCGCTGACCTCGACGATCGGCGCGTCCCCGAAGTGCCGGGAGAACCGCTCCGGGTCGATGGTCGCCGAGGTGATGATCACCTTGAGGTCGGGGCGCTTCGGCAGCAGCGTGGCCAGGTAGCCGAGCAGGAAGTCGATGTTCAGCGACCGCTCGTGGGCCTCGTCGATGATGATCGTGTCGTACGCGCGCAGCTCGCGGTCCGTCTGGATCTCGGCGAGCAGGATGCCGTCGGTCATCAGCTTCACGAAGGTCGCGTCCTGGTCCACCTGGTCGGTGAACCGGACCTTCCAGCCGACCGTCCGGCCGATCTCGGACTTCAGCTCCTCGGCGATGCGCTCCGCGACCGTGCGGGCGGCGATCCGGCGGGGCTGGGTGTGCCCGATCATGCCCCGGACGCCGCGGCCAAGCTCCATGCAGATCTTGGGGATCTGCGTGGTCTTGCCGGAGCCGGTCTCGCCCGCGACGATCACGACCTGGTGGTCGCGTATCGCCTCGGCGATCTCGTCCTTCTTCTGGCTGACGGGCAGGTTCTCGGGATACGTGACCTCCGGCATCCGCGAGGCGCGCCCGGCCAGTCGCGCGGCGGCCTTCTCGGCCTCCGCGGCGATCTCGTCGAGCACGGCCTGCTTGGCCTCGGGCTTGCGGATACGGCGGGCGCCCTCGAGGCGGCGGCCGAGGCGGTGCGCGTCGCGGAGGGAGATCTCACCGAGAAGCGTCTGCAGGGCGGCGAAGGAAGTAGACATACCTGGTCGAGGATCTCACCCGGGGCCGCCGGGTGGCGAACGCATTTGTGAGGCGGACCCGTACCATTTCGGGACGACTCCCCCAGTATCCGAGCAGTACCCGAGTGAGAGGCCGCCCACCTTGTACCGCCCCCACCGCCTCCGGCGCCTCCTGGGCACCGTGCTGGCCGTGCTGGCCGTGGTGGTCGGCCTGGCGGCGGTGGCCTCCGCGGTGATCCCGGCCGTGCCGCCGACGGCCGCTGCCCCGGGCCCGATCCCGGCGCGGGCCGCGGCCGGCCCGGCCCCGGACGCCGCCCAGCGGCACGTGGCCGCGGTCGCCGAGGGGGGTGGGCCGGCGTGCGCGCCGGTGGCTCCCGGCCACGGCGGTACCCCCGCCGTCCCCACGCGGGCCGGGGGCGAGCACGCGCAGGTCCCGCCGGCGCGGCTGTGCCCCGAGGGGGCCCGGCCGTACGGGACGACGCCCGTACGGGTCCTCGTACGCGGGCCCGACCGGTCGGCGCCCGGCCCGGTGGAGCTCTCCGTGATGCGGGTCTAGGAGGACCGGTTCACCCTGCCGGTCCGCCCCACCCTTCCGCATTCACCGGAGTACGCACCCGTATGTCTTCCTCCTCCCGCAAGCCCCTCCTCGTCTCCGCCGGGGTCGCGGTCGCCGCCCTCACCCTCGGTGTCGTCTCCTGGCAGGCCACCGCCCCCGCCGACAAACCCTCCGGCGGCTCCGCGGCCTCCGCGCCCCGGAACGACCCCGCCGCCGGGCTGAAGGCACTGGCCCGCCGTGAGGCCGGCGACAAGCTCGCCGTCGGCAGCGCCGACGCGCCCGTCGTCCTGATCGAGTACTCCGACTTCAAGTGCGGCTACTGCGGCAAGTTCGCCCGGGACACCGAGCCCGAGCTGATCGAGCGGTACGTGCACGACGGGACCCTGCGCATCGAGTGGCGCAACTTCCCGATCTTCGGCGCCGACTCCGAGGCCGCCGCCAAGGCCGCCTGGGCGGCCGGGCAGCAGGACCGGTTCCGGCAGTTCCACGAAGCCGCGTACGCCGACGGCGCCAAGGAGAAGGGCTTCGGCGAGGCCCGCCTCCTGGAGCTGGCCCGGCAGGCCGGCGTCCCCGACCTGGAGCGCTTCAAGAAGGACATGGCCGGGGAGCAGGCCGCCGCGGCCCTGCGGAAGGACCAGGACGAGGGCTACGCCATCGGCGTCACCTCCACCCCGTCCTTCCTGGTCAACGGGCGGCCGATCGCCGGCGCCCAGCCGATCGGCGCCTTCACGGCGGCCATCGCCCAGGCCAGGGCGGCGGCGGGGAAGTGACCGACATCGGATACCTGGCCGCCCTGCTGGGTGGCCTCCTCGCGCTGCTCAGCCCGTGCAGCGCCCTGCTGCTGCCCGCCTTCTTCGCGTACTCGATCGACTCCACGTCCCGGCTGCTGGCGCGGACCGGGATCTTCTACGCGGGCCTCGCGAGCACCCTGGTACCGCTGGGGGCCGCCGGCTCGTACGCCGGCAGGTTCTTCCACGGCAACCGCGACGCGCTGGTCCTCGCGGGCGGCTGGCTGATCATCGCGCTCGGGCTCGCCCAGATCCTCGGCCTGGGCTTCGCCTCGAAGCGCGTCTCTGAGCTGTCGGGACGGATCCGGCCGACGACCGCCCTGTCGGTGTACGCCCTCGGCGCGGTCTACGGCCTGGCCGGTTTCTGCGCCGGCCCGATCCTGGGCAGCGTCCTGACGGTGGCGGCGGTCAGCGGCAGTCCGGTCTACGGCGGCCTGCTGCTCGCGGTGTACGCGCTGGGGATGGCCGTACCGCTGTTCGTGCTGGCCCTGCTGTGGGAGCGGTTCGACCTCGGCAGGCGGCGCTGGCTGCGCGGCCGGGCCTTCCGGGTGGGCCGCTTCGAGCTGCACACCACCTCGTTGCTGTCGGGTCTGTTCTTCATCGCCCTGGGCGCGATGTTCCTGGCCTTCGACGGGGCGAGCGCCCTGCCCGGGCTGTTGGACGTGGACGACTCGTTCGCGGTGGAGCAGCGCGTCCGGTCCCTGGCGGACGCGGTCCCCGACCGGGCGCTGCTCGGGCTGGTCGTGGCGGGGGCGGCGGCCGTCGGGCTGGCGCAGTGGCGCCGCAGGACCCGGGCGGCGGCCACCGAGGAGGAGTAACAACAGAAGGCCCCGTCCGGGGGACGGGGCCTTCTTGATGGTGGCTGGGGCCGGGGTCGAACCGGCGACCTATCGCTTTTCAGGCGATCGCTCGTACCAACTGAGCTACCCAGCCACGAAACCGTTTCCGGCTTCAGCGATCCTGACGGGACTTGAACCCGCGACCTCCACCTTGACAGGGTGGCGAGCTAACCAACTGCTCCACAGGACCTTGCAGTGTGCGAGACCAAGTCTTGCACACGGTAATGCGTACCCCCAACGGGATTCGAACCCGTGCTACCGCCTTGAAAGGGCGGCGTCCTGGGCCACTAGACGATGAGGGCTAAAGGCCCGCCTGGGCGCTTTCCAGCGCGTCGGGGACGTGAGAAGCATATGGGATCCGGGGAGCTATCGCCAAAACGGTTTCCCCCACGCAAGCCGGAGGCGCCCCCGCCGGAGGACAATGGCCCGGTGCTGGAGATGACGCGCGAGGAGTTCGAAGAGCTCGTCGCAGAGGCCCTGGACCGGATCCCGCCGGAGCTGACGCGGCTGATGGACAACGTGGCGGTGTTCGTCGAGGACGAACCGCCCGCCCACGACCCCGAGCTGCTCGGTCTGTACGAGGGGACCCCGCTGACGGACCGCGGCGAGTGGTACGCCGGGGTGCTGCCGGACCGGATCACGATCTACCGGAACCCCACGCTGCGGATGTGCGAGGACCGGGAGAGCGTGGTCGCGGAGACGGAGGTCACCGTGGTGCACGAGATCGCCCACCACTTCGGGATCGACGACGACCGCCTGCACGCCCTGGGCTACGGGTGACCCGGCCGGTCCCCGGCGGCGAGGCGATCGACCCGGACGTCGACCTGCACGTCCCCGCGCAGGCCACCGAGCCCCAGGGCCGGGTGCTCGCGGCGGTGGCGGCGGGCGGGGCGCTCGGCTCCTCGGCGCGGTACGGGATCTCCCTGCTGTGGCCGGCCGGGCCCGCGGCCTTCCCGTGGGCGACCCTCTGGATCAACACGGTCGGCTGCGCGCTGATCGGCGTACTGATGGTGCTGATCAGCGAGGGCGGCCGGGCGGCGCCGCATCCGCTGGTGCGGCCCTTCGCCGGGGTCGGGATCCTCGGCGGCTTCACCACCTTCTCGACCTACGCGGTGGACTTCTCGCGGCTCCTGGGCGAGGGGGAGGCGGGCACCGCGCTGGCCTACGCCGGGCTCACGGTGGCCGCGGCGCTCGGCGCGGTGTGGGCGGCGGCCTCGGTGACCCGGGGGGCGCTGCGCCGGCGGGGACGCGGGTGAACTGGCTGCTCGTCGTGGCGGGCGCGGTCGTCGGCGCGCCGCTGCGGTACCTGACGGACCGTGCGGTGCAGACGCGGCACGACTCGGTGTTCCCGTGGGGCACCTTCGTGGTCAACGCGGCCGCCTGCCTGGTGCTGGGGGTGCTGACCGGCGCGCTGCTGGCCGGGGCCGCCTCCTCGCGGCTGTACCTGCTGCTGGGGACGGGGCTGTGCGGGGCGCTGAGCACGTACTCGACGTTCTCGTACGAGACGTTGCGGCTGGCCGAGCGCGGCCGGCGGTTCCTCGCGGCGGCGAACGTGGCGGCTTCGGTGCTGGTCGGGCTGGGCTCCGTACACCTCGGGTCGCAGGTGGCGGGGCAGCTGTTCGGCTGAGGGCGTGTCTCTTGCGGGGCAAAGGGAGTTGGGCACATTGACCCGCTCATGCGGACCGCTCACCCTCAGGCTCCGGAGGTACCCCGTGCGCCAGTTGTCCGCTTCCCTCCGACTGGCCGTCACCGCGCTCGCGGTCGCGGCGACGGCCGGCTGCATGAGCGTCGGCGACGACGCGGCGAAGCCCGGGGCCTCCTCCTCGGCGGACCGCAAGGGCGGCGCCGACGCGGGCGTGGGCTCCACGGCCGGCAAGGGCTCCGGGATCCACGGCAACGGGCACGGCACGAAGGACGGTACGGGGAGCCAGGACGGCAAGCCCAAGGAGGACGGCAAGGCGTCCGGCGCGACCGGGGGCTCGCCGAGCCCGGGCGCGACGGGCGCGAAGCCGGAGGTGCCCTCGCCGTCCGCGGGACCGGGCGGCGGGGCGGGCGGCCAGGGCCCGCAGCAGCCCTCCGGGGGCGGGTCGGGCGGCTCGGGAGGGTCGGGCTCCGGCGGATCCGGCGGATCGGGTGGCTCCGGAGGTCCGGGCGGCTCCGGTGGCTCCGGTGGTTCGGGCGGCGGCCAGCCGTCGGCCAGCCCGGTCCCGGACCCGCCGGCCACGACGCCTCCTGTGACGGAACCCACGTCGCCGCCTGCGAGCCCGCAGCCCGACCCGAGCACCCAGCCCGGAGCGGAGTCCTAGCGCCGGCACCCCGTTCCACCCGCCCCGGGTTCGGGTTGTTTTCGCAGGTCAGGGCTGTCGTGGTCGAGGTGATTTGCCAGACCCGGGGGAGGGTGCGTATGGTTATAGATCGTTTGATCCCATTGCCCGGCGCCGAATCCGAAGAGCGCCGTGTGGCGCGTACTCTCCCTAGCCGTGGCTGACCGCATTGAGGCGGTCGATTTGCGATTCACGGAGTTTGGGCGCGTGCCGAGACTCCGGAAGGTTTCGCATTTCGCATGTCCATTTCCAGTTCTGACCGTGCCGTCATGCCCGAGAACGACTCCCACGAGATCGTCGACGCCGTAGAGACCCTTGTGGTCGACGAGGCGATCGAGGCTCTTGAGGCCGACGTCACGACCGACGAGTCCGACGAGTCCACCGACTCCGTCGAAGACTCCACCGACGACTTCGACGGCGACGACGACGCCGACGCCGAGCCCACGATCACCTTCGGCGACCTCGGTCTGCCCGACGGCATCGTGCGCAAGCTCGCGCAGAACGGCGTCACCGCCCCCTTCCCGATCCAGGCCGCGACCATCCCGGACGCCCTGGCCGGCAAGGACATCCTCGGCCGTGGCCGCACCGGCTCCGGCAAGACCCTCTCCTTCGGTCTGCCGACCCTGGCCTCGCTGGCCGGCGGCCACACCGAGAAGAAGAAGCCCCGCGCCATCATCCTCACGCCGACGCGTGAGCTCGCGATGCAGGTCGCGGACGCCCTCCAGCCCTACGGCGACGTGCTCGGCCTGAAGATGAAGGTCGTCTGCGGCGGTACCTCCATGAGCAACCAGATCTTCGCTCTGGAGCGCGGTGTCGACGTCCTCGTCGCCACCCCCGGCCGTCTGCGCGACATCATCAACCGCGGCGCCTGCTCCCTGGCGAACGTCCAGGTCGCGGTCCTCGACGAGGCCGACCAGATGGCCGACCTGGGCTTCCTGCCCGAGGTCACCGAGCTGCTCGACCAGATCCCCGGCGGCGGCCAGCGCATGCTCTTCTCCGCCACCATGGAGAACGAGATCGGCACCCTCGTCAAGCGCTACCTGACCAACCCCGTCACGCACGAGGTCGACAGCGCGCAGGGCAACGTCACGACCATGACGCACCACGTCCTCGTCGTGAAGCCGAAGGACAAGGCGCCGGTCACGGCCGCCATCGCCGCCCGCAAGGGCCGCACGATCATCTTCGTGCGCACCCAGCTGGGCGCCGACCGCATCGCCGAGCAGCTCGTCGAGGCCGGCGTGAAGGCCGACGCGCTGCACGGCGGTATGACGCAGGGTGCCCGTACCCGCGTCCTCGCCGACTTCAAGGACGGCTACGTCAACGCGCTCGTCGCCACCGACGTCGCCGCCCGCGGCATCCACGTCGACGGCATCGACCTGGTCCTGAACGTGGACCCGGCCGGCGACCACAAGGACTACCTGCACCGCTCGGGCCGTACCGCCCGCGCCGGCAAGTCCGGTGTCGTCGTCTCCCTGGCCCTGCCGCACCAGCGCCGCCAGATCTTCCGCCTGATGGAGGACGCGGGCGTCGACGCCTCGCGCCACATCGTCCAGGGCGCCGGCGCCTTCGAGCCCGAGGTCGCCGAGATCACCGGTGCGCGTTCGCTGACCGAGGTCCAGGCCGACTCCGCGAACAACGCCGCCAAGCAGGCCGAGCGCGAGGTCGCCGAGCTCACCAAGCAGCTCGAGCGCCTGTCGCGCCGTGCCGTGGAGCTGCGCGAGGAGGCCGACCGCCTGGTCGCCCGCTCCGCGCGTGAGCGTGGCGAGGACCCGGAGGCCGCTGTCGCCGAGGTGGCCGAGGCCGCCGAGGCCGAGGTCGCGGCTGCTGCCGCCGCCGCTGCCGCCGAGCTGGCCGCGCAGGAGCGCCGCGAGGAGCAGCGCGCCCAGCGCGACGACCGCGGCAACTTCGAGCGTCGTGACAACCGCGGTGGCGACCGCGGTGGTGACCGTGGCGGCTTCCGCCGTGACGACCGCGGCGACCGCGGTGGCCGTCCGTCCGGTGGTTTCAACCGCGATGACCGTGGTGGCGACCGTGGTGGCTTCCGCCGTGACGACCGTCCGTCGGGTGGCTTCCGCTCCGGTGGCGACCGTCCCGCCGGTGGCGGCTTCCGTCGCGACGACCGCCCCTCGGGTGGTTTCAACCGTGACGACCGTGGTGGCGACCGTGGTGGCTTCCGCCGTGACGACCGTCCGTCGGGTGGCTTCCGCTCCGGTGGCGACCGTCCCGCCGGTGGCGGCTTCCGT
>NZ_JBICZH010000006.1:355836-371597 GCF_043201995.1 Streptomyces sp. NPDC048258
TCGGGTGGTTTCAACCGTGACGACCGTGGTGGCGACCGTGGTGGCTTCCGCCGTGACGACCGTCCGTCGGGTGGCTTCCGCTCCGGTGGCGACCGTCCGTCCACGGGCAACGGCACGTACAACCGTGACGACCGCACCTCCGGCAGCGGCTTCCGCTCCGGTGGCGGCGACCGTCCGTTCAACCGCGACCGTCGTGACGACCGTCCGTCCGGTGGCTTCCGCTCCGGCGGCGCCGGCGACCGCCCGTACGGCCGCCGCGACGACCACCGCCCGTCCGGCTCCGGTTCCACCGGTTCCACCGGCTCCTTCGGCGGCCGCCGCGACGACAAGCCGCGCTGGAAGCGCAACGGCTGATCCCAGCTGAGCTGAACCCCTGACAGGGCCCCCACGACACGGTCGTGGGGGCCCTGTCGCACGTTGGTACGATTCGGAATTTGCGGTGGGGGGACACGGCAGCGCGGAACCGCGGCGGCCCCCGGCGCTCTTCCTGGGGGTGGGGACGTTCCATGAGACGGACACGTGTGCTGGGTGCCGCGGCGCTCGCACTGGCCACGGGCATCGGCGCGCTGACCGCCGGGCCGGCCGCGGCGGGCCCGGCGGCGGGCGACGAACTGACGATCGCTCCGCTGCCGCACCGGACACCGTCGTACCAGTCGGTCCACGAGGCGGGACCGAACGGCGTGGTGCTGTCCCGGCCTGCGGGGAAGATGTACTGGAAGGGCTTCGCGGACGGCCGCGAAGTGCCGCTCGCGGACTGCCCCTCGGGGCCGTACGGCTGGTGGACGAGCCTCGGCGACTCCGTCGCCTGCGAGTACCGTGCCTTGGCCGGCACGACCGCGGGGCCGCTGACCATCCACGACCAGGCCACGGGCCGCAGCGAGACCCTCGCCGCCCCGGCCGGCCGGTCCTGGACCAACACCTTCTCGCCGACCCAGGTCCTGGCCACCGAGCAGGACGCGGAGGGCCGGCTCACCCTGCACCTGATCGGCCGTGAGAACGAACCGCGCAAGGACGTCACCGTCTCCGCCCCGGAACGCTTCGGGTCCCACCGGTTCCAGGTGCGGACCTCCGACGAGAAGGGCGCGCTGATCACCTACCTGCCGGCCGGCGGCAAGGAGACCCTCGCCCTGCTCGACTACGCCAAGGCCACGCTGACCCCGCTGGCCCTGCCGGAGGGCGAGACGGACCCGGGCTCCGTCGACTACGCCCTCGGCTCCCATTGGGTCTCGCTGCGCAAGAACGGCTCCACAGCGGTGACCCTGCGCTCGCGCGCCGACCTCGCCGTGACCCGCGCCGTCACCACCCCTTCCGCGTACGGGCGCACGCAGCCCGTGGGCGACTGGCTGGTCGCGCAGGACCACTGGGCGACGAGCAACGCGGTCACCGCCGTACCCGTGGGCGGCGGCGCTCCGCGCACCCTGCTCGCCCGGACCGCGGACCGGGGCCTGACGACGGGCACGGACGGCTCCGCCTACCTGGCCGGAGGCACCGACTCCAGCCACTGGGCGATACACCGGATCTCGGCCGGCCCCGACGGCGCCCCGGTATTGACGACGGTCATGGCCCTGCCGCCGGACCCCGCGGACCGGGTGACGCTCAGCCTCGCCCAGGGCCGGCTCATCACCGGCCAGGAGAACCCCGCCCGCAGCCTCCAGGGCTACACGCTGCCGGTGTCCGGGTCCTCCTCGGCGGACCAGACCCCTGACTGGAGCTGCGAGGAGACGACGGACGAGCGGCTCTGCGCACCCCGGTCCGTCCTCCCCGGCTGGACCGTCCCGACCGGCGACGGACGGATCGCCTCGCTCTCGGCCGGGGGCGGTACCTGCGACCTGTGCGGGGTCGTGGTGAACGTGCGGGAGACCCGCCCCGGCGGCACGGTCCGCCGGGTGGCCCTGCCGGGCACCGAGGAGGTCAAGCCGTACCTGATCGAGAGTGCCTCGGGCCGGTACGTCATGTTCTCGGCGACCGAGAAGAACGCCTCTCGCACGCTCGTGGCCGATATCGACGCCGGGACGATCGTGGCCCGTGGCGGCGACTCCGGCTTCGCCCTGTGGGGTTCGACGCTCTGGCAGCCCGACGAGACCTGGGGCACGGTCGCGGCCACGGACCTGCGGACCGGCAAGGTCACCAAACGGGTGGACCTCGGTTCCGGATGCCGTCCGACCGAACTCCAGGCCGCAGGCGACTGGCTGTACAGCAGCTGCTCGTACAGCGGGGTCAACCCCGCCGCCTTCCACCTGCCCTCGGGGAAGCGGATCCCGCTGCCCTTCACTCCGGAGCGGGACCACGTGCGGCTCGGCGACGGGTACCTCGTGCACCAGGGCGGCGTGAGCCTGGAGGTGTACAACCTCCGCTCCGGCGCGCCGGTGCGGGAGCGCGAGATCGCGCAGACCGTCGCGGGATACGGCACCGACTGGACCCTCGACCGGTTCGGCGGCCGACCGGCGTGGACGGACGCGACGGAGACCGTCCACGTCGCCGCGGTCGGCGGCGCGGCCTCCCCGCTCGCCGCGATCGACCAGGACACCGCCGCCACCGTGGACTTCAGGACCGCGAAGAGCTGGCAGGCCCGCTGGTGGCTCTCCAAGCCCGTCGCCTCCTGGAAGCTGACGGTGCGCAACACGGTGTCGGGCATCTCGACGGTCGTGCGCAGCGGCGGTGAGGCGCGCGGCGTGATCGCTCCCGCGTGGGACGGGAAGGCCCCGTCGGGGTCGTACCTCTTCAGCGGTGCGTACGAGTGGACGCTCACCGCCGTGCCCGCCGACGGCCGGGGCGCCGCCCTCACGACCACCGGTTCCGTCACCGTCGTCGGTACCCCGTCCCGCGCGGGACGGCCCACGCGCTGACGCCGACAGGCCGGTCGGCCGATACCCGATCGGCTGACCGGCGCTGTCCGGCTATGCTCTGGGGTGAGCACCTGGAGGGCCATTAGCTCAATTGGCAGAGCAGCGGACTTTTAATCCGTTGGTTGTCGGTTCGAGTCCGACATGGCCTACCGCTCAGGGCCGCGGGAGCAACCCCCGCGGCCCGTACGCCGAAGCGCCCCGCCCGAAGTCATCGGGCGGGGCGCTTCGTCGTACGAGGTGCAGATCAGGCGGAGTGGCCGCGGCGGCGGCGGGCGCCGAGCCAGGCGGCGGCCGCGCCGAGGGCGACCAGGGCGGAGGCGAGGCCGGCGTACAGGCCCGTGCCCGAGTTGGCGCCGGTGTTGGCGAGGGAGCCGGTGGCCGAACCCGTGGTGGTCACGTTGGTGTTGCCCGCGGCGGCGGCCGAGGAGGTGGCGGCGGCCGGCTGCACCGTGGCGGTGGACTGGGTCTTGCCGGGCGTGGTGGACGGGGTCGGGGTCGGCACCGTCTCCACGATCGGGACGAGCGGGAACTTCACGTAGCCGGAGTGGAACGGGTACGTGTTGCCCTTGGCCAGCGAGACCTCGACCTCCATGGTGATGGTGGTCTTCTTCTTGAGCTGGGTGTCCTTGCCCAGGCTGACCCGCAGCGGCAGGGTGCGGATGCCGGAGGCGGCGCCGAAGCCCTTGGGGATCTCGGGCAGCTGGTAGCGGCTGTCCTTGGCCTTCAGGTCCTGCCAGCGGCCGTCGATCATGGCCTGCAGCCGGAAGTCGGCCTCCTCCGTGCCCGGGTGCTTCAGGCTCAGGGTGCTCGACAGGCCGGTGGCGAACGAGCCGTCGCCGGTGGCCTGGTAGTTCAGGTCGTAGTACGCGCGCTGCTCCTGGCCGCCCGTCTCGGAGGCGCCCTGCTTGAACGAGGTCTTCAGCGCGCCCGTCTTGATCTGCGGGTCGACCTTGAACACGCGGGAGGCGGTGGCGGAGGGGTCGACCGAGTTGTTGTAGCTGGTGGCCCGGAAGTCGAAGTCCCCGTCGTTGGTCGGGTAGTTCGCACCGAGACCGAGGGTGACCTTCCAGGTCATCTTGCCGTTCGCCGGGATGTCGAAGCCGCTCGTGCCGTCCGAGCCGGAGGACGCCGGGTAGAACAGGCCCTGCCACTCGCCGTCCTGCTGGCCGATCGAGGACTTGGTCGCCGGGGCGTCCACCGCGTCGACCTTGAAGACGACGTCGTCGTGCTGCAGCGGGCTCGCGCCGGTCGGGTCCAGGAGCATCCACGGCTTGTACGTGACGACCTTGCCGGTCGGGTTCTTCACCGTGAGGTCGAAGGTCTCGGTGGCGCCGCCGCGGGTCAGCGGGCCGTTGGGGACGGGAGTGCCCATCTCCGTACGCAGCACGGCGTGGTCGTCGGCGGTGGGTGCGGCGGACGCGGCGGTGGCCGAGAGCGGCAGCAGAGTGGTGACAACGCCGGCGACGACTGCGATGGCGGCTGCGGTGCGAACGGACATGGTGGACTCCCCCCAGGAATCACAGGGGCATCGGCAGAGCGCCGAGCCGTTGGTGTGGTCGGTGTCGCCCGGCCGGTGCGTGTTCCCCCCTGGCCTTGGCGACAGGTGGATCATCGCCCGGATCCGATCCCGGAACCATGCCTGGAGTGTCACCGGCGTGCAACAGAGATGATCTTCGTTCCGCGCATCCGGTCCCGGGCCGCCCCCTCGCGTTCCCGGCCCCCGCAGAATCCCGGTTTCAGGGCTGTGACCTGCGCCGATGTGGGCCCTGGGGGTGGGTCGGCGGTTAATTGGCGGAGGCCTCCCCCCGGATGGCGTAGAGTTGTGTTTACCGACGCGGGGTGGAGCAGCTCGGTAGCTCGCTGGGCTCATAACCCAGAGGTCGTAGGTTCAAATCCTGCCCCCGCTACTCAGTACGAAGGCCCGGTTCCCTTGGGGGAGCCGGGCCTTCGTCGTGTTCCGATGTCCCGGCCCGTCACCTCACGCTCCGTCACCCGGTCGGCCGCCGCCGGGTCGCCCACGGGCATCCGTGCCGCCAGCCTTGAGGGGCGAGGCGGTGGCGGGCCCGCACCCGTGCGAGCGACCGGGCGGCAGGAAGGCATCGTGGTGGGCGTCGGCAACGGCAACGGCGTCAACGGTGCCGGGAGCGGTGTGGCCCGGCAGGTGGTCCGGGCGCTGCCGGGCGTACTGATCGCCGTCGGCCTGGTCTTCGACGTGCTGACCCCGCCCAGCTTCACCGGATCCCCCTTCTTCTCCGCGGCCCCGCTGATCGCCGCCCCGCTGTTCACCCTCCGCGCCACGGCCGCGACCGGTGCGCTGGCCTCGCTCGCGGTCGTCCTGCTGCACATCTACAACGGCACCAGCTGGAAGGTCGAGGCGCTGACCGAGCTCGCCACCGTCCTGACCGTCTCCGGGCTGGCGCTCCTGATCAACCGGGTGGTGCGGCGCAGCGGCAGGCAGCTCGCCTCCGCGCGCGGGATCGCCGAGGCCGCGCAGCGGGCGGTGCTGCCCACGCCCGCCGAGCGGATCGGCGGCCTGCACGTCTCCGCCCGGTACGAGGCCGCGCAGGCCGACGCCTTCATCGGCGGGGACCTGTACGCGGTCCAGGAGACCCCGTACGGAGTGCGGCTGGCGGTGGGCGACGTACGGGGCAAGGGGCTGGGGGCGGTGGAGGCCGTGGCGGTCGTCCTCGGGGCCTTCCGGGAGGCGGCGGAGACCGAGCCGACGTTGGAGGCCCTGGCGCAGCGGCTGGAACGGGCCTTGGCCCGGGAAGGCACCCGGCGCGACAGCCTGGACGTGGTGGAGGGGTTCACGACGTGCGTGCTCGGAGAGATCCCGCCGGGCGCGGGGGCGCTGCGGCTGCTCAACCGCGGCCATCCCGAGCCGCTGCTGCTGTACGCGGACGGAGAGCTGACGGTGCTCGCCCCGGGTGAGCCCGCCCTGCCGCTCGGCCTCGGCGAGCTGGGCGGCCTGCCGGACCGGGCCGAGGAGTGGGCCTTCCCGGCCGGCACCACCCTGCTGCTGTACACCGACGGGCTCACCGAGGCCCGGGACCGGGCGGGGGCCTTCTACGATCCCGCGGACCGGCTGCGCGGGCGGGTCTTCCCCGGGCCGGAGGCGCTGCTGGGCGCGCTCAGCGACGACGTGCGCCGGCATACCGGGGGCGTGGCGACGGACGACATGGCGCTGCTCGCGGTGGGCCGGCCGGGGCGGGGGCAGCCGGATCGGCGGCGGACCGTCCCGGTGGTACGCCGTGATCACGGCGTGTAACGGTGTGTAACGGAAAGGGCGCTCTCCGCAAGGTAGTTGAGGGTCCGTCATTTCCGGTGTGTGGCCGGTGAGGTGGGGGAGTCGCTTGATTTTTGCCCGAGTTGATCCAGTTATCGGATGAAAAGGCGTGGCCAAGACCCGTCGGGGAGTGGCCGATTGGTACGAACGATCAATCGCAACAGCTTGGAATCACTCCCCCGCGTCTATTACCTTTCGATAACGCAGCGCGGTCGTCCCAGCCGTCGCAAGAGACGGCGCCGTGCGCGTGCGTGTCAATGAGGAGTGTGCCCCGGTGGCCTCCAACTTGCCTGCCCCTGAAGGCACAGAGATCCAGGAGCCGCCCACCGCGGGTGCCTGGGGCGAGTGGAATCCCACCGAGGATTCGGTCCGTCCGGTACGCGGCAAGCACCGGGTGGCCAAGCAGCGCGGGGGACTCGCGCGCAGCTCCACCGTGCTGGGCGTCGGCGTCATCGCGGCGGTCGGCGCGGGCGGCATCGCCACCGCGCAGGACCGTCCCCAAGTCGCCATATCCCTGCCGTCGTTGCCCGACATGCCCGATCTGCCCGACCTGATGCCCGGCGGCTCCGGCGACGGGATCACCGGGGACGGCGTCCGGCACGCGGACGGCGGTTCCGGGGAGGCGGCCGGGGCGGCCGCGAGGACCGGGATCATCCCGCAGCAGTCCGACCGGCGCGCCGACGCGGGCGAGTTGCTGCGCAACCGCATCCTCCAGCAGGCCGATTCCCAGCACGCCGCCGCGGCGGCGCAGGCCCAGGCGGAGGCCGAGCGGATCGCCCGGGAGGCCGCCGCCCAGGAGGCCAAGGCCAAGGTGGAGGCCGCGCGCAAGGCGGCCGAGGAAGCCGCGGCGCAGGCCGAGGCGAAGGCGGCGCAGGAGGCCGAGGAGGCCCGCAAGGCCGCGGAGGCCAAGGCCGAGCAGGAGCGCGTCGCCGAACTGGCGGGGAGCTACTCCCTGCCCACCTCCGCCTACACCCTCACCTCGCACTACGGGGTCTCCGGCTCCATGTGGTCCTCCGGCTACCACACCGGCCTCGACTTCGCCGCTCCCACCGGCACCCCGGCCAAGGCCGTGGCCGCCGGGAAGATCACCTCGGCCGGCTGGTCCGGCGCGTACGGCTACCGGATCGTGCTGCAGCTGGAGGACGGTACGGAGGTCTGGTACTGCCACCTCTCCTCGATGTCGGTGACCTCCGGCTCGGTCGCGCCCGGCGAGACCATCGGCCGCGTCGGCGCCACCGGCAACGTCACCGGACCCCATCTCCACCTGGAAGTACGCAAGGGCGGCTCGACGATCGACCCGCTGGCGTGGCTGACCTCCAAGGGTCTGGACGTCTAGCCGCCGGTAGGCCGGCCGGCGTGCCGGCAGGTGCGACGCCGGGGCCCGGCCCGCGGGCCAGGGGGTCGAACCACGGGGGAAGCAGTTCCTCCATGACCGCCGCGCGGGCCAGCGCGGGGCCCGCCGTCGCCCGGCGCTGCCAGAGGCTGTGCAGCAACTCCCGCTCCCGGCCGGCGAAATCCGGCTCGCGTACCGGGCCGCCCCGGCGCGCCCGGTTCCGTAGCAGCGCCAGGGCCGCGGCGTCCGCCTCGTACAGGGCGACCGCCCGCCCGGCGGCCCGGCCCCCACTGCGCCGGGCCAGGCTGCGGGCCAGTGACCGGGCCGGCATCGAAGCCAGGGCCGGGACCTCGGCCGGACCGAGCCAGCCGGCGGCCGCGTACACCGCGAGCTCCCCGGCGACGGCCCGCAGCCGGCGTCGCCTTATCCGGACCGCCAGCCACAGCAGCAGCCCGAACGCCGGGACCATCACGCAGCCGTAGACCGCGTAGAACCCGTACTCCCCCAACTGGGAGGCGCTGTTCCACAGCGCGTGCATCGTCATGGCGAGCGCCAGGCCGAGCAGTGGCAAACCGATCCTGCGCACCCGGCGGGCACTGACCGCGGCCGCGCCGAAGCCGAGCCCGGTGAGCACGGTGAACAGCGGATGCGCGAACGGCGACAGCACTATTCGTACGAAGAAGGTCGCCGCCGTCACCGAGTCCAGGAGGCCGGTGCCGTCGGCCACGTCCTCACCGAAGGCGTTGCCGAGGTAGAGGATGTTCTCGGTGAAGGCGAAGCCGGTGGCGGTGAAGCCGGCCACCACGAAACCGTCGGCGGGGCCGGTGAAATGCCGTCTGCGGAAGACGAAGACGAGGAGCAGGGCCGCGGCCTTGGCGCTCTCCTCCACCACCGGGGCGATCGCCACCGAGCCGAGGGCATCGGCGTCGGCGGCGTCGGCCGTCGCCGCGGCTATCCACTGGGTGGCGAAGCTGTTGGCCAGTATGGCGATCAGCGCGGCCGTGCAGGCGCCCCAGCCGAAGCAGAACAGCAGCTGGACCCAGGGCGCGGGCGCGGCCCGGCCGAGCCACCGGAAGGCCGCCATGAGGGGCGCCACCGGGAGCAGGGCCAGACCGAGGCCTACGAAGAAGCCCGCGGTGCCCGTCTGTTCCCGTACGAGTTCGAGGATCGCGATCCCGGTGCCGGCGAGCAGGACGACGAGCACGCACACGCGGACCGTGCCCGACGGGCGTGCGAGCCGGGCGAGCTGAGGACGGAGCGCTCGGAACACATGATGACCCTACCGAGCCGGTCTGACACGTGGAGTGACGTTCTCAGTTCTCGGTGCGACGGAAGAGCAAGTCGTGTACGACGTGGCCCTTGTCGAGGCCCTGGCCCTCGAAGCGGGTGAGCGGGCGGAAGCCGGGGCGCGGGGAGTAGCCGCCGTCGGCCTGCGTGTTCTCGAAGTCCGGGTGGGCGGTCAGCACTTCGAGCATCTGCTCGGCGTACGGTTCCCAGTCGGTCGCGCAGTGCAGCACGGCCCCGGGGGCCAGGCGGGTGGCGGCCAGGGTGAGGAACTCGGGCTGGATCAGCCGGCGCTTGTGGTGACGGGCCTTGGGCCACGGGTCCGGGAAGTACACGCGGATCCCGGCCAGGGAGTCGGGCGGCAGCATCTCGCGGAGCAGGATGATCGCGTCGCCGTTGGCCACGCGGATGTTGGTGAGGCCGCCCCGCTCGGCGAGGGCGAGGAGGTTGCCCTGGCCGGGGGTGTGCACGTCGGCGGCGAGGATGCCGGTGGTGGGGTCGGCGGCGGCCATCTGGGCGGTGGCCTCGCCCATGCCGAAGCCGATCTCCAGGATGACGGGGAGACCGTCGAAGAGGGTCTTGAGGTCGATGACCTCGTGGCCGTCGATGTCCAGGCCCCAGGTGCCCCACAGACGCTTCAGGGCTTCGCCCTGGCCGGTGGTGACCCGGCTGCGCCGGGGCTGGAAGCTCCGGATGCGCCGCTCGTGGTGCGAGCCGGCCGGGTCCGGCGCGGGCCCGTCGGGGAACCGGGGCTCGGTCCGCCACTTGGGGGGCACGTACGAGCTCGCCTCCGGCGCGGCGTCCGGGAGGCTGGGCGACTGGGGATTCAGGGACTCAGACACAATGAGCTGATTCTACGACGGGGACGAACCCCTGCCGGGGGCTGGCCGAGGTGGAGCTCGGCTGCGCCGGGCCGGTGCCGGGGGGCGAAGCCGAACCCAGCCCCGCCGGCGATTGAGGCGCGGGTCCGGGCGGAGCCCGGGAGAGGCTCCGCGCAGCGGCGGGGCCCGACCCCGGAGGGGTCAGGACGTGCGGAGGGTGTGGAGCGCGCGGGTCGCGATCTCGCGGCCGATCGGGAGCGACGCGGTCGCGGCCGGCGACGGAGCGTTGAGGACGTGCACCGTCCGCGGGGCGTCCCGGATCAGGAAGTCGTCCACCAGGGTCCCGTCCCGCAGCACGGCCTGCGCCCGGACCCCTGCCGGGGCGGGCCGGAGGTCGGCGGCGGTGACGGCCGGCACCAGGCGGCGCACCGCCCGGGTGAAGGCCTGCTTCGACAGCGAGCGGTGGATCTCCCCCGCCCCGTACCGCCAGTGCCGCGCGGCCATCCGCCAGGATCCCGGCCAGGACAGCTCGGAGCCGATGTCGCGCGGCCGGACCGTGGACCAGGCATAGCCCTCGCGGGCCAGCGCGGGCACGGCGTTGGGGCCGACGTGGACGCCGCCGCCGATGCCCCGGGTCAGGTGGACCCCCAGGAAGGGGAAGGCGGGGTCGGGGACCGGGTAGACCAGCCCGCGCACCAGCTCGGGGCGGGCCAGGTCGTAGTACTCGCCGCGGAAGGGGATGATCCGCATCCCGGGGTCGTCCCCGGCCAGGCGGGCGATCCGGTCGCACTGGAGGCCCGCGCAGTTCACCAGGACCCGGGCCCGGACCACCAGGCCGGAGGTCGTGCGCACCGCCACGGCGGAGGGGCGCCGCGAGATCAGGTCCACCGCGCCGCCGTAGACGATCTCCGCGCCCGAGGACTCCGCCAGCTGGGCGGTCACCGTGCCGTAGTCCGCGATGCCGGTGCTGGCCACGTGGATCGCGGCCAGGCCCCGCACCTCCGGTTCGTACTCCGCGATCTGGGCCGGACCCAGCTCGCGCACCGGAATGCCGTTCTCGCGGCCCCGCTGGACCAGGGCGTGCAGCCGCGGCAGCTCCTCGCGCTCGGTGGCGACGATCAGCTTGCCCGTCACCTCGTGCGCGATCCCGTGCTCCGCGCAGAACTTGACCATCTCGGCGGCGCCGCGCACCGCGAAGCGCGCCTTGAGCGATCCGGGGCGGTAGTAGATCCCGCTGTGGATCACCCCGCTGTTGCGGCCCGTCTGGTGCCGCGCCGGGCCGGTCTCCTTCTCCAGGACCACCACCCGGGTCCCCGGGGCCAGGCGCGACAGGGCGTGCGCCGTCGACAAGCCGACGATTCCGCCGCCGATCACCAGCACATCGCAGTCCACGCCGCCGCCCACGCTGACACCTCCCACCCCTGCATACTGCACCCCGCCACCGACAACGCGGCCGGGCAGGCCCTACGCCGGCGCCACCAGCAGCGGCCGGGCCCGCTCGCGCAGCTCCGCGACGCGCGGCTCGTCCCCGTACGGTTCCAGGCGGTGCAGCAGGTCCCGTACGTACTCGGTCGTGCGCGCCGAGGAGATCCTGCCCGCCACCTCCACCGCCCGGGTGCCCGCCGCGCAGGCCGCGTCGAGATTGCCCGACTCCAGCTCGGCGACCGCGCTCACGACCAGGCGCAGCCCGTGCGACCGTACGTACTCCTCGGTGGGCCGGGAGAGGGCCTGCTCGGTGAAGCGCCGGACCTGCCGCGGGAGTTTGAGGTCCCGGTAGCATTCCGCCGCATCCGCCGCGAAACGATCGTACGAGTAGAAACCGAGCCAGGTCGGGTCAGGATCGCCGTCCCGGGCGCGTTCGAGCCACCCCTCGGCCGCCCGGAGCGCGGCTCCTGCGGCCGCCGAGTCGCCCGCCTTCGCGTGCGCCCGGGCCTCGACGAGGCGGAAGAAGCTCATGGTGCGGGCGGTGGCCAGGCCCCGGTTGCGTTCGACGGCCGCCTGCGCGAGGTCCACGCCCTCGTCCGGGAAGTCCCGGTAGGTCGCCTGCAGGGACATCGAGGCCAGCACGTAACCGCCGAGGGGCACGTCCGCGGCCGCGCGGGAGAGGCGCAGCGCCTGGATGTAGTAGCGCTGGGCCGCCTCCTGCTGGCCGGTGTCGAAGGCCATCCACCCGGCGAGCCGCGTCAGTTCGGCGGTCGCGCCGAACAGCGCGCGGCCCACCTCGTCGGTGTAGGAGCCGAGCAGCAGGGGCGCCGCGTCCACCCGCAGGCACTCGGGCACCATCGACGAACGCCAGTCGCCGCCGCCGTACTTGGAGTCCCAGCGACGGGCGTCCTCGGCGGCCTCGCGCAGTTTCGTCACGTCGCTGTGGCCGACGCGCTGGCCGTGGTCGCGCGGCGTTTCGGGGCCGGGCTGGGCGGGCACAACGGTGGACGGTGGAGCGGGCAGGCTGCCGGCCGCGCCTGTCACGGGTCCTGTCGTCGGGCCGGTCGCCGAGCGTGGCGCCAGGCCGGTCGCCGGTCCCACCGCCGGTGCGTCATGCGGTGGGACGTCCTGAACCGGGGGCGCCTGAACCGGGGGCGCCTGAGCCGAGGGGGTCTGAACCGATGTGCCGGGGACCGTCGGCTCGCGTGCCACCGAACCGTCGACGGGAGATATCAGCCAGCGCGAGGCGGGCGTCGCGTACGCCGCCACCGAGAACGAACCGGCGAGCGACTGCCAGATCCCGCCACCACCGCGCCGGCCGGCCAGGTCGAGCCGGTAGAGGTCGGTGGCCGACCGCACCGCCGCGCCCACGTCGCGCGGGAAGGCCAGGCCGACCTCGGGCGCGGGGTCCGCGTCCGCCAGCCCGATCTCGTGCAGGGGCACCGGCCGCCCCAGTTTCGCGCCGATGGCGGCCGCGATCAGATGCGGGGCGGCGCCCTGCGGCACCATCCCCTTCGACACCCACCGGGCCACCGACGTCTTGTCGTACCGAAGCGTCAGGCCGCGCTGCGCGCCGAGGTCGTTGACCCGCCGGGCCAGCCCGGCGTTGCTGATGCCCGCGAGGGCGAGGACGGCGCCGAGCTTCTCATTGGGCTCGCGGAGCTCCCTGGACATGCGCCACCCCTCGTCACACGCGGAACGCATACGCCGCCGGGGCATAGGCGCCCGGCATTTCGTAAACCCAGCGTAGTTCCCCGCCTCCCAAGCGTTAAGGCCCAGACTTCCGTATGGCGGGATTGTTGTCCGTTTGCACAGTCCGGTCCGGACCCGTACCCGGGGCGCGCGTGTCATCGCGTGCTCCGCCCGTGTGGCCGTGCGCCCGCCCGTGCGCTCTGGCCGGTCGGGGGGCCCGGCGATTCGATGTGCGGTGCGTGGGTCGGCCCGCTGCGTGGATCGGGCGGGCCGGGGGATGCCGCTACCTCAATCCCCGCGGGTGGCGGAACGGTCCGGGGGGTGGATTCCGCCTCCCGGACCGCGCCCGCGCACCGGGGGCCGACGGCCCCCAGCGGCTCTCAGTACGGCCGAAGAATGGCCGAAAGCGACCTATGGGGCGGGTGGAACGGAACGCCAAATACCGCGTGGCGGGGGCGTGTTCGTTTGCATGCGCGCCCCCTTTAACCCTCTCGCACGCCTGTCCCGTGGCAGCATGGACCCGAGCCATCCGGGGTCCCGCCGGCCGCGCCCTCAGCGCCGACCGTGCTGCCCGTGCCCCGGTCATGTGCCCACAGGCTGGGGAGGCGGCGGTGCGCTGGTTGGTGGGTTGGAGCAGTATCGCCGCGAGCTTCGGCACGGCCGGCCGCGTCTCCGGCCAAGGCCCCTCCGGCCAGGGCGGCTACGGCCAGGGCGGCTACGGCGAGAGCGGCGCGCCCCTGCACGGCGGCATCGCCGACGCCGCCCATCCGGGCGACCCCGGCGTGGACGCCGAGCGCACCGTCCACCCCGTCGGCGCCCAGCTGCTCTGGGGAGACCCCGACCCCCTCTGGGCCGTCGGCGACTGGCGCCCCGACGAGATCCGCACCCTCACCGCCGACCCGGCCGACCCCTTCACCCGGCTCGCCGTACTCGGCTGCTGCGGCGCGACCGACGCCGAACTGCGCCGCGCGCTCTACGCCGCCCGAGGCGGGGCCCTGCGCCACCTCACCCAGTGGCCCGGCAGCTACACCGCCGTCGTCCAGGCCGGACGCCGGATCACCGTCGTCGGCGACCTCGCGGGCGCGCGCCCCGTCTTCTACACCCCGTGGGCGAGCGGCACGGCGTACGCCACCGCCGCCCTCCCGCTCGCCGACCTCATCGAGGCGCAGCTCGACATCGGCCATCTCGCCGCCCTGCTGGCCTGCCCCGACAGCCCGGAGGCACTGGGCGACGGCACACCGTACGCCGGTGTCCGCCGCATCCCGCCCGGGCACGCGCTCATCCTGCGCGAGGGCTCCCGGGAGATCACCGGTTACGAGGCGGTCGCCTCGCTCGCGGTGGCCGCGCCCGAGGCCGATGCCGACCGCGCGGTGGAGGGCGTACGGGAAGCTTTGGTGGATGCCGTGCGCGCCCGGCTCACGGCGCCCCGCCATGCCCCCGACACGTTGCCGCCGTACGATCCCGGCCCCGTGCCCGGCATGGGCCCCGCCGACCGGCGCGCGGCCCGCGGCGCCCCGGCGCCGGGCGTGGGCGCCGACCTCTCCGGCGGCAGCGCCTCCGCGACCCTGGCCCTCCTGGCGGCCGGCCTGCCGGGAGCCCCGGGCAGTCTGGCCAGCCCGGCCGGGGCCCGGCTGCTGGCGGTCACCTTCAACGACCTGGCCACCCCGCAGGGCCGCGAGCCCGAACTGGAGCGGGCCCGGGCCATCGCCGCCGACCCGCGGCTGCACCACGTGGTGGTGGCCGCCGCCGAGGAAGCCCTCCCGTACGCCGAACTCGACGGCCCGCTCACCGACGAACCCGGCCCCTCCCTGGTCTTCGCCGCCCGCGAGCGGCGCCGGCTGGCCGCCGGTTCGGCCGACCACTTCACCGGCCACGGCGCCCGCCAGGTCCTCGACGCGCACCCGGCCCGCATGGCCGACCTGCTGATGGACCGCCGCCGCCGCCACCTGCTGCGCCCGGTGGCGGCCCTGGCCCGTTCGGCCTCCGCCTCCGGAGCGTCCGGGGAGTCCCTGCTGGTGCCGCTGACCGTGTACTCCGCAGCCCGCAGACTTGCCCGTACGTCGTACCGCGCGGGCATGGAAGCCGCCGCGGCCAGGCTCCGCGAGGGCGGGGTCACCGAGCGCGTCTCCGGTCCGGTGGGCGCCTCCCTCGCCGCCCTGACCTGGTCCCGGCCGGGACCGGCGGCGGGCTGGCTGACGGGCGAGGCACTGGCGGAAGTATCGATCCGCCTCACGGCCGCCGCCGGCCGCCCGCCGCTGTCACTGCGGCCGGGGGAGGCCCGCGCCCGCGCGCTGCTCGCCCGCCACGCCGCGGACCACCGGGTCTTCGAACAGGCCGTGGAGGTCCGCAGCCAGCGCCTGCACGCCCCGTTCCTGGACAACCAGGTCGTGCGGGCTGCCCGCGCCCTCCCCGAATCCCTGCGCGTCCAGCCAGGGGCCCGGGCCGCGATCCTGCGCAGCGTCCTGTCCTCGGCCGGCGTACGGGAACTCCCGCCGGGCTGGGGCGTCACGGCCCACGCCCCGAACGAGACGGCCACCCGGCTGGGGCTGCGGGCGGCCCTGACCGAGCTGCTGTCCCTCTTCGCCTCGCCGCTGCTGGCGGACGCCGGGCTGATCGACGCCCGGGTCGTCCAACAGGCCCTGCTCGACGCGGCGGACGGCCGCCCGGTCCCGCTGGACGGGCTGGCGGAACTCGTCTCGATGGAACTGTGGCTGCACCGCCTCCTGGCCCGCCGCGGCACCTGCTGGACGGGCACCTCCACGGCCCGCCGCCGTGCGGTCCCCGCCCCGCCGTCGGACGCGCCGCTCGCCCGGCTTGGCCCTGGGGAGCCGAGACGGTTGCGCAGCGGCTCGTGATCCCGGCGTTGGGCCCGCCGCCGTGCGGTTCCGGCGCCGCCGTCGGATGCGCCGCTCGCCCGGCTTGGCCCTGGGGAGCCGAGACGGTTGCGCAGCGGCTCGTGATCCCGGCGTTGGGCTCGGCGCCGTGCGGTTCCGGCGCCGCCGTCGGATGCGCCGCTCGCCCGGCTTGGCCCTGGGGAGCCGAGACGGTTGCGCAGCGGCTCGTGATCCCGGCGT
>NZ_JBICZH010000006.1:371695-384435 GCF_043201995.1 Streptomyces sp. NPDC048258
GTTGGGCCCGCCGCCGCGCGGTCCTGCCGTGGATCCGTCGCGGATCAGGCGCTGAGCACCGAGGCGGTCACGACGGCCCGCCCGAAGGCGCCGCCCAGCCCCGGCGCCCGCGCAGGGTCGAACGGTCCGGGAGGGGCAGGACCGCCGTCCGGTCCGCATCCGGCCGACCGGGCAGAGCCTCGTGATCACCGCAGCGCTGTTCGCGGACGTTCGCGGACCACCCGCGCCACTCCGCGGAACCCCTCGCCCCGCTGGACCCGGCCACCTGCGCCCCGTCGCCCGGGCCCCGCGCACCCTGCCGGCGGCCGACGGAGACACCTCGTTCTCCCGACCGCGCCGAAATCCGCTGCCGCCCCCGCCGGGGCCAGGCAGAATTGGCCGGTGCGGTATCTCATCCTTGGCGCCACCGAGGCGCGCGACGAGACCGGCGCCCCCCTCCCCGTCGGCGGCGCCCGCCTGCGCGCGCTCCTCGCCGCCCTCGCCCTCCGCGCCGGCGGCCGGGCCTCCGTACCCGACCTCGTCGACGAGGTCTGGGGCGACGACCCGCCCCACGACGCCCCCGCCGCCCTCCAGGCCCTCGTCGCCCGGCTCCGCCGCACCCTCGGCGGCCGGGACTCCGTCCACGCCGACCCCGCCGGCGGCTACCGCCTCGCCGCCGCCCGCGAGGACGTCGACCTGCACCGGTTCACGCGGCTCGCCGTCCAAGGCGGCCGCCAGCTCGCCGCCGACCCCGCGGCCGCCGCCGACACCCTGCGCACCGCCCTGGCCCTGTGGCGCGGACCCGCCCTCGCCGACCTGCCCGAGCCCGCCCGCTCCGCCCACGCGGCCGCTCCCGAGGCCCGCCGCGGCGCCGCCCTCCGCGACCGCATCGAGGCCGACCTGCGCGGCGGCGCCACCGCTCCGGCCGAACTCCTGCCGGAGATCGAGGCGCTGATCCACGAGAACCCGTACGACGAACCGCTGCGCGTCCATCAGCTGCGTGCGCTCCGCGCCGCGGGCCGTCCCGCCGACGCCCTCGCCGCGTACGAACGCACCCGCCGCGCCCTCGCCGACGGCCTCGGCACCGACCCCGGCCCCGAACTCCGCGCCCTGCACACCGAACTCCTCCAGCCGCAGCCGCAGCCGCAGCCGCAGCCACCGTCGCAGCTCCAGCTCCAGCCGCAGCCGCCGTCGGAACCGGCCGCACCCCCCGCGCCGGAGGCGGCCGCGCCCCGCGGCAACCTCCGCCCCCGCCTCACCTCCTTCGTCGGCCGCGAGCCCGAACTGGCCGCCCTCCGCACCGACCTGGCCCGCCACCGCCTCATCACCCTCACCGGACCGGGCGGCTCCGGAAAGACCCGGCTCGCCGAGCACGCGGCCGCCGCCGACCCCGAACCCGCCTGGATCGTCGAACTCGCCCGCCTCGACCACCCCGCGGCCGTCCCCGGCGCCGTCCTCAGCGCCCTCGGCCTGCGCGAGAACTCCCTGGTCGCCCGCGAGAAGACCGGCGCCGACGACCCCGCCACCCAACTCCTGGAACACTGCGCGCACCGCGGCCTGCTCCTCGTCCTCGACAACTGCGAGCACGTCATCGGCGCCGCCGCCGAACTCGCGGACCGGCTCCTCGCGCACTGCCCCGGCGTCCGGATCCTGGCCACCAGCCGCGAACCCCTCGGCGTACCGGGAGAGAACGTCCGCCCCGTCGAGCCCCTCCCGCCCGACCCGGCCCACCGCCTCTTCGCCGACCGCGGCGCCTCGGCCCGCCCCGGCTTCACCCCCGGCCAGGACCCGGCCGCCGTCGCCGAGATCTGCGCCCGTCTCGACGGCCTGCCGCTCGCCATCGAGCTGGCCGCCGCCCGGCTGCGTCTGCTCACCCCGCGCCAGATCGCCGACCGCCTCGACGACCGCTTCCGCCTCCTGACCAGCGGCAGCCGCACCCTCCTGCCCCGCCAGCAGACCCTGCGCGCGGTCGTCGACTGGTCCTGGGACCTGCTCGACGAGCCCGAACGCGCCGTCCTGCGCCGCCTGTCCGTCTTCGCGGGCGGCTGCGACCTCGCCGCCGCCGAGGCCGTCTGCGCCGACCCGTCCTACGACGCCGCCGACATCCTCGGCTCCCTCGTCGACAAGTCCCTCGTCCTGGCCGAACCGGACGCCGCCCACGGCATGCGCTACCGCATGCTCGAAACCATCCACGAGTACGCCGCCGAGCGCGCCGCCGCCCACCCGGCCGAGGTCCGCGCCGCCGCCCGCCGCCACGCCGCCCACTACCTCGCCTTCGCCGAGGAAGCCGAACCCCTGATCCGCTCCGCCCCCCAGATCCCCTGGATCCGGCGCGTCGAGACCGAGCTCGACAACCTCCGCGCCGCCCTCCACACCACAGCCGTCGAAGAAGCCGACACCGAGACCGCCCAGCGCCTCGTCTTCGCCCTCGGCTGGTTCTGGTGGCTGCGCAACTACCGCACCGAGGGATCCGAGTGGACCACCCGGATCCTCGCCCTCACCCCGGAGGAACCGCCCGAGGGTTCGCCCGCGTACTGGCGCTTCATGCGCCTCCAGGTCCTCGACATGTTCCTGCTGGCGGAGAGCAACAGCGCCGAGAAGTTCCGGACGCCCGAGTACCGCGCCCTCGCCGTCCGCATCAAGGAGGCCTTCCGGCACGGCTCCCCCGAGACCACCACCTTCCCCGGACTTCTGTGGCCCGCGACGGCCTTCCTCACCGGGGAGGCCCTCGAATTCCACGCCGACCTCAACGAGTCCGTCGCCAACTGCCGCCGCCACTCGGGCGAATGGGAACTCGGCCTGATCCTCATGCTCCGCACCCACGTCGCCATCGACATCGCCGGCGGCCTGCCCACCGTCGACGCCGACCTCGTCGAACTCCACGAGATCGCCCACCGCGTCGGCGACCGCTGGACCCGCGCCCAGGTGGCGAGCGCCGCCGGCGAGGTCTCCCTCTCGCGCGGCCGGTACGCCGACGCCCGAACCGAGTACGAGGAGTGCCTGCGCCTCGCCCGCGAGGTCGGTGCCCACGTCGAGGCGCCCTTCGCCATCGCCCGGATCGCCGAGGCCGCCTACTGCGCGGGGGAATTCGACGACGCCGAACGGCTCCTGGCGGAGGCCGACAAGGAGGCCGACCGGTACGGCGGGGTGTACGACGTCAGCTCCTTCGCCCGGCTCCTCGGGGCCCTGCTCGCCCTCCAGCGCGGCGACGCCGCCAAGGCCCGGAGCGAGTGCGAGCGGGCCCGCGCCGAGTCCGAACGGATCACCGTGCCCGCACAGCTCACCGCCGGGCTGGACATCGTCGACGCCGTCCTCACCGCCCGCGAACAGGGCCCAGCGGCCGGCCTCGCCCTGATCGGGCCCGCGCTCGCCGCCGCCGTCGCCGCCCGGTGCGCCGAGCGCTTCCTGGCCGGTATGGCCGAGACGGCCGCCGGGATGCTGGCCGACGCCGACCGGCCCGCCGAAGCCGTACGGGCCCTCGCGGCGGCCACCGCCTGGCGCGCGGGCCATCCCCGCTCGGTCCCCGAGAGCGCCGCGGTGGACGGCATCCCGGCCCGCACCCGCGCCGTGCTCGGCCCCGACCGCTACGCGCGGGAGGAGGCCGCAGGCGCCGCGCTCGCCCCGGCCGCCCTGATCGCCACGCTCGCCGGCAGCTGATCACCGGCAGCTGGTCACCGGCAGCTGATCACCGGCAGCTGGTCACCGGCAGCTGATGACCGAGTCGGCCCAGCTCGCCAGCGCGGGCAGGTGGCCCGGGCCGGCCTTTTCCACCACCAGCCGCAGCGTCTCGCGCCCGGTGAGCGGGACGTCCACGGCCGCCGGGGTGTCCCCGTACCCGAGCGCGGCGGACCGCCACAGCCGCTCCCCGTCGGCGTACACGGAGAACCGCACCGAGCCGTCGGTGAACAGCGAGAGGCTGTCCACCCCGGCTCGCGCCGTGAAGGCCGTGCACTGCCGGTTGAGGGTGATCTCCACGGAGGAACGGGAGCTCACGGTGATCCCCTGCCCGAACCGCCGGTCGCCCACCTCCAGGCCCCAGCGCTGCCACACCCAGCTGCTGCGCCAGGTCTGGAGCTCCGGGCCGCTGTGGTCCCCGTACGCCGAGTGCCCGAGCCGGGCCAGCTGGAACCCCTGCGCCGGCTTCGGCGCAGGGGTCGGGGCCGGCTTCGCGGAGGTCCGGCTCGGAGCCGGGGTCGGCGAGGGCTTCTGCGGGCTGGGCGAAGGAGACGGCGACGGCGACGGCGACGGGCGCGCGGGAGCGAGCGCGGCGGGCGTGGAAGGCGCCGGACTGCGCGGAGGTACGGAGCCCCGCGTGGGCGGCGGCTCCACCCCGGGCGGGCTCGGCTCCGGTTCGGGCGAGGCGGGCGCGTCCGGCACCATCGGAGCCGCCACAGTGGGCGCGGGCTTCGCCTGGGCCTGCGGCTCGGTGTCGTCGCCGACCAGCGCGAACACCACCCCGGCGGCCGCGGCGACCGCGATCCCGGCGGCGAGGGCGGCCTTGGCCGGCATCCCCAGCCCCTCGGACACCACGGCACTCCCGAGCCCGGCCCCCGTACCGGCCCCACCGGCGGCCCCCGTACCGGCCCCACCGGCAGCCCCGGCCCCGGCGGCCCCACCCGCAGCCCCCGCACCACCGACACCCGCGGCCCCGGCAGCCCCGGCGGCCCCACCGGCAGCTCCCGCCCCGGCGGCCCCGGCCCCCGCGGTCGACCCGCCGACGGCAGCCGCGGCGACCCCGGCTCCACCCGCGGCGACGGCCCCGCCGGCCACCACCCCGGCCGCCTTGGCGGCGTACCCGGCGGCGAACCACCCGATGACGGCGACCGGAAGCAGCGCGGGAATCCCCGCGTTGACGTCCTTGAGCTCCCCGGCCGCCAGCCGGCACTTCGCGCACTCCTCCAGGTGCTTGCGCAGCCCACGCTCCGCCCGCATCCGCAGCCCGCCGCGCGCATAGGCGCCCAGCCGGTCCGAGTACCGCGCGCAATCGCCGCCCGCACTCAGCGCCGAACTCACATGGGCCTGCAGATACGCCTGCTTGAGCCCCTCACGGGCCCGACTGGCCAGCACGGCCGTCGCGTTGGCGCTCAGCCCGAACAGCGGCGCGATCGCGCTCGGCGAGGCCTCCTCCACGGTGGTGTGCCACAGCACGGCCTGCCACCGCTCGGGCAGGCTCCGGAAGGCCTGCATGGCCAGGGACTGCTCGGCCTCGTGCATCGCCCGGACGTCCGCCCCCAGTTCGAGGGTGTCGTCCCCGGACAGCCCGGACAGCCCGGCAGGCCCGGTCCCGCCCTCCGTACCCGTGGCCGCCTGCTCGGCGAAGACGGCGAAGTCCTCGACGAGATGCTCCCGCCTGGCGGTCTTCGCCCAGGCCGCGGCGACCCTGCGCACGGTGGTCAGCAGATAGGCCCGCACCGACTGGTCCGGCCCGGCCCCGCCCCGTACCGCCTGGAGGGTCCGCGCGAACACCTCGGCGGTCAGGTCGTCGGCGGTGTGCCCGTCCCGGCAGCAGGTCCGCGCGTAGCGACGTACGGCATCGGCGTGCCGGCGGAACAGCTCCTCGTACGCGCCGTCGTCGCCGCCCCGCATCCGGGCGATCAAGTCCCCGTCGGACGGCGGCAGCTCACCCCCGGTGCCCGCCGAAGCGGCGCGCCGGCCCGACGGTTCGCGCTGGGCGGGAACGTGCCGGGCGGGCAGGCTGCCCGCCTCGACCTCGCCACCGGCGCCACCGAGTGGCTCTTCCCGCCCGTCAACGCTCATCGCGGAAGCCCCCGCACGACACCCTCAACCGGTACACCGATCAAGCGTGTCACACGGCGGCCACGCGTCGAACCCGTTTGCACACCATCCACTCATGCGGGGACAGTCCGGCGAAATCCCGTACTGTCACCCGGAAATCACACCGTGCGGGACCGCAGTCCTTCGAGCAGGATGTCGAGCAGCCGCGTCGAAGCCGCCGCCTGCTGCGCCGGGTCGGGCAGCGCGGGCGCCGCCGTCGCTATCACGAGCAGTACATCGGCCACCGTGACGTCGGTCCGCAGCTCACCGGCCTCCCGGGCCCGGTCCACCAGCCGGCCGACGACCTCCAGCAGCGCACCCGCACCCGAGTCGTCCGAGGGCTCGTCCTCGATCGCGGGCCGGGCGCCCACGACGCGCAGATCGGGAGCCCCGCCGGTCGCGACGGCCTGGCGCTGGTGCGGAACCCGCGCCGCCTCGGGCTCCTCGACGCCGTCCTCGCTCGCCGAGCCCACCCGGAGCACCTGCGGCGGCAGCAGCCGCCCGGCGCCCGAGGCCACGGAGGTGCGCAGGAAGCGCGACAGCGCCTGCCACGGCTCCTCCTCCTGGCCCAGCGCGGTCCTGGCCTGCTCGGTCAGCCGGGCGGTCTCTTCCTCGGCTATCCGCCGGACCAGGACGTCCTTGCTCGGGAAGCGCCGGTACACCGTGCCGACGCCGACGCGCGCGCGGCGCGCCACGTCCTCCATCGGGGCCCCGTAGCCCAGCTCGCCGAAGACCTCGCGGGCCGCGCGCAGGACGTGCTCCAGATTGCGCTGGGCGTCGACGCGCAGCGGCGTGGACCGGCCCACTCCGTGCGTGGTGCCGCCCGCGATACCGCGACCGTTGCTCTCGACCGAGAGCGCGGTCGCAGAACCATGGAAATCGGAAATGTTCATATGTTTCCCCCGGTAATCATTTGTCTCCCCCCGGAGACACTCCCCGCCTTCACGTCGAGGGGGCCACGGTCATGGGGCCCGGTCCTACTCCTCGACGAGATACGAACATAGTTGAGCCAGAGTCAATTCAGAAGAGGCAGCCCCGGACGGAGCACCGCCCGATCGGAGCATTCACCCCCACTTTTCCGTTCCGGCCCCTCGGAATCGCCCCTTCCGTATGCTCTGACCTGCGCATCTCCACCCCCGTCCAAGGTCCGCCCACACCCCGTCCCAGCACCACCTCCGGTCACACAATCTGTCGGGGCTGTGGACAAACTCCCGGCCACGTTGCGTCATGGGATGGTGAAGGCTGCTAACTCCCGGGGCACGGCCCCCGGTACCCCGCCCCGCACCCGCATCCTGGTCGTCGGCGGCGGCTACGTCGGCATGTACACGGCGCTCAGGCTCCAGAGAAAGCTGAGAGCCGACGAAGCCGAGGTCACGGTGGTCACCCCCGAGCCCTACATGACCTACCAGCCCTTCCTCCCCGAAGCAGCCGCGGGCTCGATCTCCCCCCGCCACGTCGTGGTCCCGCTCCGCCGCGTCCTCGACAAGTGCCGCATCGTCATCGGCGAGGCCCAGCGCATCGACCACGCCAAACGCACCGCGACCGTCACCACCCTCGCCACCGAGGAGGAGGGAACCGGCGCCGTCGAGATCGAGTACGACGAACTCGTCCTCGCCCCGGGCTCGATCTCCCGCACCCTCCCCGTCCCGGGACTCGCCGACTACGGCATCGGGTTCAAGACGGTCGAAGAGGCCATCGGCCTGCGCAACCACGTCATCGAACAGATGGACATCGCCTCGTCCACCCGCGACCCCGCCCTGCGCGACGCCGCCCTCACCTTCGTCTTCGTCGGCGGCGGCTACGCGGGCGTCGAAGCCCTCGGCGAGCTGGAGGACATGGCCCGCTACGCCGCGCGGTACTACCACAACGTCAAGGCCGAGGACATGAAATGGGTCCTGGTCGAGGCCAGCGACCGGATCCTCCCCGAGGTCGGCCCCGAGATGGGCGTCTACACGATCCGCGAACTGCGCCGCCGCAACATCGACCTCCGCCTGGAGACCCGGCTCGAATCCTGCGAGAACCGCGTCGCCGTCCTCAGCGACGGCGCCCGCTTCCCCACCCGCACCGTCGTGTGGACCGCAGGAGTCAAACCGCACCCGGTCCTGGCCGCCTCCGACCTGCCGAAGAACGAGCGCGGCCGCCTGGCCTGCACCTCCTTCCTCACCGTCGAGGGCGTCGAACACGCCTGGGCCGCCGGCGACGCCGCGGCCGTCCCCGACATCACCGCCGCGCAACCCGGCCGCGAATGCGCCCCCAACGCCCAGCACGCGGTCCGCCAGGCCAAGGTCCTCGCCGACAACCTCATCGCCGCCCTGCGCGACGAAGTCCTCACCGAGTACGCGCACAAGTACGTCGGCTCCGTCGCCTCCCTCGGCCTCCACAAGGGCGTCGCACACATCTACGGCCGCAAGCTCAAGGGCTACCCCGCCTGGTTCATGCACCGCGCCTACCACCTCAGCCGCGTCCCCACCTTCAACCGCAAGATGCGCGTCCTCGCGGAATGGACCCTCTCCGGTCTTTTCAAGCGGGAGATCGTCTCCCTAGGCTCCCTCGAACACCCCAGGGCAGAATTCGAACTCGCCGCAGGCGGCGGCCCCAAGGAACCCCCGCCGACCCCCGCCCCCAACCCCCCGCAGGACAGCCAGGGCTGACGTTGTCAGTGCGGTCGGCCACACTGGACGTGTGACCATAGGTGGGCTCACGCCTGCACAGAGTGACAACGTCCCGTCAGTGACCGACCACGAGCGACACAGCGACCACTTGCGACACCACGAGGCTTGAACGCAGTGAACTTCACGCGCTGGAGCGCCCGGTTTCCCGGAACGCAGCGCCGCGCCGCCGCCCGGACCGAACACGCCGCCGCCCAGGCCAAGCGGGGTGAAGGCTCCGTCCCGGCAGCCCGCGGCGGCCGCGCCGACCCCGGAACCGAGCGGTCCACGCCCGCCGCGGACGGCCGCCCCGCCGACCCCACGGTCACCGGCACCGGCAGCGGATCCGGTACCACCCCGGCCGTCGCCCCCGTTCCCCGTACGGGCGTCCCCATCGCGGCGCCCACCCCCGACGAGCTCTCCGTACGCGAGGTCCTCGGCCGGCTCCCGGCCCTGGTCGCCCTCGTCCACGGCCCCGAGCACCGCGTCGCCTACGTCAACGACGCCTACACCGCCGGCTTCGGTACCCGCGCCCCCGGCGCTCCCGCCCACGAAGCCCTCCCCGAGCTCGGCGAGCTCGGCCTCCTCCCCCTCCTCGACCAGGTCCAGCGCAGCGGCAAGCCCCGTACCGCCAAGAACCGCACGGCACCCGGCGGCACCAGCTCGTACACCGTCACCTGCACCCCGGTGGAGTTCCCCAAGTCCGCCGCCGGGCGCGACCCCGACCCGGACCCCGACCACACCGGGATCCTGATCCACCTCGCCGACGTCACCGACCACGCCGAGGCCGTCGAACGCCTGCGCGCCAGCGAACGCCGCCAGCGCGAGGCCGCCGTCACCCTCCAGCGCTCCCTCCTCCCGCAGGAACTCGAACAGCCGGACGACCTGCGCGTCGCCGCCACCTACCAGCCCGGCGGCACCGAGGCGGCCGTCGGCGGCGACTGGTACGACGTCATCACCCTCGGCGCCGGCCGCACCGCCCTCGTCATCGGCGACGTCATGGGCCGAGGGGTCCGCGCCGCCGCCGTCATGGGCCAGCTCCGCACGGCCGTCCGCGCGTACGCCCGCCTCGACCTGCCCCCGCACGAGGTGCTCCAGCTCCTCGACGGGCTCGCCGCCGAGATCGACGCCAGCCAGATCGCCACCTGCGTCTACGCCGTCCACGACCCCAACGAGGGCCTGCTGGCGTACGCCTCCGCCGGCCACCTCCCGATCCTGGTCCGCGACGAGGACGGCACCGTACGCAGAGCCGCCGACCCCACCGGCCCGCCGCTGGGCACCGGCGGCTGGCTCCACACCTCGGGCACCATCGCCCTGGGCCCCGGCTCCACCGCCGTCCTCTACACCGACGGCCTGGTCGAACGCCGCGGCGAGGACATCGACGAAGGCGTCGCCGCCCTGGAACGCGCCCTCTCCGGCGCCCAGGGGACCCCTGCCGTCATCTGCGACCGCCTGATGCGCGCCCTCGGAGTGGACGCCGACCACGACGACGACGTCGCCGTGATGGTCCTGCAGCAGCCCGCCCGCACCGGCGCGGACGCCGAGCTCTTCCACAACGCCGCCCTGGAACTCCTCGGCGGCATCGAGGCCGCCCCGCGCGCCCGGGCCTTCGCCCAGGGCGTCCTCTCCTCCTGGCGCTTCCCGGTCGAACTGTGCGATCTCGGCGTACTGGCCGCGAGCGAGCTCGTCGCGAACTCCCTCCAGCACGGCACCCCGCCCATGCGCCTGCGGCTGCGCCGCACCGACCGCCGCCTGATCATCGAGGTCACCGACGGGGACGACCACCTCCCGCGCCGCCGCCGCGCCGAACCGGCCGACGAGACCGGCCGCGGCATCTCGATCGTCGCCACCATCGCCTCCTCCTGGGGCTCCCGCCGCACCCCGGGCGGCGGCAAGGCCGTCTGGTGCGAGTTCGCCCTGCCGGACAAGTAGCCGGACACGCCGAAGGCCCCGGTCCACCGGACCGGGGCCTTCAGCGTTCTTCTACGGGCGCTTACGCGTGCACGGGCTCAGCGGCCTTGGCCACGACGGCCGGACCGGCCGGACCCGCCGGACCCGCCGGACCACCCTGCGCCACGACCCTGGACAGCGACGGGTTGTCCTGCGCCGGCGTCAGCTGCTTGCCGAGCCGCAGCGCCAGCCACGCGATCCCGAGCGAGACGGCGATGAAGATCCCGATGTAGAGCAGCGGAACCCCCGCACCGAGCGGCACACCGAGCGGCCCCAGCGCCAGCGCCATCTGCTTGACCAGCGCGAAGGCCGAGTTGTACTGGCCCACGGAGCCCTCCGGAGCCAGGTCCGCCACCAGCGGTGCCAGGGTCGGCGACAGCATGGCCTCGCCGATGCCGAAGAGCGCGTACGTGGTGACGAACGCGGCGGCCGCCATCATGGCGCTGCCGTGTCCCAGCCCCGAGAACCCGGCGATGACCCACGCCACGGTCCAGATCAGCCCGACCAGCGCGATCACGCGGGACCGACGTCGCTTCTCGACGAGCCGGAGCACCACGAACTGCGCGACGACGATCGCACCGGTGTTGGCGGCCAGCGCGAAGCCGAGGGTGGAGGGGGAGATCCCGGCGGCCTCGGTACCGAAGGCGGCCAGACCCGACTCGAACTGCCCGTAGCAGGCGAAGAAGATCACGAAGCCCAGCACCAGCAGCTTGACCATGGCCTGGTGCCCCAGCAGCCGCTTCCAGCCGCTGCCGCCGGCCTGTGCCGGGTCCTTCGGCGTGGCGTCCTTGATGACCGGCGCGTGCGGCATCTTCACGGTGAGGATGACGCCCGCCAGCACCAGGAACATCACGGCCTCGATGCCGAACAGCAGGGTGAAGCTGCCGGGACGGGTCTCGTCGACGATCTGGCCGCCGATGAGACCGCCGATGCCCAGGCCCAGGTTCTGCATGAAGAACTGGAGGGCGAAGGCACGCGTCCGGCTGGACGGCGTGGAGCACCACACGATCATCGTGGCGAGGGCCGGCTGCATCACGGCCTGCCCGGCACCGAGCGTCAGGGCCGACAGCAGGATCGGCACGATGCCGGTGGAGAGCCCGAGGGAGAGCGCACCCACCGAGGCGGCGACGGCCGCACCGATGACCACGGGGACCGGACCACGTCGGTCGATGACCCGTCCGGTGAGGGGCAACGCGACAAGAGCGCCCAGGGCGAACGCCACGAACGCGCTCGTGGCGGCCATGGAGCCCAGACCTCGCACCTGCGCCACATAGATGTAGAGGAACGGAACCGTGAAACCGATGCCGAACGCGGTCAGCGCGTTCCCGGCCTGGATCCGCCGCATCGCAGCGCCCATCACCTTGGTCACTTCTCACCTGCCTTTGAGAGCCGAAGACTAAAGACTTCAGAACTTCATACCTAAACTTCGATCCTTAACTCTACACACCGAAGGAGTTAGACGCCAACGGGTTCGTGCGATACTTCGACCCATGGGTGACACCCCCGACGGCACTACGCCCGTCCACGAGCCGAGCCTCGATGAGCAGATCGCCGTGTATCAGCGCGAGTTCCAGGACCTCGACCCCCAGGTCGAGAAGGTGGTGTCGGCGCTGAGCCGCCTGAACCGCCGCATGAACGTCGCGTACGGACGCCAGACCGCGGCCCTGGGCATCAGCAACGCGGAGTGGGAGGTCCTCAAGGCCCTCGTCATCTCCGGAGCCCCGTACCGGATGGGCCCGAGCGAGCTCGCGAAGCAGCTGGGCCTCACGCCGGCGGCGATGACCCACCGGATCGACCGCATGACGGCGGAAGGACTGGTCACCCGTGAGCGGGACGAGTCCAACCGGGTCCGCGTGATCGTGGAGCTCACCGACGAGGGCCGCAGCAAGTGGCTCGACGCGATGCGCGCGGCGACGGTCTTCGAGGAGGACCTCCTCCAGGACCTCTCCACCGCGGAGCGCGGGGTGCTGGGCGACATGCTCACCCGGCTGCTGGACCGCGTGGAGGACCTCCAGTCCCCCAGCTGACCACCGAAGTTGACACAGCCCCCGAGGATCCGTAAGGTTCTTCGAGTTGTCCCAGAGCCGGAAGGTTTCGGCGACAACGAATCCCGCCGCCTCGTCGCGGCACCCAACTCAGCACGATCTCCCACTGGGAACGAATTCGGCATGTCCGAATTCATTTCCGAAGGCCGATTATGAATCGCCGGGGAAATCCACTAGAGTTCGGGAGTCGGAAGGGCCCAACAGCCCGGAAGACAAACCCCGCTGACTGGGGGTCAGGCCCGAAAGGATCTGATAGAGTCGGAAACGCAAGAACAGAACGAAAGCCCGGAGGAAAGCCCGAGAGGGTGAGTACAAAGGAAGCGTCCGTTCCTTGAGAACTCAA
>NZ_JBICZH010000007.1:0-224475 GCF_043201995.1 Streptomyces sp. NPDC048258
CACCTGGGGGCACCTCCCTGGGGGTCCCCCCGGACGGAGTCTGGGGGAGGTAGCTGGGGGAGCCGCGCCCCGGCAAACCTTTCCGGCCACAGCACCAGGGACACTCCCCAGGGCCGGTCGGGAGCCGTCAGCGATCTGTCAGCGGTCTCTCCGGGCGATGTCAGGGCCCCCGGCCAAGGTGACGACATCACAACGGAGCGACCGCGAAACGAGCTGACACCATGACAGAGATCCCGACCCGCGCGGCCCGGCCGGCGGCCATCACCGCCACCGGGCTCCGCAAGTCCTACGGCGACAAGACCGTCCTCGACGGCGTCGACCTGCACGTCCCGGCCGGCACGATCTTCTCGCTCCTCGGCCCGAACGGCGCCGGCAAGACCACCACCGTGCAGATCCTCTCCACCCTGACCGGCGCCGACGCCGGCCAGGTGCGGATCGCCGGGCACGACCTGGCCACCTCGCCCGACGCCGTACGGTCCGCGATCGGCGTCACCGGCCAGTTCTCGGCGGTCGACAAGCTGCTCACCGCCGAGGAGAACCTCCGCCTGATGGCGGACCTGCGCCACCTGGGCAAGGCCCGGGGCCGACGCCGCACCGCCGAGCTGCTGGAGGCCTTCGACCTGGCCGACGTGGCCCGGAAGGTGTCCATGACCTTCTCGGGCGGCATGCTGCGCCGCCTCGACCTGGCGATGACCCTGATGGGCGGCCCGCAGATCATCTTCCTCGACGAGCCGACCACCGGCCTCGACCCGCGCAGCCGCCGCGCGATGTGGCAGATCATCCGCGATCTCGTCGCCGAGGACGGGGTCACCATCTTCCTGACCACCCAGTACCTGGCGGAGGCCGACCAGCTCGCCGACCGGATCGCGGTCCTGGACGGCGGCAGGCTGGTCGCGGAGGGCACCGCGCACGAGCTGAAGCGGCTGGTCCCGGGTGGGCACATCCGCTTGGAGTTCACCGACCCGGCCGCCTTCGAACGCGCCGCCCGCACCCTCGGCGAGGTGTCCCGCGACGAGGACACCCTCACCCTCCGCGTCCCCAGCGACGGTGGCGTGCGCTCGCTGCGCTCCCTGATGGACCGGCTCGACGCCCAGGCGATCGAGGTCGCCGGCCTCACCGTGCACACCCCCGACCTCGACGACGTCTTCCTCGCCCTGACCGGCCAGACCGTCCCGACCCAGACCCCGACCCAGAACCAGGCCCAGAAGGAGTCCGTCCGATGAACACGGCCACCGCCACCGCCCCCGCCTCGCACCTGCTGCGCGACTCCGCCACCATGCTGCGCCGCCAGCTGAAGCACGCCCTCCGCTACCCCGGACTCTCCCTGGGCGCCATGGCCGTGCCGGTCATCTTCCTGCTGCTCTTCGTCTACGTCCTCGGCCGCCCCCTGGCCGCCGGCATCGGCACGGGCACCGACTACATCAACTACCTCGCCCCGGGCATCCTGCTGATGACGGTGACCGCGGCCTCCACCACCACCGCGGTGTCCGTCTGCACCGACCTCACCGAAGGCATCATCGCCCGCTTCCGCACCATGGCGATCTCCCGCTCGTCGATCCTCGTCGGGCACGTGATCGGCAGCGTGATCCAGACCATGATCAACGTCGGTCTCGTGATCGGGCTCGCGCTGCTGATGGGTTTCCGCCCGGACGCGGGCCCCACCGGCTGGCTCGCGGCGCTGGGCCTCATCCTCCTGCTCACCTTCGCGGTGACCTGGCTGGCCGTCGCGCTCGGCACGCTCAGCAAGACCCCCGAAGGCGCCAGCAACATCGTCCTGCCGCTCGCCCTCCTGCCCTTCATCGGCAGCGCCTTCGTCCCCACCGACTCCATGCCCACCGTGGTGCGCCTCTTCGCCGAGTACCAGCCCTTCACCCCGGTCATCGAGACGATCCGGGCCCTGCTCATGGGCACCCCGGCCGGCAGCGACGGGATCGCCGCCGTCGCCTGGTGCCTCGGCATCGCCGTGGCCGCCTGCCTCTGGGCGAACAAGCTGTTCAACCGCCCAGCGTGACCCGCGCCAGCTCCCGTACGTCCTCCATGGCCGCCACCCCGCCTCCGCGATGCGCCGCCTCGGCGAAGTACTCCTCGTACTTCTCCCCGAGCGCGGCGCGCGCCGCGTTCTCCACCCGCTCGGCGTCGGCACGCGAGTGGTCCGGCCCGCCGCGCACCGCCACCGCCGCCGCCAGCAGCCGCGCCGCCTCCCGTGGCCGGTCCAGCCGTACCGCCTGGTCCGCGATGCCGACCAGGATCTGGGCCACCGTGGGCGCGTGCAGCGAGGCCGCCGCCAGGTCGAGGGCCTCGGCCCGGTGGTCCCGGGCCGCGTCCAGCTCGCCGGCCGCGGCGTCCAGGTGACCGAGGCTGTCGAGCAGCAGCGCGTGGAACACCGGATGGACGGAGACCTCCCGGATCGCCGTCCGGGCCCGCGCCAGATCGGCCCGAGCCTGCTCCCGCTCCCCGCTCCAGCGCGCCAGATCCGCCCTGCCGTGCGCCACCGTGGCCAGTGACTCCGGCCAGCCCGCGGCCCGGGCGTCCCGCTCCGCCCGCGCCATGGCCGCCGCCCCGGCCGCCGGGTCCCCGGCCCTCCAGTACAACTGGGCCTGCTTGACCCGTGCGTACATCTGGTCCTCCAGGACCCCCATCTCGCCGGTCACCGCGATGGCCTCCTCGAAGTGGCCGAGCGCCGCCCCGAAGTCACCGCGCTGCGCGACCAGTTCGGCCAGCACCGTCAGGGCGAAGGAGATCCCCCACCGCTCCCCGAGCCCGCGGAACCCGGCCACCGCCTCCCGGATCGCTGCCTCCGCCTCGACGGCCCGGCCGCCCGCCGCGAGCAGGGTCCGGGCGCCGCCCAGCCGGGCCTGCGCCCGTACCCAGGGGTCCTCGTCGGCCAGCAGCCCCTCCCACGCGTCCGCCTGGGGCGCCCCGCCCTCGCCGTCGCCGCGCATCAGCCGGTCCAGCGGCTCCAGGAACCGCACCACCGGATGCCGGCTCCCCGTCCGCTCGGCGAGCAGCACACCCTGGCTCAGCAGTTCCGTGGTCTGCCGGTCGTCGCCGAGGCCGGCCGTCGCGAACAGCACGGCCAGCGTGCAGGCCAGGGCGCGCGGCTCGTCCTCCTCCGGCCCGTCGGGCACCGGCAACGCCAGGGCCTGCGCCGCAAGTTCGGCGCCCTCCGCCTTGCGGCCGCTGAGCCACCAGTACCACCCGGCCGCCGCCACCAGCCGTACGGCCGTCCGCGCGTCGCCCGCCGCGATCGCCCCGCGCAGCGCCGCGCCCAGGTTGTCGTGCTCCACGGTGAGCCGCGCGAGCCACTCCAGCTGCTCGGCCCGGCGCAGGTACGGGTCCGCCGTCCACGCCAGCTGCGTGAAGTACGCGGCGTGCGCGCGGCGGACCGGCTCCCGCTCCCCGGCCTCCGCGAGCCGCTCGAGGCCGTACGCCCGGATCGTCTCCAGCATCCGGTAGCGCCCGTCGCCCGCCGTCACCAGCAGGGACTTGTCGGCGAGCGAGGTGAGCAGGTCCAGCACCTCGTACGCCTCGACCGGGCCGCCCGCGCACACCCCCTCGGCGGCTTCGACCGTGGCGCCGCCCGGGAAGGCGGCCAGCCGCCGCAGCAGTGCCCGTTCCGCCTCCGTGAGCAGCTCCCAGCTCCAGTCGACCACCGCCCGCAGGGTCTGGTGCTGACGGGGAGCCGTGCGCGCACCGCCGGTCAGCAGCCGGAACCGGTCGTCCAGCCGGGCAGCCAGCTGCTCGGCGCTCATCGTGCGCAGCCGGGCCGCCGCCAGTTCGATGGCCAGCGGCATCCCGTCCAGCGCGCGGCAGATCCGGACCATCTCCGTGGCCGTCCCCTCGGTGACCGTGAAGTCCGAACGGGCCGCCGCCGCACGGTCGCCCAGCAGCCGGACCGCCGCGTACGAGAGGGCCTGCGCGGCGTCCGCGTCCTGGGGCGGCAGGGCCAGCGGGCGCACCGGCCACAGGGCCTCGCCGGTGAGGCCGAGCGGCTCCCGGCTGGTCGCGAGGACGCGGAGCCCGGGGCATTCGCCGAGCAGCCGGTCGGCCGTCTCCGCGGCCGCCTCGACGAGGTGCTCGCAGTTGTCCAGCACCAGCAGGGCGGTCCGGGTGCGCAGCGCCGCGACGAGCCGGTCCAGCGGGTCGCCCGCCGCGGGCCCGTGTTCCCGCAGGCCCAGCGCGCTCAGCACGGCCTGGGGTACGTCGCCGTCCGCGCTCAGCGGGGCCAGCTGCACCAGCCAGACGCCGTCGGGGAACCGGCCGAGCAGCGGACGCGCGGCCTGGACGGCCAGCCGTGTCTTGCCGGCGCCGCCCGGCCCGGTGAGCGTGGTGAGCCGGAACCGGCCGAGCAGCCCGTCCACGGCGGCGAGGTCCTCGTTCCGGCCGACGAAACTGGCCAGCGGGGCCCGCAGGTTGGTCGGCGGCGGGGCGTCGGGGAGCTGCGGCGGCGCCGGGTCGGGCGCGGGGACGGCGGGCGCGGCCGGCTCACCGCGCAGTACGGCGGTGTGCAGCGCCGACAACTCCGGTGACGGGTCGGCGCCGAGCTCCTCGGCGAGTACCTCGCGCGCCCTGCTGTACGCCGCCAGAGCCTCGGCGGGCCGCCCGGCCGCGACGGACGCCCGCATCAGGGCCCCGACGAGGCCTTCGCGCAAGGGGTGTTCGGCGACCAGGGAGGTCAGCTCGCCGGTCAGTTCCCGGCCGCGGCCGACCCGTAGATCGGCCTCGATCCGGTCCTCCAGGACCGCCATCCGCAGCTCGGTGAGCCGGGTCACCGGCGCCCGGAAGAAGTCGGAGCCGGCCACGTCCAGCAGCGCCGGACCGCGCCACATCCCCAGCGCCCGCCGCAGCAGTCGCGCGGCCTCGCCGGGGTCCTCGGCCAGCGCGCCGCGCCCGGCCGCGGCCAGCCGCTCGAAGCGGGTCACGTCCACGTCGTCCGGTTCGACGACGAGCCGGTACCCGGCGGGATGCGACTCGACCTCCACGCCCGGCAGTGCCCGGCGCAGCCGGGACACCAGTGCCTGCAGGGCGTTCGCGGCGCCCATCGGCGGATCGTTCTCCCAGATCCCGTCGATCAGCAGCTCGGAGGCCACCAGCCGGCCCGGTTCCAGCGCGAGCAGGATCAGCAGGGTCCGCAGCCGCGCGCCGCCGACCCCGACGCCGGCCCCGTCCTCGCCCCGTACCTCAAGGGCCCCCAGCATCGAAAAGCGCATGACGCCATTCTGCGGGAGGCCCTGAGGTCCGGAAACGCGGTGGGGCGGCGGGAGTTGGCCGCGCAGGCGGGAGGAGGGAGGCTATTTGTCCGAGTAGCTGAAGTCCCCGACGGTCCAGGCACTGACGTCCTTGAGGGCGATCCGGTACATCCCGCCGGTTTCGGGGATGCCCAGGGTGCCCTGGAGGATGCGCGCCACGTGGAAGTGCAGGTGCGAGGGCGCCCCGGCGGCCGGCTCGGACCGGCCGGCCTGTCCGGAGGCTCTGAAGACCTCGGCGAACGGGGCCAGCTGGTCGGAGTCCTGCAGGACCTCGGCGACGCGCTGACGCCAGACGCTCTCGGGGGCGAGACGGCCGGTGATGACGGCGCCGTGGACCACGACGGTGAGGGACATCTGATTGGTTTGCTCCGACTCGACCATGGCTGCGAGATCGATGAGCAGGTCATCAGGGATCGACATGGGCACGGACTCTAGCAAGCGGTCAGGCTCCGGCCGGGGTTCCGAGCAGTGCCGAGGCCGTCTCCAGCGGGGTGAGCGCGGGCGCGGGCACGGGCGCCGAAACGTCGCGGCAGGTGAAGCCGAGGCGGGTCAGCGCCCGGATGACCTCGGCGGCCGTGAAGTCGCGGCGGTCCTGCCGGGTGATGACCTCGCCGACCTGCTTGACGGGGTACGTGCGGCGGCTGATGATCACGGACGCTCCCGTGACGGGCTCGGCCTTGACGCCCTTCATCTTCTCCTCCACCTCGGTCTTCTCGAGGTCGAAGGGGTACCGGGCGATGACGAAGCGCATGATGCCTCACAGACGGGAAGGGGTACGCGGGAACGAGCGGGACGGGCGGGGAGCTGGGACCCGGGGGTCAGGCGGCCATGCCCATGGCGCGGCGCCGCTCCTGGGCGGGGCGGCTGCGCCGGCCGCGGGAAGAGCGCGCGCTGCGCTCCGGCCGGTCCTGCTTGGGCGCGGTGATGGTGACGGGGATGCCGGAGGGCGCCTGCGCGCCGGTGATCCGGCTCAGCGCCTCCTCGCCCGAGCGGACCTGGGTGGTCTGCGGGGTGATGCCCGCGGCCGCCATCAGCCGCGTCATGTCGCGGCGCTGGTTCGGCGTGACCAGCGTGACGACGCTGCCGGACTCGCCGGCGCGCGCGGTACGGCCGCCCCGGTGCAGGTAGTCCTTGGGGTCGGTGGGCGGGTCGACGTTCACGACGAGGTCGAGGTTGTCGACGTGGATCCCGCGCGCCGCCACATTGGTCGCCACCAGCACGGTGACGTGCCCGGTCTTGAACTGCGTCAGGGTCCGGGTGCGCTGCGGCTGCGACTTCCCGCCGTGCAGTGCGGCGGCCCGTACACCGCTGCTCAGCAGGTGCTCGGTCAGCCGGTCGACGGCGTGCTTGGTGTCCAGGAACATGATCACCCGGCCGTCGCGGGCCGCGATCTCGGTGGTGGCGGCGTTCTTGTCGGCGCCGTGGACGTGCAGCACGTGGTGCTCCATCGTCGTGACCGCGCCGGCCGAGGGGTCGACGGAGTGCACGACGGGATCGCTGAGGTAGCGGCGTACGAGCAGGTCGACGTTGCGGTCGAGGGTGGCGGAGAACAGCATCCGCTGGCCCTCGGGGCGCACCTGGTCGAGCAGGGCGGTGACCTGCGGCATGAAGCCCATGTCGGCCATCTGGTCGGCCTCGTCCAGCACGGTGATGGCGACCTGGTTCAGCCGGCAGTCGCCGCGCTCGATGAGGTCCTTGAGCCGTCCGGGCGTGGCCACGACGACCTCGGCGCCGCCGCGCAGCGCGCCGGCCTGGCGGCCGATGGGCATGCCGCCCACGACGGTGGCCGTACGCAGCTTCAGCGCGCGGGCGTAGGGGGTGAGCGCGTCGGTGACCTGCTGGGCCAGCTCGCGGGTGGGTACGAGGACCAGGGCCAGCGGCTGGCGCGGTTCGGCGCGCAGGCCGGCCGTACGGGCCAGCAGCGCGAGGCCGAAGGCGAGGGTCTTGCCGGAGCCGGTACGCCCGCGGCCCAGGACGTCGCGGCCCGCGAGGGAGTTCGGCAGGGTCGCGGCCTGGATCGGGAAGGGCACGCTCACGCCCTCGGAGCCGAGCGCGGCGAGCAGCTGCTCGGGCATGTCGAGATCGGCGAAGGCCTCGACGGCGGGGAGCGCGGGGGTGACCGTCACGGGGAGGGCGAATTCCCGCTGGGCGACGGGGCGGCGGCCGCCGCCGCCGTAACCCGACCGGGCGGGGGAGCCGCCGGAGCGGGCGGGGAAGCCGGAACGGCTGCTGCCGCCCTGGCCGGAGCCGCCGCCCGTACGGGTACGGGAGTAGCGGTCGTTCGTGCGAGTGGTGCGGTTCATGCAGAACCTTCCTCGATGCGGCGCGTATCGAGGAATTCCCGGCAGGGGGATTCGCGAGAACGTGCCGAAGAAAAGACGACGCAGAGCCGTGCCGGAAAGAACAGGCAGACCTGCGGGGGAAAGAGCGCCGCGCTGTGCGTCGGAAAGCCGGGTGAACGGCGGACGGCAGACGGGGCAGGGGGCGAGGCGGCGCGTGGGTGGAACCGCGTCCGTCCGGCCGGACTGTGAGGCGGGCCGGCGCAGGGCGCCGTCACCCGCCGCTCACGCGGGGCCGTCGGCAGCCGACGGGGCGTGGGCAGGGGAAAAGCAACGAGCTGGGGCCCGCACCCCAAGGTGCGGGCCCCAGCTGCGTATACGTCAGCGATTAGGCGGGAACGATGTTCTCGGCCTGCGGGCCCTTCTGGCCCTGCGTGACGTCGAAGGTAACCTTCTGGCCTTCCTGAAGCTCACGGAAGCCAGAGGAGGCGATGTTCGAGTAGTGGGCGAACACGTCAGCGCCGCCACCCTCCTGCTCGATGAAGCCAAAACCCTTTTCCGCGTTGAACCACTTCACGGTGCCAGATGCCATATTGAATCTCCTTTGGGGCAGTGCCCGGGATCGCACTGTGCGAGCTCCGGAGTCGCCGCGATGATTGCCCCGCCGGAAACTTCACCGGAAATAAAAAATGCGCCCGCCGAAATGATTCGGTGAGAGCACTTGTAAGTTTTTTGGGAACCACAACTGCAACTGACATCACAGTAGCACAGGGCGAAGGTCAGGGCGTGGAAATTTCCGCCAAACGGGGTCGGTGCGGTTTTAAACCTCCCGGCGCATACTCGTAATTCTGCACTGGCAGTAACAGATATCCGCGTGCGGAAGTCATATAAAACGCTGCCGGTGGCCTCAGGAATTTTCGCGCCCGCGGCGCATCTGCTCGTTCAGCCGGAGGGCTTCCTCGAGCTGGTCCTCCAGCGCGACGATGCGGCAGGCCGCCTCCACGGGCGTACCGGCGTCGACGAGTTCCCGGGCGCGGGCGGCGACGCGCAACTGGTAGCGGGAGTAGCGTCGGTGTCCGCCGGACGAGCGGAGCGGGGTGATGAGGCGGGCCTCGCCGATGGCGCGGAGGAAGGCGGGAGTGGCACCGAGCATCTCCGCGGCCCGGCCCATCGTGTAGGCGGGGTAGTCCTCGTCGTCGAGGCTGCCGGCGAGCGGGGACTTCTCAGGGGTCACGCAAGAGACGCTAGCCCCGATGCCAGACCATGTCTACTCTGACCAGGGCAGATTTCCTCCAGGATTTGCCCGAGGAGTTCTGCTCCCCGCGAGGGATGTTTTCCCGGCCGCGCGCGTACCGTGCCCCGGCCGCCCGCCCCGTAAGGCATCACGGCCGTCACCGAGTGTGGGCCGTCGGTGGTGAACGGGGTCCGCGGTCGCTCGCGCCTGCCGCCGGACCACGCGCGACGGCAGGACGCTGCCGGGCTGGGTGCGAGGGCGCTCCAGCGCTTCGCCGACCAGCTGGAACGCTGAACGGGCACCCCCCGGAGGGGCCCGCGGGGGGCTCTGTACGCTGAGCGGGATTTTCCGTCCTGAGCATGTTCAAAACCAGCACAAATGGGGGTCCGGTGCGCAACCGCCGACTCGTTCTCTCCGCCGCGTTTGTCGCGGCCGGTGTCGGTCTCATACCGGGCATGGCCCAGGCCGACCCCGCCGCGTCCGGTACGTCCGGCGCGCCCGGGGTGTCGGCGCCCGACGTCGACCTGGACGAGGCCGCGGCGGCCAACTTCAAGACGTACACCAGCCCCGCCGACCGTTCGGTGCGCAAGACCCTGCCCACCGCCGGGAACAAGGCGGCCGCGGCCCCGATGGCGGAGGGTGCCGTCGCGGCCAACCCGGACCTCGCGGTCGCCCTCGGCGCCACGAGCCACACCGCGTACGGGCTGGAGCTGAAGACCACCATCACGAGCGCGCCCGCCTCGCTCAAGGTCACCATCATCTGGGGCGACGGGACCACGGACACGGCCGACGCCGCCGGCTCCACCGAACTGCTCAAGCAGCACACCTACGCCGAGGTCGGCGAGTACGCGATCAAGGTCACCGTGACCGACGCCGCGAACAACGTCACCGCTGAGAACGACCTCTACATCACCACGCCGGGCTCCGACTTCACCCCGTACACCCCGACCCGCCTCCTGGACACCCGGTCGGGCATCGGCGCGCCGAAGGGCAAGGTGCCCGCGTACGGCACGACCCGCGTCAAGGTCGAGGGCAGCGGCTCGATCCCGGACAACGTGACCGCCGTGGTCCTCAACGTCACCGTCACCAACACCACCAGCGGCGGGCACATCACCGCCTACGCCAAGGGCACCCAGCGGCCGACCTCGTCGAACGTCAACTTCTCGGCGGGCCAGACGGTCCCGAACCTGGTGATCGTGCCGGTCAGCGCGGACGGCTACGTGGAGCTGTACAACGCCGGCTGGGAGTCGGTCGACCTGCTCGCGGACGTCACCGGCTACTTCACCCGGACCGCGTCCAGCGGCTACACCCCGATGGCCCCGGCGCGCTTCGTCGACACCCGCGAGGGCCTCGGCACCGCGAAGGGCCAGGTCGCCGGCCAGGCGACCTTCGGCACGCAGATCAGCGGCCTGCGCGGCGTCCCCCAGGGCGCCAAGGCCGTCGCGCTGAACGTGACGGTCACCAACCCGAAGGAGGCCGGTCACCTGACCGTCTTCCCGAGCGGTCAGGCGGCTCCGTCCACGTCCAGCGTGAACTTCACCGCCGGCCTGACGATCGCCAACTCGGTGATCGTGCCCGTCGGCCCCGACGGCAAGATCAGCGTCCGCAACGGAGCGTGGGCCGGGACCGACGTCATCGTCGACGTCGTCGGCTACTACAGCCCCGAGAGCAAGGGCGCCTACCTGCCGCTGGCGCCGGAGCGCGTGCTCGACACCCGTGACCCCGAGAGCGTGGTGTACGGGCCGCTGGAGGGCCAGAGCTACATCTACGTGCCGTTCTCCGACACGGAGCCCAGCCGCTCGGGCTTCGTGCTGAACACCACCGTCACCAACACGAACGGCGACGGGTACCTCACGGTTTCCCCGGACCCGAACACGTGGGACCAGTACGTGAACGGCGCGGAGGTCTGGCCGACGCCGCCCAACTCCTCCAACCTGAACTGGACGAAGGGCCGGACCGTCCCGAACCTGGTCCAGGCGAGCACCGGTGCCAACGGCATCGTCGACTTCTGGAACCGGGGCTGGGACGACATCGACCTCGTCGTCGACCTCTTCGGCTACTACGACACCAAGTAACCGGCGGTCCGGCGCCCCGGGACCGGCCCTGACGGCCGCTCCCGGGGCGCTGTGCCGTCACCTCAGGGCGTCAGGCTTCGGCGCGCAGCCGCGCCGCCTCCTCGGTGAGCCAGGCCGGGCGGACCATCTCGACGTTGCGTCCGGTGCCGTCGGCGGCCCGCACCAGCGCGTCGGCGGCCGCCCGGGGGCCGGGCACCGCCCGGGCGCGGGCCGCCTCGGCGAGCGCCCCTGCCGCCGCGGCCTCCGCCGCCCCGGCGAGCTGCAGCGAGGCGGCCGCGCGGTCGGCCGCCTCGGCCGCCTGCGCGTACCGGCCGCCCGTCCAGTACGCCCACGCCGTGTTGTAGAGGCAGACGCCCTCGGTGCGCGGGTTCTCCATCGCCGACGCCGCGGCGAGCGCCGCCTCCAGCGCCGCCAGGGCTTCCGTGACCCGGCCCAGTGCGAGGAGCGCCACGCCCTTGGCGTTCAGCGCGTAGTCCGTCGCCTCCTGGATGCCCGCGTCGCGGTAGGCGGCGACGGCCCTGTCGCCCGCCGCGATGGTCTCCTCCCAACGGCCCAGGGTGAGCAGGGCCGTGAAGCGGGCGTTCCACGAACGGGCCTCGGTGAGCGGGTCCCCCGACGTACGGGCGAGCTCGCTCAGCCGGTCGGCGCCGGCCAGGGCCGCCTCCCCGTCGCCCAGGGTGCTGTGGGCGAGGCTGAGGCCCAGCAGGGCGTGCACCTCGGCTTCGGCGTCGCCGTTCTCGTGGGCGAGGTCGCCGGCCCGGGCCAGCGGGCCCATGGCGGAGTCGAGGCGGCCCAGCTGGCGGTGGGTGTCGCCCAGGCCGAACATGGCGTTCTGCAGCGCCTTGCGGTCGTCGAGGCGCTCGGCCAGGTCGGCCGCCTCGGTGAACAGTTCGGCCGCGTGTGCCAGCGGGCCTCCGCTCAACCGGGCGTGTCCGAAGCTGATGAGATGGGCAAGACGTGCCCGGTCGTCGGTCAACTGTCCCTCCAGTGTCAGGTGCATCGAGATGGCCGCGAGCACCGATCCGTGCCAGACCATCCACGGGCTGATCGCGCCGAGGACCAGCGCGGCGTCGTCCAGGTCACCGGCGCGCACCCGGTGGTCGAATTCGCGCCGGTAGGCCTGTACGTCGTCCAGGCCGCGCCACTCCGGGCGGGGCGGGGCGATGCTCGCGTACCAGTCGGCCGCCCGCCGCTCCAGGGACCGCCGTCCCAGGGCGCCCTCCCGGGGCATGGCGCCGTACGCGAGGTCGGCGTCCATCGGGTGCAGGGCGAGGGTGCGGGTGGCCCGGTCCACCGAGAGCATGCGCATCCGCAGCAGGTCGGACAGGACCGGCGCGACGGCGGGGCGGGGACCCGGGCCGGTGCCGAGGCCGGTGCCGGAGCCGGTACCGAGGCCGCTCACGATCCACTCGACCGCCTCGCGCGGTACGGGCGTGCGCAGCACCGCGAGGACGTTCAGCACTCCGCGGCCCTCGGGGCCGAGCCGCTGGTACCGGTCCTGGGCGAGGCCGGCGACCACGTCGCCCCGCAGGGTGAAGTCCTCCAGGACCTCCTGCAGCGTCGGCAAGGCGAGGGTGTCGTCGGCCATGGCGCCCACCAGCAGCTCCAGCGCGCGCGGCACCCCGTGGACGTGGACCGCGGCCCGCAGCAGCTGCTCGTCGGACAGCTGCGCCACACCGAGGCTGCCGTCCTGGTCGAGTTCGCGCAGCAGGGCGACGGACTCGCCGGGCGGCAGGCCGTCGGACAGCTCGACCTCCGCGGCGAAGCGGCGCAACTCGGGGGCGAGGCGCAACGGTATCTGGGAGGTGACCAGCAGCCGGGGCGTGGACCTCGCCCGGAAGAGGCAGTCGAAGAAGACCGCGAGTTCCCCGTCGGCCTCGTCGAGCGTGCCGTCGTCCTGGAGCCGGTCCTCCAGGTTGTCCATCAGGATGACGAAGAGCCGGTCCCCCATCGCGGCGAACAGCTCGCCGATCTTGTCCTGTACGGGGCGGTCCGTGGCCCAGACGTCCAGCAGCCGTGCCTCGTCGTCGGAGCCGAGCGCGCGGGCGCAGTCGAAGTAGAGGCGCTCCAGGGAGATGCCCGACGTACGGGTGCTCAGGTTTACCAGCCCCGACGGGGCGTGCGCCCGGGAGTGGCCCGGCCACTCGCCCCGCTCCAGCAGCTCCATGACCTTGGCCGCGACGGCGCTCTTGCCCATGCCGCGGCGGCCGGTGACGGTCACCATGCGGATGGCGGGGTCCGAGAGGTGGCGGCCGATCGTATCGCGGACCTCGGTCCGGTCCTTGAACAGCTCCAGCCCGTGCGTGACCGGCAGCCCGATGACCTTCGAACCCGCCCGGCGGGGAGGGGAATCCGCGGATTGCGGCCCGGGAACCACGTCCGGCAGGGCCTGCGGGTCGCCGATCGCCAGCAGCTCGGCCAGCTCGGCCCGGCGCTGCTCGCCGACCCGGTGCAGGGTGTGGTCGATACGGGCCGCCGCCAGCCGGCCGAGCCCTTCCCAGCGGTGGTGTTCGGCGACGACCCCGACGATGTGGGACCCGGCCCATACGGCGGCGCCCGACATCCCCGACCACGGCGACACCTTGGGGTCGGGGTCGGCGGCCGCCACCGGGACGGTGATCTCCAGGGTGCCGGTGCGCAGGTTGGACAGCGCCGCCACGGTCCCGTCCGCCTGGTGCAGTTCCCGGAACTGCCGTCCGTCGGGGGTGCGTCGCCGCTTCCACAGCGGGAATCCCGCGGCGTGCACGCCGATGACGGCGTGCCGGTCGTCGCCGACGCGCCCGAACCGGGCGGGCGGGACGGGCGCGGCACCCGGCTGGGGTGCGAACGCCAGTACGGCCACATCGGTGCCGGCGTCCGACCAGGCCACCGTCGCCTCCGCCACCCACTGCCCCGGCCGGCCGGCGTCGAAGCGCACCTGTACGCCGGCGGCCTCGGCCACCACGTGGTACGCGGTCAGCACCACCGCGTCGCCGACCCGGTACCCGGAGCCGCGCCGCCCGCCGCCGCCGGCGGTGGTGACGATGACCTCCGCGATGCGGTGCGGGTCCAGTCCGCCGCTCACGTGCGAACCGTCAGTCGTCACCGTCGGCCCTCACCGTCGGTCCCCACCCCGTCGGTCCTCACCCCGGCGACCCTCACCCCGGCGACCCTCACCCCGTCAGTCCTCACCGAGCAGCTCGTCTCCGGAGATCAGCGCCATCTGGTCCGGCGCGTCCGCCCGTACCGGCTGCAAGGTCAGCGTGAGCTTCTGGGTGACCGTGTGGGACCGCTTCGCCGTGGCGCCGGCATCGAACACCCAGAACCTGACCTTCACCCCCGGTTCGTTCGTCCGCTCCACCCCGACGGTCAGCTCCAGCTCCACCCGTTCCGCCTTGAACCGCAGGTCGGAATCCTCGCCGGCCGACATCGCCCGGCTCAGCTCCTGGCGCAGTTGCGCGATCATGTCCGCCAACTCGACCGCATCATTCACAAGCAGGGCCCCCAACCGGCTCTTCTGGTCAACTGCCCACTCGGGCACGCCACATCATCACGCATCGGTCCCCTGTCCCGTCCACCCCGGGTCGGGAGGGCGCGGTGTACTCGCACGTGACGGTGCGGATGCGGAACGTAGCCGGTTGTGCATATTTTGGCGTATGGGGCGAAAGATCCCCTCCGCCCGATCCGTCTCGTTGAGGAAGGTCCCCATGAAGCGTTTCCCGGTGATCGGTGTGCTCTGCGTCAGCGCGGTCTTCGGTCTCGCCGCGTGTTCCGACGACAGTTCGCCCGCCGAAGAGGCCACCGAGGCCGCGGCAGATCTCTGCACCGACCTGACCTCGCTCAAGGCCGACAACGCCAAGCTGAAGGCCCTGAATCCGGCCACCGCGACGAAGGACCAGATCAAGGACGCGTACGAAGCCGTCCAAAAGGACTGGGACAACGTCAAGGAGAACGCCGGCAAGCTGAAGGAAGCGGAGCGGGCCGCGGTCCAGGACGCCGCCGAGGACCTCAAGAAGGCGTACGAGGGCCTGCCGGGGGACACGACGGGCAAGGACGCGCGCACCCAGCTCCAGCCGCAGATCGACAAGCTGGACGAGGCCACGACGGCCGCTACCACCGGTCTCCGGTGCCGTTGAAACGGCTGGAACGGCTGAAAGGGCCTAAGACGGTTCCGCATGCCCGGGAGGCAGCAGTTCGGTGACCACGAAGGCGACCACGGCCGCCAGGATCACCACCGGCATCATCGCGGAGCTGCCGAGCAGCAGGATCACGAGCACCGCGCTGCTCACCGGCAGCCGCAGGGTGGCGGCCGCGGCCGCCGCCATGCCCACCGCCATCGCGGGCACGACCCCCAGGCCCGGCAGGGGAGCGAGCAGGACGCCCACCGCGGCTCCTATGAACAGCGCGGGGAACACGGGGCCGCCGCGCAGGCTGCCGAGGCAGAGTGCGTAGGCGGCGCCCTTGAACAGCACGACGGCGAGCAGGGCGCCGACACCCCAGGCGTGCGGGTCGGCGGCCAGCGCGGCGAGCGTCGCCTGGCCGGACGAGGCGACCTCGCCGGGTGAGCGGCCGGTGATCAGTGCGTAGAGGCAGGCGCAGACCGCGGCGCCCAGGGCGCACTGGACGGTCCGTACGAGGGGGCGCGCCGACTTGACGTACGTGGCGATCCGCCGGGCCCCGGCCAGCAGGGGATGGAGTGCGGCGGCGAGGGCCACGGCGATGACCAGCGCCCAGAGCACGTCCGCCACGTCCAGGCGGGGGGCCGGGGTGAACAGCTTCAGGGTCAGGTCCCCCGTCTCCAGCCCGGTCCAGCGTCCGAGTCCCGTGAACACGAGGGCCCCGACTCCGCTGGACAGCAGGGCGGGCAGCATGACCGCGAACAGCTGCGGCCCGCCCACGCCCGCCACCTCGATAAGCAGCACCGCCGCGATCAGCGGGTTGCCGAAGATGGCGGAGACGGCTGCGGCGGCTCCGGCCGCGCCCAGCAGTGCGTTGCTCTGCGGGGTCGCGGGCGCCTGCGCGAGGTCCCGGAACAGCAAGGCCAGCCCGCCGCCCAGGGCGATCAGCGGGGCCTCCGGTCCCAGCACGGCGCCGAACGGCAGGCTGGCCGCCGCCGCGAGCACGACCCCGGGCAGCTCCGGCGGCGTGGCGCCCACCGTGTGGAGTCCGGACGCGGGTACGTGCCCGCCCGCGCCGGGCAGGTGCGTGGCGATCAGGCCCACCGTGATTCCGGCGAACAGCAACAGGGGGAGCGGCCACCACCAGGGCGGGGTGTCCCGGCCCATGGCTTGCGGGAGGTCCGTCCACAGCACGTGCTCCAGTTCGTGCAGCGCGGCGAGGAACCAGAAGGCGGCGAGGGACACCAGGATGCCGACCAGGGCGGAGAAGGCGAGCGCTTTCAGGTAGCCGGCGCGGCGGAGTATGTTGCGCAGGACGTCCGCCTCTTGCGGCTGCGTACCGCTGACGGGCGGGTCGGATCGAGGTCGCGGCTCCGTCATGGGTCACTTCCCTTCCCCCTAGATGGTCCGTCCGGGGGGTCCCCTTCGCCTCCGGGGGCCGGGACTGCCGTGTCCCGCCGCCGGATTCCGATCCTGACGGCGCTGAAGAGGACCTTGGCGATCACCCCCACCAGGATCAGGTCGACCGCCATCTGCGCGGTGACCATGATGCGGGAGGCCTGGGTGACGGCCGTGATGTCACCGAAGCCGACGGTCGCGAACACCGTGACCGTGAAGTACAGCGCGTCCGTCCGGTTCAGGGGCTCCGAGAAGGACCGGGGAACCTCCTCTTCGAGCACGTAGTACGCCGCGGAGAAGAGCAGCAGGAACAGCGGCACGGCGGTGGCGAGCGCTTCGATGGCGCGCAACCGCGGATACTCCGAACGGGTGATGGTGATGATCTGCCAGGCGATGAGCCCGCCGAAGAGTGCCAGGCCGAGCGAGAGCGTGACGAAGAGGGGAGCGTCGAGCCCGCCTTGCAGAGGGGCCAGGTAGTACAGCGCCGTGAGCAGGCCGGCCAAGCCCAGCGAGCGGGCCAGGTGGCCTGCCAGCACGCGCCGGCGCCGCCGGGACGCCGGGGTGACACGAACCCATCGCCCGGATGCGTTGCGTTCCATGGGTTCCAGGAGAAGGGGACGGAGCGCATCGCGCGACCGGAGCGGCCCGCGTGTCCGCTTCAGCGCGTGAGTTCGTACAGACTCCTGCCCACCAGCCACAGGCCGAGGACGAGGCAAGTCACCACGATGGCAGGGTCCTTGTGGTCCGACAGCCACGCCCGCAGGCCGGTCAGCGCCTCCCCGGCCTTCTCGGGCGCGAACACCATGTACAGCTCCATGGCCAGGAGGCTGGACGTGGCGAGGAGGCAGAAGGCGAGCAGGGACAGGAACGACTCGCTGTGGCTGAGGTCCGCCTCCACGACGGTGGCGGCTGCCGCACCGACCATGCCCCAGGGCTGCAGGAGCACGGCGAGCCCGGCCGCCGACCACCCGGTGGCCTGGTCCATCCGGGACGTGAGCGAACTCCGGGAGGAGTCGGATCCGGAGCCCGGTGCGGAGCCCGATGAGGCCGGTGCCGAGTCCGGTCCACCGCGGCGCCGGCGGCGACGCCTGTGTTCGCTGTAGAGGACCAGCCCGATGCCGATGGCCAGTTTTCCCGCCAGCGCGGCGGTGGAAGGCGGCGATTTGGGTGCGGGCGGCTCGCCGCCGGTGAGGAGGAGGACGAGGGCGATGACGGCGACGAGGCAGGCGAGCCAGGCGAGGATGAAGGCGAGCCCCTTCCACACGCCCCTGGGCGCGGACAGCACCAGCACGAAGGCCATGACGGGCAGGGGATAGATGGTGATGGCGAGGCCGATGACGAGCAGGTCAAGCAGCATGGTGTCCATGGTTGCCCGGCCTCGTAGTCGGGTGCAAAAGATGTGAAATGTGCTCTGAAATGCGGATGGTGAGTACCGGCTGTATCAATGAAGTACCCGCATGCGATCGGAGCGAGCATGGACGACTATCCGCTTCTCAACCTCTTCTGGACGATGCTGTTGGTCTTCCTGTGGGTTCTGTGGTTCTTCCTCCTCTTCAAGGTCATCTCGGACATCTTCCGTGACCACAGCCTCGGTGGCTGGGCGAAGGCGGGGTGGCTCATCTTCGTGATCGTGCTGCCGTACCTCGGCGTACTCGTCTACCTCATCGCCCGCGGGCCCGGCATGGGTCGGCGGGACGCGAAGCAGATGAAGGAGAGCGAGGCGGCCTTCCGCAGCTACGTCCAGGAGGCGGCGGGATCCGGGGGCGGTTCGGCGGACCAGCTGGGCAAACTCGCCGCGCTCAAGAACAAGGGCGACATCACGCAGGAGGAATACGACCGCGCCAAGGCCAAGCTCCTGGCGTGAGCGGCGACGCCCGGCCTCGGCCCCCGGATTCAGCCGCGCTCCTCCTCCTCGGCCTCCATGCGCCGGATTCCCTCGTGGGTGAGTGTCACCATCGCGGGGGCGTTGCCCGGCTCCCAGTCGACGGTGATCAGCCCTTCGCCCGCCAGGTAGGTGCAGGCGGCGGCCAGATCCTGATCGGGTACCTGGAGGTCGCGCCGCAGCTGCGCTCCGGTGACCCCGAGGAGGCGGTTGCCTTCGACGGCTTCGTACAGGAGCCGGAGCACCTGTTCGCGGTAGCTCTTGCGTTCGCCGAGCGTGGCCATGACCGCGGCCTCTCAGGTCTCGTCGGAGTGGGTGCCGGCGCCGGCGGGCGTCCTGCTGGCGGTCAGCCAGGACCGGGCGGGGCCGGCCGGTGTCGCGGTGTCCACCGTGAGGTGGAGGCGGGTACCGCCGTCGAGGGCTGGGTAGCTGCGCTGTTCCGTGCCGGCGAAGCAGCGGCGGAGGACTTCCGCGACCGCCCGGGCGGCTTCGGGCGTGTCAGCGATGATCCGGACCTCGGCGTGTCCGAACGACGCCGGTGGCTGGGTCTCGATGTGCTTCACGTTGCGCGTTCCCTTCGAGTGGGCCCGAGAAGCCGACGGGCGGGGTGCCGTGGCACCCCGCCCGTGCCCCCGGTCAGGAGGAGGCCTGTTCCTCACCGGACGACACCCTCGCGGTGGGCTCGACGACTACGGGTGTCGCCCGGCTGACCGGTAGGCCGAAGGGGGACATGCAGGCCCCGCCTTCGCTCTCCCAGGCGGCTTCCCGGCGTCGGGCGTCCTGGACGCCGCGCCCGATGACGGTTTCGTTGGCCATCAGGACACCGGCGGCGAGGACGCTGCCCGGGATCGCGGCGGCGGCCATCAGCCGGGCCGCGGCCGCGGGCTCGGTCTCGGGCGGGATCACCAGCAGGTCCCAGCGGCCGACGGTGTAGGAGAGCAGGATCAGCTTGTCGGGGTCCTGCTCGGTGAACCAGCCCACGTGCACCGTGCGCCCGTCCACGGCGACCGTGTGCGGGATGACGGGCCAACGGGCGGGGTTCACGGAGACACGGGTGACGCGCCCCCATGGATCGTCCAGGGCGGCGGCGAGAGCCGGGAGTTCGGCTTCGAGGTCACGGGAGCGGGGCCACCAGGCACCGTCCAGCTGGCCTGCGAGAACGGTCTTCGGTGTAAGGGAGACGCGCGCCGGAAGCGGCGGAGCGACGACGTGGGTCGCAGCGCGGTCAAGGATCGTGGTCATGTCGCGGACCCGTCCCCGGGCGTTCGCGAACGGCCCGGTGCAATGATCGCCGGAAATGACGTCCGCGTGGGAGCGGGTGTGCGAAATACTCCCGGTACCTCCACGGTACTCCGGTTCGCGGTCCCGGAAGCCGGTTCTGACCAGGCACTTTCCGCCGGCTCCGGCGGGCGGCACGACAACGACAACGACAACGACAACGACAACGACCCCGGCACATTCACTCGCCGGGGCCGCCCTTCCGGGCCGCCGCACGTGAGAGTGCAATGACCCACTTGTCATGCTATGCCCATGGCGCGTCTGCGGCATCAGGGACACTGCGCGGCAGCCGGCCGCACTCGGGGCGACCGTATCTCCATGGCCCGGCATATTGTGCAGAAACTTGCACCGGCAAGCGGTTTATCCGCAGTGGAAAATATGGTCAGTGTGAATTCCTTTAGGCAGTGAAGGCGAGAAGTATTACGAAGTCCAGGTCGTTCTTCACTCGGCGCGCATCGCCGTGCGCGACACGGCGAAAGGGCGGACTCAGCCGGCCCTGGCCGTGACAATCTGCTGGCCATCGCAAGGTCTTTTGAATGGAGGTGAACGGCCCGTGGGTGTCAATGCCAATCCCACCGTCAGCAGGCGCCGGCTGGGATCGGAGCTCCGTCGGCTCCGGGAGATCAGGGGCATGACGACGCCGCAGGTGGCGGAGAGCCTGCTGATCTCCCAGCCCAAGGTCAGTCTCATGGAGAACGGCCACCGCCGCATCAAGCCGCGTGACGTGCGCGATCTCTGCGGGCTGTACGGAGTCCAGGACCGGCGGCTCGTTGATCATCTGATGCAGCTGGCCAGGGAATCGGGGCAGCAGGGCTGGTGGAACGCCTACGGTGACATCCCGTACGGCGCCTACATCGGCCTGGAGGCCGAGGCCGCGGCGATCCGATGCTACGAGCCCCTGGTGATCCCCGGCCTGCTGCAGACCCCCGCCTATGCCCGGGCGGTCATTGCAAAAACGATCCCTCAGGTCGCCGCCGAACAAGCCGCCACACGCCTCCAGGTACGACTGCGGCGCCAGCACCGGCTGGGCGCCCTGGGCAACCCGCTGCGCTTATGGGCCGTACTGGACGAATCGGCCTTGCGGCGCGTCGTGGGCAGCCGCGAGGTCATGCGCGAGCAGCTGGAGCATCTGACCCACTCGGAGCCCAGCCGCACATCACCGTGCAGGTTCTCCCCCACGACGTGGGGGCGCACCCTGGTGTCTCGGGACAGTTCGCGCTGCTCGAATTCGCCGACGCAGCCGACGTGAGCGTGGTGTATTTGGAAAGGTTCACCAGCGATCTCTATCTGGAGAAACGATCCGACATCAGGATCTACAGCGATATGTACGCGCACCTGCAGGCCCAGGCGCTGAGCCCGGACAGTACCCGGTATTACATCAACGAAGCCATCAAGGCGTACGTCGGCACGGAATTCTGGCCAGACGTCGGTACTCCGTCCCCGTCGAACCCATGAGCGCCGTGCGGTACGCATCCTGACATCGAGAACCGAGCCCCTGGACGACGTGTCCAGGGGCTCGGCTTCGGGCCCTGTCGAGACCGATCGGTCAGAGGCGTGAGGCTGTCACGCCTGCCGTGTTCCGGCTAGTCCTGTCGAGTCGCCGTACCTCGGCGGGTTCTCTTCATCGCGAAGAGGGCCGAGCCTCCGACGAATACCAGCGCGGCCGCGGAGGCGGCCATGATGCCGGTCTCGCTGCTCGTGCCGGTGGCGGCGAGGTCGGGCGACGCTGCCTTCGGCTGCCGGCCGGTGGTGGCACTCACCGGGGCGAAGTTGACGGTCTTGGCCGTGTGGCCGGGAAGCACGTGGCCCAGAGCATCGTCGAGGCCGCCCGGCAGGAAGTCGGCCCACGGGGGCTTGCCCTGGTCGGGGTTGTCGTGACCGTGGGGGGGCTTGCCCTGGTCGGGGTTGTCGTGACCGTGGGGGGGCTTGCCCTGGTGGTGGCCGTCGTGACCGTGACCCTGCTCGCCCTCGTCGTCGTGGTCGTCGCGACCGTGCTCGCCCTCGTCGCCCTCGTCGCCCTCGTCGCCATCGTGGTGGCCGTTGTCGTGATCGCCCGAGTCGCCCGAGTCGCCCTCTTCGCCCTTGTCGCCGCGAGGCCCCTTGGGCCCCTTGGGTCCGGCGGGTCCGGCGGGTCCGGCGGGTCCGGGTGAGCCGGCGGGTCCGGGTGAGCCGTCGGGTCCGGGTGCGCCGGGGCTACCGGCGGGTCCGGGTGAGCCGGCGGGTCCGGGTGAGCCGTCGGGGCCGGGTGCGCCGGGGCTACCGGTGGGTCCGGGTGAGCCGGCGGGTCCGGGTGAGCCGTCGGGGCCGGGTGCGCCGGGGCTACCGGCGGGTCCGGGTGAGCCGGCGGGGCCGGGTGCGCCGGGGCTACCGGCGGGTCCGGGTGAGCCGGCGGGTCCGGGGGCTCCGGGTGAGCCGTCGGGTCCGGGTGCGCCGGGGCTGCCGGTGGGGCCGGGTGCGCCGTCGGGTCCGGGGGCGCCGGGTGCGCCGGGGCTACCGGTGGGTCCGGGTGCGCCGTCGGGGCCGGGGGCGCCGGGGCTGCCGTCGGGGCCGGGTGCGCCCGTCGGGCCGGGCGCACCCGTCGGACCAGGCGAACCCGTCGGGCCGGGAGACCCGGTCGGCCCGGGAGGTCCAGGCGGTCCAGGCGGGCCGACGGCGCAGGTCGGCCTCGTAATGGTGTTCTCGTCCATCGTGACCGCGGCCTCACGCGCCAGGGCGCGGCCTTCGATATCGGCGCCGTGGTTCAGCGTGATGGACTGCATGGCCAGGATGGTGCCCTTGAAGTCGGTGTCCGTGCCGAGGGTGGCGGAGCTGCCCACTTGCCAGAACACGTTGCAGGCATTTGCTCCGTTGATGAAGGCCACGGAACTCGACGAAGCCGTGGTCAGGGTCGAGGGGATCCGGAAGATGAAGACGGAGTTGGGGTCGCCCTCGCCGTCGAGGGTGACCGTCCCGGTGAGTTGCAGGGACGGCGGCGACGCCGGGGCCGTGTAGACGCCGGGCGCCAGCGTCAGTCCGCCGATCTCGTCATCTGCGAGAATGGTCCCGGGCCCCCGGCCTGCCGCGTCGTCATAGGCGACGACGAGGTCGGACTTCGCCTGAGCGGCGGCGGCGTTGGGGGCTACGCGCGTCACTCCGTTGACGATGCCGGGCGGGAAGCCGGTCACCGATGTGCCCGGATAGAGCCCCAGGTCGCCGTTGATGACGGTGTCGTTCGTGTTGGTGACCGTCGAACCGGCCAGGACCCCGTAACTGGCGGTGGTCCCCAGCAACACGGGGGCTTCTGCGGCGTGGGCGAGGGTCGGGACCAGGGCGGCCGCCGCCAGGAGCGCTGTGGGGAGCAGGGTGAAGGCTCCCCGTTTGAGCAGATTGCGTTGAGGGCTCGTGTCGGGTGGAGCCGACCGGATGACATCCAATGCCATAGCAGGGCCTTTCTTGTCGCTGGTCAGGGCCGCCGGCCCGCTGCCTGCGCCGACACGCAGGCTCACCCCGAGGAGGGGATGCAGATCTGCTCCCGGCCAGAGCTGGTGACGGGTCGTCACGCGGAAGCATTCCCGCATATTCCAGAGCGATAGACCGCAAATCAGAAAAAGCGTCTGCAAGAGTGATGTAGCGTCAGGTATATGGATGCGTCGCACGTCTGTGCGTATTCGTTGCGTCGTCACAGCGGGGAGTACCCACCACGGCGCCTGCCGTCGCCACGGCGGCCCGCCACACGGCAACGACCTGGTACTGCTCTCCGGCGTCCGTCAGGCCTGTTCGCGCAGGACGTCGGCCACGTTCGGCGGACGGTACGAAGCGCCCTTGAGCACCTTCCCGTCCTCCCGGTACGAAGGACGGCCGTCCGGGCCTAGCTTGGACATGTTGGCGCGGTGGATCTCGGCCAGTACCGCGTCGAGGTCGATGCCGTGCACGGCGGCGGTCCCGTACGCGATGTAGACCACGTCGGCCAGCTCGTGCGCGATGTGCGCCAGGCGGCCGGACTCCGTCGCCTCGGCGAGCTCGGCCACTTCCTCCTCCAGGAGGACCTGGCGGTGCCGGGCCAGTTCCGGCGTGACGTTGGCCGGGCTGGACCCCACGTCGAGACCGAAGGCCCGGTGGAACTCGCGGACCAGGTCCTGGGAAGTGGTGGCGGTCATACGGCCCTACCCTCTGTCGCGCGGCCCGACCGGTCTCGGCGCAGGGCGAGGACCGCGTTGTGACCGCCGAAGCCGAAGGAATTGCTCAGGACGACGCCGCCCGCGGGCGGCAGGAAACGCGGCACATGGGTGACCACGTCCAGCTCGCAGGCGTCGTCGAGATCGTCACAGCCGATCGTAGGCGGAACGAGGCCGTGGTGGAGCGTGAGGGCGGCCACGACGGCTTCCACCGCACCCGTGGCGCCTTGCAGATGGCCCAGATTGCCCTTCACGGCGGTCACCGGAACGCTGGGCGCCCCGGCGCCGCGCTCGTCCAGGAGGCGGCGCAGCGCCGTGGCCTCGGCGAGGTCCCCCTCCACGGTGGCGGTGGCGTGCGCGTTGACATGGACGACGTCGGCGGGGACGGCTCCGGCATCGGCGAGGGCCCGGCGCAGTGCGAGGACGATGCCGTCGCCCGAAGGGTCGGGCGCGACGATGTGGTGGGCGTCCGCCGAGAGGCCCCAGCCGGCCGCTTCGCAGTAGATACGGGCGCCACGCGCCAGCGCGTGCTCCTCGGCCTCCAGGACGAGCAGCCCGGCACCCTCGCCGTGGACGAAACCGTCACGGTCCTTGGCGAACGGACGGGAGGCCCGTTCGGGCTCGTCGTTGCGCGTGGACAGGGCGCGCATGGCGGAGAACGCGGCCATCACGGACGGGGTGATGGCGGCTTCCGCTCCCCCTGCCAGGACGATGTCGACGTGCCCGTGGCGGATCCGGTCGATGGCCTGCCCGATGGCCTCGGTGCCCGAGGCACAGGCGCTCACGACGGTGCGGGCCTCGCCGGTGACGTGCAGATCGATGGATATCTGGGCCGCTGCCTGAGAGGGAACGGTCATCGCGGCGGTGAGCGGCGAAACGCCCCGCGGGCCCTTGTCGCGCAGCCGGCGGTCACCGTCGACCAGGACGGGGGCGCCGCCGATGATGGTGCCGACGCACACTCCGGTCCTGCTCGGGTCGACGCCGCTCCCGACGGTTCCGGAGGCGTCGAGGCCCGCGTCCCGCCATGCCTCGCGAGCGGCGATCACCGCGAACTGGGCCGCGCGGTTCATCCGTCGCGCCTGGGCCTTGGGCAGCAGCTCGCCGGGGTCCGCCGTAACGGTCCCGCCGATGCGCACGGGTTGACCGGCGAACTCCTCACCCTCCAGCGGCCGTACGCCGCTCCGCCCTTCGAGGAGCCCTTGCCACAGGGCCGGAACGCCGACACCGAGGGGGGTGATCGCACCCATACCGGTGACGACGACCCGGCGTTGTGTTGCCCGGGTCACTCCGACAGGCCGGCCGGTGGGTGTGAGCGGCTGGTGCATAGGGTTCCGCTTTCCTGTTTCTGGCTCTCAACTGCCGAGGATCGCCCGACAGTTGGTTGCATGGAAGCCGTTTCTCAGGTGTTCGCACAAGGCGTCTGAGACGCTCGTCACTTGCCACCCGCATTGGTGAGGAGGAGGCGACGGACAATCACGGGGGAACGCTACACTTCGACACCAGGTCAAGCGTCGATTACGTGCCATCGCAGGGGGAGTTTTACGATGGGGACATCTGGCGTTCATAATTCCGCTTTCGCGCCCGATCCCGCCCCTCAGGCCATGGAGCTGTCGCAGCTCCTGCGTGTCTGGCGAGTCGACGCGGGCGTCAAGCTGCGACGGGACAAGGCAATTCCGCAGAAGGAAGTCGCCGAACTCATGGGCGTGAGCGAGCGCTGGTATCGCAGCCTGGAATCCGGGGATTCCGTCTCGCTTTCCAGTGACATATTGGGCCGGCTTTCCGAGGTATTGGTTCTGGGGCCTGACGAGCGCATGGTCCTCTACAGCCGCGCACTCGACGGTGCCGGGCTCGCCCTCGCGGACGAGGAAGGCGCGGCCGAGGAGCAGCTCGCCCTCCTGCAACTGGTCACGGCGCAGACCCAGTTCCCCGCCTATCTCACGGACGGCTGCTGGAACATCCTGGGCTACAACACCCTGATGGCCGACTGGTTCCCCTGGGTGCTCGCACCGGGTGCCAATCTCATGCGCTGGGCGCTGACCGACCACGCGGCCCGTGAACAGATGCTGGACTGGCGCCAGCACGCGGAGATCTACCTGGCCATGCTGCGGTTCGCCCTGGCCACGAGCTCCCACAAGGCACCGCTCGACAAGCTTCTCCAGCACGTCCTGCAGGATGCCGAGTGCCGCCGGCTCTGGGCGCAGGGGCCGAAGGTCATCGCCTTCCGCCAGGGGCACCGCTACCGGCTGGTCCTTCCGCACGTCTCGCCCGAGCAGATCAGCGTTACCTCCCAGGTGCTCCTTCCCGCCTACCAGCACGGACTGCGCTGCGTCATGCTGCTGCCGCAGAAACCCGTCCTGCCCTCACGCGTCGTCATCCCGGCGCAACAGAACCGTAGTTCGGTGCAATAGCCAGCACATTACACGTTCACGTGCGGCCTTGAGCGGCAAACTTTTGCCGCGCACGCGCTCTCTTCGACGGCGACCGGCAAACATTTGCCGGTCGCCTTTCATTTGTTCCGTTTCGCCGATCTTCGATGCCGACGAACCGGACAACTCCGTACAGCGGCAAACTTCTGCCGCTTGACGGGCAGTTGTGTGGATGGACATCCTCGTCCCACCGAAAACGACACCACCACACACAGGTCACACGAAGGCCTGGGCAGTCACATGAAGGTTTAAACCATGGCACTGCAATTTGCGAGTACGGCGAATAGGACCGTTCTCGCCCGCCGGCACCAGAATCGCCTCGATCGGGCTTTCGTCGAAGCCGACTACCGCAGCCGCTTCCGTACCTGGGAACGGGTCGCCACCGTCCGGAACAGCCCGATGAGGGTGCTGGACACCGATGGTGAACTGTTCTTCAGCCCCGAACTCGTGCCCGCCCTGTCGCACCCGCTCCTCGAGCAGGCCGAGCCGCACATCCGAGAGACCGTGCTGGTCCATCGTCTCTACGAGTACCTCAAGTTCACGATCGACCTGGAGCAGAGCGCGGTCATCCCGGTCACCGGGCACATCAGCCGGGGCATGTCCGGACTCGACCTGCCCGAGCCCATGCGCCTGGACGCCTTCAAGATCGTGACGGACGAGGCCTGGCACGCGCAGTTCACGTACGAGATCCTGCGCGGGGTCCGCGACCGCACCCGGATCGCTCCGGCCCTCCCGGACACCCCGACGTTCACCGCCGAGCTGGCGAGGATCCACGAAGAGCTGCCGAGCGAGATCCGCGGCCTGGACGAGATGCTGTTCGCCATCGTCAGCGAGACCCTCATCTCCTCGATCCTCGACGAACTGCCCCAGGACAAGCGGCTCCCCGAAGGTGTCCGCGACATGGTGGCCGACCACGCGGTCGACGAGGCCAAGCACCACTCCTACTTCTCGACGCTGCTCCGCTTCCTGTGGCCCGCGATGACGAAGAAGGAACAGGAGCTGGCCGGCCCGTACATACCGCAGCTGATATTCGCGTTCCTGGAGCCCGACTACACGAGCACGGCTCTGGGACTGGGGGCCGCCGGCCTGGGAAGCCGAGAAGTGGAACAGATCATGAGCGACGTCTACTCGCGCGACAAGGTCGTGGACGACGTGCGCCGCGGGGCCGCGCCCACCCTTCAGTACTTCGTCGAGGCCGGGGCCCTGAAGCACAGCGCCACCCTCGAAGCCTTCCAGGAATCGGGGCTGATCGCGTGAAGGCGGCGATCGTTCAGGCCGCGCGCGCCCTGACCCCGACGGTCACCCAGTACTGGCTCACCCATCCGGTGGGCCGCCCGTGCCTGCCGGCCGCCGTGCCCGGTCAGCACGTCACGCTGCGCGTGGGGCCGCGGTTCAAGACCTTCACGGTCGTGGCCGCCGACGACGAGGGCTACGAGCTGGCCGTGCGCAACCGCCGGCGAGGCGACCAGCGCGATCTGCTCTCGCCCCGCCTGCACGTCGGAGCACCCGTCAGGGTCTCCGCGCCGGGAGGGCACTTCACCGCCGAGGCCTCCACCCCCTTCACCCACTTCGTGGCCGGCGGCGTGGGGATCAACCCGATCCTGGCGGTCCTGGCCAGTGGGCGGCTGCGTGGCTGGCGGCTCGTCTACGTCGACCGGGGCGCGGAGGAGTTCCCGTTCCTCGGCCGGATCCAGGAGCTGGCGAGGGAACAGGACGGCGGTGTCGTCACCGTCGACACCGGGACGCAGGGCCGCCCCGACTGGTCCGAGGTCGTCGCCGGCATCCCGGTCGGCAGCACCATCGGCCTGTGCGGCCCGGACGCGATGGTCGCGGCGGTGCGCGCCGCCGTCGACCGGGCCGCGGGGTCACGGCACCTGGTCACCGACGGATCGGCGACCGGATCCGCCGACGACACGCCCCGGTCCGTCGAAGTGGAGTGCGTCAAGACCGGCATCACCTTCGAGGCCGCCCAGCACCAGCCGCTGCTCGACGCGCTCAACCGCAACGGTGTGGTCGTCCCGTCCTCGTGCCGGCAGGGCATCTGCGGGACGTGCGAGGTCGAGGTCCGCACGGGGCAGATCGATCACCGGGACGAAGTGCTCACCGATCAGGAGAAGGCCGCGTCCAGCTACATGATCCCGTGCGTGAGCAAGTCGATGAGCACCCGGCTCGTGCTGAACGTCTGATGCCGGCGACCCCCACCCCGACCAGGAAGACCCCCGTGAACGAGCTCATCGCCGGATACGCCGGCCGGATCGGATTCCACGTGCCGTTGGAGCCGACCCTCGCGTGCCTTCGCCACCTGCACGAGGCGCACCTCTACAACGTTCCCTTCGAGAATTTCAGCATGCACGGCAACGCGGAGCGGGGCCTCGGCGAAGAGGCCCTCCGCGAGGTGATCGTGGACCGTCGCCGGGGCGGCATCTGCTTCGAGACGGGGCGGCTGATGCAGTGGCTGTTCGACGAGGGCGGCTTCGACTACGAGATCCGGCTGGGCGGCAGCGTCAACCCCAAGGGCCCGGCGACCCATCAGGTCTTCGTCGTGACGCTCGACGGCGAGCGCTGGCTCTTCGACATCGGATACGGGGCCCGGGGCCCCCGAGGACCGGTCCGGCTGGCGGACGGGGAGGAACTGACCCACCCCGCCCTCTCCACGAGGGTCGGCCTCGACCGCGGGCCGGGCGCCCCGGTCTGGACGGTGTCGATCCAGGAACACGCCGTCGGCTCGACCGAATGGCAGGACATCTACCGCTTCGTCGACGCTCCGGTCGAGGCGGCCGATCTGGACATGGCGCACTTCTACACGACGGCGTCACCCAACAGCCTGCTGAACAAGCACAAGGTGGCGAGCATCCCCACCCCCACCGGCAGGCTGAGCGTCCGGGACGGGCACGTGACGATCGTGCACGACGGCAGCAGCTCCACTTCCCCCGTCGACGACGAAGCGCAGCTCCAGGAAGTGCTCGGCCGGTATTTCGGCCTCACCATCCCCCTGCGTGACCTCGGGCTCGAAAGGTAACACCATGCATTTTCTGACCGTACCGGGATATACCGGTTCCGGCCCGGATCACTGGCAGACGCATCTGGAGAACACGTACGAGGGCTTTTCCCGCGTGGTCCAGGACGACTGGGCGAGCGTCGAGCGCGACCGCTGGGTCGCCACGCTCGACGAGACCGTGCGCGGCATCGACGGGGAGGTCTTCCTCATCGGGCACAGCTGCGGATCGGTGACCGTCGCCCAATGGGCCGCGACGCGGTGGGACAGCCGGGTCGTCGGGGCGCTCCTGGTCGCTCCGGCCGATGTCGAGGCGGCCGACACGCTGCCGGCCATCAAGGGCCAGGCGCCGCTGCCCGCGGTCGCGCTGCCGCTCAAGACGCACCTCGTGGTCTCCGACAACGACCCGTTCCTCTCGCTGGAACGGGGCCTCGCGCTGGCGGAGACGTGGGGAAGCAGCGTCGAGGTCATCCCCGGCGGCGGGCATCTCGCCACACGGGACGGCTACGGGGAGTGGAGCCACGTGGCCCGGCTGATCGGGCAGCTTTCCGGAAACACACTTGAAACCACCGATGGACGTGTCCGCTTTGCGCAGTAAATTCTCGTCGGTGCCCCGGCCCGTCTACTTCTATCTCGCCGCCTCGTTCTTCATGGGGCTCGCCAACACCATCTTCGACGTGGTGTTCAACTTCTACCTCGCCGAGCGCGGCATCAACGAGGGCGACGCGGGCGTGATCTACGCCATCGCCACTGGCGCCATGGCGGTCGCGGTCGTCCCGCTCCTCTTCCTGGGGCGGTACGTGTCGCAGCGGACCCTCCTCATCGGGGCGTCGGTGCTGTACACCGTGCCCTTCGCCGGCCTGCCGTTCGTGGCCTCGGTCGCCTCGGCGTCCGTCGTCCTGAGCCTGATCCTCGCCGGCATGCTCGGCCTGCTCTCGGTGGGCAACGCGATCGCGGGCAAGCAGGTCCCGGAGGCCGCCCGTACCCGCCTGTTCAGCGCGTTCTTCATCAGCTACCTGGGCGCCGGCGTCATCGGCTCCGCCCTGGTGTCCGCGGTCAGCGGCTGGCTCCACACGAGCGACCTGGAGAAGTACCGCTTCTTCCTCCTGCTGTCCTTCCTGTCGGCCTGCCTGATGCTCGTGCTGCGCTTCCCGTCGGCGCGGTCGGTCCAGCAGACCGCCGCGGCGGTCTCGCACGAGGAGACCCGGGCGCCGGGGGAGAAGCGCAACTTCGTGACCCTCTTCGTGGCGGCCGGATTCCTGGGCGCCTCGATCGCGCTGTTCTTCCGGTTCGCCAACGTCCTGTTCTCCCAGGTCTACGACATCCCGGTGAGCGACATCTCGCTCATCCTGGGCACCGACAAGATCGTCAGCATCTTCGGCGCCATCTTCGCGCCCGTCCTGGTCAAGCGCTTCTCGCTGCGCCCGACCGCCGCGTTCTTCGGGGTCCTGGCCGTCCTCGGCCTGCTGCTGCAGTCCCTGACCGTCCCGCTGATCGTCTTCGTCGTGCTCTACCTGCTGCGGCTGCTGTTCAACTACTGCCTGATGCCGCTGCTGGACACGGTCGCGATGTCGGGCTTCGCCCCGGCGCGGCAGATGTTCTCGATCGGCCTGCGGCAGTCCTCGTTCTACCTGGGCGGAGCCGTCGCGGCGGCCGTCTACGGAGATCTGCTCGACGGCGGCCGGTGGCAGGCGGCCCTGTGGGTCTCGGCGGGTTGCGCCCTCGTCGGCTCGCTCGCGATGACCCTGGTCCGCAGCGGTGAGGCCGGCCCCCGGCCCGTGCGCGAAGAGAAGGTTCTGGAGAATGCCTGAGCTCGGAACGACCGGGACGCTGGTGGTGGTGGACCCATACTCCAGCGGCGCGGTACTGGCCCGCCGTGCGCAGGAGCTGTACGGCCTGAAGTCCATCGCCGTGCTGACGTCGGAGACCCTGCCGGCCGCTCTCACGGCGACGTACCCGGCCGGGGACTTCGTCGCGGAGCTGCGCTTCGCGGACGTCCGGACGACGGCCGCCGCCATCGAGAGCCTGTGCGGCGGCCGGCCCGAGTTCCTCATCTGCGGGTCCGAGCCGGGGGTCGAGGCGTTCGACCTGCTGGCGGCCCACTGGGGGATGCGCCCGAACACCGGGTCCTCCGAGGCCCGTCGGGACAAGTTCCTGATGCAGGGCCGGCTGCGCGACGCGGGCATCCGGTACATCCCGCACCACAAGGCGTCCGACACCGAGTCCATCGTCGAGTGGTGCGCCGCCGGCGGACTGGCCGAGTACGTCGTGAAGCCGGTCAAGTCGTTCGCCACCGACGGCGTGTTCTTCTGTTCGAGCCTGGACGAGGTACGGGCGGCGTGCGAGAAGCTGTTCGGACGCTCCGACCTCGCCGGTGAGCTCATCACGGACGTCCTGGTCCAGGAGCGGCTCGTCGGGCCGGAGTTCGTGGTCGACTCGGTGTCGCTCGACGGCTCGGCCTTCGTCGTCAACATGTTCCGCTACACGAAGGAGACCGTCGAGGGGAACCCCGCGTACCGGGCGATGTCGTCGGTGGAGGTCGGCGACCACCCCGGCATCGTGGCCTATGTGGAGCAGGTGCTCGCCGCGTTGGGGATCGAGAACGGCCCCGCCCACAGCGAGCTCGTCCTCACCGCCGACGGACCGGTCCTCATCGAGACGGGCGCCCGTATGCACGGCGGCCTGGGCCCGAGGCTGGTGGAGGAGTCGTCCACGCACTCCCTGATCGACCTGACGCTGGCATCGCGCGTGGCGCCGGACGAGTTCCTGCGCCGGACGCGGGTGCGGCCGTCGCTGCGGCAGGGCGTCGTCGAGTGCTTCCTCTTCGCGCCGACGGCGGGTGTGGTCGCCGCGAACCGGGTACGGGAGGCCACCGGGGAGCTCAGCAGCTATCTCTTCGACACCTGTGAGCAGGTTCCGGGGGACCGCGTCGAGAAGACCATCGACCTGATCACCTCGTACGGCCGTGTGGTCCTCGCCCACACGGACCCCGAGGTGCTCGTACGGGACATGGAGCACGTCCTCGACCTGGACCGGAGGGGAGCGCTCATCGAGGTCGTTCCGGGCGCGTAGCGCCGGTACGGCACGCGGCACGACGCAGCCCCGGGTCACGGACCTGGGGCTGCGCCGTTCGCTGCTCGGGCTTCAGGCGCCGATGCGTACCAGCGCGAGAGTGATGTTGTCCGGGCCTCCGGCTTCGATGGCCGCCTTCCACAGCTCGAAGGCGGCCTTGCCGTCGTCGTGCACGCGCAGCAGGTCGTCGATCACGTCGTCGGGCAAGGGGTCGGTCAGCCCGTCGCTGCACACCAGGTAGCGGTCGCCCGTGGACAGCGGGAAGGTCGCCACATGGGGAGTGATGGGGCTGCGCCCGGGGCTGCCGCCGAGCGTCTGTGTGACGGCCGACGTGGTGCGACGGCCCGGCGGGGGCGGCGGGCTGTCGTCCACGCTGACCTGGCGCAGCCCGTCCTCGGTCGCGTGGAACACCTTGCTGTCACCGACGTTGAACGCCAGCAGCGACTCGGCCAGTACGAGGGCGCCGGCGACCGTGGTCCCCATGGCGGTCAGGTCCGGCCGGCCGTCGGTGGCCGAGTACACCGCATCGTTGCAGCGGTTCAGAGCGTCACTGATCGCTTCCGCGCTGTCCAGCGCGGGGCCGAGCGCGGCGAGCTGGCGCACGACCAGCTCGCTGGCGACCTCACCGGCCGGCTGCCCGCCGAGCCCGTCGGCGACCGCGACGACGAGTGGTCTGCCGAGGGGGAACAGCAGCGTCTGCGGGCTCAGGGTCACGGTCCCGCAGAGCGTCCACGGCCCGACGGCAAGGCTGTCCTCGTTGTGCTCACGAATCAGCCCGACATGGCTCAGGGCGGTCACAGCTATGTACGCCACCACGAGGTCCCGCCTCTCCGCAACGGCAGACGCGTCACTCCCATCCCATTGTCACGCCTTGTCACGCCACTCGGCATGCGGCGCGCGACCTGCCGGAGCACGCTGGTCCTGGGGCCTGAGGAAAGGACTGCGCGAGATGTTCGCGAGGCTGAGCACCTACCAGGGATCACCGGTTCCCGCGACGGGAGACGTGAGCGCGAGCTCGGAGGCGGTCGTCCAGCAGGTCCAGGACGTTCCCGGCTTCCGGGGCGTGTACTACCTCGTCGACCGGGCCTCGGGCACGGCCAAGTCGCTGACCTTGTGGGAGGACGAGGAGACCATGCGGGCGAGCGAGGACCAGGCCGCCCGGATCCGCGAGGAGACGGCCCAGCGGGAGGGCCAGCAGATCGTCTCGGTCGAACGCTTCGAGGTGGGCTTCAGCCGTCTGCAGCCGTAGCGCCGGCCGCCGCCTCTTGGAGGCGGGGAGCCTTCAGCGAGTCGAGCCAGCGGACGAGGCGGGCTCCCTCGCGGGTCATGACGTCCGGGTCGCGCAGGGCGTTGGCCAGCAGTGACATGCCCTGGTAGCCGGAGACGAGGGTGACGGCGAGGCCGTCGGGGTCGGGCAGGCCCAGGGTGCGGAACTGCTGTCCGGCCCAGTCGAGCAGGCGCCGGATCACCGCGCCGGCCGCCGCGTCGAGGGTCCCGGCCGCGCGCTTGTCGAGTTCGACGGCCAGGGTGCCGGTGGGGCAGCCGTAGCGGGCGGCGGTGTCCCGCCGGCCGACCCAGGCTTCGATCAGGCCCTTGAGGCGGTCGAGCGGGTCGGGCAGCCGGTCCAGCCGACCCGTGAGCGCGTCCAGGTGTGCGCTGTGCTCGGACAGCGCGGCCTGGACCAGTTCGTCCTTGGTCTTGAAGTAGTAGTAGACGTTCCCGACGGGGACGTCGGCCACGCGCGCGATGTCGGCGAGGGTGGTCCGCTCGACCCCCTGTTCGTGCAGGACCTGGGCCGCCGCGGCCGTGAGCCGTCGGCGCTTGTCGGCCGCCCGCGCCGCCCGGGGCTTCACTGAGTCAGTCACCCAACCAACTATAGACAGCGCCTCGGAGGCCCGGTTAGAGTCCAACCAAGTCAGCCAACTAACTAACATGGGGGATCGCGATGATCGTGGTGACGGGTGCGACCGGCAACATCGGGCGGGCGCTGGTGCCGCTGCTGGCGGAGGCCGGTGAGGAGGTCGTGGCCGTCTCGCGGCGGCCACGGCCCGACGGGCTTCCGGCCGGCGTCCGGCACGCCCGGGCCGACGTCGGCAGCGCCGCGAGCATGCGGCCGCTCCTCGACGGCGCCGACGCCTTCTTCGTCCTGGTGGGCGGCGACCGGGGCGGCCACGGCGAGAGTCCGAAGGCCCTGCTGGACGCGGCCGGGGCCGCCGGGGTCGAGCGGGTCGTCCTGCTCTCCTCCCAGATCAACTCCACCCGCCCGGAAGCCCTCTCGCACGCCCGCCTGCGTGAGTTCGAGGCCGCCGTGCGGGCGGCCGGACCGGACTTCACCGTCCTGCGCCCGGGCGGTTTCGCCTCCAACGCCTTCGCCTGGGCCGAGTCGGTCCGTACGAGGCGCACGGTCCTCGCCCCGTTCGGTGATGTGGCGCTGCCGGTCATCGACCCGGCGGACATCGCGGAGGTGGCCGCCGCCGCGTTGCGCGAGGACGGTCACGCGGGCCGTACGTACGAGCTGACCGGCCCCGAGCTGATCAGCCCGCGCCGGCAGGCCGCCGTGATCTCCGAGGCCGTGGGCGAGGAGGTGGCCTTCGTGGAACTGTCCCGCGGGGAGGCCCACGCCCACATGGCGCGGTTCATGCCGGAGGAGGTGATCGGCGGGACCCTGGACGTCCTCGGCGCCCCGTTGCCGCCCGAGCGCGAGATCAGCCCCGACGTGGAGAGCGTCCTTCTCCGTCCGGCCCGGCCCTTCGCCGAGTGGGTCGCCCGCAACCTGCCGGCCTTCCGGTAGCACCGGATCGATCAGGAATCGAGAAGCGCCGGTCGCCGGGCCGCGGCTAGCGTGATGCCCATGGACATCAGCATTCACACGACCTTCCTCCCGCACGAAGACCCGGACGCCTCCCTGGCCTTCTACCGCGACACCCTCGGCTTCGAGGTCCGCAGCGACGTCGGACAGGGCAAGATGCGCTGGATCACGGTCGGCCCCGTCGACCAGCCCGGTACGTCCATCCTGCTGGCGCCGCCGGCCGCCGATCCCGGCATCACCGAGGACGAGCGCCGCACCATCGTCGAGATGATGGCCAAGGGCACGTACGGCTGGATCCTGCTCGCCACCCGGGACCTCGACGACACCTTCGAGAAGCTGCAGGCCGGCGACGCCGAGGTCGTCCAGGAACCGACCGAGCAGCCGTACGGCATCCGCGACTGCGCCTTCCGCGATCCCGCGGGCAACCTGATCCGCATCCAGGAGCTCCGCTGAGCGCCGACCGGCGGACACCCCGGCGTGCTCGCGGACATCGATGAAGGGAGCTCTCCCATGTGCCATCCCTCGTGGGGGCGCGCACTCACCGCGGCGCAGCACCTGAACGACCTCGCGCGCCTGCGCCGCATCCGCGACCGGATCGACCGGGAGTACGCGCGGCCGCTCGACGTCGAGGCGCTCGCCCGCGGCGCGAACATGCCGGCCGGGCACCTCAGCCGCCAGTTCCGGCTCGCCTACGGCGACTCGCCGTACGCCTATCTGATGACGCGTCGCATCGAGCGCGCGATGGCGCTGCTGCGTCGTGGCGACCTCGGCGTCACCGAGGTCTGCTTCGCGGTCGGCTGCCCGTCGCCGGGCACCTTCAGCAGCCGCTTCACCGAGCTGGTCGGCATGCCGCCCAGCGCCTACCGGCAGCGCGCGGCGGACGCCGTGGCGGGGATGCCGTCGTGCGTGGCGCACCACGTGACCCGACCGGTCAGGGAGCACCGAGCGCGGGTCACCGAGCCGCAACCGGCATGACCGTCATGGGTGGCGGGAGGCGAACGAGCTGCAGGGACGCACCCTCATGCGCGACGGCCGCCGGCTCGGCTGAGGGCCGGTAGCCATCCGACCAGTTTCGGAAAAGCCACCCGCCAGGGGCGGATCCCTGGCATGAAATGACCCCGATCAAGCCTCGCACGAAGGGAAACCCGCCATGAAGGACACGCAGACGTCCGCCAAGGGCTACGACGGATTCACGGACGAGGAACGGGGCGCGATGAAGGAGCGCGCCAAGGAGCTGAAGTCGTCCACGCGCCGCAGCCCGCGCGCGGCCAAGGCGGACGCGGAGAGCGAGGTGCTCGCGAAGATCGCCGAGATGCCGGAAGCGGACCGCGTCCTCGCCGAGCGGATCCATGCCATCGTGAAGGCCGCAGCTCCGGCCCTCTCGCCGAAGCTCTGGTACGGGATGCCCGCGTACGCCAAGGACGGCAAGGTCGTCTGCTTCTTCCAGAGCGCGCAGAAGTTCAAGACGAGATACGCCACGCTCGGCTTCAGCGACCTGGCGCACCTCGACGAAGGCGCCATGTGGCCCACCGCCTACGCCCTGACGGTGTTGACCGCCGCCGATGAGGAGCGCATCGGCGCACTCGTCGAGAAAGCGGTGAGCTGAGCCCGGTCCCCGGGGAACTCCAGGCAGAGGCCGAGGAGTTGGCCGGAACGAACAAGCCCCAGGTCGCCGACCTGGGGCTTGTTCGCGAAGCGGCCGCACGGGGGCCCGCTGCCTCGTGGGCGGGACTGGTGTCGCCGTCCCGCACACCCCGCCGTCCGGCGGGGTCGGCCTCCCCGCCGGACGGCGGCCAGGGCGGATCCGTGGTCCTTCCCGTGGATGACCTTTCATGATCGGTGGGGTGGAAGCATGGCCACCAGGAGTCCTCCCGCTGACCACGAGAGGGCTGCACCAGCGTCCTGTACACGAATGAATCGGGGGATTCCTGATGCTCGAGGCTGCCCGCAGTTCTGGTCCCTGTTCCTCCCACGACGTGCTCGATCCCTTCCACGACTGCGACTTGGGGGCATCGCACGTGATGAACGTGGCCACTCCCGATTTATCCCGGCTCACCCGCCGGGAAAGGGAAGTGCTGCACATGCTCGCACTGGGTGAGAGCAACCGCCTGCTGGCCCGGCGGATGGGAATCGCCGAACGCACCGTAAAGGCCCATGTGTCCAGCATCATCACGAAGCTCGAGTTGCGTTCGCGCGGCGATGCGACGGCCTTGTCGATACTTCGCCATGCCGAGGTCCACAGAAGCCTGGGCCTCCCTAACGGACAGTAGAAACAAGGGCGTTGGGCTGGCGAGAGTTGTCTTCGTCAAGTGATCGTGTCGCTGAAAGAGAGAACAGCATGACGAAGTCAGCCCGTATAGCCGCCGCTTCGATCGTCGCGGCCCTGGCGATCGGTGTCGCGGCCCCTGTTGCCAGCGCCGCCCAGACCGCCTCCCCGGTCGTCTCCGTCGCCTCCCACTCGCCCTCCGGCGCGGTGACCACCGCCGGGCAGTTCGGCGGCAGCGCGCAGGCGCCGGCCGCCAGCCCCGCCGACGTGGCCGCCGTGCAGGAAGCCGCCGCGAACGGCAAGGGCAAGGCTTTCATGGAGCTCCTGAAGCGGACGGGCGGCCTGTTCTCGAAGGCCGTCTCCAAGGCCAAGGAAGGCCGGGCCGCGTTCAACAACTGGATGGGTGACCAGCACTGGTCCGTCAAGAGCGCCTGGTGGCTGCTCAGCGGCGGCACCCAGACCTGGGTGTTCGAGCAGCTGCTGAACTGGATCGGCTAAAACTCCGGCCGCCCCCCTGGGCAACTCAGGGGGGCGGCCCCTCTTCAACGAACGGAAGGCGCGGCATGACCACAGATAAGTCCGGATCCACTCCGGTGGACTCATTCTTCGCGGCACCCATGGTTCTGCTCGCCCTTACATTCCCGGTTTTCTTCTTCCTGTCCGGGGACACCGGCCGGACCGTCGGATGGCTGCTTTACGGGGCGGGGATACTTCTGACCCTCGGCGGTCTGCTCTATTGCGGCCTTTCCCGGAAGAGCCCGAGCTGGGGCGGGGCGAGCTGCGTCGTCGGCGCCGCCGTCATCGGCCTGATCGCGTGGAACATCCACGGGTGGCCCTGGTGAATTCCTCGGGAGCCCCCGCCGACAGTGGCCTGACCGCTTGTTCCCTGAGCCGTGCGTTCGGCTCGAAAACCGTTCTGCACGACGTGTCGTTGCGCGTTCCCCCCGGTTCGGTGACCGGATTCCTGGGGGCCAACGGAGCCGGAAAGAGCACCGCCATCCGGATCGTGCTCGGCCTGCTCAGGGGCGAGGGGCAGACCCTCTTCCTCGGCCGGCCCCTTTCGTCCTGGAGTTCCCCGGGCCATGTGGTCGGGGCCGTTCTCGGCGGCGTCGCCGGCCACCCCCGTCACCGGGTCCGTACCCACCTGGGGATGGTCGCCGCCGGCATGGGCCTGCCGGGCCGACGGGTTGACGAGGTCCTCGACCTGGTCGGCCTGCGCGAGGCTGCCGGGCTGCGGCTGGGGGCCCTCTCCCTGGGCATGGCCCAGCGGGTCGGCATCGCCCAGGCGATGCTCGGAGATCCGCCCGTACTCATCCTCGACGAACCGGGGAACGGCCTCGATCCGCACTCCCTGCGCTGGTTGCGTACGTTCCTGCGCGGCCTCGCCGCGGAGGGGCGGGCCATCCTTGTCTCCAGCCACCTCCTGGGGGAGATGGAGCAGCTCGCCGACGGGGTGATCGTTCTCGCACGGGGCCGGGTGGTCGCGCAGACCACGGTGCGGGAGATCGCCGCCCGGACCGGGACCGTCACCGCGCAGAGTCCGCACCCCGATCGGCTGACGCAGCTCGTAGCGAGGGCGGGCGGCACGACGAGGCCGCTCGAGGGAGACCTGATCGCGATCAGCGGACTGGACCGCTTCCAGGTCGGGGCACTGGCGGCCGCCGAGTCGTTGGCGCTCAGCTGGCTGGACGAACGACCGCCTTCCCTCGAGGACTTCTACCTCTCCGTCGCGCACGAGGAGTTCCACATCCGATGAGCACCCCGATGACGGACCCTCCAGAGACGCAGACGCAGACGCAGACGGAGACGGAGACGGAGACGCAGACGCAGACGGAGACGGAGACGGAGACGGAGACGGAGACGGAGACGGAGACGGAGACGGAGACGGCGGCGGAGATGGCGGCGCACGCGCACACGGCGCGGGCGGACGGGGCGCTGGGCGCGTACGCCGTCCCGGCGCGCCCCCGGCCGCAGACGCCGTCCGCCGCCACCGCCCTGCGCCGGGCCGCGGCCTACGAATGGCACCACCTGTGCGGCTTGCGCTCCACCTGGATCCTGCTCGCTGTGGTGGCCCTCCTGGCCATCGGCAACGGGGTGGCCCTGCTGCTGGTCGCCGACGCGAGCGCGGCCCCCACGCCCGCGGCGGTCGCGGACGCCTTGCAGTGGTCTCCGGCCGCCACCCAGGTACCGATGCTGGCCCTGTTGCTCATCGCGCTCGGCACCGGCTCCGTCAGCACCGACCTCGCGCGCGGAGCGGCCCGTACGACCTGGCTGACCGCCGCCTCCCGGGGGACGGCGTTCGCCGCGAAGCTCGGCGTCGCGGCGGTGTCGGCCGCCGCCGTCGCCGCCGCGTCCGCCCTGCTCGCCGGGGCTGCCGGGGCACTGGCCCTCGCCGTGTCCGGGCTGCCCCAGCCCGCTTGGGGGCAGGCGCTGCCCGCGCTGCTGCGCTTCGTGCCGGTGATGGCCTGCTGGCCGGTGGTGGCCGGCTCGGTGGCGGCGCTCGTGCGCAACCGGGCGGGAACCGTACTGGTCCTCGTGGTGTGGCCGCTGATCGCCGAGCGGCTGACGGGCCTGCTCCTCGGACGGCTCCTCGGCGTCGAGGGGCTCGGCGGATGGCTGCCCTTCGCGGCCGCGCGGGCCGCGATGTCGGGTGCCCCGGACAACGCGCAGGACGACGGGGACGCCGCCTTCGCGCAGGCCATGCTCGGCAGCGACCTCGGCCCCGGGACCGGACTGCTGGTGTACGTCCTGTTCACCCTGGCCCTGGCTGCCGCCGGCGCCTGGGCCTACCGAAGGCGGGACGCCCCGTAGGGGGTGTCCCGCCGCCCTCACCGAGCCGCTCCGACTCCGGTTCCGACTCTGTTTCCGGCTCCGTTGAGAGCACCCGGGCGGGGAGGTACGCGCGGACCAGGAAGCCGCCGTCCGGTGTAGGGCCGGCCTCCAGGCTGCCGCCGAGGGCCAGAGCCCGCTCGCGCAGCCCGGTCAGCCCGTGCCCCCCGCCGTTCAACGGGGTCGGCGTCGGCGTCGGCTTCGGCCCCGGCGTCGGCCGGGCGGCGCGCGCCGGCGCACGGCTGCGGATCTCGACGAGCAGGCCCTCCGGGCCGGGCCCCGGCGCGGGGGCGGCCAGTACCGCCGTGGCCGCTCCGGACGCGTGCTTGCGTACGTTGGTCAGCGCCTCTTGCACGATCCGGAACGCCGCCTCCTGCACGGCCGCGGGCCACGGGCGCGCCAGCGCGTCCTCCAGGTCCGCCGAGACGTCCAGCCCGCTCTCCTCGATCAGCGCGGGCACCTGCCGCAGCTCCGGCCCGTCGCCGCCCGGCCCCTCCTTCAACAGGCCGACCACGCGCCGTAGTTCGGTCATCGTCGCGGCGCCCAGCTGCCGGATCGACGCGGCTGCCTCCCGGCTCTCCCGTTCACCGGCGGTCCGCTCCAGCGCCCCGGCCCGCACCACGATCAGGCTGACGTGGTACGAGACCGAGTCGTGCATGTCCCGGGCCAGCCGGGCCCGTTCCTCGGCGGCCGCGGTGCGGGCATGGAGTCCCCGCTCGCGCTCCTGCGCCGCGACCAGCCCGGCGATGTGCAGGGACAATTCCCGCCTCGCCCGCGTGAGCGAACCCAGTGCGGTCGGGCCGGCACTGGCCAGCGCGGCGGAGACCAGCCCCATCAGGCCGTACTCGGGTGTCCACCCCTCCGGAAGCTCGGCCGGGTGCCAGTAGGCGAGGGTGGCCAGGAAGAGGAGACCGGAGCAGGCCAGCATCACTCTTCGGGACCGCGCCGCGACCGCCACCTGGTACATCGCGAACAGGGGCGCGAGCACGAGGTAGCCGGTGTACGCGACGGGCAGCGTGGCCAGCAGCGCCGGGACCGGGTACCGCGTGCAGACCGCGACCGCCGCGAGGGTGAAGCCGTACAGCACCAGGTCCGATGGATCGCTCTCGCCCCACACCGTGACGACCTCCGCGCCCGAGACCGCGAGGACGACGGCCGCCTGCGCGACCGGCGGAAACCTCACGCGGCCGGCCGGGGATCCGTCCGGGCCAGCCCCGCCCGGTGGGCGAAGACGGCGGCCTGGACCCGGTTCTCCAGCTCGAGCTTGCCGAGGATCGCGCTGACGTGGTCCTTCGCCGTGGCCGAGCTCAGCCCCAGCCGTCGCCCGATCTCGGCATTGGCCAGCCCGTCCGCGAGTAACGCCAGGACCTCGCGCTCGCGTGCCGTCAGGGAGTCCGGCATCGCGGGCCCGGGACTCGCCGAACCCTGTGCGAGGTAGCCCTGTACGACGGACCGCGCGACCGGCGCCGACAGCACCGTCCCCCCGGCCGCGATCAGCCGCACCGAGTGGATGAGCTCGTCGGGCGCGGTGTCCTTGAGCAGGAACCCCGAGGCCCCGGCACTCAGCGCGCGTGTGACGTCCTCCTCGGCGGAGAAGGTGGTCAGCACGGCGACGGCGGGCGGCGCCTGCTCGGCCCGCAGTGCCTCCAGCACCGCCAGGCCGTCGGTGCCCGGCATCCGCAGGTCGAGCAGCACCACGTCGGGGCGGTGGACCGCGACCGCCGAAAGGGCCTCGGGACCGTCACAGGTCGCGGGCACCTGGATGTCCGGTTCGGACTCCAAAATCTGCTGCATACAGGTGCGCAGCAGCCGTTCGTCGTCGACGATCAGGACCCGGATCACTGAACCATCCCCCTTTGGCCGGTCCATCCCTTCGACCATAACAACGCCTGTCCGTCCCGGTCGTTCGCCAGAGCGGGATCCAGCCGCCACCGCCAGCTTCGCGGACTTCGAAGCCGTGATCGAACCGGATGGTGCGGGCTGCCCGGAAGAAGGCCGTCGAGCAGGCCGCTCAGGGGTCATCCGGGAAGAGATCACACGTCCCTTCGGCAGGTCTCGCTCGCTCTTGCGTTCATCCCACGACGGTACGCAGCACCCGTTACGGCGTTCGTTTCGCTCGGCGCGCCGTGGTGGGGATGCGGCGCTACGGTGAAAAGGACGTTCATGGCCCAGGAATCCGGACGGGCAGGAAGCCGGTTGCCGGCCGACAGGTCGATGGGGCAGGCCGCGCACGCCCGGCACGGGGAGCGGGCCCGCGAGGCCGCCGCACGCGTCCCGTGCCCCCTGTGGCTCGACTCAACTTCCAGCAATGCCTTCCCAGCTAGGAGGGAACGCATGAATCGGCACGTTCGATACGCACTGCTCGCCCCGCTCGCCCCGCTCGTTGCTTCCGCGGTTGCCCTGACACCAGCGATGGCCGCCCATGCCATGCCGGCGGCGCCCGCCGCGGCCCCGCAGGCGACCTGCAAGCTCGTCGTGGCCCCGGGTACGAACCCCGTCGAGTTCGACCTCGTACTGACCGACTTCAAGGCCGGCCAGCAGGTCAGGGTCACGGGTCCGGAGAATTTCACCCGCACCGCGAACCAGCAGGGCGCCGTCACGGAGGAGGACGTCAAGAAGGGCTCCTACACCGCGAGGGGTACCGGTGGTGGAAACAACCCGGCGGTCGGCTGCAGCAAGCCCCCCAGGACGCCCGCTACCACTGCCGCCGACATATCGGACGTGGAGGTCACGGGTGCGTCGACCACCCCCGCGGTGGACGTCGATTGCTCCGTGGCGCAGAACGTCACCTTCCAGGGGAAGATCACCGGAACGGGCACGGGGAACGTGAAGTACAAGTGGTCGGGCGTGGGCAAGACGAGCACGCCCACGGTCAAGTTCACCGAGCCCTCGACCGCGACCGCTTCCTTCACCGTGAGGGCCGCTCCGCGCGCTGCACCTGGGAATCCGGCCCCGTCCGTGACCGTGTCCCTCACCGCGGGTGACGCGACGGACTCGCTCAACTTCACGCTCAAGTGCAAGACCGGAACCTGACCCGGCCCCGACCGCCTCGGCCTGTGCACCGCCCGGCGCACAGGCCGAGTAGCGGTGGTCCGATGCCGGCTCAAGCGATCTTCCTCAACCGTGGTTCCACCGCGGATCCACCCGGGTACCGAGGACGACCTCGATGAACTGACCGCCATGGGGAGAACACCTCCTCCGGCACGGGGCCCGGGGCGGTCAGCGGCGAGCGAGTTGCCGTTCGCCGCTGGCACCCGGCTGGTAGGCGAGCCGATCCTGTGTCCTTTCGGGTCGACGACGTCGCAGTCGCGCCACTCGCGGACATCGGCTGAATGGATCATGCCCCGCTCCCTGCAAACGCGACGAGGGTGACACAACGGCCCCGGCACATTCACACGCCGGGGCCGCCCTTCCGGGCGCTGCACGTGAGAGTGCACCGACCCATTCATCATGGTATGCCCCTGGCGTTTCTCCGGCACCAGTGACGTTTCGCGGCGATACAGGCCAGACAGCCGACACGGTCAGCGCACCTCGACCGACAGGACTGCGACCCCACGACCGTGCGACGCCCGGTATTCCACAACGTCGGCATCCTGGGTCAGGTCCTCCCCCGAACCGGAGGTTTCCGCGACTAGCCTCCGCATCATGCTGCGTATCGCCGACACCCGCACCGGCCGCCTCGCGGAGATCCCCTCCGCACACCGCCACCTGCTGCGCATCTGCGTCCACCTGCCGGTCATCGACACCGGGATCGGCGCGGTGCACGTGCGGGCGCCACTGGTCGGTGACGTACTGGCGCGCACCGCGGAGTTGCACGGGCTGCAGTCCGTCACGGTCCTCAGTACGCCGGACCTGCCGCCTGAGCCGGCCCGGACGCTCGAACGGGCCATGGCCGTTCTCGGCATCCACCCGCCCGCCACCGTCGGCGTTCACCATCTGACCGAGACGATGTGCGCTGCTGCCGACGTGCACGTGCTCGCGTACGGCACCGCCGTGCAGGATGCCATCGGCGGGGTCCGGATCGACGTGGGCCAGGTCGGCGCAGTACCACCGGACGGGGGCGTCCCGGACGCTGGCCACCTTCTCGTCTCGGGTCTCCCGGACGCATTCGCCCGAGAGGGGACCGATCCGCTGGCTGTGAGGATGCTGTTGCTCGGCCACGCCTACCGCACGCCGGTCACGGTCACCAGCGCCGCGCTCGCCGAGGCCCGGCGGATGCTGACGCGCTGGCGGCAGCAGGTGGCCGACTGGGCGCAGGAGCCGTCCAGGCCGATCCCCGCCGACGTGCTGCGACAGGCCCATGCCGCGCTCGCCGATGATCTCGGCGTCCCCGCTGTCCTGGACGTGCTGGACAGCGTGGCGAAGCGCGCCGACGTGCCGACCGGTGCCAAGTTCGAGACGTTCGCCTTTCTCGACCGCGTCCTCGGGCTGGACCTCGCGCGCGAGGTCGGCCACCAGCACCCGGCGACGCCATGACTCCGGGCACCTTGCGGCGCCTGGTCGTCCTGCGGCACGCCAAGTCCGCCTGGCCGCAGGACGTGGCGGACTCCGAGCGGCCGCTCGCCCCGCGCGGCTGCCGCGACGCCCCGGCGGCCGGCCGCTGGCTGCGCGAGGCCGACTGTGTTCCCGACCTCGTCGTGTGTTCCCCCGCCCGTCGCACCCGCCAGACGTGGGACCTCGTCGCGGCCGAGCTCGGCGCCGGCATTGCGGTGATCCGCGAGGAGCGCATCTACGGGGGGAGCGCCGGGGAGTTGCTCGACGTCGTACGAGAGATCCCCGCGCACGTACGGACGCTGATGTTGATCGGGCACAACCCCGGCGTGCAGGAGCTGGTCCTGCTGCTTGCCGGTGAGACGGGCGGCTACGCGCTGGAGCAGACCCGTGCGAAGTTTCCGACATCCGCGATCGCCGTGCTGCGCGTGCCGGGGCCCTGGGCGTTCGTCGAACCTGGTGCCGCCCGGCTGACCGACATGGCCGTGCCCCGCGGCGCGAACCCCTGACGGGGGATCTCGGCGTGTCCGACCGACGGCAGCATGTCTGTCTGGGTGTGTTTCAAGACGGCGTGCTGCCTCCTGGGCGGGGTGAGAAATCGGCGGGCGGGACGCCTTCGCGTCCCGCCCGCTGCCCCGGTCGGAGGGAGCCACGCCCCTCACCGGTCGGCATCCGTGCGGTGGGCTCGACGACTGGTGTCGTCCGGCTGACCGGGGGCTCCTGGCGCCCGCCCGTGGTGCTCACCTCCAGGTGGACCGTCGCCCCGGCAGGTCGCCGAAGGGTGACATGCACGCCCCGCCTTCGCTCTCCCAGTCCTCTACGCGGCTTCGCGCGTCCCGCATGCCACCACCGATGGCGGCTTCGGCTGCCATCAGCGCGCGAGCGGTGAGGACGCTCCCCGGGATCGCGGCGGCGGCCATCAGCCGGGCTGCGGCGGCGGGCTGGGTGTCGGGCGGGATCACCAGCAGGTCCCAGCGTCCGACGGTGCCGGAGAGCAGAATCAGCTTGTCGGGATCCTGTTCGGTGAACCAGCCCACGTGCACGGTGTGCCCGGCGACGGGAACCTTGTGCGGGATGACGGGCCAGCGGGTGGGGTTCACCGTGACGTGAGTCATCCGTCCCCAGGGTTCGTCCAGCGCGTCGGCCAGCGCCGGAAGCTCGGCGTCGAGGTCACGGGAGCGTGGCCACCAGGCGCCGTCCAACTGGCCGGCAAGTGCGGTCTTCGGCGTGAGAGACAGGCGCGCCGGGAGAGCGGGAGCCAGTACGCGGGACGCCGCGCGGTCAATGGTCGGAGTCATGGCGCGGACCTGTCCCCGAGCCGTCCGAGTACGGCCCGGTGCCTTGATCGCCGGAAATGACGTCCGCATGGAACGGGCGTACGAAATACTCCCGGTTCCTTCACCCTACTCCGGTCCGCGGCCCCGGAACCCGCCTCTGACCAGGTATTTTCCGGTATCGGCGAGGCGTCCCAGGGCGTGTGGCCACGAGCATCACCGCAGGCACACGGACTACCGTGAATCCGCGGCGCCATCTTGCCGGTCAACAGCCATCCCGATGCCGCTGCCGGCATCGGACGACGTGTCGCCGCACCTCGCAGACAGGCGAAGCCGCCATGGCCGTATCCGACAGCCCCACTCCTCCGAAGCGCCTCCCGGACGAGATCCACCAAGCGGTCAGGCCCGGCACGGCACTGGTCCGACTGGAGACGACGCAGTCACGTGAAGAGGCCCTCGACGGCGTGTGGTGGCCGCGCTCCCGTGACGTCGCCACTGACGACGAAGAAGGCCCAGGTCGCTGACCTGGGCCTTCATTCAAGAGCGGATGACGGGAATCGAACCCGCGCTATAAGCTTGGGAACCACTCGGTACTTGGGCGCACGGATGGCCTCTGACCTGCAGAAACGGATGCCAAAGGCGCCGGTCGGGCTGCCGCGTCCGATCCCTTGCTGACCGTTGTTTACCGCCTTTACCGGCACGTTGTGGCACGGCCGCCGACTTCACGCGTTCCTGTCAGGCAGGGAGAATCCCTTGCGCGGGTGGCTGCGCCGCACGGATCACGGATCGGCCCGCCGTCTCCAGGAGCCCTGGCGCCTTCGGCTTGGATGTCTTTCGAGATGGCTTCATAGCGTCAGGGAGAGGTGACGGTTTATGCTCGGGCTGTGCGAGCCATGAGTGACCCCCTGACCGACGATGAGAAGACCGACCTGGACGCGGCCCTCAAAGCCGTCCGGCGGGCCGAGCAGGCTCTCGCGCGGGCGCAGGCTCATCTCAACCGCACGGCAGGCCGCATCGGCTCCGCCGACCGCTACGGGCAGAAGGCAGCGGTAGGCCGCCGCGTCGGATGGTCCCGCCAGCATGTGACCACCCTCGCCAACGCCTACCAGGCGGGCGAACCGGATCAGGAGGAGAGGACCGAAGCCGCATGAGTACCGCGCCCCAGCCGTCCGCCGTCCCGCAGCCGCCCGCCCAACCCGAGGCCATCCGCGCCGCCCTCGCCCAGGTTGCCCCGCACCTGCTCGCCGACTTCGACCGCGACCGCGCGGCCAGCACCGCCCGCGCGCGCGCCGAGGTGTCCGCAGTTCCCCTCCGCACCTTCACGGAGGCGTGGGCCGTCGAGGTGGCCATCGCCCGGCACCCGGAGACCGCCGCCCGGCTCCGCGCGCTCGAAGCCCGCGCCGGAGAGGTCAGCGACCTCGGCGAGGCGCGCGACGTCGCTGCCGAGATCAGCCGCATTCGCAACGCCGCCGCCGCCGAGGCAGGCATCCGTACCGTCGGCGAGGCCGCGCAGTGACCGACGACCGTTGGGTGTGGGAGTACGCCTTCCACGCCGAGGACGAGGTCGGCTACCCGAAGGTCGTGCGCGACGAGGTGACGGCCGTCGTCGACCAGATCGTCGAGCTCGCCAACCTCGGCATCGACCCGGCCGAACTCGGCGATCCCACCCCCGGTACGGCTCGCCGTCACATGCTCCCCTCCGGCGGATGGTTCGAGACCCAGGCGCTCCCGAGAATGAGGCCACGCCTCCTCGCCGTGGTCCTGGTCGTACCGCCACTGCACATGCTCTGATCGTCTTCCTGCCGGAGTGTTTCGCGCACAGATCTGGCGTCTCCACCGAAGCTGGACGAGGGCCGACCGGCACGGATCATCAAGGTCAGGAGTTACGCGGGATCACCAGGCCGGATTCGTAGGCGAGGATCACGAGCTGGGCGCGGTCGCGGGCGTGGAGCTTGGTCATGGCCCGGTTGACGTGGGTCTTCGCGGTCATCGGGCTGATCACCATCCGGTCGGCGATCTCGTCGTTGGACAGGCCCTGCGCGACCAGGGCGACGGCCTCGCGTTCCCGGTTGGTCAGCTCTTCCAGCCCCGTGCGGGCAGCGGTGTCGAGCGGCTGGGCGACGTACCGGTTGATCAGTTTGCGGGTGATCGACGGCGCGAGCAGGGCGTCCCCGCGCGCGGCGACGCGTACGGCGTGGAGGAAGTCCTCCGGCACGATGTCCTTGACGAGGAATCCGGTCGCGCCGACGCGCAGTGCGTCGAAAACGTACTCGTCGAAGCCGTAGTTGGTGAGGATGACGACGTGCACTCCGGCCAGGACCGGGTCCGCGGCGATACGCCGGGTCGCCTCGATGCCGTCCATGACCGGCATCTGGATGTCGATGAGCGCGATGTCGGGCAGGTGCGCCTTGACCAGGGCCAGGCCCTCCCGTCCGTCGCCGGCCTCGGCCACCACCTCGATGTCGTCTTCCAGATCGTGGAGGGCGCGGAATCCGCTGCGGATGAGCGGCTGGTCGTCCACCAGCACGACGCGGATCACGACGACCGGTCCACGGGGAGTTCGGCCTGGACGGTGAAACCGCCGCCCGGGAGCGGTTCGGCGCGCAGCCGGCCACCGAGGGCGGTGACCCGCTCGCGCATGCCGAGCAGCCCGAAGCCGGGAGCGGGAGCCGTGCCCGGCGAGGCCTTGCCGTCGTCATCGACGCGTACCGCAATCGCATCCGAACGCCAGTCGATCCCTACCGATGCCGTTGCGGCGTGCGCGTGGCGGGCGATGTTGGTGAGCGACTCCTGAACGATCCGGTAGACGGTCCGGTCCACCGCGGTCGGCACCTCGTGGCGCCGTCCCTCGATCGTCAGCGTCGCGTCCAGACCGAAGGTACGGGCCTGTTCCACCAGCTCCGGGACATCGTTGAGCCCACGCGGCGGGGCCGTGTCGTCGTCGCGCAGCGCCTCCAGCGTTGCGCGCAGCTCCCGGCTCGTCTCGCGACCGGCCGTCTAGGATTGCCAGCAGGGCCTCCGGCACCTCCTCACCCCGCCTGCGGGCCACATGCACGGCGACTTCGGCCTGCACCTTGATGACGGAGATCTGGTGGGTGAGTGAATCGTGCAGCTCCCGCGCGATGCGCAGGCGCTCCTCGTCGGCGCGGCGCCGCGCGGTCTCCTCCCGGGTGCGCTCGGCCTCGTCCGCCCGCCGCTCGGCCTGCCGCAGCGCCTCGCCGGCGGCCCCGGCGGCCGGGGTACGGCACACGGCCTCGGTCGCTCCCGCTATGAAACGCCCCGGCCCACGGCACCCTTGCCTCGCAGGCGCAGTCGTCACACTGCGGCTGGTGGATTGGGTGTTTCGGGGTTGCGCCGGTATTCGGCGTTGATGCGCTGGGCTTCCGCGAGCTGGTCTTCGAGGATGACGATGCGACAAGCGGCCTCGATGGGGGTGCCCTGGTCGACGAGCTCCCGCGCGCGGGCGGCGATGCGCAGCTGGTAACGGGAGTAGCGGCGGTGTCCGCCCTCTGAGCGGAGCGGGGTGATGAGGCGGGCTTCTCCGATGGCGCGGAGGAAGCTCTGGGTGGTGCCGAGCATGGCTGCGGCCCGGCCCATGGTGTACGCGGGGTAGTCGTCGTCGTCGAGACGATCGTCGAACGAGTCGTGTGCTGTCATTTGCACCTCTCTCTGTGGAACGCGTGGAGGGGCCCTGGTGCCGTACGGCACCAGGGCCCCGAAGGAACTGCTACACCATCTGCCGACCCTAGTACTGCGTCGGCCTTCTGTTTCCGCGGACCTGACCTGCACTCGGCCGGGGGCGCGGGGATCGCGGTTGCTTGACCGGAGACCACCTCACTATCGATGTCCTGCGGTACCCGGGCTCAGCCTTTCGACCCGGGCGATCCTGATGGCGGTCAACTCCTCCGTTCTTCCCTCTGGACCGATCACTTGCCAAACGGGGGACTACGTACTGCTGTTGATGCGAACTACTCAGTGGCCTGCGGTAGCGCCACTCTCCGGCAGCCAGCCCCGTCGCCCATCCTGCGTCTGCTCTGGCTTAGAACCCCACTGCCGAACTTCCCGGTACGCGCGCCCGCAGCCGACGCCTTTACCGAGGTACCGCTCACTGACTGCACTGCTGGTACTTCGAACTGCACTTACTGAACTGCCACTGCGTTAACTGCAGCCCCTGATCACTGCGGGCCGCCCGGTCCGGTCGTCAGTCCCGTCGCCGTCCTGCAACAACCCTGGCTTCGGAACTCCACCACCGCACCGCCCTGCGCACTGCGTGTACTGATGCCCGGCAGTTCGTCTCTCCGGGCCTTGCTCGATCTCGGCTACGAGAGAAACCATAACCACACCGCAATCGAATGTCTACTGCGGCCATCGTAGATTTTCGCGTGTTCGACGAGGAGGTAAACGAGGTCGAACACAACCCTGTATCCGCGCGCTGGCAGCCAGCAGGTGCTACCGCCTCCAGCCGTCCCAGAGCCTCGGCGCCTCGGCGGGCCGAGTGCGCGGATCGTAGGCGCCGGACCGCCAGGGGGGTGGAGCGAAGAATAGAGTCGGCTTCTATGTCGAAGCCTGACGAGCTGCTCGTGAACGTCGCCGCCCTGGTGGAGTCCGGGCAGAGCAACCAGATGTCCCTGACCGTGGTCACCGGCGGTGCTGTCATCACCGGTCGGCTGGCTCCCGAAGCCGTGTGGAGGCAGCGGGTGTCGGAGGTGCTGACGGATTCCGCCCGTCTGGGCGAGTTCTCCGCCGTGTTCACCGCCATGCCGCGTATGGAGGGGCCGCCCACGCATCTGCACTTTCATGTGGCGCGGATCTTGCAGGGAACCGTGGGTATCCCGGAGACGGGCGGGATGTACCGCGTCTCGATCGAGGATGTCAGCGCCTGGACCGTGGGCGACTTCAGCTACTCCGACCACTGACCCGCCACTACGACCAGAACCCGCCCTCACAGAGGTGAGGGCCCGACCGAGACGAGCCGGTCGGGCCCTCACTCCTGTACGGGTGTGCCGACAGCCGCGCCCGCCCCTGCGGTCAGGCGTTGCGGAAGTCCTGGAACGGGGTGGGGCGGGATCAGGCGGCGGGCTGGGGCTGCCGCAGCTCTGCCTGGCCGAAGAGGAGTGCGTAGCCGCCGGGGAGCTGGTGAAGGATTCGGGCGAGGAGGTCGGGGCCTGCGAGGCGGGAGACGACGGCGAGCACGGCGCCGGTGTCCCAGCGCGCGGTGGCCGGGGTGCCCCCGGTGCGGGCGGCCAGGTCTTTGACGAAGCCCCAGCCGGTGAGCTGTTCGGTGTCAGGGATCTGGGCGGTCAGGGTGAGGGCGGCCTCGACGGGCAGGCACTGCGCGAGGTCGACGCGTTCGTCTCCGGTGATCTGCCGGCCGAGGGCGGCGAGGACAGTGCGGACGGCTTCCTCGGCGCGTTCGCGGGTGGGATAGGCGCCTTCGTAGCGCACGCGTTCCAGCATCTGGTCGAACGTCATGGCCGCGAGGGACGGGTTCGCTCGAGGCTGGTCGTACATGGTGCTGAGGTTGCCTTTCTCTTCGAGGGCTCGGTTTCATGCCGGCCGCGGTCAGGTGGGCTGGGGGTGGCCGAAGAGGAGGTCGTAGCCGGGCGGGAGCTGCAGCAGGACCTCGCGCATGAGGACGTCTCCCGCCGCGGCGGCCACGGTGGAGAGGACCGCGCCGATGTCCCACAGGGCCGTCTTCTCGGTGGCGCCTTCGATCCAGGCCGCAGTCGCGCGGATGAAGCGTTCAGGTGAGAGCGGTTCGGCGGCCTGCAGGGGGTTGAGGAGGATCAGGGCGTACGTCTCGGGGAGCCGGGCGGCGAGCTCGGCCCGCACGGTGCCGACCAGGTGTGCGCCCAGCAGGGCCAGGACGACGCGGGCCGCCCGTTCGGCCTCCTCCCGAGTCTGATACTCGCCGCGTTCCTGGACGTGGTCCAGGAACGCCTCCCGGCGCATCGTCATCACGTCACCTCCGGATAGGGGTGAAGGGGCGAGGGGTGCGGAGGACGGGGTGCCGGAGGGGGAATCGGTTCCCCGTCCTCCGCCGCTGGTGCCGGGCTGTTCAGCCGGAGATCTGCTTGCGGCCGGATTCGCCGCCGATGCTGATCTTCCGCGGCTTGGCGCGCTCGGCGATCGGGATCCGCAGGGTCAGGACACCCGCGTCGTAGTCGGCTTCGATGTGCTCGGTGTCGAGGGTGTCGGCGAGCACGATCTGGCGGGAGAAGACGCCGAGGGGTCGTTCGGAGAGCTCCATCTGCACGCCGTCGGACTTCTCCGCGGGCCGGCGCTCGGCCTTCACCGTCAGCATGTTCCGCTCGACGTCGATGTCGATCGCCTCGGTGCTCACGCCGGGGAGGTCGAAGGCGATCACGTACACGTCGCCCTGGCGGTAGGCGTCCATCGGCATCACGGACGGCTTGGACCACGTGCCCGACGCACCCGAGAGCTGCTGAACGATCCGGTCCATCTCGCGGAACGGGTCAGTGCGCATCAACATCGCGAAACACCTCCAGTTGGTTCAGGCAGGAACTGCCAATGCGCTTCAACGTGCTCCCGTTGTAACATGTCATCGAAACGATGACAAGCAAGGAGTCATCTGGAGGATGACAGAGTCACGGAGAAGGCAATGAACGAGGCCGCCGAGCCGACCACACCAGTCCCCTTCCTGGCTGCCGCCGCGGCACTGGAGGCCATCAACCAGGCCGTCAAGGACGCGCAGCAACCCTTCGCGAGAACAGCCGCTTCGCCGCCCGCGCCGGACTCGGGCCCGCACCCGGCTCTGGCTGCACTGCTGAGGCTGCGCGAGGTCCGTGAGCAGCTCGCCGGCTGGGAGAGCGGCCTGATCGAAACCGCCCGCGGGCACGGGGCGAGCTGGGCCGATCTCGCGGGACCGCTCGGGGTCGCCAGTCGGCAGGCCGCCGAACGCCGCTACCTGCGCCTGCGCCCCGGCACCGCCGGAACCACCGGGGAACAGCGCGTCCAGGCCACCCGTGACACCCGCGCCGCCGACCGCACCGTTACCGCCTGGGCCCGCGACAACGCGGCCGACCTGCGCCGACTCGCCGGGCAGGTCACCGCCCTCACCGGCCTCCCCACCAACGCCCAGGGCGCCATCGGCGACCTGAACCTGGCCCTCGCCGACAACGACGCTGCCCGTCTCGTTCGCCCTCTGACCGCCACCCGGGCCCATCTGCGGCCCGAGGACGCCGAGCTCGCCGAACGTATCGACGCCCTGGCCCAGCACACGGACCAGCTCCGCCAGGACACCCATGACCAGCGCAACACGTGACACGGAACCGCGAACTATCGACTGGCCAACGGGCGTCGGGAGGGCCACGCCCGTAGATGCAAGGAGTGATCACCATGGTCGAACACCCTCCCCGGACGGCCGACGGTAACGACGTCGCCGTAGAGGTCCTGGACCACACCGTCGCGGTCAGGCCCACCGGCGAGATCGACCTCGAGACGGCGCACTCCCTGCAGCTCGCCCTCTCCGAAGCTCTCACCTACGCCTCACCGGCCAAGCCGGTGGCGGTCGACTGCAGCCGCCTCACCTTCTGCGACTCCTCGGCACTCAACGCACTCCTCGCCGCACGACGCGCAGCGCAAGAGACCGGCACCGTCATCCGCTTGGCCGCCCCCAACCGCCAGCTCCAGCGCCTCCTGGAGATCACCGGCGCACTGTCCCTCTTCCCCGTGGACCAAGACCCGCCGACCGCCGGCTGCCATCCGAGGGAATACCCGGACGGACTCCCCCAGTAGGCAGGCTGGTGGTGTGCGGGCACTGATCGGCGTACGGCGAAGGCGGGTCGCCTTTCCGGCTCTCCGCTCAGCTGCGCCAGGGAAACTGGGTCTTCTTGGGATCTGCAAGGGCATGGGCTCGGAGAGATTGCAGATACCGGCCCAGGGAGCTGGTGGGATCATCCACTGTGAACCGTTCCTTCCGCCCGTCAGACTGCCCAACGTGACTGATGCCGCGCCGACTGCAGAGACCACTCCCGACCAGGACAAGTGGCTGACCCCAAGCGTGAAAGGCGTCGGCTCAGCGAGCTTTCTGGCCGACGTCGGCCACGAGATTCCCACGGCGTTGCTGCCATCGCTGCTGACCTCCACCCTTGGAGCACCGGCCGCTGCCCTGGGCGCGATTGAGGGCATCTCCGATGCGCTGGCAGGAGCGGCAAGGTTCGGGGGTGGCGTTCTCGCGGACGACCCGGCGCGTCGGCGGAAGGTCGCCGTCGGGGGCTATGCGACGACGGCAGTGCTGGGCGCGGCCACCGCCGGCGCGACAGCGGTATGGCAGGTGGGCCTGCTGCGCGCCGCCGCCTGGACCGCGCGCGGTCTGCGTGTTCCCGCCCGGAACGCGCTCCTGGCGGACATCGTCCCCGCCAAGGCGTACGGGCGGGCCTATGGCTTCGAGCGGATGATGGACAACCTCGGCGCCATCTTCGGACCGCTCCTCGCCCTCGGCCTGGTGGCCTGGCTCGGCGTCCAATGGGCCATCGGCCTCTCCGTCATTCCCGGACTCCTCGCCGCCGGCGCGATCGTTTACGCGATCCGCAAGACTCCCCGCCCGACCAGCCGAGACAAGGTCCCCCTCAAGATCCGTATCAAGCCGGTTCTCCAGGGCGATCTCGGCAAACTGCTGGGAGCGGTTGCTGCGTTCGAGGTCGGCAACGTCGCCGCGACCCTGCTGATCCTGCGCGCCTCGGACTTGCTGGCCCCCGAACACGGCACGAAGACGGCGACGACGATCGCACTTGGCCTTTACACCGCCTACAACGTCGCGGCCACGATCGCCTCCGTGCCCGCCGGCCGGTTCTCGGACCGGCTCGGCACCCGAGGCCCAGTCGTCGTCCTCGCCGGAGGCGTCGCGGCATTCGCACTCTCCTACGGCCTCTTCATCATCGACGCCACCACAGTTGCCCTCCTCGTGATCCCGTTCGTCCTCGCCGGCGTAGGCATCGGAGCGGTCGAGACCGCCGAGCACTCCGCCGTCGCGGCCCTCGCCCCGAAGGGCCTGCGCGGCTCCGCCTTCGGCATGCTCGCCACCGTCCAGTCGCTCGGCAACCTCGCCGCCTCCACGATCGCCGGCCTCCTGTGGATTCTCGTCTCCCCGACCGCCGCCTTCGCCTACCTCACCGCCTGGATGGGCGTCGCCCTCATTGGTCTGCTTTGGTCCGCCCGGCGTGCGCGCGGGTAGATGCCGCCAGAGCGGACACCGTCCGTCAACTGCCTCTTTGGGAGCGCGAATCCGCACCCAATGTGGCCGATTGTGGCGCAGGTGACAGGAAATGCGTCTCGCGATATGAGACGCCACCGCGTCCGGGTGGTGCAAGTGGTGCATGGAACGCCCTCCGGCCAGGGCATTTCAGCGACTTGGGGCACGCGGAGGGCACGGCGAGGGCTGAGAGGTCTAGACAACGAAGAAGGCCCAGGTCGCTGACCTGGGCCTTCTCTCAAGAGCGGATGACGGGAATCGAACCCGCGCTATAAGCTTGGGAATCACTCGGCACTCGGGGGCCTGAACCCCTGGTGACCTGCGAAAACGTCCGCTGTGGAGCCGAGTTCCGGGGCCCGCGGAACCCCCGTGTTGACCGCTGTTTACCGCCCTGACTGGCACGTAGTGGCATGAGTCGTGTGCTGCCCGGCGTCCCAGGCACCTCGGTCGGCGGGACGACGCTTGGCGTCAGCGGAGGTTCTTCCAGAACGCATGGTTGTGGTCCTTGGTGAACTCCGTTCGCTTCCACGGCCCCGAGGCCAGCGACTGCACGTAGCCGCCGCGGCGGAAGCTCGGCCAATCCGTCTTCCCGGACTCGGCGAAGTCCACCCAGGTGTCAGTCATTCGCTTGCCGAGGCGTTCCTGCTTCTCTGTCAGCTTCTCGAACAGGGGCGGCTTGAAGTCGAAGAGGTAGGGGAGCTCCGACATGTGCGAGGCGCGGAGCTCGAAGCTGAGCTTCGGGTTACCTGGCCACGAGGGCGTCTCGCGCTCGCTGAACTCGAACATCCGGGTCGGCGTCCACTGCGACAGCAGCCGGGCGGTGTCCAGCGTCGGAACCGACCAGCTGCGGTCGGTCAGGACCGTTGCCAGGGCCTCGCCGGCGGAGCTGAAGCGGCTCAGCGGGTAGCGGGCCAGTACCGCGTCGGCCTGGGCGCCGAACTCCTTGCGGATTTCGGGCTCGTACGCCTCGGGCGGCATGGCATCGCCCGTCAGCTCCTGACCGAGGATCCGGCCGCGCTCCTCGTCGTGGTTGACCCCGATGAGGACCGGGACGCGGTTGAACTTGCCCGTGTGCAGCGCCTCGGCGGGGGTCAGTGGCATGAGGTCCGTACCGGCGATCGGGCGGGGCTCGTTCCAGGTCCCGTACGCCTTCATGAGCGTGGCCGCGTCCGTGCCGCGCAGGCAGGACTCCGCATCATTGCAGTCCTTGCCCTCCTTGGACTTCAGCTCCTTGAGCTTGGCGAGCGTGGCCTTGGCCTCGGCCTCGGCTTCCTCCCGGGTGCGGGAGCCACCTGTGGCGCAGGGAGCGCTCTGCACGATGGCGCGGTCGAACAGTCCGGTCGACTTCGGCGAGGCGAGGTGGCCGCAGACGCTGTACCCGCCGCCGGACTCACCCATGATCGTCACGTTGCCGGGATCGCCCCCGAAGGCGCCCGCGTTGGCGCGGACCCAGCGCAGCGCCGCCTGCTGGTCCTCCAGGCCGAGGCCGCCGGAGGTCTTGAGCGCCGGGTCGGACAGGAAGCCCATGACACCCAGCCGGTAGTTGACCGACACGACGACGGCGCCCTCGGCGGCCAGCCGCTCGGGGCCGTAGAGGTCGCCACTGCCGAACATCAGGCTGCCGCCGTGGATCCACACGATCACCGGCCGCTTGCCGGTCTGCGTGGCGGGGGTGGTGACATTCAGGTAGAGGCAGTCCTCGGCCTCGCTGGGGACCCCGATGGGCAGCCCCGCCGGCTGCGAGCAGGGGGATCCCGGAGCGGTCGCCTCGCGCACCCCCGTCCAGGTCGCGGCGGGCTGAGGCGAGGCCCAGCGCAGGTCGCCCACCGGCGGGGCGGCGTACGGGATGCCCTGGAAGCTGCGCAGGCCGCCGTTGTCGGCGGTGCCACGCACGGCGCCGCCGGTGGTGCCGACGACCGTGCCGGCGGTGCTGCCTGCTGCCGCTCGGGCGGGGGTGGCCGGCCCGACGCCCAGGCCCAGGCCCATGCCCATGCCCATGCCCAGCGTGGTCAGCGTGAGGGCGGCGGCGATGAACCCCTTGGAAACGTTCCTGGTGTGTCTCATGGCCCGAACGCTACGCAGATTTGCACGATCGTGCAATACACTTGTCTAACTCGATCGTATGAGGCGTTCGTGTCACACGGGCGCTAGGCTCGTGAGCATGGGAAACCGCGAAGCCCTGCTCATCAGCGCCAAGGCCTGCCTGCGGGAAAAGGGATACGACCGCACCTCTGTGCGTGACATCGCCACGGCCGCCGGCGTGAGCACGGCCGCCGTCGGCTACCACTACGGCTCACGCGAGGCACTGCTCAACCAGGCCCTGTTCGAGATCCTCGACGAGTGGGGCGACGCGATGGGCAGGGCGCTGGTACCCGACGCCAACGGCTCCTCCAGGGCGCACTTCGAGCGCATCTGGGAGAGCCTGATCGAGGACTTCGGTGCGCACCCCGACCTCTGGCTCGCCTCGGTGGAACTGTTCATGCAGGCCCAGCGGCAGCAGGAGCTGCGCGCCGCTCTGGCTGGGGGCACCGCTCAGGGGCGGCGTGGCATGGCGGCCATCCTGGACGGCGTCCGCGAGGAGGAGGTGTCGGACGCCTCCGTCCGCACCCTCGGCGCCGTGCAGTTGGCGCTCGTGTCGGGTGTGATGCTCCAGTGCCTCAGCGACCCCTCCAGCGCCCCCACCGCTGCCGAGGTGCTCGAAGGCGTCCGGGCCCTGGCCGAGTTGGCGCGCTGACCATGACAGACAACGAAGAAGGCCCAGGTCGCTGACCTGGGCCTTCGTTCAAGAGCGGATGACGGGAATCGAACCCGCGCTATAAGCTTGGGCATAGCAGCTGACCTGCGAAGATGACCTTAAAGGTGTGGGTGGTGAGAGGGTCGTACTGACCCCCTATTGACCGCTGCTCACCGCCCCGAAGTGCACGGCTGGGGCACGCACCGAGTCGCTGCGATTTCTTGGCTTCGGCTGGCTTCCTCCTCACGAGCCGCATCGTGGCTGCGCGAGGGCGATTGGCGTGCGCAACACGCGCCATCTGGCGCAGGGCCCATGGGAGCGAGGGTCACTTTCCAGGGACCAGTTCCAGAATCCGGCCGACCCGATGCCACCCGCCTACGAGGATCGCGGCTAGCACGGCGGACCCCATGATCAGCCAGGGGCGCATGTCATCGCTCACTCCTGCGTGGGGCAGCATCGCGGATGCTCCGACGGCCGCTGCCATGGCTGTGAGAATGACGAGCGCGACGTGGAGGGATTCCCGGAGCGCGGTTCGGGCAGCGGAGACAGGGGTGACTCCAGCAAGGGCGTCTTCCGGCAGCAAGGCCCCGATGCGGCCCTCCGCGCAGCGTTCACCAATCATGGCCAGCTTGGCCCCCAACCGAGGTAGCGCGGCGTCCGGCTCGACGTCGATCTGTAATAGCTCTGCCTGGAGTGCGCCGACGACCAAGGCGGCGTGATTGCGGGCTGCTGACCGTCGAGCTGAACGGCGCCGGATGGTCCCGGCGTAGCGATGCACGCGAAGGATGGCGTCCTGCGCCTCTCGCAGAGCGCGATCGACCTCTCGAAGATGCGACGAGCGGAGGCCGGACTCTTGGCTGTAGGCATCTGCGCAAGTGCGGAGGGCTTCCTGAATGCGGATCGTTGCCCGGTGCCGGTACGAGGCTCCCCTGGCCGGGCGGCGGTCAAGCAGCCACCAGAAGGGTGTAAGAACCGGCACAGCCATGGCTAGGAACAGGATCGGAAAATCCTGACCAGCACGGTACCCACCAGGTCACACGCAGCGCTGACGCCGGGGCGGACCTGGCGGAGGCGTCCGCGCCCGAGTAGCACTCCTTCGACGACCGAGGCCCGCCGATCCCGACGGGCACGCTCGGTTCAGGCCGAGGGCGGCGGCGCGGATGATTCGGCGGCGCGGCGGTACTCGGCGTTGATGCGCTGGGCTTCCTCGAGCTGGTCCTCGAGGATGATGATGCGACAGGCGGCCTCGATGGGGGTGCCCTGGTCGACGAGTTCCCGGGCGCGGGCGGCGATGCGCAGTTGGTAGCGGGAGTAGCGGCGGTGGCCGCCCTCGGAGCGGAGCGGGGTGATCAGGCGGGCCTCTCCGAGGGCGCGGAGGAAGCCCTGGGTGGTGCCGAGCATGTCTGCCGCCCGGCCCATGGTGTAGGCGGGGTAATCGTCGTCGTCGAGACGGCCGAACGAGTCGTCTGCTGTCATTGAACCTCTTTCATGGAACGCGTGGAGGGGCCCTGGTGCCGTACGGCACCAGGGCCCCGAAGGAACTACTACACCATCTGTCGGCCCTGATACTGCGCCGACCCTGTGTTTCCGCCGACCCGACCGAGATGCTGCCGGGAGTGCGGGGATCGCGGTTGCTTGACCGGAGACCACCTCACTATCGATGTCCTGCGGTACCCGGGCTCAGCCTTTCGGCCCGGGCGATCCTGATGGTGCTCGGCTCCTCCGTTCTTCCCTCGGTGATCAACTGCTTACTGCTCTACTGCGTACTGCTGGTGGCCTGACCTAGCGCCACTCTTCGGCAGCCAGCCCCGTCGCCCGTCCTGCGTCTGCTCTGGCTTGGAACCCCACTGCCGAACTTCCCGGTGCGCGCGTCCGCAGCCGACGCCTTCACCGAGGTGCTGCTCACTACTTCACTGCTGGGTACTGCGCACTGCACTTACGGGTACTGCCACTGCGTTAACTGCGGTACTGCTCTCGGCGGCCCCTGATGACTGCGGGCCACCCGGTCCGGTCGTCAGCCCCGTCGCCGTCCTGCAACAACCCTGGCTTCGGAACTCCACCACCGCACCGTCATGCGAACTGCAACTGCGGGTACTGCTGCCCGGCAGTTCGTCTCTGCCAGGCCCTGCTGTCTCTCTGGGCTACGAGAGAAACCATAACTACGCCACAGCCCAATGTCTACTCCGGCCGTCATAGATTTCCGTGCTCGCCGAGGAGAGCTAGACCTTCACGGTCGGCCCAGGATGCGCAGAGCAGCCTGCGCAGCAGGTCAGGGGCACGGGAGGTTCGCAGCCGAGCGCGTGGGGTCCCCCACATCTCGTCGATTGGCGTCGTGCTTCGACTGCTCTTCGATCCCTTCTTGGAGACCTGAGTCGGGTTGGCGTGCAGTGGGGTGGGGCACAGGGATCAGGTAGGCAGGGGCGCGCGCCGCGTATGCGCACCCCTGACCTGTACGGCGGTACCGGTGGATTCGGCTGGCCCATGGTCAACCGCCTCGCCCGAGCGACCGCTGTCACCCGTGGGGCCTCCGGCGGGAAGACGGTGAGTGCTCTTCTACACCGGTAGCGCTACCGGTCGAGAGAACGGGACGACCGGTGCATAAAATCGGCTCCCATGTCGAAGCCTGACGAGCTGCTCGTTGACGTTGCCACCCTGGTGGAGTCCGGGCAGAGCAATCAGATGTCCCTGACCGTGGTCACCGGTGGCGCTGTCATCACCGGTCGGCTGGCACCCGAAGTCGTGTGGAGGCAGCGGGTGTCGGAGGTCCTGACGGATTCCGCCCGCCTGGGCGAGTTCGCCGCCATCTTCACCGCCACGACACCCCACGAGGGACCGCCCACTCATCTGCACTTCCATGTGGCCCGCATCCTTCAGGGCACGGTGGGGATCCCGGAGACGGGTGGGATGTATCGCGTCTCGATCGCGGATGTCAGCGCCTGGACCATGGGCGACTTCAGCTACTCCGACCACTGACCCGACATCGCGTAAGAAACCCCCTGGGTACGCGGGAGGGCCCGACCGGCGTGTGCCGGTCGGGCCCTCCTCGCTGTTCGGGTGTCGGCTTGCGCAGGTCCTGTCCGTCAGACGGTCACCGGGATGCCGAGCATCGCGGAAGCCTGCTGGAGCGGGCTGAGGACGCGCGTGGGCACGGCGGCCCGGGGGAGGCCGCGGCAGGTGAACCCGAGCTGGGTCATGGCCCGGAGGACTTCACCGGCGCTGAAGTCACGGCGGTCCTGCCGAGTGATGACCTGGCCGACCTGCTTGGCGGGGTAGGTACGGCGCCCGATGATCACTGACTCGCCGACGACCTGCTCGGGCTTGATGCCCTTCATCGACTCCAGGACACCGCTCTTGGTCAGGTCGAACGGGAAACGGGCGATGACACAGCGCATGTTGCCTCACAGGAAGAAGAAAGGGGGACGGTCGTGCCGTGGTGAGGCGGTTCAGCGGGCAAGGGCGAGGACGCCCAGAGCGCTGCCTTGTTCATCGACGACGGGCAGGGCATCGAGCCTGCGGTAGCGCATCGCGTGTTCGGCTTCGGCCATCGTGGTCACGGGTGAGGCGACCGGCCCGCGGTCCCCCAGCAGGTCGCGGAGACGGACCCGGTCGGTGTACGCCGCGCTGTCGCGGATGGCGGCGAGCCGGCCCTGGGTGACCAGCCCGGTGCACAGGCCGTCCTCGTCGCAGACGAGCAGATGACCCGCGCGCGCGCCGGCCATGACGGCCAGGGCCACCTCGACCGTCATGTCGTCACAGACCTGTGGACCGGCCGCCTCCATCGCGTCGTCCACCGTCCGGTGCACAGGGTTGGTGTTCGCCGAGCGGGGCTGCATCTGGACCAGCGTCAAAACGTGCCTCCTGCAGAGATGGGTCAGTTTCCTGATCACGTGCTTCTCAGGCCGCCGCATCGAAGGCGGACTGCCGCACGCTCACGCGCCGGGCCGTCGAAGCGGGCCGGCGCCTGCCCCGGGAAGCGGTGCTGCGCTTGGCGCGTTCGACGACCGGTGCGGTGATGACGACGGGGACGCCGGAGGGGGCCTGGGAGCCGGTGATGCGGTTCAGGGCCTCTTCGCCGGAGCGGACCTGGGTGGTCTGCGGGGTGATGCCGGCGGCCTGCATGAGGCGGGTCATGTCGCGGCGCTGGTTTGGGGTGACGAGGGTGACGACGCTGCCGGACTCGCCGGCGCGGGCGGTGCGGCCGCCGCGGTGGAGGTAGTCCTTGGGGTCGGTGGGCGGGTCGACGTTGACGACGAGGTCGAGGTTGTCGACGTGGATGCCGCGCGCCGCCACGTTCGTCGCGACCAGCACGGTCACGTGTCCGGTCTTGAACTGGGCCAGGGTGCGGGTGCGCTGGGGCTGCGACTTCCCGCCGTGCAGGGCGGCGGCCCGGACACCGCTGTTCAGCAGGTCCTCGGTCAGCCGGTCCACGGCGTGCTTGGTGTCCAGGAACATCATCACCCGGCCCTCGCGCGCTGCGATCTCCGTCGTCGTCCGGTGCTTGTCGGCGCCGTGGACGTGCAGCACGTGGTGCTCCATCGTCGTCACCGCACCGGCCGAGGGGTCCACCGAGTGCACGACCGGGTCGGTGAGGTAGCGGCGGACCAGCAGGTCGACGTTGCGGTCGAGGGTGGCGGAGAACAGCATCCGCTGGCCCTCGGGGCGCACCTGGTCCAGGAGTGCGGTGACCTGCGGCATGAAGCCCATGTCGGCCATCTGGTCGGCCTCGTCGAGGACGGTGATCGCGACCTGGTTCAGCCGGCAGTCGCCCCGGTCGATGAGGTCCTTCAACCGGCCGGGCGTGGCCACGACGACCTCCGCGCCTCCGCGCAGCGCTCCGGCCTGCTTGCCGATCGACATGCCGCCGACGACCGTGGTCAGGCGCAGCTTCACGGCGCGGGCGTACGGGGTGAGGGCGTCGGTCACCTGCTGGGCCAGCTCGCGGGTGGGGACGAGGACCAGGGCGAGCGGCTGGCGCGGCTCGGCGCGCTGTCCGGCGGTGCGGGCCAGCAGCGCGAGGCCGAAGGCGAGGGTCTTGCCGGAGCCGGTCCGTCCGCGGCCGAGGACGTCGCGGCCCGCGAGGGTGTTGGGCAGGGTGGCTCCCTGGATCGGGAACGGCACGGTCACGCCCTGCGCGCCGAGGGCAGCAAGCAGCTCGGCCGGCATGTCGAGGTCGGCGAAGGCCTCGACGGCGGGCAGCGCGGGAGTGATGGTCTTCGGCAGGGCGAACTCGCCTTGGATCGCGGCGGGTCGGCGGCCGTAGCCGCCGGAGCGGCGCGGACCTCCGGAACGGCTCGGGGCCGACGAGCCGAAGCGGCTGCCCCGCTCCGAACCGGCGGCAGCGCCGAAAGCGGGGCCGCCGGTGCGGCTGCGGGTGCGAGAGGAACGGTCGTTCGTACGTGTGCGGTTCATTCAGAACCTTCCTTGATGCGGCACATATCAAGGAATTCCCGCAGCAGAAACGCAGCGCGGGGAATCACAAGAACGGGCCGAATGGAATGCGAAAGCGACTCTGGCCTACAGGGATTCTGTATGGGCGCATGCGCTGAGATGGGGTGGCGTCATGCGGACGCGAAACCAAGAAAAATCGAGGGGGTGAAGCGCCGAGCAGGCTGTAACCCTGAATACTTCGTCACGCAGGTGACACCACTGCGGGAAATGCGTGCAGCTGGGGCCCGCACCCCGAGGGATGCGGGCCCCAGCTACGAAATGCGCGTCAGCGTCAGGCGGGAACGATGTTCTCGGCCGTCGGGCCCTTCTGGCCCTGCGCGATGTCGAAGGTGACCTTCTGGCCTTCCAGCAGCTCGCGGAAGCCCTGGGTGGCGATGTTCGAGAAGTGGGCGAAGACATCGTCGCCGCCACCGTCCTGCTCGATGAAGCCGAAACCCTTAGCCGCGTTGAACCACTTCACGGTGCCAGATGCCATGTCATATCTCCTTTGGGGCAGTACACCAGCATCCGCACTGTACGGACACCGTGTCGCCGCGATGATGCCCCGCCGGAAAATGACCCGGAAATATGAAGCACTCGAATGTGGCGCGAAGGCCGACTGGAGCGCTTGAAGTTTTTGGGTACCAAAACTGCAACCGAGATCGACAGTAGCACGCTGCAGCGGTTTGTGTGCGTTAAATATCTCCATCGTGTACGGTGCGGAAAAACTCTCCCTGCGGGGTCCATTAAACTCTCTGACCGCGGGGATAGATATTGATTCCCCCCGAGTGCAGCGTTTCGTGAGCAAGGGCGTCCGCCAGCTGCGACGTGCAGTCCAGGGGACGTGAGCCTGCGGGGCGGGTCCGCAGCGCCCTCCCGAAGGGATCAGCAGCTCGCAGGTGCTCCATGGCGGTCTCGGGGGCGTCCACGGCAAGGCGGCGCGGCCAGCCCCGCACTCGCTACACGTCTGTTCCGCAGCGCCTGACCGTCACTGCGGTCGTTCGCGAAGCCGCTCTCGCAGGTGGAGTCGCGAGCACCGTTGGCGGGGAAGGTGGCGTGGGTGATGGCTGAGCTGAAGTTCGAAACCGTCGTGTGTCCGCACTGCGCGGCCTGCCCGGCCACTGGGCAGGCCCGTACCATCGCCGCCGACCGGCGCCGGGTGACGGTGACGTGGCACCTCCCTTCCTGCCCGCACTACGCCGCCGATCGCGTGTTGGCGGGGAAAGAGGACTAGGTAGTCCCGTCGAGGGCCTGAGCCAACCCCTCCGGCCAACCGCCCCTTTTTGAAAGCGAATTCACGCGACGGAGGCAGCGGTGTGACGCAGGTCATCGAGAACGCGTCTCGCGACGCGAGACCGGCGTGGGCCCGTGGGGTGCAAGTGGTGCGCCAAGAGCCCTCCGGCCAGGGAGTTCCTGCGAGTTGGGGCACGCGGAGGGCACGGCGAGGCCAGAGAGGTCTGGACAACGAAGAAGGCCCAGGTCGCTGACCTGGGCCTTCTTTCAAGAGCGGATGACGGGAATCGAACCCGCGCTATAAGCTTGGGAATCAATGCCGCTTCGCTGACTGATGAACCTCTGACCTGGCATTTATCCCTATCAGGGGCGCGGTCACCGGGTACGTCTGGCACCCGTGTCGACCGTTGTTCACTGCTCTGAAGGGCACGGTTGGGGCACGCCCCCCGGCGCAGGTTGGGGTGAGGCGGTTCGATGTGCCGGCGGATGGGGCTCGTGGGTGGCCGTCACCAGCCGGTGGTGAGGGTGCGGGGGGCCGAGAAGGTGCCGTTGCCGTAGCCGGACCACAGCTTGAGGGTTCCGGTGGAGTCGCGGGCAATGAGGTCGGCGCGGCCGTCCTTGGTGAAGTCGCCCGTGGTGGTCTGGGTGAGGTGCCATCCGTCGGTCACCTTGACCGGAGCGTTGAAGGTACCGGCGGGGTTGTGCGTCCACAGCTTGAGGGTGCCGGAACTGTCGCGGGCCATGATGTCGGCCTGCCCGTCTCCGTTGAAATCGCCGGCGATGGTCTGGGCGAAGGCCCAGCCTCCGGTGAGGGTGTGGGAGGCGGCGAAGGTGCCGTTTCCGTTGCCGGCCCAGATCCTCAGGTTGTTCGCGGGGTCCTTCGCGATCAGATCGGTCTTGCCGTCGCCGTCGAAGTCGGCGGCCGCGGTCTGGGTGAAGTCCCAGCCGCCCGTCAGGGTGGTGGGCCGCTGGAAGGTGCCGTCACCGTTGCCGACCCACAGCAGCAGGTTGCCGGAGCTGTCCCGGGCGATGAGGTCGGCGCGGCCGTCCTCGGTGAAGTCGGCCGCCGTGGTCTGGGAGTAGGCGCGCCAGCCGTTGGTGAGTGCGGTCTCCGAGGCGAAGGTTCCGTCCCCCTTGCCCAGCCACATCTTCAGCGTCCCCGTCGCGTCGTCCCGGGCGATCAGGTCGGCCACGTCGTCGTTGTCGAAGTCGGCCGCGGCGGTCTGGGACATGTGCAGTGGGGTGCCGTTGGTTCCGGTGGCGAGGGTCTCGGCGAGCAGCTTCGTACCCGCGTCGTTGAAGTGCAGGTGGTCCGCAGGATCGTAGATGCCTTCGCGGAGCATGTGGGGCATGTCCGGGTCACGGGTGGCGAGGTCGAAGTCGATGTAGCCGTCGACGTCACTGGTGGTGCGGATGTAGGCGTTGACGGCCTGGCGGACGTCCTCCCGGCTGTCGCTGTAGCCGGAATGGGCGCCGAAGGCAGGGATGGTGGCCGCGACGGTACGCAGGCCACGGGCGCGGGACTGCCCGGCGATCTGGCGGATGCCCTCCTTCATGTCGTCCGCGTCGGCGCCCGACAGGATGTCGTTGATGCCTTCGTAGAGGACGACGGAGCGGACGTTCGTCTGGGAGAAGACATCGCGGTCCAGGCGGCCGAGCGCGCTCGGCGAGGCCGGTGCGGTCACGCGGTCCCGGAGCAGCTGGTTGGCGGAGATGCCCGCGTTCAGTACGCCGGGGGCAGCGGGCTTGGCGCGCAGGAGGGCTGCGTACTCGTCGGGCCAGCGCCGGTTGGCGTCCTTCGTCGAGTGGCCGCCGTCGGTCTGGGAGTCGCCCAGGGCCACGACGGTGCCGGGGTTGTCGGCGGTGGCGACGTCGATGCCGCTGAGGTACGTCCAGTACGAGAAGGTGCCGGGGAACGAGGACCCGCCGCTGTCCGCGGTGTGATCGCCAGCCAGGCGGCTGGTGGTGTACGAGGTGGCGAGGGCGTACTCGTGGACGGGCGCCGCGGTGACCGGACCGGGCAGGTGGACGCTGACCAGCAGGTTCTGGCCCGCGACGACGGGGAAGTCGACCGGGTCGCTGAAGACCTCGCCGCCCGCCGGGACGGTGACCTGCTGACTTCCGCTGAAGGTCAAGGAGACCGGGGTCTGGGCGGAGGCCGCCCCGCTGCTCTGGGTGGCGACCGTGGCGTGGCCGAAGCGGACCGGTGCGGCGGAGAACGTGTTCGCGAAGCGGATACGGGCACTGCTGCCGCTGGTGTGGGGGTGGACGACCATCCGGAGCGTCTGGTCACGCCAGTCCGGGGTCTGTGCGACGGCCGGCGCGGAGCCGAAGGAGGCGGCCCAGCTGCCGGTCCAGGTCTTCCCGCCGGGTGCCGCGGGGGTGGTGCGTACAGCGATGGAGTAGACGTGCAGGGCCGGGCCCGTGCCGCTCACCGTGGCGGACGCCTTGGGCAGGGTCACCGAGGCCACCGTCTTGCCCGGTGTGACGGGGACCGTGACGCCGTACAGCCGGACGGGGCCGTTCTGCTGCCCGCCCGGGGTGTTGGCGTGGGGGAGGGTGACGGCGGCGGCGGCGCTGCCGGACTTCCAGTCGTCGACCGTGAGCGTGTAGGCGGAGGAGCTGCCGTCGCTGTAGGTGATCGTTCCGCCGGCGGAGACTGGTCCGTGCGTGGCGGAGGCCAGGAAGCCGAGGGCGTTGCCCGAACCCGACACGGCCACCGTCTGGCCGGTGGCCAGCACGTTGTCGGGCTGCCCGGGTGCCACGTCGGGCCGGGTATACGTGGTCCCGTTGACGGTGATCCGCGTACCACGGGTCCATCCGGCGTTGTCCAGGTCGGAGGCGGACAAGCTGGCCCCGGCGCCGTCGAAGTCCGCCGCGGACGGATCGGCGTCGGCGCTGATGGACGTGCTGTTGAAGGCGGCGGTCAGGGGGATGGAGGCGGCCTGCGCGGTCCCTGCGCAGGCCATCGTCAGCCCGGTGGCCGTCATGCTCAAGGCGGAGAACGTCGCGGCCGCCCGCAGTGCGGCGACGCTGCGCCTCGCGTAACGCATGGGGTTCCTTGTCCTGTGGCGTACGGGCCCTGCCGCCCGGTGGTGTTCCGGGCGGCAGGGGGTGGGTGGTGGGGGTGGTGGTTACCAGCCGCCGGTGAGCTTGTAGGGGGTGGTGAAGGTGCCGTTTCCGTTCCCGGCCCAGATGTTGAGGTCGGCGCTGGTGTCGTTGCGGGCGATGAGGTCGACCTTGCCGCTGCCGTCGAAGTCGGCGGCCGTGGTCTGGCTGTAGTTCCAGTCGGTCAGCTCGACCGGTGCGTTGAAGCTGCCGCCGGAGTTGTGGACCCACATCTTGAGCTTGCCGTTGGTGTCCTTGGCGATGATGTCGGCCTTGCCGTCACCGGTGAAGTCCGCGGCAGCGGTCTGCGTGAAGTTCCAGCCGGCACTCTGCGTGCCAGGGGCGGCGAACGTGCCGTTCCCATTGCCCGCCCAGATCTTGAGATTGTTCGCCGAGTCCTTGGCGATCAGATCCACGTTGCCGTCGCCGTCGAAGTCCGCGGCAGCGGTCTGGGTGAAGTCCCAGCCCGCGGTGAGTGTGGTGGGGCTCTGGAAGGTGGCGTCGCCGTTGCCCTTCCAGTACTTCAGGTTCCCGGAGCCGTCACGGGCGATGATGTCGGCCTTGCCGTCGTTGTTGAAGTCGGCGGCAGCGGTCTGGGTGAAGTTCCAGCCGGTGGTGACCTGAGCGGGCGAGTTGAAGGTACCGGCAGGGTTGTGGACCCACATCTTCAGGTTCCCGGAGGCGTCCTTGGCGATGATGTCCGCGGCGCCGTCACCGGTGAAGTCGGCGGCCGCGGTCTGCGTGTACACCGGCGCCGGAGCCTCGTTCACCGGGTACGGGTCGGCGTGGTCGGCGCCGAGGCCGGCCGCCGGTCCACAGGTCGGCCAGGCACCCTCGCCCTGGACCTTCAGGACCTTCTCGGCTATCAGGATCTGCTGCTGCTTGGTGGCCAGGTCAGCCCGCGCCGCGTATGCGGTGCCACCGAACCCCGACCAGGTGGACTGCGAGAACTGCACACCGCCGTAGTAGCCGTTTCCGGTGTTGATGGCCCAGTTGCCGCCGCTCTCGCACTGGGCGACCTTGTCCCAGGTGGAGACCGAGGCCGCACCGGCTGTCCCGGCCGCGAAGGTGAGGACGACGAGGGCCGAGGAGGCGACGGTGGCGGTGGCGACGGCAAGGCGCTTGGGGCGGGAGACACGGCTGGTGATCTTCATGGTGCGGCAACGTCCTTCTGAGACATACGGAGTGGCAGGCAGCTGTGGGGGCCCTGCCGCCCGGTGGTGTTCCGGGCGGCAGGGGGTGGGTGGTGGGGGTGGTGGTTACCAGCCGCCGGTGAGCTTGTAGGGGGTGGTGAAGGTGCCGTTTCCGTTCCCGGCCCAGATGTTGAGGTCGGCGCTGGTGTCGTTGCGGGCGATGAGGTCGACCTTGCCGTTGCCGTCGAAGTCGGCGGCCGTGGTCTGGCTGTAGTTCCAGTCGGTCAGCTCGACCGGTGCGTTGAAGCTGCCGCCGGAGTTGTGGACCCACATCTTGAGCTTGCCGTTGGTGTCCTTGGCGATGATGTCGGCCTTGCCGTCACCGGTGAAGTCCGCGGCAGCGGTCTGCGTGAAGTTCCAGCCGGCACTCTGCGTGCCAGGGGCGGCGAACGTGCCGTTCCCGTTGCCCGCCCAGATCTTGAGATTGTTCGCCGAGTCCTTGGCGATCAGATCCACGTTGCCGTCGCCGTCGAAGTCCGCGGCAGCGGTCTGGGTGAAGTCCCAGCCCGCGGTGAGTGTGGTGGGGCTCTGGAAGGTGGCGTCGCCGTTGCCCTTCCAGTACTTCAGGTTCCCGGAGCCGTCACGGGCGATGATGTCGGCCTTGCCGTCGTTGTTGAAGTCGGCGGCAGCGGTCTGGGTGAAGTTCCAGCCGGTGGTGACCTGAGCGGGCGAGTTGAAGGTACCGGCAGGGTTGTGGACCCACATCTTCAGGTTCCCGGAGGCGTCCTTGGCGATGATGTCCGCGGCGCCGTCACCGGTGAAGTCGGCGGCCGCGGTCTGCGTGTACACCGGCGCCGGAGCGTCCTCGACGATGTTGTCGTAGCGGATGGCCTGGTAGACGCTGGTCGGCCAGCCCGCGACGGAGCTGCTGTTGAGGTTCCCGGTGTACTTGTTGGTCAGCACGCTCGGGTTCTGCTCGGCGAAGTACGTGAAGGTGCCCGCTGCCTTGTCCTGCCAGCCGCCGAAGAGGATGACGTGGGCGTCGGAGTAGTTCAGGGCGTCACCCGGAAGCAGCGAGGAGTTGCTGATGTCGGACGACACGCTGGGCAGGCTCCAGGTGGTGAACGACTCGGTGGCGTGCCAGGCCATGGACACGTAACCCGAGCAGTCCTCACGGTAGTTGGTCCCCTGGCCGTCCGTGTGCCAGCCCCCCTGGTTGTACGGGACGCCCTGGTCCACCCAGTACTGGGCGCGGGCCATCACCTCGCTGCGGGTGATCTTTCCGCCCTTGGTGGAGGCGGCCTGGGCGGGAGCGGCCGCCACAGCCGTCAGTGCGGTCGCGGCGAGGCCGGCGGTGATCAGGGCAGAGGTGCAGCGCAGGATGGTGAGACGCGTGGTGCGGGACATGGGTGTCTCCTGGCAGGTGTGTCGGGAAGCGAGTGGTGAAGCGGTGGTGGTGCGAAGTCGGTGGGCGGACGTCAGCCGGCGAGCATGGCCAGCACTGAGGCGTCCGAGCGGGAGTCGTAGGACGAGGGCGCGGCGGAATCCCACTCGTCGAAGGTGAGAAGCGTCAGTACGGCGCCGCGCTGAGCGACGTAGATGTGGTTGGTCTGTGGGCCGGCCGCCGAGGCTCCCTGGACCCCGATCCAACGGCGTGACCATGCCCGGCCGTTGTCGATGGCGGCCGTCTGCTGGACCGCGGCGTCGGGGGTCAGTCCGTACTGCTTCTGCAGTGCCTGGCTGGTCTGGGCACAGGAGTTCATGCCGTCGAGAACCATCTGGTACGCGGCCTTCGCCGCCGCCTCGTCCTTGAACGACAGGGAGTTCTGGATGGCCGGGGTCTTGTGGGAGCTGATGAAGGCCTGCTGCCGCCAGTTGGTGGCGCCCGGCACCGATGCGCACTCGTTGAGCTGGAAGTCCTGGGCCAGCGGCTGGGTGCGGGCCGGTGCCAGTTCCTTCCACTTCTGCTGGGCGCTGTCCGGGAGCTGGGCGGGCTCCACCCGGTCGGCCTCCAGGGCCTCGACGACGAGACCGCCGCCTTTGGCGCCCTTCGAGCCCTTGTCTTTGTTCTTGGCCGCGCTCTTGGGGGCTGCCGTGGAGGGGCTGGGGGTCGCGCCAGCCGGGGGCTGCTCCGACGGTTTCTGACCCGCGGGGGCGTTCCCCGCCGCGTCGGCAGGAGGTGCGCCGTCGGCGCTCGCCGCGCTGCCCACCGCCGGGCGCTGCGGGGCGTCGGAGGCGTCGGCGTGCTGGGCCAGCCCGTAGACGGTGACGGTTGCGGCGGCAAGGACGCCCGCACTGGCGAGCACGGCGTTACGGACGCGACGGGGCGCGGCGGTGCGGGACATGGCGGGACTCCTGGAAGTGGGCAGGCCGAAGAGGGCCTCGGTGCGGGGAAGTCGGGGTGCGCTGAGCGGAGAAGGCGTCAGCGGTGCGTCGCGGTGGCGCGGTAGCCGTGCGAGACGAGGGGCGAGTGGGCGCTGGTGAGGATGGCGTGCGCCTGGTCGAGGGCTGCGGCCTCGGATGCGGCGCGCAGGAAGAGGTAGACGTCCATGCCTTCGTCGGAGGCCTTGGCCCGAAGGTGCTCCAGGCCGTGGGACGGGGCGGTGTGCGCCCAGAGCAGATCGGAGACGAGAGCGAGTGCGCTGTCCTGGGCGGGACCTTGGGGACTCCCGGCGAGCGAGGCGCGGATGACGCGCATCAGGGTCAGTCCCAGTTGATGCTGTTGGTGCCGGCCATCGGGGCGGTGTCCCAGTTGATGCTGCCCGGACCGGAGGCGGTGATCTTGGTGCTCCCGTCGGCGACGGCGGCCGAGGCGGCTCCGACGCAGAGCAGGGCGGAGAGGGTGGCGGCAGCGGCGATGCGGGCGGTGCGGGACATGGGATCCCCCTGGATCGAAGGTCGTGAAGCGGGTTCGGGCGTTCGGGCGAGTGCTGCTGCGCGCTGCTCCGGACCGTCCTTGCGGCTCTGGCCTGAGTCGGAGACTCTCGCCCCCGCCGTTCCGGTGATCACTATGTTGCTGCCCTCCTGACCTGCGGAGAAGAGCTTCCGGCTGGCACCAACGCGCCTGTCACCTTGGTGCCAGCCCGTGGCTTACGATCACGGAACCGGCCGCCCGTGTAAGCGGTCGACGTTCAGCTGGGGGGCTGGGTAATGCTGCAATCGCTGGGGCTGGGACCGGACGTGGAAGCCGTGTACCGGGGGATGCTGGCGGACGCGTCGGGGGGTGTCGCGGACCTCTGTGTACGCCTCGGTCTCACCGAGATACAGGTGCGGGACGGCCTGGACCGGCTCGTCGACCTCGACCTGCTGAGGCCGTCGCGGGACAGTCCGGGTGCCCTGCGTGCGGTGAGCCCCGAGCTGGGCCTGGAGCTGCTGCTGCGACGCCAGGAGGAGGAACTGGCCAGGCGCCAGGAGGAGTTGGCCCGCAGCAAGGCGGCCGCCGCACGGGCCGTCTCCGAGTTCGCGGAGCTCCGCCCGAACACCGAGGTCGACGGTGCGGAACGGCTGGTGGGCATGGACGCGATCCAGAGCCGGCTCGAAGAGCTCGCCCACGGGCTGACGCGGGAATGCCTGGCGATCCTGCCCGGCGGCGCCCTGTCCGAGGCCAGCCTGGAGGCGTCGCGTCCGCTCGACCGGCGCGCCCTGGGCCGCGGCATCGAGATGCGCTCGGTCTACCAGGACAGCGCCCGTAATGATCCGATGACGCTGACCTACGCCCGGTGGCTCACGGAAGAGGGCGGCCAGGTGCGCACCAGCCCGCTGCTGCCGCCCCGTCTGCTGATCTTCGACCGCAGCGTGGCGGTCGTCCCGATCGATCCCGCCAACTCCCGCCTGGGCGCCCTGTGCACGAGCACGCCCGGCATCGTGGCGTCACTGCTGACCTTGTTCGAGCAGACCTGGGACTCCGCTGTCCCCCTCGGCGCGGACCGCCCCCGCCCCACCGACTCGACTCCCACCGCGGGCGAACTCGAACTCCTCAAACTCCTGGCGTCGGGGATGACGGACGAAGCAGCCGGCAAACGCCTCGGAGTGTCCCTGCGCACCGTCCGCCGCCAGATGTCCGCACTGATGGAACGCCTCCACGCCACCAGCCGCTTCGAAGCCGGCCTGAAGGCAGCCCAGCAGGGCTGGCTCTGAGCGGGCCGACCGGCAGGACGGCCGAGTGCTGACGGTCGGCTGCTGGCGTGGGGCCGGGCGCTCATGGCCGGCCCCGGCGTGCCCTGACCACCGGCCCAAACGGTGCGCAGGTGGTGCGGGACTCCTGAGCCGGTCTAGACAACGACGAAGGCCCAGGTCGCTGACCTGGGCCTTCGTTCAAGAGCGGATGACGGGAATCGAACCCGCGCTATAAGCTTGGGAATCACCCGGCACTTGAACCGCTCCATGGCCTTTGACCTGCGGAAACATCATCTGCGGTGACGGCCGGGAGGGCTCTGGACAGTCCCTTCCTGACCGCTGGATACCGCTTCTACTGGCACGTTGTGGCACGGCCCTGTCGGGAGGCCGGGGCCGGCTTCAACACTAAACTCTTTCCGAGGGTGCGGCCGGGGGACGGGTAGGCGTCGGAGGGTGCCGACACCCAGCACCCAGCACCAGGCACCCGGGAAGTGCTGTATCCGGCGCTTCGGGCACCTCTGTTGACCCCTGTTTGCTGCCCTGAAGGGCGCGGATGGGGCGCCCGCGACGCAAACGCCGTACGAAGCGCATCTCGGGGCGCACGACCAACTCTCGCTGACCTCGCCGGAGGCGTCCGCGCTGGTGCGTTGCGGCTGCAAGTGGCGTCGACTCAAGTCCTCGGGGCTGGTGCGATCGCGTCCTCCCTCCTCGGTCGTCCGCGGATGCGGAGGCAGGGGCTTCACCGACCTGGTGAGGGCGCCCGAGACGCCCCCGTGGGCCAGGGGAGTGCACGCGCCACCCGACTCAACGAGCTCATAGGTGGTGTGGGGTGCCGAATGCTGTTCCGGCAGTAGAGGTCGCGTCCCGCTTTACACCGCCCGGAGGTCGTGCCCGTACGGTCGCCCGGAACCCGTGCACACTCCGCCAGTGACACCGACACGGGTTGCCAAGATCCAACAGAGCCCAACAGGGATTGCACATGTGTACGATAATTCCCCTAAGTTGGCAGTCAGTGATAGCGCGAGCGAACTGAGGGGGGCGCATGTCGCTGCGTGATCTAGTGCGTGACGAAACATTCGCATCGATGTCTCGTCCCGAGCGGTTGGCGGCGTTGCGCTCTGCGCGCCTGTACTTCCAACGCCCCGACGAGCCCGGCTTCTTGGTCTGCGAGACGGAGGAGGGTCCGGTGGTGCCGGTCTTCACCTCCTGTGAAGCACTGGGGCTGTTCGCCGGGCCCTGTGGGTGGGCCTCCACTACCGTCGAGGACTTGGTGGAGCTGCTGCCCGAGGGCGTACGCGCGTTGGTGGATCCTCTGGGTCCACGGACGTTCGTGCTGGACGCGAAAGCACTCGAGGCCACGGACGCAGAGGGGGAGCGCAATGGCGGAGCCTGATGGGGGAGAGCCGGGCATGAGCCCGGGCGAGGGCTACAAGATCGAGATCTCCTCGGTGCGCAAGGTGCTGACGCCGCTGGAGGAGTCCGTGGTGGCCGCGCACCAGATCAAGCGTGACTGGAGCGAGATGTCGGCGCAGATCGCGAACTCGGCCGACTTCGAAATCCGCTCTTCGACCCAGAAGATGCTCTCGGCATGGGGCTTCGGCATGGGGCGGGTGGCTGAGCACACGGACACGGTGGTGGCGACGCTCCGACAGGTCCTCGCCGCCTACGTGCTGGCCGATCTGCTGCGTATCAAGGACTTCTCGCCGACCGCAGCCAACATCGCCAAGCTGCCGTTCGGCGAACAAGGCATGAAGGCGTGGCAGGAAGGGTCCAGGCCGAAGTTCGATCCGCCACCGGAGATCTATCAGGAGCCGTGGCTGGACGACGGCGACACCGGCAATTACCAGGATGTGCCCCACCGCCCCCGCCTGCGGGTCGACGGCGGCTGGGAGGTCGACGGCGGGTCGAAGTCGAAGGGGCCGGTCATATGACGAGTCGCGATGCGATGGAGGGCGGCGGGGTCGAGCGCATACCTCCCATGCCAAGCCCAGCGACGTCATCTACGGCAACTCGATGGACGTCGATGCTCTCGCCCTCAAATTCCTGGCCTATGCAGGCGCGTTCAAGGACGGAATGGACAGGCTGGTCGACCTGTCCTTGATGGACTGGACCGGGGCCGGCGCGGAAGGGTTCAAGGACGCGACGAAGAAGCTTCCCCAGGAACTGGAGTCCGCGCAGGAGTACTTCGAGTCCTCCGGGAAGGCCCTGGACTCCTACGCCTACAAACTGCGCTCGGTCCACACGCGTCTCAGGCCGATCATCGACGACGCGGACGAGGCTCGGGCGACCTCCAAGAACTACTGGAACCGCGTCACGGACTACAACGCCGCCTTGGATCGTAAGGATGATCCGCTGCCGGAGCGTCCGCCGGACGACGATCCCGGCATCACCGCGTTGAATGACTGCTACGACCGCTTGGACAAGCTGGAGAGCGAACTTCAGACAGTCATCGACTCGGCCAAGCGGCAACTCGACACAGCGGCGGAGAAAGCCCCTGATAAGCCCCCGCCCCGCAAGGGGTGGGACAAGTTCGAGAAGGGGCTCGGCGACTTCTTCGGCGGCGCGGGCGACACCATGCGCGGCTGGTACGAGGGTTTCGACGACCTTGTAAGGGACGGGCCTGATGGCGTCGGTCTGCACCTGGCGGGCATGGTAGACGGGGCCTCCTACGCTGTCCAGCACCCTCAGGAGTTCGCCAAAGCCGTCGTCAACTGGGACGAGTGGCAGCGAAACCCGGCCCGTGCGGCCGGCCAGCTCACCCCCGAACTCCTCCTCGCCCTCGCCAGTGGCGGCGCCGGCGCGATACGGCGCGGCGTCTCCGTGACCAAGAACGCTGCGCAGCGTCTGAGCAGCCGGGTGGACGGCCTGCGCCGGGACGGCAGCGCCCGCGCGCGGACGGACAGTGATCCGGACAGGAACACCACGCCCAACAAGGAGCGTCCCACGGCCGGCGAGCCGATCGATGTGGCGACCGGCGAGATGATCATGTCCGCCATCGACGTCACCCTGCCCGGCGTCCTGCCGGTGGTCCTTGAGCGGCACTACGTGTCGGGGCATCCGTGCGGGGGGTGGTTCGGTCCCACCTGGGCGGGCACGCTGGACCAGCGTCTGGAGATCGACGGGGCGGGTGTCGTCTACATCACGGACGGCGGCATGCTGCTGACGTATCCGGTTCCGACGCCCGATGTGGCGACGTTGCCCTCCTCAGGTCCTCGTTGGCCGCTGTACTGGGACGGCAAGCCCGACGGTGCCTTCCGTATCCTCATCCCAGAGCGGAATAGAACTCTCCACTTCGCCTCGCTGCCTGTGAGCGGCCGTGAGATGGCTCTGATGGCGATCACCGACCGGACGGGCGACGGCGACCGCATCGACATCGCCTACGACGCCCAAGGCGCACCGAAGGAGATCACGCACTCCGGCGGCTACCGTATCGCCGTCGACACCGATCCCCAGCTGCTGCGGGTGACGGCCCTGCGTCTCCTGCACGGTGCACAGCGGGAGCACAGCACCACCCTCACCTCCTACGCCTACGACGCCGCCGGCAACCTGACCCAGGTCTTCAACTCGACTGGCAAGGCGCTGCGTTACCGGTATGACGAAGAACACCGTGTGACGTCGTGGACGGATCGCAACGGGACGTCGTACGGCTATGTCTACGACCACCGGGGCCGTGTCCTGCGCGGCATCGGTCCAGACGGCATCCTGTCGGGCCGGATGCACTACGACACGGCCGCCCGCACCTCTCGTTACACCGACTCACAGGGCAACACCACCGTCTACGTCTGCAACGAGGCGTACAAGATCATCGCGTGCACGGACCCGCTGGGGAACACCACCCGCACGGAATGGGACGAGACGAACCGGCATCCCGTCGCCGTCACCGACCCCCGGGGCCGAACCACGAGCTACCGCTACGACGAGCAGAGTCGGTTGATCGCTGTCGAGCGGCCGGACGGCACCGTGGCCGAGACGGTCTACGACAACCACGGGCTGCCGTTGGAGACGCGCGAACCGGGCGGCGCGGTGTGGCACCACACCTATGACGACCGCGGGGCCCACACGTCCACCACCGACCCCAGCGGCGCCGTCACGCATTACGGTTACAACAGTTCAGGCCACCTCACCTCCGTCACGGACCCTCTGGGCCACACCACCCTGATCACCACGAACGCGGCGGGTCTCCCTGTGGAGACCATCGACCCCCTGGGCGTCACCCGTCGCATGCGCCGGGGCCCGCACGGCCAGGTCACCGCCGTCACCGACGCCCTGGGCCGGACCACGCGTCACGGCTGGACGATCGAGGGCATGCCCGCCTGGCGCGAGGGGCCGGACGGTGCCCGCGAGGTGTGGCAGTGGGATACCGAAGGCAATCTCGTCCTCCATACCGACGAGGCCGGGCACGCCACCGCCTACACCTACACCTACTTCGACCAGCCCGCCACGAGGACCGACCCGGACGGAGCGCAGTACGCCTTCGCCTACGACACCGAGCTCCGTCTGATCGAGGTCACCAACCCCCAAGGGGCAAAGTGGCATTACACGTACGACGCGGCCGGCCGACTGGTCGCCGAAACCGACTTCGACGGCGCCACGCGCACCTATGAACGCGATGCGGGGGGCCGTCTCACGGCGCAGACGAACGCGCTGGGCCAAACGCTGCGTTTCACACTCGATGCGCTCGGGCGCATGGTCGCCCAGCACGACGAGACCACCGGTGACGTCACGACCTACGCGTACGACGCGAGCGGTGCCCTGCTCCGCGCCGCGAACGCGGATACGGAACTCACTCGGGAACACGACGCGGTCGGTCGCGTCATCTCGGAAACAGTCAACGGCCGCATAAGCGCCTACACCTACGACGCCATGGGCCGCCGCACCCGCCGCACCACCCCCTCCGGCGTGCGCTCGGAGTGGGCCAGCGACCCCGTGGGTCGCCCTACCAGACTGAGCAGCGGCGACGGAACCATTGCCTTCGTCCACGACGCCGCGGGCCGCGAGACGGAACGCCGCATCGGCGACGACACCACCCTCACGCAGACCTGGGACAAGGGTGACCGTCTCACCGCACAGACCCTCGCCACTCGCCACGAGACCGAAGCGGATCGAATCCTCCAACAGCGCACCTACGCGTACCGCGCCGACGGCTACCTCACCGAGATACGCGAACTGACCACCGGGACACGGCATTTCACGCTGGATCCGGTGGGGCGTGTGACGGGAGTCCAGGCACACGGCTGGAGCGAGAAGTACGCGTACGACGCCACGGGCAATCAGACCCACGCCGACGCACCGCATCACCCCACCACGGGAGACCGGAGCTACGAGGGCGCCATCATCCGCCGGGCGGGCCGCACCACCTACGAACACGACGCCGCAGGCCGTCTGATCCGCAAGACCCGCAAGCTCCTCAACGGCCAGACCCGCACCTGGACGTACACCTGGAATGCGGAGAACCGGCTCATCAGGGCCACCACCCCGGACGGCGGAGAATGGACTTACGCTTACGACCCGCTGGGCCGCCGCGTCTCCAAAACAAGTCCGGACGGAACCGCCCTCACCTTCACCTGGGACGGCACCTGCCTGGTCGAGCAGTTCGCCTCGGACGGCACGGCGACGACATGGGACTACGCGCCTGGCACCCACCGACCGATATCCCAATGCACACGCCGGACGATCGAGGCCGAACCCGAGGCAGACCACTCGCTCCTCGCTCTTGCCGACACCACCCCCCAGTCCGAGTTCGATGCTCGCTTCCTCGCGATCGTCACGGACCTGGTTGGCACGCCCATCGAACTGGTCACTTCCGACGGCTCTCTTGCCTGGCAATCCCGCACCACCCTCTGGGGCACGCCCCTCCCCGCTTCAGGGGATGGGGTGGACTGCCCGCTCCGCTTTCCCGGCCAGTACGCGGACGAGGAAACCGGCCTTCACTACAACTACTTTCGGCACTACGACCCCGAAACCGCCCGCTACACCACACCTGACCCGCTCGGGTTGGTTCCGGCACCCAACGCAGTGGCGTATGTTCGTAACCCCCACAGCTGGGCTGACCACCTGGGGCTTGCTGGCGAGCCGGAATGGGCCAATCCGGACGAAATAAACTTCTCCCAACGCACCGTATCGCCGAACGACTACGTGGAGAAGATGCGCTCCGGGGAGTGGGATTGGCAACGCCCTGGTACAGCGTTGAAGGTCATGGAAGTGGACGGTCAGCTGGTGTCATACGACAACCGAAGGCTTGACGCGGCGCGCGAAGTGGGTAGGCCGGTAATCATCGAGCGCGTCGACCCGAACGCGGTTCACCCTGATTCGACGACCGGACGGACCTGGGCGGATCAGTTCAAAAGGCGCATGAATTCTTCGCGGAACAGAAATGAACTAGGTGAGCCAGTTCCCCCGACTGGACTCCAGGAGAGGCCAGAGCACGTGCGCAACGGGAAGTGTAAGAATAAATGACCACGATCGAAAGCCTGTGGGAAGACTTTGAGCTTCCTATCAAGGATGCACTCCACTACGCCGACGGGCACTCTTACGATGTGACCCTCGACCGCGCCGCACCGAGGGGTTTCGCGGTGCTGGCCCCCTTCGATCTCAATGAGACGCTGGAAAGCGACCCGTCTTGGGTGTCTTCGGTCGATGGGCTTGCCGCCGTAGACCTGGGAGAGAAGGGGCTGCTGTGGGGCGGTGAGGGTTCGTACGGCTCGGAGGGGTTCATTGCACGTTTGACTGTCGACCGTGCGCTGATTTGGGCGATGTTCTTTATGGAATCCAATCCATTTGATCGGATTCGGCTGTCCGGAAACGTCGCTACCTTTAGTTCGACCTCGGGATTCGAGATTGCAGTCGACATCGATGATCCGCGAATCCCAATCTCTGGACCCGCATCGAACCGAACCGCGTAAGGTCAGTTTCCCGGTCGTAGGAGAGCGATGCGGGGGCAAGAAACAGGCTGTTCCTGATCAGCGGCGACGCCAGTACCTTTTCTCAAACTCCTCCCGAGTGATTTGGCCCTGGCGGCATGCGGCCTCGGACCACACCTCCGGGCAGGTCTCCGGTTGCGCGGGGGCGTGTTCGCATGGCACGCGAATGCACGCGGGCCCGGAGAGGTCTAGACAACAAAGAAGGCCCAGGTCCTTGACCCGGGCCTTCTCTCAAGAGCGGATGACGGGATTCGAACCCGCGCTATAAGCTTGGGAATCTATTGCGCGGAGGCCGTTCGCACCGTGGCTGACCTGCGCAAACAAGCCCTATCGGCCCCCTCTGGATGGCCCTCCGGGATCCGATTCTGACCGCTGTTGACCGCTCCTAAGGGCACGGTTGGGGCACGCCCTTCGCGGTACTGCCTTGGAGGGGGTGTGGTTACCCGGATCGCCGGCGGGCACCTTTCGCCGGCCGGACGCTGACGCCCGGGCTCCCGCCACAGACCCGTCCCCGCATCGAACACCTGGAGCTCCACGAGAGCAGCCGGCGCATCGACGTCCGGTACTCCTGGAACACCGGCCTCGGCCGCGGAGCGGCCATCACCCGGGCCCTGGACGCTCTCCGTGGAGAGGGGGCACCGCCCTGGATGAGATCCACGCTTTCCTCGCCCTGCGCATCCTCGGCGTCATTCCGGCAGCCCGGCAGCCCGGCAGCCCGGCTGACCGGCCACGACCTCCTGCTCGTGCTGATCAAGCTCGCCGAAAGCCAGGACCCGCTCACGACCCTCGACACGTTCTTCACCACCACCCAGGCACCTCACCCCAACCCCGGTGAACGGAGCAGCCATGTCCCTGCCCCTGCTTGAGATCCCCCTGCAGGCCCGCCCACTGCAGGGCCGCAACGCCCTCGTCACAGGCGGAGCCACCGGCATCGGCGCCGAGATCGGACGGGCACTCGCCGCTGCCGGAGCCACCGTCGCCGTCAACCACCTCGGCCAGGACCCCGACGCCCACGCCCTCCTCGCCTCCTTCGAACGCGACGGCAGCCCCGGCATCGCCGTGAATGCCGACCTGACCGACCCGACCGCCGTTCAGACCATGGCCGACCTGGTCCGCGCCGAGATCGGCCCCGTCGACATCCTCGTCAACAACGCCGGCTCCTACCCCCGGGTCCCCTGGCAGGACACCGACGAAGCCGCCTGGAACTACTCCCTCGATGTGAACCTCACCGCCCACTACCGCACTTGCCACGCCCTGACCCCCGGCATGATCGAACGCCGCTGGGGCCGGATCGTGAACATCGGCAGCGTCAACGCCCGCGCCGGCCGCACCAACCTCGTCGCCTACAGCACCGCCAAGGCCGGCCTCCTGGGCCTGACCCGTTCCCTGGCCCGCGAACTCGGCCCGTACGGCATCTGCGTCAACACCGTCCTGCCCGGCGCCATCGAGGTGCAAGCCGAAACCGCCATCCCCGCCCACCACCGGGCCCGCCCGGAAGACCAGATCAACCGTCAGTGCGTCCCGCGACGCGGACGACCCGAAGACGTGGCAGCCCTGGTGGCGTTCCTCGTCGGCCCGTCCGCGTCGTTCATCACTGGGCAATCCGTCCACGTCGACGGCGGCTGGCTGCTGCACTGAGACAGTCAACAAGCAAGGAGACAGAGCGAAATGATCGAACGAGTACGAGCCGTCCTCGTCACCGCGGACGACACGATGCTGGTCATCCGCCGCACCAAGCCCGGAATCCCCGTGTACTGGGTGCTGCCCGGCGGCGGGGTCGAGGAGAGCGACGCGTCCCGGGAGGCAGCACTCCACAGGGAGATCCACGAAGAGATCGCGGGGAAAGCCGACATCGTCCGCCTCCTGCACACGATGGAGTCCGACACCGAGCGTCAGCTCTTCTACCTCGCCCGCATCACGACGTGGTCCTTCGAGGACCGCACCGGCCCCGAGTTCAGTGCCGAGGGACGCGGCGAATACGCCTTGGAGGAGATCCCGCTGACTGTGGAGGGGGTCGACAGCATCGACCTCAAGCCCGAGGAGATCGCTCATGTCCTGCGGGGCGCCATCAGCTCCGGAAGCCTCGGAGACGAGGCAACGCGCTGATCCCTCGACACGTCAACACATCGCTGGGGCCGGCACTGAGATGAGCCGGCCCTGGCGGCATGCCCGTGCGTTGCGCGGCCTAGCTGTTCTGTCCCGGGAGGTTGTGGACGGGTGAGCCAGGTCTCGGCTGAGGGATCTTGAAGGGGTGTGACCCAGATACGCCAGAAACCCGCCAGAACTTGATCTTGGCCTGCTGAGTGCCTGACGCTGTCGGGGATCTTGGCGATGACGGTCGGCCATGCCCTCGACATCTCAGTCTCCAAGATCCCCGACCTCGTCACCCGCGATCAGCTCTGCGTCTCCTCGCGGCGTCCAATAGCGGCCGCATCGGGTACGACGAGCAGCTTGCCGGTGGTACGCCGAGCCTCCAGATCGCTGTGGGCCTGGGCGGCCTCGGACAATGCGTAGCGGCCCGTTACGGTGACCTCAAGCGCCTTGGAGCGCACCCACTCGAACACATCGGCGGCCCGTCGGAGCAGTTCGGACCGATCGGCGATGAAGTCCCCGAGGCTGGGCCGGATCAGGGTCAGCGAACCGCCGTGGGCGAGCCGAATCGGATCAAACGGCGGCACGGCACCACTTGCCGCGCCGAAGAGCACGAGATGGCCGCGGGTTCGCAGGCTGGCGAGGCTCGCATCGAAGGTGTGCGCGCCGACGCCGTCGAAGACAACCGGCAGTCCCTGACCGCCGTTGAGCCGCCTCACCTCGGCTGCGAGATCGTCGACTGCGGAGGAAAGGATCACCTCAGCGGCCCCGGCACGCTTCGCCAGCTCGGCCTTCGCCGTGGTCGACGTCGTGCCGATCACCCTGCCGCCGAGATGGGTGATGAGCTGGGTCAAAAGCAGCCCCATGCCACCAGCAGCCGCATGCACGAGCACCGTGTCGCCCCCCTGAACCGGGTAGGCGTCCTTGACGAGATAGTGCGCGGTCATACCTTGCAGGAGCACGGCGGCGGCGGTCTCGAAGTCGATATCGTCGGGCAGCGGCACCAGCCGGGAGGAGTCCACGACGGCCCGCTCGGCATACGTGCCGGGAATCTCCACCCAACCGACCCGGTCCCCGACTGCGACGTCAGCGACGCCGGGTCCAACTTCGACGACCGTGCCGGCGCCCTCAGCGCCCGGGGTGAAGGGCAGCGGGAGGCTGTACCGGCCTTCGCGGTGGTAGACGTCGAGGAAGTTGACCCCGGATGCGGCGACCTCCACGATCGCCTCGCCCGGACCCGGCCGCGGCTGGTCCACCTCGGCCTCCTGCAGCACCTCGGGACCGCCCACTTCGTACACCTGAATCGCTCGCATGGCCCTCCAATAACGGCTCATCCCCCACCAACCCCGTTGATGGCGATCCGATTCCCGGCAGGCAAACCACCCGCAAGCCGCGTCCCCAACCTCACGAGGCAATACACCTAGCCCGCGGCTTCTGAGGTCGAGCGGCGACCGCTACTGGACCAGCCGGAGCACCGGCCTCTGTTCCTGGACGCCCCGGGGCCAACGCCGTGAGGTCGTTGGCCCCGTAAGGCTCTTCCGTGCGGCGAGGTGTTGGGCTCAGCGAACACGGCGGCGCTGCTGGGTGGGGTCGGATGACCTGACTGGGGGTGGAGCAGCTGCCGACTGCCCTATGGCGGGTTGCAGTGGCAGGTCGGCGGCGCGCGGCGTAGGCGCCAGACGAGGACGTCGCTGATGGAGGTGGCGGTGTCGAGTTCCCTTCGTGTAGCGGCCTCGGCGAGGAGGGCGGATGGGCTGTGGCCGGCGACCTGGGCGTCGGCGAGGGTGGCTGCGAGGGCGGGCCAGGTGGGCTCGGTCACGATCTGCTCGGCCAGTTCAGGCAGCACCTGGCGGAGGACGGACACCTGCCGCTGCTGAACCCGTACGCCTAGGCGTCGGCCCCGCTGGGCGAGCACGGCGGTGGGCTGGGATGAGGCTTGCTGGTAGGCGGCGTGCAGGTGCTCTGCCGTCTGGCGGGCGGCTTCGGCTTGCTGGTCGTGCTGGCGGACCTGGTGCCAGTGCCGTGCCGCGATGACCGCGAGGCAGATCACGTCGAGCATGATCGCCAGGGCGGCTGCGTCCTTCGGGGCGGGTTCCCGCGCGATCGCCTTGACCGCCCGCCGGGTGGTCTGTGCCTATTCGTGGCGGGCTCGGATGCGGGATCGGTTAGCGCGCTCGAACGCGGCTGCTGCCTGGAGGAGTTGCGGCCGCAGGTCGACGGGTGCGATCAACGGGAGGGCGTCGAGGGTCTCGGCGAGGACCGCGATATGTGCCTGCGCTACGCCTTCGTCGCTGCGGTCGAGGAGGTCGGGGAGGCGGTCGGTGGCGTCGGTAACCTGCTGCCACGCCGGACGGCTGTTGTCGCTCTCCGGGCTGGCCGGTGCGAACACGCTGGCGAAGCGCTCTGCGATCTTGGGGTAGGACAGGTCCGGGGCGAGGACGGAGCCGGAGAACCACACCGGGTGCCCGTCCTTGTTGGTGTCGCCGTCCAGGGCGACCTTGTAGCCGCGCACGTCCCCCGAAGGGAAGTGCTGGACGTCCACCAGCACCCCGGCGCCGGCCAGGACCTGGAAGAACTCCTCCGTGCTCGTGGCTGCGGAGAGCGCGGTGCGGACGGTGGTGCGCAGTCTTTCCCTGGGCGTGGTGGTCCGGCCGGTGCGGCGGGCCTTCTCCTGCTCGGCTCGGGTGGGCCGCTTGGCGGCGGTCCGGTCGCCGCGTATGACCTGGCGGAGCCCGTAGTCCTTCTCGATGGCGGCGAGTTCCTTGTCTGCACGCGTGTAGTCGTTCCAGTGGCGGGGCTCGCGGAGGTCTCCGCGGACCTTGGTGGCGACGATGTGGATGTGATCGTCGGCGTGGCGGACAGCGACCCACCGGCAGGCGTCGGGGTCACCGGCCGGCGCGATGCCGGTGGCGTTCAGGACCCGACGGGCGATCACCGCCCATTCGTCGTCCGTCAGGGTCCGGTCCTCGGGTGCGGCCCGGACCGAGCATTGCCACACGTGCTTGTCGGGGGCGCGGTCGCCTGCCTGCTTGACGCGAAGGTCGAGAACCGTGGCGAGCTGGGTGCGGGTGGCGGTCTCGTCCCGGCCAGGGTCGGGGGCGAAGCCGTCGAAGGACGCCACGAGGTGGGGGTCGGTGTGTTCGTTGGCACGGCCTGGCCCGTAGAGGTAACGCAGGACACCGCGGGTGTCGGCGCCGGCCTTGCCGATCTTCGCGATCAATCAGGCCGCCCGCTTCGATGTGGCGGCCTTGTCCGCTGCCACATCGACTGACGTGGCGGCGTCGCAGGCGAGGGCGAGGACCCGCCGGGCCTCCGTGAGCACGGCGGCGTCCCCAGGGTGTGGATGGCCTCCGGAGTTCAGCCTCTTGGCGATCTGGTTGACGTTGTTGCCGATCGCGGCGATCTCCGTACGCAGGGCGGCCAGCTCGTCGATCAGATCATCATGTGAGGTCCGTTGGTCGGGCAGGGCGAGGACGCCGTTCAGGTGGGCCATGACGACGGCGCCGACGTAGTGTGCGCCCGCCAGGTTCAGACGGTGGGCCTCGGCGAGGATCTCGGTGTGCTCGGCGACGCTGTAGCGAACATCAACACGCATCTTGCGCTGCTTGGTGTCACGGGCGCGACGGCGGGCGACGCGGTACAGCGCGGCCTCGTCGGCGGCTCGCACGACGACGGGTAGGCCGGCGTCGGCGGTACCGGCCACCTCCTTCTGCCCCGGTGCGCCCTCGCGCCGGGGTTCTGCCTCCGCCACCCCCGGGGCGGAGGCAGCGTTGGACCGGCCCTTGGACGGTCCAACGCCATACCTTGCTGCCTGGTCTGGGGCTGGGGTACGCGTCTCGTGCTCCTGGTGGACGGTGGGGTTGGGGTTGTGTCGGTCGGGCATGCCGGACCTTCCTTCGATGGTGGGGTTGCCTCAGCGAGCGGAGTGCGGGAAGGCCCCTCGGCCCACCCGCGGCGCCAGTGCGGGTGGGCAGGCCGGATCAGTGGACGGCGGCGGCGTGCCCGTCCAGTTCGGCCTGGATGATGTCCTTGGCCTTCTCGGCAAGGTCCTTGTTGATGGTGAAGCCCTTGTCGCGGACGGTGTCCTCAATATGACGGCGGGAGGCGTTTCCGGCCCGGCCATGCTGAGCAGTGCGGCCAATCTCGACGGCCTGCTCCAAGGTGGCGCTGGGCTTGCTTCTCGCCAGCTTGGTCGGGGTGTCGATTTCCGCCTCTTGTTTCCGCGGGAGATCGGCCCCATTCAGGCTCGCTGCCAAGGGGGTTGGCGCACCCGGCTTCGTCTTCCTCGACGTACGCCGGCACCTGGACTGGTACGCCCAGCCCGGACCCGAGGGCCTGGTGTTCGTGGGGGAGAAGGGCGCGGCCCTGCGTGGCACCACCTTCGGCCGCAAGTGGCGCAAGGCCCGGGATGCCGTCGGCATGCCGAAGGAGTTCCGCTTCTACGACCTGCGCCACACCGGGAACACCCTTGCTGCCGATACCGGCGCCAAGCTGAAGGACCTCATGGTCCGCGCGGGACAGTCGTCCGAGCGGGCACAGCTGATCTATCAGCACTCCACCAAGGCGCACCAGCGCACGCTCGCCGACAACATCGACGCCGACGTCCGCCGCCAGCGCACGCAGCCGGACCGGCAGGCGGGCGCAACCACGGCAGCCACCGTCCACCAGCTCGTGCCACGCCTGCCGGCTCCCGGTGGGGCCGCTCGGAGGAGGTGACGCCCCAGCGTGCGACGTAGGTGCCCTGTCGCGGGCCATGGCGGGTCGGCGATCAATCTGACGCCCCGTGAGGGAACTTGTGGCACGCGAATGGCACGCGGGCTCTGAGAGGTCTAGACAACGAAGAAGGCCCAGGTCGCTGACCTGGGCCTTCTCTCAAGAGCGGATGACGGGAATCGAACCCGCGCTATAAGCTTGGGAAGCTCATGTTCTACCATTAAACTACATCCGCACAGCGTTCCAGTTGCCTGGATCTGTATCGTCGCCCACTCTACCCCATGATCGACCCCCGGTGAATCGACCGCGGGGTCGTTGTCGTGTGTGGTGTGCACGGGGGCGTGTGGGGGCGGGAGTTGGGGCGTACCGTGTGCAGCGGAGCGGCGGCTGGAGTGGGTCCCGATCATCCCCTAATGTGGCGATTCGTCGCAGTACGGCTCGTTGGGGAAAGGGACTCGATGGAGCACACCGTCGTCCGTTGTGCCGAAGGGCACGTTTTCAGTACCGCCTCCTTCCCGCTGCAGCACCTCGGTGCCGGCCGGATCGGGCCCGGGCGGCTGTTGCGGTGTCCGCGCTGCGCGCGGCTGAGGCAGGCCGTGCCCGTGGGGCCGGCGGTCAAGCGATAGCGGGCAGGCGCGCGGGCCGCCGCTCTCGATTGGGGGTGGCCCGTGCGCACTGCGTATCCTCGGGACGTGCTTCTCTCTGACAAAGACATCCGGGCCGAGATCGACAGCGGACGGGTTCGCATCGACCCGTTCGAGGAATCGATGGTGCAGCCCTCCAGCATCGATGTACGTCTCGACCGGTTCTTCCGGGTGTTCGAGAATCACCGCTACGCGCACATCGATCCCGCCGTCGAGCAGACCGACCTGACCAGGATGGTCGAGCCGGAGGGCGACGAGGCGTTCATTCTGCATCCGGGTGAGTTCGTGCTCGCCTCGACGTACGAGGTCATCTCGCTGCCCGACGACATCGCCTCCAGACTGGAGGGGAAGTCCAGCCTGGGCCGCCTCGGTCTGGTGACGCATTCGACCGCCGGGTTCATCGACCCCGGGTTCTCGGGCCACGTGACCCTGGAACTGTCGAACCTCGCCACCCTCCCGATCAAGCTCTGGCCGGGCATGAAGATCGGGCAGCTGTGCATGTTCCGGCTCAGCTCGCCCGCCGAGTTCCCGTACGGCAGTGAGCGCTACGGATCCAGGTACCAGGGGCAGCGCGGGCCGACCGCCTCGCGCTCCTTCCAGAATTTCCACCGCACCCAGGTGAGGCACGAGGCATGAGTGACGGAGTACGCGAGAACCTCGACTACGAGGGGTTCGGGCGCGCCGTGCGCGAGCTGGCGCAGACGATCGCCGATGACGGCTACGAGCCCGACATCATCCTGAGCATCGCCCGGGGCGGGGTGTTCGTCGCCGGCGGCCTGGCGTACGCGCTCGACTGCAAGAACATCCACCTGGTGAACGTCGAGTTCTACACCGGTGTCGGGACCACGCTGGAGATGCCGGTCATGCTGGCGCCCGTGCCCGAGGCGATCGACTTCACGAACAAGAAGGTCCTCATCGCCGACGATGTGGCCGACACCGGCAAGACGCTCAAGCTCGTCCACGACTTCTGCCTCGGGCACGTCGCCGAGGTGCGGTCCGCGGTCATCTACGAGAAGTCGCACTCCCTCGTGAAGTGCGAGTACGTGTGGAAGAAGACCGACGAGTGGATCAACTTCCCCTGGTCGGTCGAGCCGCCCGTCGTGAAGCGTGAGGGCCAGGTCCTCGACGCGTAGCCGTACACGGACGCGTACGTGAAGGGGCCCGCCGCGCGAATACCGCGCGGCGGGCCCCTCTGCGTGTCCGTCGGTGCCGTTAGATCGTGCCCAGCTTGATGATCGACAGCAGGGCGATCAGCTGGATCGCGGACGCGCCCAGCGCCTTCGGCCACGGCAGGTCGTGCGACTTGGCGACCAGGGACGTGAACAGGAAGCCCGCCGCCACCCAGGTGGCCCAGCCCAGGACCTGGACCACCCCGTTGTCGCCGCCCAGGAACACGGCGAAGAGCAGGCGCGGGGCGTCGGTCAGCGACATGATCAGCATCGACAGGCCCACGGTGGGCTGCCACGAGCCGTCGCCGCCCATCTGGCGGGCCAGGGTGTGCGTGACCGCGCCCAGGATCAGTCCGCAGATGACGAAGGCCACGCCCGCGGAGAGGACGATCGGGACGGCCTTGGCGAGGGTCGCGTTGATCACGTCCTTGCGGGCGTCGTCGAGGCCGAAGACCGCGAGGAGCCCGTAGAGGAAGGTCACGGTCAGCGCCGGCCCCCAGACGGCGTAGTCGCGCATCTGCAGGAAGGTCTGCCCGGGCCGCATCACGATGCCGCGGAGCAGTTCCTTCCACGGCAGCCGCGGGCCGGCCGGAGCGGCCGCGGCCGCGCCCGCCTGGTACGTCGCGCCCTGGCTGTACGGGTCCTCGCCGACGGCGAAGACCTGGGTGTGCCCGGGGTTGTCGTTGGTGTAGCCGCCGTGCCCGCCGTGCCCGCCCTGGCCCCCGTGCCCTCCGTGGCCGTACGGGGGCTGCTGCGCCTGCGGCGGCTGCTGCTGTCCGTACGGGTCGAAGTACTCGGGCTCGCCGTGCCCCCCGGGACCCGGCTGCGGCCACTGCTGCTGCGGCGGCGGGCCTGCGGGAGGGTAGGGCTGCTGGCCGTACGGCGGCGGTTGCTGCTGTCCGTACGGCTGCTGCCGCGGGGGTTGTTGCGGGGTGCGGTTGTTGTCCCGGCCGCGTCCGATCCTGAATCCAGCCACGTGATCGAAAGTACCCGGTCCTGCGGGCCGCCGTGGACGGGCGGCCGGAACCGGCGGCCTTTGCGGCTGAGCTGTGACATCCCCTAGGGGAACCCCGGGGGGTTGTCCCCACCCCGGCGTGGTGTCCGGTTTACGTAGCTGCGGTGGTTTCTGCGGGCCTTCGTTACGTTCCCGACGGAATACCCACATATCGGGTCCGTAGCTTCGTGTCTGTCGCCGCCACGCAGAGACACGAGAAGAGCACCCATCATGCGCAGCACCCGCCGTACCACCCTCCGTACCGCCGCCGTCCTCGCCGGCGCGGCCGCCGTCCTGGCCCTTCCGGTCGGATCCGCCTTCGCGGACTCCCCGGCCGTTCCGGAGCCGGAGGCGCTGCCCGGCATCGAGCAGCCTTCGGTGGACCCGTCGGTCGAGCCGTCGGTCGAGCCGCCCGTCGAGCCTTCGGTGGACCCGTCCGTCCCGCCCGTGACCCCGCCGGTCACTCCGCCGACGAAGCCGCAGGTCAAGCCGGAGGTCAGGCCGGAGGTCCGGGCGTACGTCACCACCGTGAAGCTCGCGGACGGCTCCGTCGCCAAGGTCTACAAGATCGGCGACAACCACTTCGAGGCGGACATCTTCGCCGGCTCCACGAAGCTCGACACCCTGGTCAGCACGGGCGGCGGCGCCGCGTACGGCCAGAGCAACGGCCTGCACGTCGTGCTCCAGCCGAACGGCACCGTGACCTCATGGATGGAGGGCGCGGAGCGGCCGAAGCCGGTGGAGAAGCCGAAGCCGCAGATCAAGCCCGAGGCCAAGAAGGAGAGTTCGGTGCGCGTCACCCTGCCCGACGGGCGGATCGCCAAGCTGGTCGACGGCGCGAACGGCAAGCGCGTCGAGATCTCGACGCCGAAGGGGACCTCCCTCGGCACGATCGACCTGAAGCACCCCGGCACGCGGCACGACGGCTGGACGTACAAGCTCGTCCAGGACGGGAAGCGCGTGAAGTTCGTCGTCATCGACGGCAGGGGCGGCGGGAACAGCTGGGTGTACGACTTCGACGGCAAGCTGATCGAGAAGTACACGGTCGACCCGGCGAAGAAGGACGTGAAGAAGGACGCGAAGGACGCGAAGCAGCACGTGACGAAGGACGACACGAAGCCGGTGGTCGGGAAGGTCGTTCCGAAGGGCGGCGTGAAGGCCGGTGCGGAGGGGGTCGCCCCGTCGAACGGAGACACCCCGGCGCTCGTCGCCGCGGGCGGCGGGATGGCCGCGGTGGGCGCGGCCGGGCTCGGCTTCGCGATGCTGCGCCGCAACCGTACGGAGGGCGAGGGCTGAGACGGGGGCCGACATGCCGGAACGGCCGGTCCCCCGAGTGGGGGACCGGCCGTTCCGTGGTGCCAGGGTCGCCAGGGACTACTTGGCGTCCTCGGGCTTCGCTTCGGACTTCGCCTCGGGCTTCGCTTCGGACTTCGCTTCGGGCTCAGCCTCAGCCTCGGGCTCGGCCTCTGCCTTCGCCTCGGGCTCCGGCTCCGGCTTGGCCTCCGGCTCGACCGCGGCCTCTGCCTTCGGCGCCGCTTCCGGCTCGGCCGCCTTCGGCTCCGCCTCGGGCTCCGCAGCGACGGGCTCGGGCTTCGCCGCGACGGGCTCCGCCTCGGGCTTCGCAGCGACGGGCTCGGGCTTTGCCGCGACGGGCTCCGCCTCGGACTTCGCCGCGACCGGCTCCGGCTTCGCCGCGACGGGCTCCGGCTCCGGCTCCGGCTCGGCCTCCGGCTCCGGCTCGACCACCGGCGGTTCCGGGGTCTTGACCGAGTCCAGCAGCAGCTGGGCCACGTCCACGACCTGCACGGACTCCTTGGCCTGGCCCTCGTTCTTCTTGCCGTTCACCGAGTCGGTCAGCATCACCAGGCAGAACGGGCACGCAGTCGACACGATGTCCGGGTTCAGGGACAGCGCCTCGTCGACACGCTCGTTGTTGATGCGCTTGCCGATCCGCTCCTCCATCCACATCCGCGCGCCACCGGCGCCGCAGCAGAAGCCCCGCTCCTTGTGGCGGTGCATCTCCTGCTGACGCAGGCCCGGCACGGCCGACATGATCTCGCGCGGCGGCGTGTAGACCTTGTTGTGCCGGCCCAGGTAGCACGGGTCGTGGTATGTGATCAGGCCGTCGACCGGCGTCACCGGCGTGAGGCGGCCCTCGTCGATCAGGTGCTGGAGCAGCTGCGTGTGGTGGATGACCTCGTACTCGCCGCCCAGCTGCGGGTACTCGTTCGCGATGGTGTTGAAGCAGTGCGGGCAGGTCGAGACGATCCGCTTCGCCGACTTCGGCTTCTTCGTCTCCGGGTCGTCGTCGTCCTCGCCGAAGGCCATGTTCAGCATGGCCACGTTCTCCTGGCCCAGCTGCTGGAACAGCGGCTCGTTGCCCAGGCGGCGCGGCGAGTCACCGGTGCACTTCTCGTCGCCGCCCATGATCGCGAACTTGACGCCCGCGATGTTCAGCAGCTCCGCGAAGGCCTTCGTGGTCTTCTTGGCCCGGTCCTCGAGGGCGCCCGCGCAGCCGACCCAGTACAGGTAGTCGAACTCCGAGAGGTCCTCCGCGTCCTTCCCGATGATCGGGACCTCGAAGTCGACCTCCTTGGTCCACTCGACGCGCTGCTTCTTCGCCAGGCCCCAGGGGTTGCCCTTCTTCTCCAGGTTCTTGAGCATCGTGCCCGCCTCGGACGGGAACGCGCTCTCGATCATCACCTGGTAGCGGCGCATGTCGACGATGTGGTCGATGTGCTCGATGTCGACCGGGCACTGCTCGACGCACGCACCGCAGGTCGTGCACGACCACAGCACGTCCGGGTCGATGACGCCGTTCTCCTCGGCCGTCCCGATCAGCGGGCGCTCGGCCTCGGCGATCGCGGCGGCGGGGACGTCCTTGAGCTGCTCCGCCGTCGCCTTCTCGTTGCCCTCCATGTCCTTGCCGCCACCGGCGAGCAGGTACGGGGCCTTGGCGTGCGCGTGGTCGCGCAGCGACATGATCAGGAGCTTCGGGGACAGCGGCTTGCCGGTGTTCCAGGCCGGGCACTGCGACTGGCAGCGACCGCACTCCGTACACGTGGAGAAGTCGAGGATGCCCTTCCAGGAGAACTGCTCGACCTGGGAGACGCCGAAGACGTCGTCCTCGCCCGGGTCCTCGAAGTCGATCTCCTTGCCGCCGCTGGTCATCGGCTGGAGGGCGCCGAGGGCGGTGGAACCGTCCGCGTTGCGCTTGAACCAGATGTTCGGGAAGCCGAGGAAGCGGTGCCAGGCGACACCCATGTTGGTGTTGAGCGAGACCGTGATCATCCAGGTGAAGGACGTGACGATCTTGAGCGCCGCGAAGAAGTACGTGAGGTACTGCAGCGTGCTCAGGCTCAGCCCGTCGAAGGCGGCGATCAGCGGGTACGAGGCGAAGAAGCCGGGCTCCCAGCCGTCGACGCCGTGCTGGGCCCCCTCCAGCGCGCGCAGCGTCATGATGCAGACGCCGACGATCAGGATGACGGCCTCGACGAAGTACGCCTGGCCCGTCTTGGAGCCCGTGAAGCGGGACTTGCGACCCGCCCCGCCCGGCCGGTTCAGCTGCCGGATCACGATCAGGGTCACGATGCCGAGCACGGTCATCAGGCCGAGGAACTCGGTGAAGATCTCGTACGGCAGCCAGTCACCGATGATCGGGATCAGCCAGTCGGCCTGGAAGAGCTGACCGAAGGCGTTGACGATGGTCAGCAGCAGCGAGAAGAAGCCCACCGCCACGAACCAGTGCGCGAACCCGACGATGCCCCAGCGGTTCATGCGGGTGTGGCCGAGGAACTCCTTGACCAGCGTGATGGTGCGCTGCGTGGGGTCGCCGGTGCGCGTGCCCGCGGGCACAGGCTGGCCGAGGCGCACGAAGTGGTAGATCTGCGCGGTGGCACGGCCGAACAGCGCGACGGCTACCACCGTGATGACCAGCGACACGATGATCGCGGCGAGTTGCATGGGAGGGCTCCTCGGGCGGCACTTACTAAGCGGTAACTTATTGAGTCAAGGCATGAGGTTACCCACTCCCGACGCCGCAATGTAGCTGAGCGCGCGGTGATCTGTGTCGCTCAGGCTTGCCTATGACGGTAGGCCGCCCTCGGGGTCTGCGCCAGGATCGCCAGGTCCATCCCCAGCCAGTGGTTCTCCACATAGTGCCGGTCGAGCAGCGCCATCTCCTCCCAGGGCAGGTCGGAGCGTGCGCTCACCTGCCAGAGGCCGGTCACTCCGGGGCGTACGAGGAGCCGGTCGGGGCGGTCGGTACGGGGCTCCGGACGCGGCCCGACCAGGGACATCTCGCCGCGCAGCACGTTGAGCAGCTGGGGCGCCGAGTCGAGTGCGCAGCGCTCCAGGGCCGCGCCGAGGCGGCCGGTGTCGTCGGTGCGCAGCCGCCAGGTGCGAAACGGCCTTCCGGCCAGGCCGGCCGCCGGTTCCCGTACGAAGGCCCGGCCGCCCTGGGCCACGTAGAGCAGCCCTGTCGCCAGCAGCAGCGGCAGGCCGAGCGGGAGGAGCAGGGTCACCGCCCCGATGAGGTCGACCACCCGCTTGGCCGATGGCCTGGCCGGCCGGAGCCCTGGCCGGGCGGGGAGGGGCAGCAGCAGAGGCATGCCAGCACCGTGCCGCATGCCTCCGGCGGTGCCCGGGTGCCGCGCGGCGGCGGTGACCCGTTCGGGTGCGGCGCCGCCGCCGGGGCTCCGCCCCGCGCCCCGCGCCTCAAACGCCGGCGGGGCTGAAGGATCGGGGCTCCGCCCCGCGCCCCGCGCCTCAAACGCCGGCGGGGCTGAAAGTCCGAGGCTCCGCCCCAGACCCCGCGCCTCAAACGCCGGCGGGGCTGAAAGGCCCGGCTCCGCCCCGCGCCCCGCGCCTCAGGCGCCGGCGGGGCTGGCTGGGTTGCGCGTAAGGGCACCTAAAGGTTGAGTCGATGTGACTCAGCTCTGTTGACGCGCGCGCAGCCGTACGGCATGGTTGAGTCTGTTCCACTCAAGTCAGCTGGAGGAAATCAAAATGGCACGTGCGGTCGGCATCGACCTGGGCACCACTAACTCCGTCGTCAGCGTTCTGGAAGGCGGCGAGCCCACCGTCATCACCAACGCCGAGGGCGCCAGGACCACGCCGTCCGTCGTCGCCTTCGCCAAGAACGGCGAGGTCCTCGTCGGCGAGGTGGCCAAGCGCCAGGCGGTCACGAACGTGGACCGGACCATCCGCTCCGTCAAGCGCCACATGGGCACTGACTGGAAGATCAACCTGGATGGCAAGGACTTCAACCCGCAGCAGATGAGCGCCTTCATCCTGCAGAAGCTGAAGCGCGACGCCGAGGCGTACCTCGGTGAGAAGGTCACGGACGCGGTCATCACCGTCCCGGCCTACTTCAACGACTCCGAGCGTCAGGCGACGAAGGAGGCCGGTGAGATCGCGGGCCTCAACGTCCTGCGCATCGTCAACGAGCCGACCGCCGCCGCCCTGGCCTACGGTCTCGACAAGGACGACCAGACCATTCTCGTCTTCGACCTCGGTGGCGGCACCTTCGACGTGTCGCTCCTGGAGATCGGCGACGGTGTCGTCGAGGTCAAGGCCACCAACGGTGACAACCACCTCGGTGGCGACGACTGGGACCAGCGCGTCGTCGACTACCTCGTGAAGCAGTTCGCCAACGGCCACGGCGTCGACCTGTCCAAGGACAAGATGGCGCTCCAGCGTCTGCGCGAGGCCGCCGAGAAGGCGAAGATCGAGCTGTCCTCCTCCACGGAGACCTCGATCAACCTGCCCTACATCACGGCCTCCGCCGAGGGCCCGCTGCACCTGGACGAGAAGCTCACGCGCTCGCAGTTCCAGCAGCTGACCGCGGACCTGCTCGACCGCTGCAAGACCCCGTTCCACAACGTCATCAAGGACGCGGGCATCAACCTGTCCGAGATCGACCACGTGGTACTGGTCGGCGGCTCCACCCGCATGCCGGCCGTCGCCGAGCTCGTCAAGGAGCTCACCGGCGGTCAGGACGCCAACAAGGGCGTCAACCCGGACGAGGTCGTCGCCATCGGCGCGACGCTTCAGGCCGGTGTGCTCAAGGGTGAGGTCAAGGACGTCCTGCTCCTCGACGTGACCCCGCTGTCCCTGGGTATCGAGACCAAGGGCGGCATCATGACCAAGCTGATCGAGCGCAACACGACCATCCCGACCAAGCGGTCGGAGATCTTCACGACGGCCGAGGACAACCAGCCGTCCGTGCAGATCCAGGTCTACCAGGGCGAGCGCGAGATCGCGGCGTACAACAAGAAGCTCGGCATGTTCGAGCTGACCGGCCTGCCGCCGGCCCCGCGTGGCGTCCCGCAGATCGAGGTCTCCTTCGACATCGACGCGAACGGCATCATGCACGTCACGGCCAAGGACCTCGGCACGGGCAAGGAGCAGAAGATGACCGTCACCGGCGGCTCCTCGCTCGGCAAGGACGAGGTCGACCGCATGCGCCAGGAGGCGGAGCAGTACGCGGACGAGGACCTGCGTCGCAAGGAGGCGGCCGAGTCCCGCAACCAGGGCGAGCAGCTCGTCTACCAGACGGAGAAGTTCGTCAAGGACAACGAGGACAAGGTCCCGGCCGAGGTCAAGACCGAGGTCGAGGCCGCCGTCGCCGAGCTGAAGGAGAAGCTCAAGGGCGAGGACACCACCGAGATCCGTACCGCGACCGAGAAGCTCGCCGCGGTCAGCCAGAAGCTCGGCCAGGCCATCTACGCCGACGCCCAGGCCGCGCAGGGCGCCGCCGGCGCCGATGCCGGTGACGCGGGCCAGGCGAAGGCCGACGACGACGTCGTCGACGCCGAGATCGTCGACGACGAGAAGCCGAAGGGCGGCGCTGCCTGATGTCGGAGGAGACCCCGGGCTTCGAGGAGAAGCCCGACGTCCCCGTCGACGGCACGCCCGACGAGCCGAAGGCCGCCGACTCCGCCACGGAGGAGGCGGCGGCCCCGGCCGGGGATTCCGCACCGGATGTTGCCCTGCTGGCGCAGCTGGACCAGGCCCGTACGGCGCTCGGTGAGCGCACCACGGACCTCCAGCGGCTCCAGGCGGAGTACCAGAACTACCGCCGCCGGGTGGAGCGGGACCGGATCACCGTCAAGGAGATCGCGGTCGCGTCCCTCCTGAGCGAACTGCTCCCGACCCTGGACGACATCGGCCGGGCGCGGGAGCATGGCGAGCTGGTCGGCGGCTTCAAGTCGGTGGCCGAATCGCTGGAGACGGTCGCCGCCAAGATGGGTCTGCAGCAGTTCGGCAAGGAGGGCGAGCCCTTCGACCCGACGATCCACGAGGCCCTGATGCACTCGTACGCGCCGGACGTCACCGAGACGACCTGCGTGGCGATCCTGCAGCCGGGGTACCGGATCGGCGAGCGTACGATCCGCCCCGCGCGGGTCGCGGTGGCCGAGCCCCAGCCGGGCGCGGCCCCCAAGTCCGAGTCGGCCGAGGCCGACACGCCGTCGGACAAGGACACGGATGCCCCCGACAAGGGCTGATGTTGAACCAGTAGAGGCACGAGAGGAGGGACACCGGGGATGAGCACGAAGGACTTCGTCGAGAAGGACTACTACAAGGTCCTCGGTGTCCCGAAGGACGCCACCGAGGCCGAGATCAAGAAGGCGTACCGGAAGCTCGCACGCGAGTTCCACCCGGACGCCAACAAGGGCGACGCCTCCGCCGAGGAGCGCTTCAAGGAGATCTCCGAGGCGAACGACATCCTCGGCGACGCGAAGAAGCGCAAGGAGTACGACGAGGCGCGCGCCCTGTTCGGCAACGGTGGCTTCCGCCCCGGGCCGGGCGGGGCCGGCGGCTCGTTCAACTTCGACCTCGGCGACCTGTTCGGCGGCACCCAGCCGGGTGCCGGCGGCGCGGGCGGCTTCGGCGGCGGCCTGGGCGACGTCTTCGGCGGCCTGTTCAACCGCGGCGCCGGGCCGGGTGCGGGGACCCGTACCCAGCCGCGCCGCGGCCAGGACATCGAGTCGGAGGTCACCCTCTCCTTCACGGAGGCGGTGGACGGGGCCACGGTCCCGCTCCGGATGTCCTCCCAGGCCCCCTGCAAGGCCTGTTCGGGCACCGGCGACAAGAACGGCACCCCCAGGGTGTGCCCGACCTGTGTCGGCACCGGCCAGGTCTCGCGGGGCAGCGGCGGCGGTTTCTCGCTGACCGACCCCTGCGCGGACTGCAAGGGCCGCGGCCTGATCGCCGAGACCCCGTGCGACGTCTGCAAGGGCAGCGGGCGCGCCCGCAGCTCGCGCACCATGCAGGTCCGGATCCCGGCGGGCGTCTCCGACGGCCAGCGGATCCGGCTGCGCGGCAAGGGTGCGCCGGGCGAGCGCGGCGGTCCGGGCGGTGACCTCTACGTCGTCGTGCACGTCGACTCCCACCCGGTGTTCGGCCGCAAGGACGACAACCTGACGGTGACCGTCCCGGTGACGTTCGCGGAGGCGGCGCTGGGCGCCGACATCAAGGTCCCGACCCTGAACGGCCCCTCGGTGACGCTGAAGCTGCCGCCGGGCACCCCGAACGGCCGCACGATGCGGGCCCGCGGCAAGGGAGCGGTCCGCAAGGACGGCACCCGCGGCGACCTGCTGGTGACGGTGGAGGTCGCGGTCCCGACCGAGCTGTCGGACAAGGCCCGCGAGGCGCTGGAGATGTACCGCGAGGCGATGGGGTCGCAGGACCTGCGCTCCGCGCTGTTCGAGTCCGCGAAGGGAGCATGACATGGACGGCCGCCGACGACAGTCCTCCCGATTGGGTGGGGGCTACCAGCTCACCGACGAGACCCCGGTCTACGTGATCTCGGTGGCCGCCCAGCTCTCGGGTCTGCATCCGCAGACCCTGCGCCAGTACGACCGTCTCGGCCTGGTCTCCCCGGACCGTACGGCTGGGCGCGGCCGGCGGTACTCGGCCCGTGACATCGAGCTGCTCCGCACGGTGCAGGCGCTGTCCCAGGACGAGGGCATCAACCTGGCGGGCATCAAGCGGATCATCGAGCTGGAGAACCAGGTCGCCGCGCTCCAGCAGCGCGTGGCCGAGCTCTCCGCCGCGGTGGACGGTGCCGCGGCCACGCTCCAGGCCCGCGAGGCCCAGGTGCATGCCTCCTACCGGCGCGACCTGGTCAAGTACCAGCCGCCGGTGCCGGGCAACGCCCTGGTCGTGTGGCGTCCCAAGCGCCCGATGGACTGACGGCGTCGACGAGAAGGCCCCGTCCGGCTTGCCGGGCGGGGCCTTTCGCGTACCCGTGCGGGATCAGAGCTGCGGATCCCGCGCGGGCCCCGAGACCTGGCCCAGGATCCCCGACTGGGCGATGAGGAAGCCGAGTTGGGCCCGGCTGCCGCTGCCCAGCGCGGTGGCCAGCTTGGCGATGTGCGCGCGGCAGGTCCGTACGTTCATGCCCAGGCGGCGCGCGATGGCCTCGTCCACGTGCCCCTCGACGAGGAGCTGGGCGATGGAGCGCTGCACGCCCGAGATCCCCGAGGGTGTCGGATCGTACGGAATCTGCTCGTTGAGCGGGGTGGCCCGGCGCCACAGCTGCTCGAAGACCCGGGCCAGGTAGCGGACGAGCGCCGGGTGCCGCAGCTCCAGGGCGATCTGCTGGTCGTCGCTCGCGGGGATGAAGGCGACCGATTCGTCGCAGATGATGAGCCGCTCGACCAGCTCCTCCAGCGTCCGGATCTCGACCTTGCCACTGGCCATCCGGTCGACGTAGGCCATCGTGCCGCGGCTGTGCCGCACCGTGTGCTGGTAGAGGGTGCGCATGCTGACGCCGCGCCGGATGAGCGGCTGGTCCCGCTCTATCGCCTGGTTCAGAATGTTCTCGGAACGCCCGCCGCCCGGCTGGATGGTGAGCATTTCCGCCTGGCACTCGGCGGTGGCCACATTGAGGGCCGCGTTGATCCTGTTGAATCCCTCCAGCACGGTGATCGCATGCGTGGGGGCGGGAGTCAGCGCGCTGATGGCCATGAATGGCTCAAACGCTTCGGTGAGCTCGATGGAGGAGCGCCGGCGTTGCAGGATCTCCCGTTCCAGCGGGTGCAGCCGCTGTGCGAGAGCCACCGAAGGTGGAACCGGACGAAGCCAGTTGTCGTCGTCTGGATCAGGGTGCAGCAGGGCGAATTCCAGCAGGCAGGGCGTCTGCTCGACCTCTTCGCGGGCTATGCGGCCGGAGCTGAGCGCGCTCGCGTACAACTCGGCCCCGAGGTCGCACAGGTCCGTCACCGCGTGGGGATGTGTCTGGTTCATCCGCATAATCGGCAAATCTCCCACCCCCAGGGTCCTGCATGTACAGGAACATGATGCATCGCCACGGTGGCAATGGCGTGGCTCGATAAGTCATCGTCTGAGATGCGGGGGAGAGGAATCCATCAAGTGAGGACAACGTCGACCATGTACAAGAAATTGCTTCGCTCGGTGGCTGCCATTGCTCTCTCTACGGCCGCTGCTGTCGGTGGAATCTCGCTCGCGCAGACCAGCTGGGGCGGCGCGCCCGCCGACAGCGGTTGGGGGGCCGGTGTCACCACCGGTGAGAGCGACAGTGGTTGGGGCAAGGTCGTGGCCGACAGTGGCTGGGGCCCCGCACCCAAGCCGCTTGTGGGTGGGAAGTCTTCGGACGCATGACCCCCGACGACCGCGGCTTCCGCCGCGAAATGGCCTCCGCTTACCGCTCGGGATGGCAGTTCATCGACCTGGCCACGGCGATCCCGTACCCCGGGGACTCGCTGATGGTCACCCTGTTCGGCCAACCGATCGTCGTCGTGCGCGAGGAGGACGAGGACGTACGTGCCTACCGGTGCCTGCGCCGCCCGCGGGGCGCGCCGCAGCCCGTCCGCTGCGAGGTGCGCTACGGAATGGTCTTCGTCAATCTTGATCAGCGCGATCACCAGCTCTTCGAACCCGATATCACCACCGCCACCCCCCGCAGTGCCTGACGCGATTCCCCCGTCGTTGCAGATCGCTCAGGCGCTACCCCCACACAACGGCGCCATCGTGGACCTGACCACGATGGCGCCGTTGTGATGTCCGCGTCCAGTCGCTGACCGGACAAGATGCGGGACCGGATGAGAATTCAACGATTCAGGCGCGGCCCATGGCCCGGTCCAGCGTGATCTCCATGACCACCCGGTCGGGATTGGGCGAGGGCGTCCGCCCGTAGCGCTCCGCGTAGCGCGCCACCGCGTCGGCGACCGACGCCTCGTCCGTACGGATCACCGCGCGCCCCTCCAGGGTGGCCCAGCGGCGTCCTTCCATCTGGCACACCGCGACCCGCGCCCCGCCCGGCTGCACGGCCTGGGCCGCCAGGATGTTGCGGACCTTCCTGCTGTGCTTGTTGCTGATCACCCGGGCCAGGCCGGCCTCCGGGTCGTACGTCACGCCCACCGGCACCACGTGGGGCGTGCCGTCGGGGCGCGGTGTGGTCAGGGTGCAGACGTGCCGTTCCCGCCAGAAGGCGAGGTACTCGGGCGTCGGGTTGAGTACGTCATGGGACATGGCCCGAAGGGTACGACTCCTGCCTTGAGTGGAATAGACTCAACTTTGCGTAGGTTGTTCATGTCAGATCAGTCAGGGGGCCGCCACCCCTTCCGGAGAGGAGAAACCGCACCGTGGACGCCGAGCTGACCAACAAGAGCCGAGACGCGCTGAACGCGGCCACCAGCAGGGCCGTCAAGGAAGGCCATGCCGATCTGACCCCCGCGCACCTGCTGCTGGCGCTCCTCGCCGGCGAGGACAACGAGAACATCACCGACCTCCTCGCGGCCTCGGACGTCGACCAGGCCGCCGTACGCGGCGGCGCGGAGCGGCTGCTGGCCGCCCTGCCCAGCGTCACCGGCTCCACCGTCGCGCCCCCGCAGCCCACCCGCGACCTGCTCGCCGTACTCGCCGAGGCCGACGCTCAGGCGGGCAAGCTCGGCGACGACTACCTCTCCACCGAACACCTGCTCATCGCCATCGCCGCCAAGGGCGGCGCGGCCGGTGAGATCCTGTCCACCCAGGGGGCGAGCGCGAAGAAGCTGCTGGACGCCTTCGAGAACGCGCGAGGAGGGCGGCGGGTGACCACCCCCGACCCCGAGGGTCAGTACAAGGCGCTGGAGAAGTTCGGCACCGACTTCACGGCGGCTGCCCGCGAGGGCAAGCTCGACCCGGTCATCGGCCGCGACCACGAGATCCGCCGCGTCGTCCAGGTGCTCTCGCGCCGTACGAAGAACAACCCGGTGCTCATCGGCGAGCCCGGCGTCGGCAAGACGGCCGTCGTCGAGGGCCTGGCCCAGCGCATCGTCAAGGGCGACGTCCCCGAGTCCCTGAAGAACAAGCGGCTCGTCGCCCTGGACCTCGGAGCCATGGTCGCGGGCGCCAAGTACCGCGGCGAGTTCGAGGAGCGGCTGAAGACCGTCCTCGCCGAGATCAAGGCGAGCGACGGCCAGATCATCACCTTCATCGACGAGCTGCACACGGTCGTCGGCGCGGGCGCCGGCGGCGACTCCGCCATGGACGCGGGCAACATGCTCAAGCCCATGCTGGCCCGCGGCGAGCTGCGCATGGTCGGCGCGACCACCCTCGACGAGTACCGCGAGCGCATCGAGAAGGACCCGGCGCTGGAGCGCCGCTTCCAGCAGGTGCTGGTCGCAGAGCCGTCCGTCGAGGACACGATCGCGATCCTGCGCGGGCTCAAGGGCCGCTACGAGGCCCACCACAAGGTCGTCATCAACGACAGCGCGCTCGTCGCGGCCGCGACCCTCTCCGACCGGTACATCACCTCCCGCTTCCTCCCCGACAAGGCCATCGACCTCGTCGACGAGGCCGCGTCCCGGCTGCGCATGGAGATCGACTCCTCACCCCTGGAGATCGACGAGCTCCAGCGCGCGGTGGACCGGCTGCGGATGGAGGAGCTGGCGCTGAAGAACGAGTCCGACCCGGCCTCGCGCGAGCGCCTCGACAAGATCCGCAAGGACCTCGCGGACAAGGAGGAGGAGCTGCGCGGCCTGACCGCGCGCTGGGAGAAGGAGAAGCAGTCCCTCAACCGCGTCGGCGAGCTCAAGGAGCGCCTGGACGACCTGCGCGGCCAGGCCGAGCGGGCCCAGCGCGACGGGGACTTCGACACCGCCTCCAAGCTGCTCTACGGGGAGATCCCGGCCCTGGAGCGCGAGCTGGCGGAGGCCACCGAGGCCGAGGCCGAGGTGGCCCGGGACACCATGGTCAAGGACGAGGTCGGCCCGGACGACATCGCGGACGTGGTCGGCGCCTGGACCGGCATCCCGGCGGGCCGCCTGCTGGAGGGCGAGACCCAGAAGCTGCTCCGGATGGAGGACGAGCTGGGCCGCCGCCTGATCGGCCAGCAGGAGGCCGTCAGGGCCGTCTCCGACGCCGTACGCCGCACCCGCGCGGGCATCGCCGACCCGGACCGCCCGACCGGCTCCTTCCTCTTCCTGGGCCCGACGGGCGTCGGCAAGACCGAGCTGGCCAAGGCGCTCGCGGACTTCCTGTTCGACGACGAGCGGGCGATGGTCCGCATCGACATGTCCGAGTACGGCGAGAAGCACAGCGTGGCCCGCCTCGTCGGAGCCCCGCCCGGCTACATCGGCTACGAGGAGGGCGGCCAGCTGACCGAGGCCGTGCGCCGGCGCCCGTACAGCGTGGTGCTCCTGGACGAGGTCGAGAAGGCCCATCCCGAGGTCTTCGACATCCTGCTCCAGGTCCTGGACGACGGCCGCCTCACGGACGGCCAGGGCCGCACGGTGGACTTCCGCAACGCCATCCTGGTCCTCACGTCGAACCTCGGCAGCCAGTTCCTGATGAATCCGTCCACACCTGTGGACGAGAAGAAGCAGCAGGTCCTGGACGTGGTCAGGACGAGCTTCAAGCCGGAGTTCCTGAACCGGCTGGACGACATGGTGGTCTTCTCGGCCCTGTCCGAGGACGAGCTGGCGCACATCGCAAGGCTCCAGATCGACCGCCTGGCGGCCCGCCTGGCCGACCGGCGCCTGACCCTGGAGGTCACGCCCGAGGCCCTGGCCTGGCTGGCGGACAAGGGCAACGACCCGGCGTACGGTGCCCGGCCGCTGCGCCGCCTGATCCAGACGGCGATCGGCGACCGCCTCGCGAAGGAGATCCTCTCCGGCGAGGTCAGGGACGGCGACACCGTACGGGTCGACGTGGCGGGCGAGGACCTGCTGGTCGGCAAGGCGCTGTGATCCGGGCATGTCCCCCTCCGGCGGGCGCACCCCCTGTCCGCCCGGAGCGGATCGTGGCCGTCGGGCTGGACACGGGGTGGGCGGGATGGGGGAGGATGCTTGTATCCGCACGAAGGGAAGTACACGGTGAGCATCGACCCGGCCTCGATTCCGAACTTCGGAGGGCAGCAGCCCGATCCGCAGGCCACAGGACCGGCGGGCCCCGTCGTCCCCGACCAGGATCTGGTCAAGCAGCTGCTGGAGCAGATGGAGCTCAAGTACGTCGTCGACGACGAGGGTGACCTCGCGGCGCCGTGGGAGGAGTTCCGCACGTACTTCATGTTCCGCGGCGAGGACGAGCAGCAGGTTTTCTCGGTGCGGACCTTCTACGACCGTCCGCACAAGATCGAGGAGAAGCCCCAGCTTCTCGAATCGATCGACGACTGGAACCGCCGCACCCTGTGGCCGAAGGTCTACAGCCACACCCACGACGACGGCTCGGTCCGGCTGATCGGTGAGGCGCAGATGCTGATCGGCACCGGCGTCAACCTGGAGCACTTCGTGTCCTCCACGGTCAGCTGGGTCCGCGCCTCCATCGAGTTCGACAAGTGGCTCGTCGAGCAGTTCGGCCTGGAGAAGGAGATCGACTCCACCGACGGCGACGACGACAAGGACGGCGGCGACAGCCAGTAGTCGGCCGTCCCCCACAGTCCCTCTTACAGGGGTACGCGCGCCACGAGCAGCAGGTACAGCCCGTAGCCGTAGCCGAGCCCGGCCAGCACCGCGGTCACCACGACCGCGGTGCGGGGCCGGGCTCTGGCCATGACGGCCGCCACCGGCAGCAGCAGCGGGAAGGCCGGGAGCAGGAACCGCGGCTTCGACTCGAAGAAGCCGGCCCCGCCGTAGGCGATCACCAGCAGCACGGCGGTGTACGCGAGCAGCGGCAGCGGGGTCCGGTCCAGCACCAGCAGCACCGCCAGCAGCCCGGCCGCGGCCAGCAGCACCACGGTGACGGTGGTGGCGAGCGGCACGTGCCCGCCGGTCAGCACCCGCTCCGCGGAGCGCAGCGCGCCCTCGCCGAAGTCGAAGCGGGAGCCCCAGCGCCGCTGCACGGTGAAGTAGCCGCCGAGGGGATCGCCCATCCGCACCCCGATGGCCAGGACGTACGCCGCCCAGCCCGCCGGGGCCACCAGCCCGGCCACCCACACCGCGGGCGCGCGGGACCCGCGGGCGAGGACGGCGTACAGGGCCATGGCCGAGACGGCGGCGGCGACGGCGAGCCCGGTGGGCCGGGTCAGCCCGGCGAGCACGGCCAGGCCGGCCGCCCACAGCCAGCGGCCCCGCAGCAGGGCGTGGAGCGCCCAGGCGGCGAGCGCGGCCAGCAGCGCCTCGGTGTAGGCCAGGGTCAGCACCACGGCGTGCGGCAGCGCCGCCCACAGCCCCACGAGGAGCAGCCCGGCGCGCGGGCCGATCACCCGCTCCCCGATCCGGTAGACCCCGACGGCGGCCGCGGCGGCGCAGAGCCAGGCCACGAGGATCCCGGCGGGGACGAGCCCGCCCGGCAGGACGGCGGCGACGAGCCGTATCAGCGCCGGGTAGAGCGGGAAGAAGGCGTAGTCGCTCTGGATGGAGCCGGTCTCGGGCCACATCAGGGTCCGGCCGTAGCCGTTGGCGGCGATCCCCAGGTACCACGCGGAGTCCCAGGACGCGCCGAGCACCCGGAGCGGATCCCGTCCGGCCCACCAGGAGCCGACGGTGAGGACCAGTACCCCGGCGCCGCGCACGGCGGCGAACACTCCGAGCGCGAGGACCGTCGCCGGCGCGGCCGAGCGGACCGCCTTGACCGCGCGGATCTCCAGGGGCGACCCGGACACGGAGGCTCTGCCCGTTGCCATGTATCCCGACTTTCCCGCTCTTCGTGAGTACGCTCATCCGATGATGAGAGCTTCGGGCACCTTCAAGGTCGTCAGCTTCACACCGGCCTCGCTCACCCCGCAACCACACGTGGAAACCGGTCTCCCGGTGGGCGTCGCCACGATGGAGAAACGGTACGAAGGCGACACCCTGACGGGCCATTCGGCCACGCTCTTCACGGCCGCGTTCGACCAGGAGGCGGGCGTCGGCAGCTACGTCGCGATGGAGTCCTTCGAGGGCGTCCTGGACGGCCGCGAGGGCGCCTTCAACTTCGTCCACTCGGCCGCCACCGACGGCGGCCCGTCCCGCGCCGCGGAACACTTCGCGATCGTCCCGGGCAGCGGCACGGCCGCCCTGACCGGCATCACCGGCGCGGGCGGCCTGCGCGTGGACGAGGACGGCACGCACCGCATCTGGTTCGACTACGAGCTCCCGCCCTCCTAGGTCGTGTCGTCAAAGTCCCGTCTGGCTGGTGGGGCCTGGCACGCACTCCCCCAGACTCCGTCCGGGGGGACCCCCAGCCGCGTTGTCGTCGGTCACCGACGTCCCCCAGCTACCGCTGGGAGGTGCCCCCACCGCGTCGATTCCCTCCTCCGCCTTGCGATCGCACGCACCAGGCCCCACCAGCCCCGCCCTTCGGGCGGCCGACGCCACTTTGACGACACTTCCCCAGGCCCTGTCGCGGCGGGTCAGAGGCGGCGCAGGCGGGCCGCGGCCTCCCGGAGGACCTCGGTCTTCTTGCAGAAGGCCCAGCGGACCTGGGTGGCTCCGGCGGACGTGTCGTCGTAGAAGACCTGGTTCGGGATGGCGACCACACCGCAGCGCTCGGGCAGGGCGCGGCAGAAGGCAAGGCCGTCCTTCTCGCCGAGCGGGGTGATGTCCGTGGTGATGAAGTACGTGCCCTGCGGGCGGAAGACCTCGAAGCCAGCGGCGGTGAGGCCGTCGGCGAGGATGTCGCGCTTGGCGGCCAGGTCCGCGCGGAAGGCCTCGTAGTACGTGTCGGGGAGCGCGAGGGCCTCGGCGATCGCGTACTGGAAGGGGCCCGAGGAGACGTACGTGAGGAACTGCTTCGCCGAGCGGACCGCCGTGACCAGTTCCGGGGGCGCCGTCACCCAGCCGACCTTCCAGCCCGTGAACGAAAAGGTCTTCCCCGCGGACGAGATGGTGACCGTGCGCTCGCGCATGCCCGGGAAGCCCGCCAGGGGGGTGTGGGCGCCCTCGAAGACCAGGTGCTCGTACACCTCGTCCGTGACGACGAGCAGGTCGCGCTCCACGGCGAGGGCGGCGACGGCGGACAGCTCCTCGCGGGTCAGGACCGTGCCCGTCGGGTTGTGCGGGGTGTTCAGCAGGATCAGCCGGGTGCGCGGGGTGACCGCGGCGCGCAGTTCGTCCAGGTCGAGGGCGAAGGCCCCGGCGTGCGGGCGCAGGGTGACGGGGACGCGTACCGCGCCGGCCATCGCGATGCAGGCCGCGTACGAGTCGTAGTACGGCTCCAGGGCGATGACCTCGTCGCCCGGTTCGAGGAGGGCGAGCAGGGCGGCCGCGATGGCCTCCGTGGCGCCCGCCGTGACCAGGACCTCGGTGTCGGGGTCGTAGGCGAGGCCGTAGAAGCGCTGCTGGTGCGCGGCGATCGCGGCGCGCAGCTCCGGGACGCCGGGGCCCGGCGGGTACTGGTTGCCCCGGCCCGTGAGGACCGCGCGGGAGGCCGCCTCGGCGATCTCGGCCGGGCCGTCGGTGTCGGGGAAGCCCTGGCCCAGGTTGATCGACCCGGTGCGGGCGGCCAGCGCCGACATCTCCGCGAAGATCGTGGTGCCGAAGGCCGCCAGACGGCGGTTCAGGAAGGGGCGGTCGCTGCTCACGGGTGCGCTCATGGGCGCCATCCTGCGGGGAACCTCTGGACTTGCTCAAGTGTGCTTTGGGCCGCGTGGCCTGCGGGCATCCCCCCTTCACGCGGGACGCGGGGATCCCGCCCCCCGGGAAGACCGGGGTGTGAGAGAGGGGCGGGCATCGTGTTCGTCTTCATCGTGATCGGGCTCCTGGTCGTCGCATTCGTCGTGACCGTGGCGGTGCGTTCGTTCAAGAGCGGTTTTTCGTCCGGCAGCAGCAGCGGCTCCGGCAGTGGCAGCAGCGGTAGCAGCTGGTGGGCGGGCGGGGGTGGTTCGTCGTCGAGTTCGTGTTCGGGCGGATCGTCCTCCTGTGGATCCTCCTCGTCCTGCGGCGGATCGTCGTCCTCCTGCGGCGGCGGGGGGTGCGGTTCCAGCTGACACGGGGCAGCCGGCGCCGCGCGGACGGGGGCGCCCGGCGGTCTGATGTCCGCCGGGCGCCTTCTCCTGCGCGCCGCCCGCGCGACTCGTGAGCGTCTCTTTCGGGTCTTCTTCGCGTCTCTCGCGCCCATGCACCACGACGCGCGGGACGCAACTTGTTGAACACGTGAACTGCGAAGCCCCCGGGGGGATGTAAACCCCGTCAAGTTGGGTAAAACGGCTGTGAGTGCCGTGCCTTTCATGATTCCCTCGGTTGAGTAGACCAGTCCCCGGACCTCCCGGGACTTCCTGTGGACCCGTGCCGGTGTCCCCCCACCCGTTGACTACCGCTGGCGGGCCCCGGCCCATCTCCCTCGCGCGTTTGCGGAGCCGACTCATGCTCACGACCCTCCAGACCACCTATACCGACACGCGTGCCGCCGATCTCGCCTGGGCCCTGGGTCGGGACCGGCTGCCCGCCCTGGCCGTACTGAACCTCGAACTGTCGGGCGCGAAGGTCGAGTTGCGCCTGCTCGGGGCCTCCCATCAGGTGCTCCTGGAGGAGGGTGAGGTGCTCTGCTCGGAGACGGTCGCCTGCATGCCCGGCAGCAGTACGCCGCTTCCGCTCGGCGTGGCCAAGCGGGTGGGCGACTGGGAGTACGAGTTCGCCGCGCGGGTCGAGACGCTGTCCCGCGGATCCTTCGCGGGACGGGCCCAGGAACTGCTCGCGCTGGTCGCCGACCACCCGAACGGACTAGCGGGCACCTTCCCGGGCAGTCCGCACGCCTTCACCGCCCTGCTCGCGCAGCGCTACGAGGGCCAGGTGCGCTGGCGGACCTGGCACGCGTACCCGCAGGAAGGCCAGCTGGTGGCCACCAGGACCCGGGTCGCCGTACGGATCGGCGCCCCGACCACGGCCGCGACCACGGCCGCGACCACGGCCGCGACCACGGCCACGGCTTCGGCGACGGCCACGGCCGCCGCCCAGACGGCCGCGCGGACCTAGGGCCGGTCGGGTGTCGTGGGGTGGCCCGGAGCGCGTCGGCGCCCGGCGGCGGTCCGGGGTGCGGGCATTGCGGCGTGGTTACGCCAACTGGCTGGATCAGTACGCCACTTGCACCCATGTGGGTGACCGGGTGCGAGTGGGTGGTGACGTACGGTTCGGTTCATGATCGACCGTTCCGTCCCGCGTCGGGTCCTCCCGGCTCCGGAGCCGCGGGGCGCGGCGACCGTCCCGGCCGCCCTGCCCGTACGGCCCCGGACCGGCCGACTCCTCGTCCTGGCCACCGTGTTCGTCTGCGCCGCCTGCGGGCTCGTATACGAACTGGAGCTGCTCGCCCTCGGCTCCTATCTCATCGGCGATTCCGTCACCCAGGCGTCGGTCGTGCTGTCCGTCATGGTCTTCGCCATGGGTGTCGGATCCCTGCTCGCCAAACGGCTGCGGCACCGGCCCGCCTTCGGCTTCGCCGCCATCGAGGCCGGGCTGGCCCTGCTCGGCGGGCTCTCGGCCATGGCGCTGTACGCGACCTTCGCCTGGCTGGGGGAGTCCCGGCCCGCGCTCGTCGCGTTCTCCTTCGCCATCGGCGTCCTCATCGGCGCCGAGATCCCGCTGCTGATGGTGCTCATCCAGCGCATCCGCAGACAGGACGCGGGCGGGGCCGTCGCCGACCTGTTCGCCGCCGACTACGTGGGCGCCCTGGTCGGCGGCCTCGCCTTCCCGTTCCTGCTGCTGCCGGTGCTCGGCCAGCTCACCGGCGCCATGCTCACCGGCACCGTCAACGCGGTCGTCGGCGGCGGTCTGGTGCTGTGGCTGTTCCGCCGCGACCTGAGCCGGCGCGCCCGGTGGACGCTGATCGCCGCGAACGTGACCGTGCTGTCCGTGCTCGCCTGCGCGACCGTCCTCGCGGACGACTTCGAGCGGGTCGCCCGCCGCGCCGTCTACGGCGGGGAGGTGCGGGTCGCCGTCCAGACCGGCGTCCAGGAGCTGGTGCTCACCGGGCCGCGGACCGGCTCCCCGCGCTCCCTCGACCTGTACCTCGACGGGCGGCTGCGGGTCAGCGGCTACGACGAGTACCGCTACCACGAGGCCCTCGTCCACCCCGCCATGACCGGCCCGCACGCCCGGGTCCTGGTCCTCGGCGGCGGCGACGGGCTCGCCGCCCGCGAGGTGCTGCGCTACCGGGACGTCGCCTCGGTCACCATCGTCGAACTCGACCCCGGAGTGGTCCGGCTCGCCCGCACCGACCCGATGCTCTCCGCGCTCAACGCCGGGGTGTACGGGGACCCGCGCCTCGGGGTCGTCACGCAGGACGCGTTCCGCTGGCTGCGCGGGCCGGCCGCCCGGGACCGGTACGACGTCATCGTCTCGGACCTCCCCGACCCGGGCATCACCCCCAGCACGAAGCTGTACTCGCAGGAGTTCTACGGGCTGGCCGCGCGGGCCCTGCGGCCCGGGGGCCGGATCGCCGTACACGCCGGGCCGCTGGCCACGCGACCGCGTACGTACTGGACCGTCGAGTCCACCCTGCGCGCGGCGGGCCTGCACACCTCCCCCTACAGCGCCGGCGGCCGCCTCACGGGCTTCGCCGCCGGACCCGACCGCACGCCCCTCGGCGTCAGCGACGCGCCACCGCAGGACTGGGGCTTCGTACTGGCCTCCCGCGAGCAGGTGCCCCCGCTGCGCGTGGACCGCGACACGCCGGGGCTGCGCTCGCTGTCGACCGGCTCGCTGCAGGATGCGGCGCGCGACACGGAGCGGACCCGGGTGGACGGGCTCCCGCCGTCCACCCTGCCGCACCCGCGGTATTCGTGACCGGGTGGGTTCTCGTCGGTAGGCTCGACCGCATGGAGCATCAGGTGTTCGTTCCGGTACCGGCTGACAGCCTCCGCGCCGTGCTGCGCGACCCCGTCCGGGTGGCCGGCTGCGTGCCGGGACTCCAGCAGGACGCCGACGCCGAGTCCGGACCGCTGTCGGGCCGGCTCAAGATCCGGGTCGGCGGGCACACCGTGACCTACCGGGGGGCCCTGTCCGTCACCGAGCGGGACCCCGGCCACTTCGCCGTCGACGGCGAGGGCACGGAGGTCCGGGGCAGCGGGACCGTGAAGCTCACCCTCGCGCTGCGGCTGACCCCGCACGGGGACGGGACCCGCCTGGACCTCACGGCGGAAGGCACCGCCGACGGGCGCGCGGCCGCCTTCACCGCCGAGGCCACGGCCACCGCCGTACAGCGGCTGCTGGAGCGGACCGCCGAGCAGCTGGCGGCCGCGGCGGCGCCGGGCCCGGCGGGTACGGAGACCGGGCGCACCGGGCCGGCGGCCGAGGGCGGCGGGGCCGGGACCCTGCCGGGGACCGGGCCGGCGGCCACCGCCGGGGAGGCCGCGGACGCCGAGGGCGGCGGGTCCGGTGTCAGTGATCCCGTGGCCGACGCCGAAGAGGCCGAAGAGGCCTCGGATTCCGGGGACGCGGCGGGTTCCGGGGATTCCGGGGACGACGTCACCGAGGTGACCGCCTCCGTGTTCGAGACCGAGGTGCCGCCGCCGTCCCTGGACCCCTTCCTGGCCGGCGGGTTCGACGACCAGGACGACCTGCCGCGGCCCCCGGCCGAGGCCGCCCACGCCCGCCGGACCATGATCGGCCGCAGTGCGGAGGAGGTGGACCACGCGCCCCCGCGCGGCCGGTACGCCCCGGTGCCCGCGCCCGCCTCCACCACGGCCGGCGACAGCCTGCGCTGGATCGCCCCGGCCGCCGTCCTCGCCCTGGCCTCGGCGGTCGTCCTCGGCCGGGCCCTGCGCCGCCGCCGCTGAGCCCGTACGCGCGACACGTCCCGCCGCCCCATTAGGGTCGACCGTATGAGTACGCAACTGAGCGCCGGCGGCGCCGAGGTGACGGTCGACCAGGAGAACGGCTGCCGGATCAGCAGTCTGCGCATCGACGGGACGGAGCTGCTGCGCCAGGGCCCGCACTACGGGTCCTTCCCGATGGTTCCGTGGTGCGGCCGGACCGGGAACGGCCAGTTCCAGGACGGCGCGACCGTCCACCAGCTCCCGCTCAACCACCCGCCGCACGCCCTCCACGGCTTCGGCCGTGACGTGCCCTGGCGCCGGGCCAGCGCCACCGGCACCGAGGCGGTCTTCACGTACGACCTCGGCGAGCCGTGGCCCTACCCGGGCCGCGTCACCCAGATCTTCGAGCTGTCGCCGGACGCGCTGACCCTCAGCATGGGCGTCGAGACGTACGGGGACTCCTTCCCGGCCCAGGCCGGCTGGCACCCCTGGTTCCGGCGGGACCTGGGGCTCGGCGGCGGGGACGTGAGCCTCACCTTCGACCCCGCGTGGCAGGAGGAGCGCGGCGACGACCACCTCCCCACCGGCAACCGCATCGACCCGAAGCCCGGCCCCTGGGACGACTGCTTCGGCATGCCCGACGGGGTCGACGTCACCCTGACCTGGCCCGGCGCGCTGGAGCTGAGGCTCACCAGCCGGGCCGAATGGGTGGTCGTCTTCGACGAGGCGCCCGAGGCCGTCTGCGTCGAACCGCAGTCCGGCCCGCCGAACGGGCTGAACACCTTGCCGCGCCTGGTCACCCCGGTGGACCCGCTGGAGATCTCCACGACCTGGACCTGGCGGCGGCTCGCTTAGCACCCAATTAAGCTCGGGGGTATGAGTGACGTACGCGATGCGCTTCTGCAGCAGATCAAGGACAAGGCCGTCGTGCACGGCAAGGTGATCCTCTCCTCCGGCCGAGAGGCCGACTACTACATCGACCTCCGCCGGGTCACCCTCGACGGCGAGGCGGCTCCGATGGTCGGGCAGGTCATGCTCGACCTGACCGCGGAGCTCGACTTCGACTGCGTCGGCGGTCTGACCCTGGGCGCCGACCCGGTCGCGACCTCGATGCTGCACGCTTCCGCGGCGCGCGGTCAGCGCCTGGACGCCTTCGTCGTCCGCAAGGCGCAGAAGGCCCACGGCATGCAGCGCCGCATCGAGGGCACCGACGTCAAGGGCAAGCGCTGCCTGGTGGTCGAGGACACCTCGACCACCGGCGGGTCCCCGCTGACCGCCGTCGAGGCGGTCCGCGAGGCCGGCGGCGAGGTCGTCGCCGTCGCCACGATCGTGGACCGCGGCGCGGCCGACGCCATCGCCGAGGCGGGGCTTTCGTACCTCACGGGCTACCGCCTCGAGGACCTCGGCCTCTCCTAGGTCCCAGGGGTGGGTCTCAGGGTCCGGACGCCCTGGTTCCGGCCTGGGCGGAACTGGAGACGAAGGTCCTGCGGAGGCTCTGAGTAGGCCCTGACCTGCTCTTTTGTGGGCGGCCGGGAAGTTTCACGTGAAACATCCCGGCCCGTTCGGCCAGCACCTTGCGACCGGCGGGGTGGAGTGTCGCGCGGAGTCTGGAAAGATAGGCGCGACGATGACGTCGCCCCCAGGTCAGGGCCCGCAATAAGCACACTCCCCGCACATCCAAGGAGCGGACAGATGCCCATCGCAACCCCCGAGGTCTACAACGAGATGCTCGACCGGGCGAAGGCAGGCAAGTTCGCCTACCCGGCCATCAACGTGACCTCTTCCCAGACCCTGCACGCTGCGCTGCGCGGCTTCGCGGAGGCCGAGAGCGACGGCATCATCCAGATCTCCACCGGTGGTGCGGAGTTCCTGGGTGGCCAGTACAACAAGGACATGGTCACCGGCGCGGTCGCCCTGGCCGAGTTCGCGCACATCGTCGCGGCGAAGTACGACATCACGGTCGCGCTGCACACGGACCACTGCCCCAAGGACAAGCTGGACGGCTACGTACGTCCGCTCCTGGAGATCTCCGCCGAGCGCGTGGCCCGCGGTCTGAACCCGCTCTTCCAGTCGCACATGTGGGACGGCTCCGCCGAGACCCTGGCCGACAACCTGGCCATCGGCCAGGAGCTGCTCGCCAAGGCCGCCGCCGCGAAGATCATCCTTGAGGTCGAGATCACCCCGACCGGCGGCGAGGAGGACGGCGTCAGCCACGAGATCAACGACGAGCTGTACACCACCGTCGAGGACGCGATCCGCACCGCCGAGGCCCTGGGCCTGGGCGAGAAGGGCCGCTACCTGCTGGCCGCCTCCTTCGGCAACGTCCACGGCGTCTACAAGCCGGGCAACGTGGTGCTGCGTCCCGAGCTCCTCAAGGACCTCCAGGCGGGCGTCGCCGAGAAGTACGGCAAGGCCTCGCCGTTCGACTTCGTGTTCCACGGCGGCTCGGGCTCCACGGCCGAGGAGATCGCCACCGCGCTGGAGAACGGCGTCGTGAAGATGAACCTCGACACCGACACCCAGTACGCCTTCACCCGCCCGGTCGTGGACCACATGTTCGCCAACTACGCCGGTGTCCTGAAGGTCGACGGCGAGGTCGGCACGAAGTCCAAGTACGACCCCCGCACCTGGGGCAAGGCCGCCGAGGCCGGCATGGCCGCGCGCGTCACCGAGGCGTGCGCGAACCTGCGCTCCACGGGCACGAAGCTGAAGTAGTCCCGCGGTACGACGTACCGAAGGGCCCGGCCCCGTCCCACACGACGGCGGCCGGGCCCTTCGGCGTTCCCGCCCCCGTCTCCGGCCTCCCGTCTCCGGCCTCCCGTCTTCCGCGGTGGACGGCGGCTTCGCGTGGGTGTGAAACTTCTGCTCACAAATACGTACCCGGGGGCATGTATTGCCGGTGGCCCGGGGTCATGGAGTGGGACGGATGCGCATGAGGGCCGAACGACCGCAGGTGAAGCAGGACCGCGCGGTGCGCACCCGCCAGGCGATCCTGGAAGCCGCCGGCGTGGTGTTCGAGGACCGCGGGTACGACGCCGCCAAGCTGTCGGACATCGTCCGGATCGCCGATGTCACCAAGGGCGCGCTCTACTTCCACTTCGACTCGAAGGAAGACCTGGCGCAGGCCGTGATCGACGCCCAGGTGGGCGTGGAACCGGCTTTCACCCCACAGGAGTTCAGGGCGCAGCAGTTCGTCGACATCGGCATGATCTTCTCGCACCGGCTCCGGCACGACGTGCTGATGCGCGCCAGCGCGCGGCTCACCCTGGAGCGGAACGGCCGGGCACTGGACCGGGCCGCGCCCTACCAGGGCTGGATCGACATGCACACCGCCCTGATGGTGGAGGCGAAGGAGCGCGGCGAGCTGCTCGCGCACGTGGATCCGGCGGGACCGTCGCGGCTGGTGGTCGGGGCCTTCGCGGGGCTCAACGTCATGTCGCAGACGCTGGGGCTCGATCTGGACCAGGAGGTCGCGGCGCTCTACACGAGCGTGATGCCGAGCCTGGTGGTCTCGGCCGTGGCGATCCGGCTCGACACCGCGCCCGGCCGCGGCGGCAGGGCGCTGCACGGGCCCGGCGGGGCGCACCTCTGTGACTGTTCGGACTCCCCGCTGACCACTCACGGCTGACCACTGGCGCTGATCCGTGCGGGCCAGTGGCATAAAACAAAATCCCAAGTATGCTTTTTCTCGGTGGAGTTCGCGCCGACCGGGCTCCGCGACGCGTTGCCCGGGGGGAAGACTGTGGACATCGACGTACTCGGTGGGCTGAAGGTCCTGGAGAACGGTGTGCCCATCGCGCCCGCCGCGCCGCCCGCGCGACAGGTCCTGGCCCTGCTCGCCGCACACGCCGACCAGGTGGTCCCCGTCGCCGTACTCGCCGCGGAGCTCGCGGTGCACGTACCGCCGGAGCACACGCGGTCGGAGCTGCACAACTGTGTCCGCCGACTGCGCGAGCGGCTGGCCGACGCCGTCGCCCCGGGAGGGCGCCGCACGGCCGGGACCGTACTGCTCCAGACTCCCGGCGGCTATCTCCTCGACACCGGCGGCGGCCGCTGTGACCTGCACGAATTCGCCCGCGAGGCGGGCGCGGGATACCGCGCGATGGCCCGCGCGGACTACGAGACGGCAGCTCGCCGACTGCGCGGAGCGCTCCGGCTCTGGAAGGGTCCGGCCTTCGGCGGGGTGACCCCCGGCCCCCGGCTCACCGAGCGGATCGCCGGCCTGGAGGCCACCCGGGAAGCGGTCGCCGAGCAGTGGGTGGAGGCCGAACTCGCTCTCGGCCGGCACCACGAACTGCACTCCGGGCCGGCCGAACTGGCCGGACTGGCCCTCGGCCCCGGGTCCCACGGGTTGCCGCGGACCCTTGCCCGGGCCAAAACATACCGAGCATACGGAGAATCGGCCGATGTGAACCGGCCCTTGGTCGGACAGGCTCTGCCGACAGGCGAGTTGACACACTGTTCGTCCCTTTCGTGACCGCCCCGCCGGGGCGCGGCACACTCCCGGGATATGAGCGCGACCGACGTCCTGGTCTCCGAGGGAGTGGAGCCCTGGCTCGAAGCCCCGGCCGCCCCCGCCCCCGCCGCGACCCTCCCGGGCGTACGGGGCGTGCTGCTGGCCTCCTGCGACCCGGTCGCGGCGGCCCTCGCCTGCGACGAACTCCTGCCGCTCGGCGGCCTGGTGGCCATGCCGCCGCCCGATCCCGGCTACGGAGCCGCCGCCGGGCTGCTCGCCCGGCTGGGCCGGACCAACCTGCTGGTCGTCCTGCCCGCCACCCCGACCGGACTGGACTCCGCCGCGCGGCTGCTGGGGGAGGGGGCCGGGGTGCACACGGGCCCGGTGCGCGGACTGGCCGCGTACGAGGCGGTCCTGGAGGCCTGGCTGTGCGGGCTCGAACGCGCCCAGGACCGCGGCCTGGACCTGGCGGCGATCCCCTCTTACGCGGGAGTCCCGATCCGCGAGCTCGGCGACGGCGCGATCGGCACGGCCCGCCTGCTGTACGCGCGCCAGGACCGGACCCTGGCCACCGGGCGCTGGCGCGTCCTGGCCGCCGCGGGAGCCAGGCCCCAGCGCCTCATGTGGACCTCCCTCGGGCCGCGTTCCGCCGCGCTGCCCTCCCTCATCGGCTGGGGCACCGCCGCGGCCCTGCCCACCCTCGCCCCGCTCCCGCGCCTGTACGGAGACACCCTCAGCCACACTTGACCCCTGGCCGACAAGAACCAAGGGGGACAAGGGCGATGACCTGGGACAACGGGAGCGGCCCACTCGCCGTGCTGGAACTCCTCGCCCAGGAGGCCCCGGCCGCCCGCATCGACGGCCTGCTGCACGAGGCCCATCGGACCGGCGCCGACGAGGCCCGACTCGCCGAGCTCGCCAAGGCCGTCGAACTCGCCCGCTCCGTCCAGGCCGTCGCGGTACGCGGCCGCGCACGGGAGGCGGCCCTCGCCGCGCTCGTGGACACCGCCCACGACCTGACCTCGCCGTACGACCTCGACACCCTGCTGCGGGTGATCGCCCGCCGCGCCCGCAGGCTGCTGACCTTCGACATGGCGTACGTGAGTCTGCGGCGCCCGGACGGCACCTCGTACGTCCGTACCGCCGAGGGCGAGACCACCGCCCTCGCCGCCGGCCTCGAACTCGGCACCGGCCAGGGCCTGGGCCGCCTCGCCCAGGAGCGCCGCGCACCCGTGTGGAGCGCCGACTACCTCGACGACGACTCCTTCCCGCACGGCCCCGGCATCGACGCCGTGGTCCGCGCCGAGGGCCTGCGCGCGATCATCGCGGTCCCGTTGCGGCACGGGGACTCCACCCTGGGAGCCCTGTACGGCGCGGACCGCACGGTGCGGCACTTCACCCCGGACGAGATCGGGGTGCTGCTCTCCCTCGCGGACCTCGCGGCGCTGGCCATCCAGCAGGCCGGCCTGCTGGAGCGCACCCGCGACGAGGTCACCGAGCTGGAGCGGTTCGGCTCCGCCACGAACACCGCGCTGACCCGCGTCCGGTACCTGTGGGACTGCCACGCCCGGCTGGTCCGGCTGGTGCTGGACGGGGCCCGGCTGTCCACCGTCGCGCGGGCCGCCGCCGACGCGCTGGACGGCGTACTCCAGGTACGGGACCCGGGCGGGCGGCCGCTGACCGATGCCGACGGGATGCCGGACCTGGACGAGGAGGCCGAGGAGGCCGTCACCCGGGCCGCCCTGCTGGCGCACACCGGGCGGGTGCCGGTCCCGCTGCCGGGCGAGGTGTGGGTGGCGCCGGTGACGGCCGGGGCCGAGGACCTCGGGGTGCTGGTGCTGCGCGCCTCGGCGCCGCTCACGGACGAGGACGTACGGCTGCTGGAACTGGCGGCCCAGTCCGTGGCCGCGCTGCTGCTGATCCAGCGGGGCACGGCGGCCGCCGAGGGACCGGTCCACGACGAGCTGCTCCAGGACCTGCTGGACCGGCCGCACCGCTCCGACCTGCACCTGCGGGAGCGGACCCGGCGGCTCGGCATCGACCTCGACGTGCCGCACGTGGTGGTCGTGGCCCGACCCGAGGGCGGGGAGCTGGGCAAGGCGGTGGCCTGGGCGGGTTCGTACGCGTACCGGTGCGGCGGTCTCAAGGGCGTACGGCGCGGCTGCGTGGTGCTGCTGCTGCCGGGCACGGACGCCTCGGCCGTGGCCCGGGAGGTCTCGGCGAAGCTCTCGCCGCTGCTCGGCCACCCGGTGTCCACCGGCGCGGCGGGCCCCGCCGAGGGTGCCTCGGCGGTGGCGGGCGTCTACGAGGAGGCCGCGCGCTGCCTGGACGCGCTGACGGCGCTGGGCGGGGTGGGCGGGACGGCGTCGCTGCGCGAACTGGGGTTCCTGGGGCTGCTGTTGTCCGCGGACCATGACGTGGACGCGTTCGTCGCCTCGACGATCGGGCCGGTCGTGGAGTACGACGCGACGCGGCTCACGGATCTCACGCGCACGCTGGAGGCGTACTTCGACTCCGGCGCCAGCCCGACGCATGCCGCCGAGGCGTTGCACGTGCACCCCAACACCGTGTCACGGCGCCTGGAGCGGATAGCGGAGCTGCTGGGCGAGGGCTGGCAGAAGCCCGCCCGCGCCCTGGAGATCCAGATGGCCCTCCGCCTCCGCAAGGCCCGCGGTGCCCTTCGCGGCGGCCCGGGAGCCGAGGCCGAGGCCTAGCGCGGCCGGCGGGCCAGGGCGCGGCGCCGCTGCCGGGGGCGCTGCCCCCGGACCCTCCCCCAGACTCCGTCCGGGGGGACCCCCAGCGCCTCAAACGCAGGCGGGGCTGGGTCCCGGCGGGGCTGGAATTGCCCTGCGGGCAACCATCCCGCGCCTGGTAGGCGGCATCAGCCACAATCCAGCCTCGCCGGCGATTGAGGCGCGGGGTGCGGGGCGGAGCCCCGGATCTGTTCAGCCTCGCCGGCGATTGAGGCGCGGGTCCGGGCAGAGCCCGGGTTCGGCGACGGGATCCGCCCGCAGGGCCACGCGTGTGCCCAGGCAGCGGGCCGCGTGGGCCACCGAGGCCATCGTGACGTGCCGGTGCCAGCCGGACAGCGAGCGCCCGCCGAAGTCCCGCAGCCCGACCTCCCGCACGCTCGCCGCCGCGGCCACCGCCGACACCCGCCGCGCCTGCTTCGTCAGCCGCAGCACCGCGGCCGGCGCCGACCGGGTCATGTCCGTCACCCACAGCCGCGCCACCGGCCGCCGGGGATCGGTCCACTCCCCGAACAGCAGCACCTCCCGCCGCCGCGCCGGCGACGGGTCCGGCATCATCACGCGGACCGCGGCCACCAGCGAGGTGCGCCGGGCGCCGGGGTGCGAGGGGTCCGGCCACTCCACCGGGACCCGCAGCCCCCTGACGCCCTGCAGGATGTCCCGCGCGCCCGCCGCCCCCGCGCCGTACCCCGGCAGGGCCGGGTCGGTGACGAGCAGTCGGGCGGTCGCGCCGATCCGGGCCAGCACCGGCAGCCCGGCCTCGCGGAAACGGTTCATCGTGGAGCGGGTGCCGATGCCGCGGACGTCGAGGACGACCGGCCGCGAGGGCATCCGGCGCTGGCGCACGGTGTCCAGGACACCGGTGACCGCGCACTCCTCGTACGACTCGTACGCGTCTTCCGACGGCAGGAACAGCCGCCAGCCCACCGGGGTGTTCACCCCCGCCGACGTGAACCAGATCCCGAAGGCCTGCTGGCCGCGGAACATCCGGCCCCGGTGCGGGTCGAAGCGGTGCCCGGCACCCACCGAGTGCTCGCCGCCCTTGGGGAACGCCATGGGCTGCGCGACCCACGCCGTGAGCGGGGTGGACTCCTCCAGGTAGTGCGACAGCGCGGTACGGACGGGCTGCCAGTCCCAGGTGGAACCGGCGATGAAGTGGTGGAGGTTCTGCTCGGCCGCGGGACCGCCGAGCTGCTGGGCGATGTTGCGGATCGACTTGCGGCCCTCGGTGGCGAGCAGCCCGCGCACGTACTGGCGCCCCCTCGCTCGCTGATCGCTGCGCCGCAGCGAGCCGAGCACCGCCTCGCACAGGTCCTCGGCCGCCTCGTCGACCGGATCGCGCCGGCAGGTGCTGGTGTCCACGACTTGCCCCCTTCGTCGTCCGCACCCCCACCCTCCGCCCCGGGACCCCGCCCCGGGGAGGTGCGCCGGGCACACGCCTGAGCCGCCGGGTGGTGGGGCGCCCACCACCCGGCCCGGCAGACTGGGGGCATGTCCATTCACCAGAACCTCCTCGGGGGCCCCGCCCCCACCCATCTCCCCGACGAGCCCGGCCGCGAGGCCCTGGCCGCCGGCACCCCCGCCGTCGAGGTGGCCGCCGCGCACCCCACCTCGTCCCTCGCCTGGGCGACCCTCGCCGACGAGGCCTTCGCGGCCGGCCGCACGATCGAGTCGTACGCGTACGCCCGTACGGGCTACCACCGCGGCCTCGACGCCTTGCGCCGTGCCGGATGGAAGGGCCACGGCCCGGTCCCGTGGGAGCACGAGCCGAACCGCGGTTTCCTCCGTGCCCTGCACGCCCTGGCCCGCGCCGCCGAGGCCATCGGCGAGAAGGAGGAGTACGAGCGCTGCTCGACCTTCCTGCGCGACTCCTCCCCGACGGCGGCGGACACGCTGAACGCCTGAGGTACGACGCGGCACGACACGGCGGGGATGTGACCTGCGTCACTCCCCGCTGGAGCCCCGCCCCGAGCGGGTCCTATGATGCGGGCAGGGGACCGGGGCTCCACTCACCTCACGGAAGGAGCGGACCGCTACCCGGAAGCACGTGTCGAGGAGACAGCGATGTCGAACACCCTTGATGCCTCCGGAGCCGGTTCGGACACCCCGAACCTCGACTTCGACGGCACGACCCCCTACGAGGACTACGTCCAGGCGGACGTCCTCACCCACCTCCAGCACCTCCGCTCGGACGACCCGGGCGAGATGGTCTTCCTGGTCACGACCCAGGTCATGGAGCTGTGGTTCACCGTCATCGTCCACGAGTGGGAAACCGCCGCGAAGGCCCTGCGCGAGGACCGCGTTCCGGTCGCGATGGACGCGCTGAAACGTTCCCTCCGCGAGCTGGAGGCCCTCAATTCCTCCTGGCGCCCGCTCGCCCAGCTCACCCCGGGGCAGTTCAACGCCTACCGCGCCGCCCTCGGCGAAGGTTCCGGTTTCCAGTCGGCGATGTACCGCCGGATGGAGTTCCTGCTCGGCGAGAAGTCCTCCTCCATGCTGGTCCCGCATCGCGGCGCCCCGCGCGTCCACGCGGAGCTGGAGAAGGCCCTCCACGAGCCCAGCCTCTACGACGAGGTCCTGCGCCTCCTGGCCCGCCGCGGGTTCCCGGTCCCGGACGCGGTCCTGGACCGCGACCTCGCGCAGCGCTACGAGCCCTCGGCCGAGGTCGAGGCCGTCTGGACGGGCCTGTACGCCGCTCCCGACGAGCACCCTGACCTCCACCGCCTGGGCGAGGTCCTCACGGACGTCGCCGAACTCGTCTGGCGCTGGCGCAACGACCACCTCGTGGCCACCCGCCGCGCGATGGGCGCGAAGACGGGCACGGGCGGCTCGGCCGGTGTGACCTGGCTGGAGAAGCGCGCCACGAAGAACGTCTTCCCGGAGCTCTGGACGGCCCGCAGCCATGTCTGAGCCGACCCCGACCCCGACCCCGACCCCGACGCAGACGCAGACGCGGATACCGGACCTCGCGGCCCGCGCCGCGGCCCTGGACGCCACCGACGAGCTCGGCAAGCTCCGCGACCGCTTCACCCTCCCCGACGGAGTCGTCTACCTGGACGGCAACTCCCTCGGCGCCCTCCCGGCGACCGTCGCGCAGACGACCGCCGACGTCGTCACGCGGCAGTGGGGCGAGCTCCTCATCCGGTCCTGGGACGAGAGCGACTGGTGGACCGCCCCCGAGCGGATCGGCGACAAGCTCGCCCCCCTCGTCGGCGCGGCCCCCGGCCAGGTGGTCGTCGGCGACTCCACCAGCGTGAACCTCTTCAAGGCCCTGGTCGGTGCCGCCCGCCTGGCGGCCCCCGGCCGGACGAAGATGCTGGTCGACGCCGCCACCTTCCCCACCGACGGCTACATCGCCGCCTCGGCGGCCCGGATGACCGGCCTGACCGCCACCCCGGTGGACCCCGCGCACGCGGCGGAGGCGATGGACGAGGACACCGCCGTCGTCCTCCTCAACCACGTCGACTACCGTTCCGGCCGGCTCCACGACCTCCCCGCCCTCACCGCGGCCGCGCACGCCGCCGGGGCGATCATGGTCTGGGACCTGTGCCACTCCGCCGGCGCCCTCCCCGTCGGCCTCGACGCGCACGCCGTCGACCTCGCGGTCGGCTGTACGTACAAGTACCTCAACGGCGGCCCCGGCTCCCCTGCCTACCTCTACATCGCCGACCGCCACCAGGCCGCCTTCGACTCCCCCCTGCCCGGCTGGAACGGCCATGCCGACCCCTTCGCCATGACCCCGGAGTTCACCCCGGCCGACGGCGCGCGGCGCGGCCGCGTCGGGACCCCGGACATCCTGTCCATGCTGGCCCTGGAGGCGTCGCTCGACGCCTGGGACGGGGTGTCCGTCGCAGCCGTCCGGGAGAAGTCCCTCGCCCTGACCGACTTCTTCCTCGAGTGCGTGGCCGCGTACGTCCCCGAGGGCCGGGTCGAGCCGGTCACCCCGGCCGAGCACGACCGGCGCGGCAGCCAGGTCTCGCTGCGCACCGAGAACGCCCGCGAGGTCATGCGGGAGCTCATCGAGAGGGGCGTCATCGGCGACTTCCGCGCCCCCGACGTCCTGCGCTTCGGCTTCACCCCGCTGTACGTCGGTTTCGCCGACGCCGAGCGCGCGGCGCGCTCACTGGGTCACATTTTCGGGTGACCCCGTAGCGAAACGTCACATCACCGGGCGGGCGGGGCTACGGCTCCGCCCGCTCCGGCACATCCCGGGCCCCGCACGGAATGCCTCGTTCCAGACTGATACGGTCCCGCTCTGCCGGAACACCGGAACATCTGTCCCCGCTGTCCCACGCGTTACCGAGAGGTTGAGCCGATGACGGACCCCGCCGCAGTGGAACGGGACGCCGCCGAGGCCACCTCGGCCTTCTCCCATCCGGCCGTCGCGCCGGACGCGAGCGCCGCGTACGGGGAACACCCCGACCAGGTCGTCGACTTCTACGCCCCGCGCGGCGAGACCCGGGGCCCGGTCCCCCTCGTCGTCGTGCTGCACGGCGGCGCGTGGCGGGCCCCGTACGACCGGCAGCACGTCACCCCCTTCGCCGACTTCCTGGCCCGGCAGGGTTTCGCGGTCGCCAACGTCGAGTACCGGCGTGGCCGTTCCCTCCCGCAGCAGGGCTCGGAGGGCCCGGTCGCGGGGCGTTGGCCGGAGACCTTCGACGATGTCGCCGCGGCGCTGGACGCCCTCCCGGGGCTCGCCGCCGCAGCGCTGCCGCAGGCCGACCTCCGCCGCGTGGTCGTCACCGGCCACTCGGCCGGCGGTCACCTCGCGCTGTGGGCCGCGGCCCGGCACGTGCTCCCGTACGAATCCCCCTGGCGGCTGCCCGCCCCGCCGCCGCTGCGCGGGGTGGTGGCGCTGGCCCCGATCGCCGACTTCGCGGTGGCGGAGGAACTGGGCGTGTGCGGGGGCGCGAGCGCGCAGCTGCTCGGCGGCCCGGAGCACTTCGAGGCCCGCCTTCCCTCCGCCGACCCGGCGTCCCTGCTCCCGACGGGCATCGCGACTGCCGTGGTCCAGGGCCGCGACGACATCGTGGTCCCGCAGCAGGTGGCGGAGGCGTACGTGGCCGCCGCCGCGCGGGCGGGGGAGATGGTCGGGCTGACGCTGCTGGACGGGGTCGGCCACTTCCCGCTCATCGACCCGGCGGCCGACGCGTGCGCGGTGGTCTCTGAGGAGATCGCGCAGCTCGCCTGGTAGGGCCCGGCCACCCGAAAGGGTCACTCCCGGGCAGATGCGGGCCAACCGCCCCCAGCCCAAGGTGATACCCGCATGAGAACCGCCGAAAGGCTATGTACTCTGATCGGGATTCACCCTGAGCGCGTTCAAAAACGAAAATGGGGGGGCCGGTGCGTAGTCGCCGTCTCGTAATGTCCGCTGCCGCCATCGTCGCGGCCAGCGTTGGTCTCATCCCGGGTGCGGCCCACGCGGCCGACCCGGTCAAGCCGGGCACGCACGGCGTGTCCGCGCCCGCCGGCGACCTGAAGAAGGCCGCGGCTTCCAACTTCAAGAGCTTCACCAGCCCTGCCGACCGTACGGTCCGGCAGACCGTCCCGGCGGCCGGCGACAAGGCCGCCGCCGCCCCGCAGGCGCAGGCCGCCGAGGGCAACCCGACCCTCGCGGTCGGTCTCCAGGCCAAGGGCACGAGCGCCCACGGGATCGAGGTGACGTCCACCGTCACGAGCGCGCCCGCCGCGCTCGACATCACCATCGCGTGGGGCGACGGGACCGAGACCAAGGCCACCGCCCAGGGCTCCGGCCAGGTCGCCCGGCAGCACTCGTACGCCGAGGTCGGCCAGTACACCGTCACCGTCACCGTGGTGGACGCCGCGAACAACACGCAGGCCGTCAACCAGCTGAACGTCGTGACGCCGGGCTCGGACTTCACCGCGTACGGTCCGACCCGCCTCCTGGACACCCGTAGCGGCATCGGCGCCCCGAAGGCCAAGGTCGCCGCGTACGGTACGACCCGCCTGAAGGTCGGCGGCAACGGCGGCATCCCCGCCGGGGTCACCGCGGTCGCCCTCAACGTGACCGTCACCAACGCCACCAGCGCCGGGCACGTCACCGCGTACCCGTCGGGCGTCGTGCGGCCGATCAGCTCGAACGTCAACTTCGTCGCCGGTCAGACCGTGCCGAACCTGGTGATCGTGCCGGTCGGCCAGGACGGCTACGTGGAGCTGTACAACGGCGGCTGGGAGTCGCTCGACCTGATCGCGGACATCACCGGCTACTTCAGCCACAAGTCGGCCGCCGGCTACAACCCGCTGGCCCCGGTCCGCGCCGTCGACACCCGTGTCGGCCTCGGCACGGCCCAGGGTCCGGTCGCCGGGCAGACGTCGTTCGACGTGCAGATGGCCGGCCGCAACGGTGTCTGGAAGGGCATCAGCGCGGTGGCGCTGAACGTGACGGTCACCAACCCGAAGGAAGCCGGTCACCTGACCGTCTACCCGAGCGGCCAGGCGGCTCCGTCCACGTCGAGCGTGAACTTCACGGCCGGTCAGACGGTCGCCAACTCGGTGATCGTGCCCGTCGGTGCCGACGGCAAGATCAACGTCCGCAACGGTGCGTGGGCCGGGACCGACATCATCGTCGACGTCGTCGGCTTCTACACCAACGAGAGCTCGGGCGCCTTCATGCCCACGGCGCCGGGCCGGATGCTCGACACCCGCGACGACGCGAACTGGGGCTACGGCCCGCTGGAGGGCCGCGGCTACGTCTACATGCGGCCGTTCACCGACCCGGTCGGTGTCACCGGCTTCGTGTTCAACACCACGGTCACGAACACGCGCGGCGACGGCTTCCTGTCGGTCACCCCGGACCCGAACTCGTGGGACCAGTACGGCAACGGCACCGCCGTCTGGCCGGACGAGCCCACCGCCTCCGCCCTGAACTGGACGGCGGGCAAGACCGTCCCGAACCTGGTCCAGGCGAGCGCCGGCACCCACGGCATCGTCGACTTCTGGAACATGGGCTGGGACGACGCCGACCTGATCGTCGACATCTTCGGCTACTACGACACCCTGTAGTCAGCCCCTCCAGCGCCCCGGGCCCGGCCGCCAAGGCCGGCCCCGGGGCGCTGTTCCGTATGCACACGCACGCACAAGAAACAGAAAATGGGGGGCCGGTGCGCAATCGCCGACTCGTAGTTTCCGCTGCCCTCGTGGCGGCGGGTGTGGGGCTCATACCCGGGATCGCCCAGGCGGCAGGTCCTGTCGCTCCCGCGGCTCCCGCCGCTCAGGGGGTGGCCGCGACCGCGACCGGGACCGGCCCGGACGCGGCGCGGGGGCTCAAGGGCAAGACCTTCAGCAGCCCCGCCGACCGTACGGTCGTCACCGCGCCGTCCGGCGCCGGGGCCGGGGCGGCCGCGCGGGCGCAGGACGCGCAGGGCAGCTCGTACCTCGCGATCTACCTGGACGCCACGACTCCCAGCGCGCACTCGATCGAGCTGACGACCCGCGTCAGCAGCGAGGCTGCCGAGCTCGACGTGACCATCGACTGGGGTGACGGGACCACGGACAAGGCCACCGCCTCCAGCACCGGCTACGACAGGCGGCAGACCAACCACAAGTACGCCGCGGTCGGCTCGTACACCGTCACGGTCACGGTGAAGGACACCACGCACGGGGTCCAGGCCGTGAACGAGCTCAAGTTCGTCACCTCGGGGAACGAGTTCACCTCGCACGCGCCGACCCGGCTGCTGGACACCCGCGCGGGCCTCGGCGCCGCGAAGGCGAAGGTCGCGGGGCGGAGCTCGGTGGCCCTGAAGGTCGCGGGCGCCGCCAAGGTCCCCGCCGGGGTCCGCGCGGTGGTCCTCAACGTGACCGTCACCAACACCACGGGACCGGGCCACATCTCGGTCCAGCAGGATAAGGACCTGGCCGAGGGCGCCGAGACGTCGAACGTGAACTACGTCGCGGGCCAGAGCGTCCCGAACCTGGTGATCGCGCCGGTCGGCGAGGACGGGTACGTGCACCTGTTCAACGCCGGCTGGGAGTCGGTCGACCTGATCGCGGACGTCACCGGCTCCTTCTCGCCGGCGCCCGCCGCCGGTTACGGCGCGCTGACCCCGACCCGCGCCGTCGACACCCGCGAGGGCGTCGGTACGGCGAAGGGCCAGGTCCCCGGCTACGGCACCTTCGGCGTCGAGATCGCCGGGCGCGGGGGCGTACCGAAGGGGGCCACCGCGGTGGCCCTCAACCTGACCGCCACCAACCCGCGGGCGGACGGCCACCTGACCGCCTACCCCAGCGGGCAGGCGGCTCCGGCCACCTCGAACCTGAACTTCACCGCCGGCCGGACCATCGCCAACTCGGTGATCGTGCCGATCGGCCCCGACGGGAAGATCACCGTTCGCAACGGCAGCTGGGCCCCGGCCGACGTGGTGATCGACGTCGTCGGCTACTACACCCCCGACAGCCGGTCCGCCTTCGTATCCGCCTGGGTGCCGATGCGGATGTTGGACACCCGCAAGGACTACAGCTGGGGCCTCAGGAAGGCCGGCCCGGTGGCGGGCCGTACGTACGAACCCATGCAGCTCGAGGCCGATACGACGACGCCCGTCGTCGACGGCTGGGCGCTGAACACCACGGTCACCAACACCACCGGGACGGGCTTCCTCTCGGTCACCGGCGACCCGAACTTCTGGTCCGACTACCAGAAGGGCACCGCGGTCACGCCGCAGCGGCCCGTCTCCTCGGCCCTGAACTGGACGGCGGGCGCGACCGTCCCGAACCTGGTGCAGACGCCCGGGGGCAAGGGCGGCATGGTCGACTTCTGGAACCAGGGCTGGGAGAACATCGACCTGCTCGTCGACCTGACCGGCTACTACCAGACGGTCTGATCCACCGGCGGGCACGCGGAAGGGGCGGTGCGCCGTACGGCGCACCGCCCCTTCTCGTCGTGACCGGCCGTTCCTACAGGAACGAGTTGATCTCGATGGTCTCGGTGCGGCCGGGGCCGACGCCGATCGCGGAGATCGGGGCGCCCGACATCTCCTCCAGGGCCTTGACGTACGCCTGGGCGTTCGCCGGGAGCTCCTCGAAGGTCTTCGCCTTGGTGATGTCCTCGGACCAGCCGGGGAGGTATTCGTAGATCGGCTTCGCGTGGTGGAAGTCCGTCTGCGAGTACGGGAGCTCCTCGACGCGCTTGCCGTCGATCTCGTACGCGACGCAGACGGGGATCTGCTCCCAGCCGGTCAGCACGTCCAGCTTGGTGAGGAAGAAGTCCGTCAGGCCGTTCACACGGGTGGCGTAGCGCGCGATCGGCGCGTCGAACCAGCCGCAGCGGCGGTCACGGCCGGTGGTCACGCCGCGCTCGCCGCCGATGCGGCGCAGGTCTTCGCCGTCCTGGTCGAACAGCTCGGTCGGGAACGGGCCGGCGCCGACGCGGGTCGTGTAGGCCTTCAGGATGCCGATCACGCGGCTGATCTTCGTCGGGCCCACGCCGGTACCGGTGCAGGCGCCGCCCGCGGTCGGGTTCGAGGAGGTGACGAAGGGGTAGGTGCCGTGGTCGACGTCGAGCAGGGTGCCCTGGCCGCCCTCGAAGAGCACGACCTTGTCCTCGTCCAGCGCGTTGTTGAGGATCAGGGTGGTGTCGGCGACGAACGGCTTGATCTGCTCCGCGTACTGGAGCATCTCCTCGACGATCGCGGCGGCGTCGATCGCGCGGCGGTTGTACAGCTTCGCGAGGAGCTGGTTCTTGCCTTCGAGGGCCGCTTCGACCTTCTGGGTGAGGATCGACTCGTCGTAGAGGTCCTGGACCCGGATGCCGATGCGGTTGATCTTGTCCGCGTAGGTGGGTCCGATGCCGCGGCCGGTCGTACCGATCTTGCGCTTGCCGAGGAAGCGCTCGCCGACCTTGTCGAGGGTGACGTTGTACGGCGTGATCAGGTGCGCGTTGCCGCTGATGAGCAGCTTGGAGGTGTCGATGCCGCGCTCGTTCAGGCCGCGCAGCTCGGAGAGCAGGACGGCCGGGTCGACGACGACGCCGTTACCGATGACCGGGGTGCATCCGGGGGAGAGGATGCCGGAAGGGAGAAGGTGCAGTGCGTACTTCTGGTCGCCTACGACAACCGTGTGGCCGGCGTTGTTGCCACCCTGGTAGCGCACTACATAGTCAACGGATCCACCGAGCAGGTCGGTGGCCTTTCCCTTGCCCTCGTCACCCCACTGAGCTCCGAGCAGCACAAGAGCGGGCACAGGCGTACACCTCTTCCGGATGGGGCATGTCCAAGGTCAGGGGGCGTACGACGATGTACACCGCAGGCTGAGCCGTCGGACCGGTACCCCGGAATAGACGAAGGCCCTGGCGCAATAGCGCAAGGGCCTCTTGCACAAAGATGCTACCCGAGGAAGGACCGAGGTGTCGGCTCCAGAGCCCACCATGAGCCACGCGGGCGCGCCGGTAGGCGGCCTGCTCGTGCTCGTCGACCCGGTCGCCCGCCGTCTTGACGGCGAGTCCGTGCGGATCGCGAAAGATGTGTTGTCAGCGGGAGCGGCGGCGAAAATCTGCCTCCCGGACTCGCAGGAGGAATTCGCGCGGGCTCTCGCCCGCCGGGGTCAACGACGGCTGGTGATCGTGGGCGACGACCGGGCCCTTTCACGCGCCGTGGGGCTGCTGCACCGGGAGCGGGGGCTGGCCGAGGGGGCCCTTTCGCTCGTGCCGGTGGGGCCTCCGGGGTCCCTGGTACTGGCCAGGTCGCTCGGCGTGCCGCTGTCCACGGTGTCCGGGGCGCGGGCGGTGCTGGAGGGGGCGCCGCGGTGGTGCGACCTGCTGGTGGACGACAGCGACGGGGTGGTCCTGGGCGGACTGCGGATCCCGCCGCTGCGGGGGGTCAGACCCCCGGCCGGGCCGTCCGTGTGGACGGCGTACCGCTCGCTGGTACGGACGCTGGTCCGGCCGGCGGGGCCGGGCGGCGGCGCGGGCCGGCTGCGGCTGCGGGTCGAGGCGGACGGGGTGGTCCTGGCGGATGTGGACCGGCCCGTGGAGGAGGTCTCGGTGGCCATGGGGAGTGACGGAGGGCTGGCGGAGGTCGTGGTCCGTACGGGTGCCGGCGCGGGCTCGGAGGTGACGGCCCGGGCGAAGACGGTCACGGTGTCGGGCGCAGACTTCCGCTACCGGGCCGACGCGGCGGTGACCGGGCCCGTGCGCCGCCGGACGTGGACCCTGCACCCAGGGGCATGGACCCTCACGCTGCCCCGGTGACGCGCGGGGCGGTGGCGTGCGGGGCGGTGAGGGGTGAGGCGGTCAGGGGTGAGGCGGTGGCGCGCGAGGCCGTGGCCCGCGAGGCGGTGAAGGGTGAGGCGCAGATGCGCGACGCGCTCGCCGACTGGCGGCGGGACGGGCTGCTGCTGTGCCTCCTGCCGATGTTCTGCTGGCCGGCGGTGGTCGCGGCCGTACTCACCCGGCCGGTGGCGCTGCTGGTGCTGCTGAGCCCGGTGGTGCTCGGGGTACGGGAGCTCCTCGCCGCCCGTCGGGCGGGCCGGGTCCTGCGGGACCCGGCCGCGCGCTGGACCTCGTACGGGTCCGTCGTCGTCAGGGCCCGGTGGCGGCCCCCGGTGCTGGTCCTGGACGCGGGCCCGGCGCTGAGCCTGGGCCTGCTGGGCCGACGGGTCCTGCCGCCGCGCCCGTGGCTGCGTACCGCCCCGGCGCCGGACACCGTCGAGGTGTGGCTGGCCGGGGACCCGTCGGCCGGGGGCGTGCTCTGGACTCCGGCGGCCCGCCGCCTGGGGCGCGCCCGTCCCGTCGGGGCGCCCAGGTCCCGTCCGGGCGATCTTCGCGGGCCCGCGCGGCCTGGCACGGCACCTCGCCGCGTTGTCGCTTTGCGCAAGTACGGCCAAGTACGAGCTGCGGTGCTCCGCCTTGCGATGCACCGCACCAGACCACGCGGGCCGACCCACGAAGATCGCCCGGACAGGACCTAGCCGAGGTCCAGGGTCGCCTTGCGGGCCCGCCAGCGGTCCATCAGACCCAGCAGCTCGCCCTGCATGAACTCGAAGAACGCGGCCGTCTCGGCGATGCGCGTCCCGGCCGGCGAGTCGGAGCCGAGGCTCGTGGCGCCCTCGCGCAGGGTCTTCTCCCACAGGGTCAGCACCTGGTCCCGCCGGGTGAAGGTCTCGTACCAGAGCTCGTTGTGCAGCACGTACCGGTCCCGCCGCGAGCCCGGTTCCCGCTCCCGGCTGACCATGTTGACCTGGGTCAGGTAGGACACGGCCCCCGACACCGCCGCCGGGCTGATCCGCAGTGCCTCGCCCAGTTCCGCCGAGGTCATCGCGCCCTCGTCGCTCGCCAGCAGCTGCGCGAAGACCCGCGCGGCCATCCGCTGCATCCCCGCCTCGGTCAGCTGCGCGGCGAACCGCTCCACGAAGCGCGAGACCGCTTCCTCGTTCCGTACCGCCGGTACCGCCATGTCGTCCGCCACCTTCCCGACTTTACGCGATTCCCGAGCTTCATAAAATTGTGAAAGTAGCGTACGTTCAGAAACATGACGAAGGCAATCAGCGTCGCCGGACTCCACAAGGCGTTCGGCCGCACCCACGCACTGGACGGACTCGACCTCTCGGTCGCCACCGGCGAGGTCCACGGCTTCCTCGGCCCCAACGGCGCCGGCAAGTCCACGACCATCCGGGTCCTGCTGGGCCTTCTGCGCGCCGACTCCGGCACCGCCGAACTCCTCGGCGGCGATCCCTGGGCCGACGCCGTGGCCCTCCACCGCCGCGTCGCCTACGTACCCGGCGACGTCACCCTGTGGCGCAACCTCTCCGGCGGCGAGGTCATCGACCTCTACGGACGGCTGCGCGGAGGCCTCGACCGGGCCCGCCGCGCCGAGCTGATCGAGCGGTTCGAGCTCGACCCGACCAAGAAGGGGCGTACGTACTCCAAGGGCAACCGGCAGAAGGTCGCCCTCGTCGCCGCCTTCGCCTCCGACGCCGAACTGCTCATCCTCGACGAGCCCACCTCCGGCCTCGACCCGCTGATGGAGGAGGTCTTCCAGGACTGCGTCGCCGACGCCCGCGCCGCCGGCCGCACCATCCTGCTGAGCTCGCACATCCTCAGCGAGGTCGAGACCCTCTGCGACCGGGTCAGCATCATCCGCAAGGGCCGGACCGTGGAGACCGGCACGCTCGCCGACATGCGCCACCTCACCCGTACGTCGATCAGCGCCGAGCTGGCCGGCCCGCCGAACGGCATCGCGCACCTGCCCGGCGTGTACGACGTGCAGGTGCAGGGGCTGAAGGTCCGGCTCCAGGCCGACACCGACAAGCTGGACGCCGTCCTGCGCGCCCTCACCGCATCGGGCGTGCGGTCGCTGACCTCGACCCCGCCCACCCTCGAAGAGCTGTTCCTGCGCCACTACACCGAAGAGGCGTCGCGATGAAGAACCAACTGGCGGGCACCGGCGTGCTGCTCCGGCTCGCCCTGCGCCGCGACCGCGTGATGATGCCGGTCTGGGTGCTGGTCACCACCCTGCTGGTGGTGAGCATGCCCGGCTCCCTGGGGAGCGTGTACGGGAGCGCCGCCGAACGCGCCGAGGTCGCCGCCTCGATGAACGCCAACAGCTCGATGCGCGCCCTGTACGGGCCGGTCTTCGGAGACTCGCTCGGCGCCCTGACCGCCTGGCGGATCGGCGTCTACGGCGCCGTCCTCGCGGCCGTGATGAGCCTGGTCATCGTCATCCGGCACACCAGGGAAGAGGAGGAGACGGGCCGTCAGGAACCGCTCTCCGCCGCGATGGTGGGGCGGCGGGCCCCGATGACGGCGGCCCTGCTGGCCGCCCTCGTGGCCAACGCGTGCGTCGCGCTGCTCGTCGCGGGCGGTCTCGCGGGGCAGGGCGCGTCCGGCGCGCTCGCCCTCGGGCTGGCCGTCGCGGGCGCCGGGATGCTCTTCGCCGGCATGGCGGCCATCGCCGCCCAGCTGACCGAGAGCGCCCGGGCCGCCAAGGGGATCACGGCCGCCGTGCTCGGCGCCGCCTTCGTCCTGAAGGCGGCGGGCGACGCCGGGACGGCCGGCGGGGAGTCGGCCCTGACCTGGCTCTCGCCGCTCGGCTGGGTGGAGAACGTACGGGCCTTCGCCTCGATGCGCTGGTGGGTGCTCGCGCTGCTCGCCGTGGCCGTCGTGGTGCAGGCGGGCGCCGCGTACGTCCTGGCCGGGCGCCGCGACCTGGGCATGAGCTTCCTGCCGACCCGGCCGGGGCCGGCCGATGGACGCCTGGGCACGGCGGGTGCGCTGGCCTGGCGGCTGCAGCGCGGCAGCGTGTTCGGCTGGAGCGCGGGCTTCCTGGCCGCCGGTCTCGTCTTCGGCGGGATGGCGGAGGGCGCGGCCGACGTGGTCGGCGGCAATGAGAAGACCCGTCAGATCATCGAGCGGATGGGCGGGCAGAGCGGGCTCACCGACGCCTTCCTCGCCGCGATGGCCGGGCTGCTGGGCCTGGTCGCCGCGCTGTACATCGTCTCCTCGGTGCTGCGGCTGCACGGTGAGGAGAGCTCGGCGCGTGCCGAACCCCTCCTCGCGAACGCGGTCGGCCGGCTGCGCTGGGCCGGCGGCCACCTCGCCGTCGCGTTCGGCGGCTCGGCGCTGATCCTGCTGCTGGGCGGCCTCGGGCTGGGGCTCGGGCACGGCGAGGACGTGGGCGCGGCGGTGGGTGCCACCCTCGCGCAGCTCCCGGCGGTGTGGGTGATCGGGGCGCTGGCCGCCCTCCTGTACGGCGCGGCCCCCACGTACGCGGTGGCCGCCTGGGCGGTGGCCGGGACCGCGCTGGCCCTGGGCTGGGTCGGCCCGGCGCTGAACCTCCCGGAGGCGGTCCTCGACCTCTCGCCCTTCGCCCACCTGCCCAAGCTCCCGGGCGCGCAGGCCCTGGCCTGGACCCCGCTGCTGCTCCTGACCGCCCTGGCGGTGGCCTTCACGGGCGCCGGACTGGCCGCCCTGCGCCGACGGGACCTGGTCGCCTGACACCTAGAACTGCACGAGCAGTTCCCGTAGCCCCCGGATGACATACCCGTCCCGCCACTGCGGCTCCTCGACGAGCCGCAGGGGCGGGACTCCGTCTGCCAGCAGCGCCCCGAAGGAGGCCTCCAGCTCCCGGCGCGCCAGCGGCGCCCCCAGGCAGTAGTGGATCCCGGCACCGAAGCTCAGGTGCGGATTGTCGGCCCGTACGAGGTCCAGCGCGTCGGGATCCGCGAACCGTTCGGGATCACGGTTCGCGGAACCGAACAGCAGTGCGACCTCGGCTCCGCGGGGGATGTCGGTGTCCCCGATCCGGATGTCGTCGAGGACCCAGCGCTCGAACATCTGCAGGGGGGTGTCATAACGCATGAGTTCATCCACAGCTGTGGACAACTTTTCGGGATCGTGGCGCTCGCGGAGCGCGGCGAGCTCGCCGGGGTTGCGGAACAGCGCCCACCACCCGTTGGCGGTGGTGTTGACGGTGGCCTCGTGCCCGGCGTTCAGCAGGAGCACGCATGTGGAGATCATCTCCTGCTCGCTGAGCCGGCCCTCCTCATCGTGGGCGGCGATCAACCCGGAGATCAAATCCTCGCCGGGGCGTGCGCGCCGCTCGGCGATCAGCTCCCGCAGGTACGCGCTGAACTCGACGCTCGCCCGCACCGCGCGCCGCGCCGTCTCCTCGTCCGGCCGGAGCTCGAACATCCCGCAGATGTCCGCCGACCAGGGCCGCAGCAGCCCCCGGTCCGCCTCCGGGACGCCCAGCAGCTCGGCGATCACCGCCACCGGCAGCGGCTCGGCGACGGCCGTGAGCAGATCCCCGCCCCCGTCCGCCAGCAGCCGCCCTACCAACTCCCCGGCCAGCCGCCGCACGGCGGGCACGAGCCGCTCCACCGTCCGCGGGGTGAAGGCCTTCGCCACCAGCCTGCGCACCCGCGCGTGCGCGGGATCCTCCAGGTCCAACAGCCCGTTGCCGTTGAGCACGTGGAAGGCCTCGTGCTCCGCCGGCGGCGGGGTGCGCCCGAACTCCTCGTGCGAGAACCGGTGCAGGTAGGTCCTCCCCAGCCGCCGGTCCCGCAGCAGGGCACTCACGTCGGCGTAGTGCGGCACCAGCCACTGCCCGGTGGCCTCGCACCACACCGCCCGCCCCTGCTCCCGCAACTCCCGGTACGCCGGATACGGATCGGCGACGAACGCGGCATCCCACGGATCAAAGCCCATCCCCGCACCCTATGCCGGGGTCACCAGCCGGGTCTCGTAGGCGAACACCGCCGCCTGGGTACGGTCCCGCAGGCCCAGCTTCACCAGGATCCGGCTCACATGGGTCTTGATCGTGGACTCCGCGACGATCAGCCGGCCGGCTATCTCCCCGTTGGACAGCCCCTGCGCGATCAGCACCAGCACCTCCTTCTCCCGCTCCGTCAACTCACCCACCCCCGCGGGGTCCGCGAGCTTCGGGGTCTCGGCGAGCTTCGAGAACTCCACGATCAGCCGCTTGGTCACCGACGGAGCCAGCAGTGCCTCCCCGGCCGCCACCACCCGGACCCCGTCCGCCAGCTGACGGGCCGACGCGTCCTTGAGCAGGAACCCGGAGGCCCCGGCGCGCAGCGCCTGGTACACGTACTCGTCGAGGTCGAAGGTCGTCAGGACCAGCACCTTCGCGTCCGTGTCGGCCGCCACGATCTCCCGCGTCGCCTCCAGCCCGTTCATCAACGGCATCCGGATGTCCATCAGCACCACGTCCGGCCGCAGCGCCGCCACCTGCGCGATGGCCTCACGGCCGTCGACCGCCTCGCCCACCACCTCGATGCCGTCCATGGCGTTCAACAGGACGGAGAACCCCTCGCGCACCATCATCTGGTCGTCGACGATCAACACCCTGATCGTCATGGCGTCCCCGCCTCCGATGCCGTCCCCGACCCCGATTCCGCCACCGGCTCGGGACGGTTGCGCACCGGTATGAACACCGCCACCTCGTACCCGCCCGTCCCGGTGTCGCCAGCCGTCATCTCCCCCTCCAGCATGGCCACCCGCTCCCGCATCCCGGTGATCCCGTGCCCGGCTCCCGGCGAGGGCCGCACATCCCCGGTCGGCGCCCCGTTGACGACGCGTATCCCCAGACCGCCCAGCACATACGACACCTCCACCGAGGCCGCCGCGCCCGGCGCGTGCCGCAGCGTGTTGCTCAGGGCCTCCTGGATGATCCGGTACGCCGACAGCTCCACCCCCTGCGGCAGCTCCCGCACCGCACCCGTGACCGTCTTCTCCACGCTCAGCCCGGCCTCACGCACATTGGCCAGCAGCCCGTCCAGCGAGGCCAGCGTCGGCTGCGGGGCGTCCGGAGCCTCGTAGTCCGCGGAACGCACCACGCCCAGCACCCGCCGCAGCTCCGTCAGCGCCGCCACCGCGTTCTCCCGGATGGTGACGAACGCCGCCTCCAGCTCCGGCGGCGGGTTCTTCACCCGGTACGGCGCGGCCTCCGCCTGGATCGCCACCACCGACATGTGGTGGGCCACCACGTCGTGCAGTTCCCGCGCGATCGTGGTCCGCTCCTCCAGCAGCGTCCGCTTGTCCCGCTCGACGGCCGTGACCTCCTGCTGCGCGCTCACCTCCGCCTTGGCGTTGCGGCGTATCTGGACGCTGCTCGCGATCGTCAGCGCGATGGCCGAGGTCACGGCCATCTCCGGCAGGTTCGTCCCGTACCGGTTGTTGAGCACCACCGACATCGAGAAGCCGAGGACCAGGGTGAGGGTCCACATCCACCCGGCCACCCGGGGTCCCGTCCGCAGGGTGACGAGGACCATGACCGCGATGTAGGAGACGAAGGCCCCCGGGCTCCAGGGCCACGCTTCATACCCGCCCAGCCCGGGTATGGCGCCGAGCACCAGCGTCATGGCGACCGCGGCCCACCAGGCGGCGATCGGCCGGACCAGTGTCATCAGGACCGGCGCCGCGGCCACCAGCCCCGTGAACAGGAGGCCGGCCTCGCCGAGATACCCCGAGTCCGAAGCCCCGGTCAACAGGACGAGGACGAAGGCCAGCGCCCCCACCGCCGCGTACTGGCTCCATGGCGCGTACCGGCGTATCGGAGCGGGCAGCCGTCTCACGAAGCGCCCCGGGGTCTCCACCAGCGGCAGCGGCCGGTAGGCCATGGCATCGGTGAGGAGATCCTGGCGCAGGGTCGCGATCACCTCCGATGCCACTCGGAATTCAGGCGTCCGGGGTGTCCCCCCGGTGGTCGTCTCGGTCATAACAGAACCGTAGGTCCGCACCGCCCTCGTCCGCGTCGCCGCTGATGGGGATATCCCGCGCTCCCTCTCAAGTACTACGTGGGGCAGATCAGTAGCCCGTCGGACGGACCAGACCCGTCTCGTACGCGAACACCGCCGCCTGCGTACGGTCCCGCAGGCCCAGCTTCACCAGGATCCGTCCCACGTGGGTCTTCACCGTCTGTTCCGCCACGGTCAGGTGCGCCGCGATCTCCGCATTCGACAGGCCCTGGGCCACGAGCGACAGGACCTCGGTCTCCCGCTCGGTCAGCTCGTCGATGCGCGCCCGCGACGGCGCGCGCGGCGCCCCCAGCCGGGAGAACTCCGTGATCAGCCGCTTCGTGATGTTCGGCGAGAGCAACGCCTCCCCGGCCGCCACCACCCGCACCGCCTCCGCGAGCTGGTCGGCCGACGCGTCCTTGAGCAGGAACCCGGAGGCTCCGGCCCGCAGCGCCTCGTACACGTACTCGTCGAGGTCGAAGGTGGTCAGCACCAGCACCTTCACGGTGGCTCCGGCGGCGCCCGTGATGACGGACGTGGCCTCGATGCCGCCCATCCCCGGCATGCGGATGTCCATCAGGACCACGTCCGGTCCCAGTGCGCCGACCTTGGCCACGGCATCCGCCCCGTCCACGGCCTGGCCGACCACCTCGATGTCCGGCTGGGCGTTGAGCAGCACGGTGAAGCCCTGCCGGACCATCATCTGGTCGTCGGCGATCATCACCTTGATCGGGGCGCTCATGTATTCCTCTTCGTCTCGGGTACGGGGCCGCCGGGCAGGTCCTGCGGATCCATCGGGAGTACGGCGGTCACCTCGTATCCGCCGTCGGGGCGGCGACCGGCGGCCAGCTCGCCCCCCAGCATGCCTGCCCGCTCCCGCATCCCCAGCAGCCCGTGCCCCGCGCCCGGCGAGGGCGCGGCCGGCCGGGTCGGCGCGGTGTTCGCTACGCACAGGTGCAGGTCGCGCGGCCCGTAGGCGATGCCGACCTCGACCCGCGAACCCGGCGCGTGACGCAGACAGTTGCTCAGCGCCTCCTGCACGATCCGGTACGCGGTGAGCTCGACGCCGGGAGTCAGCGGCCGCCGTATCCCCGCGATCTCGGTGGTGACATCGAGCCCGGCCCCGCGCACGTTGTCCACGAGGCCGTCCAACTCGGCGAGGGTCGGCTGCGGATGGTGGGGGTTCGCGGGATCGTCAGGCTGCTCGGAGCGCAGTACGCCCAGCACCCGCCGCAGCTCCGTCAGGGCCTCCAGCGCGTTCTCCCGGATGCCCGCGAGGTTCTCCTTGAGCTCCTCGGACGGATTCTCCACCAGGTGAGGGGCGACCTGCGCCTGGATGGAGATCACCGACATGTGGTGCGCGACGACGTCGTGCAGCTCGCGCGCGATCCGGCTGCGCTCCTCCAGCAGCGTGCGCCGGGCGCGCTCCTCCTCGGTGAGGGTCTCCTGCTCGACGAGTTTGCCGCGGGCCAGGCGGGTGGCCCGCAGGGCGTAGCCGAGGATTCCCACGAACCCGAAGAGGATGGCCACGCCCGCGATGATCGTCTGGCTCTGCGGCGGTCTGAGGACGGCCTCGGCCAGTCCGGAGAGGGCGAGCGTGATGCCGATGACCCAGACGGTCACCCGGGGCGGCACCCGCAGGGCGACCATCAGGATCAGGGGTGCGAGCGTGAACGGCCCGGCGGGCGTCCAGGGCCAGGACTGTCCCTGACCGACGTGGTCGTGGATGACCCAGGCGATGAGAGCCGCGGTGACGAGGCCGAGCCACCAGGCGGCGATCGGCCGGAACATGCTGAGCACGATGGACGCGGACGTCAGCAGCGACAGCCCCAGCACGGCGGAGCCGTGGACCCCGTAGTGGTCGTTCAGCTGCATCCCCGTCAGGACACCGCAGGGAATGGCCGCGTAGCCGAGGATCACGTGCGGGAGCCAGGCCAGCCAGCGCGGCCGGGACATCTTCGGGAGGGGATCCCCCTTCAGGGTGAACAGGTCCCGGGCCAGTCCGCGCGGCAGGACGGTGCGGTGCTCGGCGGGCGGCTCGGTCTGCTGGTTCACGTCGTCCAGGCTAAGGCCGGCCCTAGACATGGGTGATCTTCCTGACGGCGGTGGCCGTCCGGGGGCGGGGGACGGCGGCGGTAGCCGTGGTGGGGGCCGCGGTGGGGGCCTCGGCGGGGCCGGGCTTCGGATGGCAGGAGGCCTGTTCGTACGTACGGAACGCGGCCCAACACACCGTCAGCGCGGCGGCGAACACCGGCAGCCACAGCAGCCGGGCCGCTATCCACTCCATCGAGCCGGGCACCGTGTGCAGCCCGGGCAGGTCGGCCGGGACCAGCAGCCCGAGGGCGGTGACGGCCATCATCGCGGTCTGGTGCCAGAGGAAGATCGTCATGGCGGAGAGGTTCACCAGGGCCACCTTCGCCCAGGCCGCCGGCCGCCGCATGGCCCGGGCCAGCGGCTCGCGGACCAGCAGGGCCAGCCCGCACTGGGCCAGTCCGAACGCGGCCGCGGCGAGCGTCGGCGGGTTCAGGTTCGACATGGCGGCCCCGGGGACGCCCACCATGGACGCCGGGTAGCCGCCCCACAGGATCAGCGCGGCGGTGGCGACGGTTCCGGCGGCGAGCAGGAGGAGTGCGGGACCGCGCCGGGCGAACGCCCCTCGGGACCATGCGGCACCCAGGGTGTAGGGGACGAGCCAGCCCGCGGCCACATTGACCCAGCCGACCCACTCGGGCCCGCCGAGTCCGAAGCGCCACAGGTCGACGCCCGCCACCACGGCCAGCGGCCACAGCGGGTTGAGCCTGGCCACCAGCGGGGTCGCCGCGGTCAGCGCGGCGAAGACGAGGAGGAACCAGAGGGGGGAGAGGACCAGCTTCACCAGCGTCTGGACGGTGTTCAGCTCCACTCCGCCGACGAGCATCCCGCCCGCCACGACGGCCCACACGGTGAGCACGGCGGCGACCGGACGGAACAGCCGGCCCAGCCGCTGCCCGACCCAGGTGCGGTACGAGTCCCCGCGCTCGCGCGCCGAGACGTAGCCGCGGGCGGCTACGTGGCCGCCGACGAGGAAGAAGACGGCGAGGGTCTGGAACACCCAGGACACCGGGGCGAGCCAGGCCATGTGCGCGAGCGGGCTGGTGTTGCTCAGGCCGCCGTCGGCGGTGGTCAGGGCGGTGACCAGCCAGTGGCCGAGCACCACGCCGAGGATCGCGAAGGTCCGCAGCGCGTCCACGGCGCGGTCCCGGTCGGCCGGGGTGGCCGCCTCGATACCCTCGGCCAGGACGGACCAGCGGGCGCGGAGCTTACGCATGGGGGTCCTCCTGGGTGGTGGTGGTGGTGGTGGCGGGGGCAGCGGTACCGAGGACGATGGCGGCCAGGTTGTCGAGGGACTCGGTGCCGGGCTTGAGGTAGTCGCTGTGCCCGGCCGGGCCGGCGGAGAAGGCCCGTGCTCCGAAGGCGGGGTCGACGGGGTCGGTACCGAAGCCGATCCCGCCGAGCCGGACGTGCGGGACGTTGCCTATCCAGTCGCCGCCGCCCCGCCCGGCCCAGACGCGGGCTCCCGTCGGCAGGTCCCGGGCGGAGCCGGCCCCCGTCCCCGGGCTGCCGAAGAGGACCATGTCGGTGACCTCGGGCCCGGTCGAGGTCCGGGCGCAGACCACGGAGCCGTAGGAGTGGCACAGGAGCGAGATGTGGGAGCCGGGCCCCGTCATGTCCCGCAACCCGTCGAGGAAGGGCCCCAGTTCGGCGGCGGCCTGGTCGGCCCGATCGGCGGTCAGGACGGTCGTGCTGACCGTGCCGGGTGTGTCGTACCCGAGCCAGGCGACCACGGCGGAGCGCGGATGCTCGGCCTGGAGGCGCTGCTGAAGGGAGACGGCCCCGGCACGGAACCTTTGGTAGGTGTCGAGCGTCGTGTCGGACCCGGGCACCAGGACCGTGACCCGGTCGGCGGTTTCCAGGTCGCCGAACACCTCGACGGCCCGGCCCCGTCCGCGGCCGTCGAAGACGAGGAACCGCGCCGAACCCGCCGCGTCCATGACGCGCAGTTTCGCGGCGCGGCCGGTCCGTCCCGCGTCCTCGGCCATGCGGGCCGCCTCGGCGAGGCTGGCACGGTTGGCGGCGTACCGGCCGTGCGGAGCGGCGCCTTCGGCGAACACCACGGGCGCCGGCGCGGGAACACCGGGGGAGGCGGCGGCGGACACGGGGACCACGACCGCCGCCGCGACCAGCGCGGCCAGCAGCGTGCGCCGCAGCCGCCCGGCCGACACGGCCCTTCGCCCCGACCCCGCCTCCGACCCCGCGCCCGGTCCTGCCTCCGCTCCCTGCGCCCCGCCGCTGCCCGCCGTCGTGCCCACGGTCGTCGCCCCCGCCGCCATTGTCTCTTCCTTCGGTCGGGAAGAGCCGTCACCGCCCTTCTCTGCTTCCGAAGTTAGAAATCGGGACCCCTCGTCGGCGTCACGCTCCAGAGCCGTGTTCGCGCGTAGCTCTCAGGTATGACTGGGGATACCTGAGAGGCACGTCGAAGCCCAAGTCGCCCCAGCCACAGCTCGGTTAGGGTCCCGGAATGACCCAGGCCGACTGGCGCCACGACCGCATCGGCAGCGCGCACCGCGGGGAGAACCCCACCGTCCTGCGCCGCCTCGACTCCGGTTTCGCCGTGATCGGGGACCGGCAGTTCCTGCCCCGATACTCCGTACTGCTGACCGACGATTCCGCCGTGACCCGCCTCTCCGGCCTCCCCCGGGCGGGCAGGACCGCGTACCTCACCGACCTGGAGCGGCTCGCCGAGGCCGTCGAGCGCGCCTGCCGGCGGCTCGACCCGGCCTTCCGCCGCGTGAACATCGAGATCCTGGGCAACACCGACCCAACCTCCACGCGCACATCTGGCCCCGCTACGACTGGGAGCCCGCCGACCGCGTCCGGCTGCCCGTGTGGCTGTACGAGGAGGAGTACTGGCGGGGCGAGCAGCACGCGCTGAGCCGTCGGCACGACGGTCTGCGGGTCGCCATCGGAGCGGAACTCGATGCCCTGGCAGGGCATTCCGACCAGGGCCTGCTGTCCGGCGGATCTTCTGGGGCCGGCGACGCGCCTCCGGGCCCTGGGGGCCTGGGAGATGCCGATGCAGTTGCCTAATCGGTTTGCCGTCGGCGAACCCGGTCGGGTAGGAAACCTGCATGCTTAGAGGCAGCAAGGTCGGGCTCAGGGCCCGGCACGAGGACGACATCCCGATCCTGCGGGCTGAGCTCTACGACGACGTGGTCAACGCCTCGCGGGCCGAAGGGGGGCCGTGGCGGCCGATCACGCCCGGCTCGAAGGACCCGCGGCTCGTGGTGGACGACAAGGAGCAGGGGCACGTCCCCTTCTCTGTAGTGGAGCTGGAGGGCGGCACGCTGGTCGGCACCGCGACGCTGTGGGGCATCGACACCCACAACCGGTCCGCGCACATCGGCCTTGGACTGCTGCCGTCCTGTCGTGGCAAGGGCTACGGCACCGACGTGGTCGCGGTGCTGTGCCACTACGGTTTCATCGTGCGCGGCTTGCAGCGGCTGCAGATCGAGACGCTGTCGGACAACGCCGCGATGCTGCGCTCAGCCGAGAGCAACGGCTTCGTCCGCGAGGGCGTGCTGCGCTCCTCGGCCTGGGTGATGGGCGAGTTTCTTGACGAGGTGCTGCTCGGGCTCCTCGCGCAGGACTGGAAGCCGGACTCGAAGGGCTAGGTCTGCCCGGAGGGCTCGACTTCGTTCCTTCGCTTGTAGATCGTCTTGTCGAAGCCTGCGGGTCGGCCGCCCTTGCCGCGCCTTCGCTGTCGGTTGGCCCGCTGGTTCTTCGGTTCGGGGACGGTGTGTTTGATCTGGCGCCGTCGCAGGTGCGCGGCGCCCGCGGGCTTCACCGCGAGGTACACCTAGGCCGGTGCGGCGAGCAGCGCCGCCAGGCCCGCCATGGTGAGGGCGTCCCAGAGCAGTTGGCCGCCGGTCGCGCCGAGCGGCGGGGCGAGGGCAGGGTGAGGGTGGGGTGAGGTGGTGGCCGAGCGCGCGGCTCAGTCTGCCACCAGGGGTTCGACGTAGCCCGCGCGCCACCGCGGGGCCGGGTCCTGGCCGGGGCTGGTCCGGTACTCCCGAGCCCCCACGATCTCCCCGTCGCGCACCGTCCACAGGGAGACGGCCCGGTAGACCACGTGGTCCTGGGGGATCTCCACCTCGGTGACGACGAGGTCGCCGTCCGCCAGGATGCGCAACAGGTCGACGGATCTCTCGTCCGCGTACTCGTCGTCGCTGTCGACGGCTATGAAGTTGGCTCGTCCCACGATGCGTTCGCCGCTGACGGGCCATTCGATGACCGCGTCCTCGGCGATGAGCTTGGCTACGCCGTGCCAGTCGCGGGCCTCGATCCGGGCCGAGAGTTGGGGTGGGGGTGCGGTCGGTTGCCCGTCGCCGGGGTGGGCTGCCGGGGCTCCGCCCCGCGCCCCGCGCCTCAAGCGCCGGCGGGGCTGGAGTGTGCCCGGCGGGGCCGGGTGGGGTGGTGCGGCTCAAAGATCGGGGCTCCGCCCCGGACCCCGCGCCTCAAACGCCGGCGGGGCTGGATTGTGCCCGGCGAGGCTGGATTGGGGCCGGCGGGGCTGGAATGTGCCCGACGGGGCTGGAGTGTGGTCGGCGGGGCCGGGTGGGGTGGTGCGGCTCAAAGATCGGGGCTCCGCCCCGGACCCCGCGCCTCAAACGCCGGCGAGGCTGGATTGGGGCCGGCGGGGGCGGGTGGCGGGGGCGGGAGGGGGGACAGGGTGTCCAGGGCGGTCGAGAGGCGTTCCAGGACGCGGACCGTTTCCGTGAAGGCGGCGTCGCCCAGTTCCTCCGCGAGGCGGGTGGCCAAGGACGCGTGGCCCGGGCCGATGCGGGCCACCGCCTCGCGGCCGGCCTCCGTCGGACGCAGCAGCTTGGCCCGGCGGTGCGCCGGGTTCGGGACGTACTCCGCGAGGCCCTTCGCGGCGAGCAGGTCCGCGATGCGCTGGACGCTCTGCCGGGTGATCCCCATGGCCCGGGCGATGCCCGCGACCGGCAGCGGCTCGTGCAGCACCGCGCCCAGTACCTGCCACCACGCGGCCGTCAGCCCGGCCGGCCGGGCCAGTTCCTCGGAGACCGAGAGGAACTGGCCGTTCAGCCGGAAAACCCCGAGCGCGGTCCGGCTGAGCAGGTCCTGCCGGGCTCGGACCGAGGGTTCACGCATCGCCCGCCTCCGCCGCCGCTGCCAGCACCGGGTACGCGCTCGGGTCCGAGTCGTGGAACAGCCGGTACCACGCGTCCAGGACATCCGGCTTGTACACGTCCAGGCGGGCGAAGACCTCGCGGGCGAAGGCCACCGGCTCCGTCGGCCCCGCCGTGATCAGGTCGCCGTCCGTCACCGCGTCGGCCACGACATACCGCTCGGCGCCGCCGTAGCCCGGCTGCTCCGCCAGGTAGAAGGAGGCCGCGCTGGTGTGCGCGCGGTCGTCCAGCAGGCCCGCCCGGGCGAGGCCGGCCGTGGCTCCGCAGATCGCCGCGACCGGCACCCCGGCGGCCAGGAACTCCCGCGCCTTCGCCGCGAACGGCGCCAGGTCCTCGCTCGTGTCCCACAGCGAGGCGCCGGTGAGGATCAGCAGGGAGGAGTCCTGCGGCCGCAGACCGGACAGGGCCAGGTCTGGCTGGATGCGGACGCCGCCCATGGTGGTGACCGGCCGCTCGACGCTCAGGCCGACGGTGCGTATGCGGTGGCCGCGCTGGGTCAGGTGAGCGGTGGTGTGGCCGGTCTCCCAGTCCGCGTACGTGTCGTAGACCGCGAGGTGGACGGGCTTGCGCGGGGTCTCGCTCATGGTGATCGCCTCCGGAGTGAGGGGGATTCGACTTCCAGGTCGCGCTCTATGACAAGAGACTGTCATGACGACAGTATGCTGTCAACCTTCGGGACTTCGCCCGCCTGACGACAGACTGCCGAGAGCCGCCCCCCACCCCCATACAGTCCGCCGATATCCCTTCCCACCTGCGCACTTCTAGCGTGACGCCATGACCCCTCATGTCGCCTCGCACACCCTTGCCGCAGTGAAGGACGCCGACCGCAAGCACGTCTTCCACTCCTGGTCCGCCCAGGCCCTGATCGACCCCCTCGCCGTCGCCGGGGCCGAGGGGTCGTACTTCTGGGACTACGACGGCAAGCGCTACCTCGACTTCTCCTCCCAGCTGGTCAACACCAACATCGGCCACCAGCACCCCAAGGTCGTCGCCGCGATCCAGGAGCAGGCCGCCCGGCTCTGCACCCTCGCGCCCGGCTTCGCCGTCGACGTCCGCTCCGAGGCCGCACGCCTCATCGCCGAGCGGACCCCCGGTGACCTGGACAAGATCTTCTTCACCAACGGCGGCGCCGAGGCCGTCGAGAACGCCGTCCGCATGGCCCGGCTGCACACCGGCCGGCAGAAGGTGCTGTCCACCTACCGCTCGTACCACGGCGCCACCGCCGCCGCGATCAACCTCACCGGCGACCCGCGCCGCTGGCCCTCCGACACGGCCGCCGCCGGCGTCGTGCACTTCTGGGGCCCGTACCTCTACCGCTCCGCCTTCCACGCCACCAACGAGGCCGAGGAGTGCGCCCGCGCCCTCGCCCACCTCGCCGACACCATCGCCTTCGAGGGGCCGCAGACCATCGCGGCGATCATCCTGGAGAGCGTGCCCGGCACCGCCGGCATCATGACCCCGCCGCCCGGCTACCTCGCGGGCGTGCGCGAGCTCTGCGACCGCCACGGCATCGTCTTCATCCTGGACGAGGTCATGTCGGGCTTCGGACGCACCGGCACGTGGTTCGCCGCCGACCACTGGGGCGTCACCCCCGACCTGATCACCTTCGCCAAGGGTGTGAACAGCGGGTACGTGCCGCTCGGCGGCGTCGCCATCTCCGCCGCGATCGCCGAGACCTTCGCCACACGTCCCTACCCGGGCGGACTCACGTACTCCGGTCACCCCCTCGCCTGCGCCGCCGCCGTCGCGACGATCAACGCGATGGAGGAGGAGGGCATCGTCGAGCACGCCGCCCGCCTCGGCGAGGACGTGATCGGACCGGGGCTCGCCGAGATCGCCGAGCGCCACCCCTCCGTGGGCGAGGTCCGGGGTCTGGGTGCCTTCTGGGCGCTGGAACTCGTACGGGACAAGGAGACGCGCGAGCCCCTCGTTCCCTACAACGCGGCGGGCGCCGCCAACGCGCCGATGGCCGAATTCGCGGCGGCCTGCAAGGCGTCCGGCCTGTGGCCCTTCGTCAACATGAACCGCACCCACGTCGTCCCGCCGTGCACCATCACGGAGGCGGAGGCGAAGGAGGGTCTGGCTCTCCTGGACGAGGCGCTGACGGTCGCCGACCGCCACACCACGGCCGCGGCCGGGTAGTCCGCGGCGCGTCCGCGCATCGACGCGGGTGGCTGGATTCCGTCCGTATAACGGGCACTAAATCCGCATACTGATCTTCAACCGCTCTATTTCGGCCGCGCTGCCTGGCCTATGGTGTCCGGAGTTCTACAGAGGAGACGGACCCCTATGCCAGGCAGTGGAGCGGTCACCCGCAACACACTTCGCCAGCAGATCGCGGACGCGCTGCGTGACGAGGTGCTCGCGGGACGCCTGCCGCCGGGGACCGAGTTCACCGTCAAGCAGATCGCCGAGCAGTACGAGGTCTCCGCGACCCCGGTCCGCGAGGCGCTCGTGGACCTCTCGGCCCAGGGGCTGCTCGAACTGGTCCAGCACCGCGGCTTCCGCGTGCGGATCTTCTCCGTGGACGACTTCCGGGGCATGATCGAGGCCCGCTCGCTGGTCGTGGACGGGATCTTCCGCAGGCTCGCCGAGCGGGGCACCGCCATCGGCTCCGGCGAGACGCTGGTGTCGGTGCGCCGCCGGGCCGAGGAGGCGCGGCGGGCCGCGCAGAGCGGTTCGCTCGAAGTGCTGATCGGCTACGACCTGCGCTTCTGGCGGGAGCTGAGCGCGCTGGTCGGCAACACCTACATCTCCGAGTTCCTCCACCGCATCCGGGTGCAGTGCTGGGTCTTCGCCGTACCGCACCTCCAGCGCGATCCGCAGCGGCTGCGGGCGGCGCTGTGGGACGGGCACAGCGACCTCGTGGACGCGGTGACCCTCGCGGACGCGGACGCGGTACGGAGCATCGTGCGGGGCTACAACCAGCACGCCCTGGCCTGGGCCGCCGGACTGTAGCGCCCCCCGGCGGCCGGGCTGTCGTGCCCATGGCGTCACCCACCGTGGACCAGGTTCTGCGCACCCCTTCGCGGAGGGTGTTCGGCCCACTACTCTGACCGGATCGGCGGCATCGACTGATCGGAGCCCGCGTGGCCTGTGACCTGTGGCTGGTCCCCCTTGTCGACGTGCTGTGCCACAGCCCCGACAATCCGTTCGCGGAGGAGATCGCCTCGTACGACAAGGCGCTGGGGGAGGCCGGACTGCCGTCCGTGCCCGTGTTCGCCTACATGCCGGGCCTGAGCGGGGACGTCGCCCCCGTCGCCGGCTTCGACTACGACGCCCTGCATTTCCTGCGGCGGGCGTACCTGCTCCAGATCTGCGGGCTGCCGGTGACGCCGGTGGACGAGCTGGGCGGGGACTACGAGCAGCTGCTGGAGATGTTCGAGCCGACGGCGCAGCAGTCGCATCTGGTGTGGCACTACGACCACGCGGGGGCGTACGTCCCCGTGGACTTCGCGGCTCCGCTGGCGAACGAGGAGCTGCTGGCCGGCGGGGGGCCGCTGGGGTCGGCGCAGGGGTTGCTGCGGGAGCTGGAGTTCGTGGCGCCGGCGATCGGGATAGATCCGGGGAATCCGCCTGCCGCGCCGGCTCCGCCGGGGCGGCCGACGTCGTTGGAGGAGCCGGCGGGGCCGATTCCGTACGACCACAGTCCCTTCGCTCGTGAGCGGCATGTCTGGTTGGGGTTGCATGCGGCTGCCACGCGGAGTCTCGGGCAGGGCTCGATGATCATCTTCAGCTGATCCGTGCCGGTGGGTGGGTGCGGGGCCGCTGCGCGGAGCTGGTCCCCGCCCCGCCCTTTCTCCGTTTCCCGGGGCTCCGCCCCCGGACCCCGCGCCTCAAGCGCCGGCGGGGCTGGGAGGTGCCGGGGCTCCGCCCCCCCGTCCCCGCGCCTCAAGCGCCGGCGGGGCTCAAAGACCCGGGGCTCCGCCCCCGGACCCCGCGCCTCAAGCGCCGGCGGGGCTGGGAGGTGCCGGGGCTCCGCCCCCCCGTTCCCCCGCCTCAAGCGCCGGCGGGGCTGGATAGGGCTGGGCTCCAGCTGGATCGCAGGTCAGCGGGGCTGTTCCGGGGGGCGTTGGCGGGGCATGTTGGGGCGGGTGCCCGGGGGGAGGGGGAAGCGGGCCGGGGGGATGTAGGCGTCCGAGCGGGCGCCCGCGGCGCCCAGGGACTGCATCACCAGCGGGGCGGGGCCGGAGCTGAACTCCACCATCCACTCCGCCGTCTCGGAGCGGACCAGCTCCGTCACGTCCTCCGAGAAGCGCCGCAGCACCGTGAGGCAGCGCTCGGCGGCCTCGCTCGCCGTGCCCTCCGTCGGGCCGAGCACCTCCCGTACGTTCTCGGAGGCCCAGTCGAACTGGAGCGTCTGCAGGCGGCGCTGGACCGCCTGCGCGGTGGCGACGTCCCGCATCCAGCCGGACGTCAGGCCGAAGAACCGGTCACAGGCCAGGCAGGCCGCGCCCAGCAGCAGCGCGAGGAACCCGTACGCCGAAGCGCCCGGCGCCGAGCCCGTCAGCTCCAGCAGCGGCATCGCGGCGCCCGTGACGGCGCCGAGGGCGGCACCGGCGCGCAGTACGCGCGCGCCCCGGCGCTTCCACGCCCGGTCGGACAGGTACCACTCGGCGGTGCGCAGCGCGTCGTCCTCGACCCGGCGGTAGAGCTCGTCGAGGCGCTCGGCGGGCTCGCCCCAGTCCCCGAGGGGAAACGGCCGGCCGGTCAGATCGCCCGCCGCCATAGGCCCGCCGCCCTCTTCCCGGGGATCCCGGGGTGGCCCCTCGGGCTGCATCTCCGGCTGGCTCACCCGGCACTCCCTCTGCCTGCGCTGACGTGTGGTGGTGCGCGTGTGCGCAATGGTGCGCATGCTCTTCCTACCTTCGAATGACGCGCGATGGACAACGAATCCCGGGATTTCCGCCCGCAAGGAGGGTTCCAGCAGGTACGCGCACGCCCCGACTCTCACTCGAAAGAGTTGGTCCTCACGGCGTAGGGCGCAGCGCCCGGGGAGCACGTAGGCTCGGATTGACCAAGCGTCCCGACCGAGTGTCCCGACCGTACGGAGTGAGTGACCTGTGATTCCCGGTGGTGGCCAGCCCAACATGCAGCAGCTGCTCCAGCAGGCCCAGAAGATGCAGCAGGACCTCGCCGCGGCCCAGGAGGAGCTCGCCCAGGCCGAGGTCGAGGGCCAGGCCGGCGGCGGTCTGGTCAAGGCGACCGTCACCGGTTCCGGTGAGCTGCGCGCACTGGTGATCGACCCGAAGGCCGTGGACCCGGACGACACGGAGACGCTCGCCGACCTGGTGGTCGCGGCGGTCCAGGCGGCCAACGAGAATGCCCAGGCGCTCCAGCAGCAGAAGCTGGGGCCCCTCGCCCAGGGCCTGGGCGGCGGCAGCGGCATCCCCGGCCTCCCGTTCTAACACCGAATCCGACCCACAGAGAAAGAAGGCAGTCCGTTGTACGAAGGCGTGGTCCAGGACCTGATCGACGAACTGGGCAGGCTGCCCGGCGTCGGGCCCAAGAGCGCGCAGCGGATCGCCTTCCACATCCTGCAGGCCGAGCCCACCGACGTCCGCCGCCTCGCGCACGCGCTGCTCGAGGTGAAGGACAAGGTCCGGTTCTGCGCGGTGTGCGGGAACGTGGCGCAGGAGGAGCGGTGCGGCATCTGCCGTGACCCGCGCCGCGACACCACGGTCATCTGTGTCGTGGAGGAGCCGAAGGACGTCGTCGCGATCGAGCGGACCCGGGAGTTCCGGGGCAAGTACCACGTCCTCGGCGGAGCGATCAGCCCGATCGAGGGCGTCGGCCCCGACGACCTGCGCATCCGCGAGCTGCTCGCGCGCCTCGCGGACGGGACGGTGACCGAGCTGATCCTCGCCACCGACCCGAACCTGGAGGGCGAGGCGACCGCCACCTACCTCGCCCGCATGATCAAGCCCATGGGCCTGAAGGTCACCCGCCTGGCCAGCGGGCTCCCCGTCGGGGGAGATCTGGAGTACGCGGACGAGGTCACGCTCGGGCGGGCCTTTGAAGGAAGGCGACTTCTCGATGTCTGACGCAACGCTGCACGCCATGGGCCAGGACCCGGACGACTTCGCCGCGTCGATCGCGGACCAGATCGAGTCGTTCATCGTCGCGGTCACAGAGGTGGCCAAGGGCGAGGACCCGGACAGCGCGGTGCCGTTCCTCCTGCTGGAGGTGTCCCAGCTGCTGCTGGCGGGCGGCCGGCTGGGCGCGTACCAGGACGTACTGCCCGATGAGCGCTACGAGCCCGACCTCGGTCCGGAGCCGGACGTGGACGACCTGCGCGAGCGGTTCGCGCTGATGCTGGAGCCGGTCGACGTCTACTCCGAGGTCTTCGACCCGTACGAGCCGCGCAAGGCTCCGGTCGCCCACCGGATCTCCGACGACCTGGCCGACGTGGTCGCCGACCTGCGGCACGGGCTCATCCACCACCAGTCGGGCCGTGTCACAGAGGCGCTGTGGTGGTGGCAGTTCTCGTACTTCACCAACTGGGGCCCGACGGCCTCGGCCACCCTGCGTGCCCTCCAGTCGCTGATCGCGCACGTACGCCTGGACCAGCCGCTGGCGGCCCTGGACGGCCTGGACACGGACGAGGACCTGGCCGAGGACGACCTCGCGGAGCAGGCCGGGCAGGTCATGGCCGAGGAGCTCGGCGGGCTCGGCCGCAAGTAGCTGCATGCGGCCGCATGCAGCCGCATGTAAAAGCCCCGGTGGGGGAACGTATGCTGTGATCTTTTCGTCTCATGATGTGGTACGAAGCGGTCGGATCGCGGCCGCTCGTTAGACTGCACCAGCAATGAGACGGACTGAGCGAGGAGCGCACGTGGGCCTTGTCGTGCAGAAGTACGGAGGCTCCTCCGTAGCCGATGCCGAGGGCATCAAGCGCGTCGCCAAGCGGATCGTGGATGCCAAGAAGAACGGCCACCAGGTGGTCGTCGTGGTATCCGCGATGGGCGACACGACGGACGAGCTGATCGATCTCGCCGAGCAGGTGTCTCCGATGCCTGCCGGACGCGAATTCGACATGCTGCTGACCGCCGGAGAGCGGATCTCCATGGCCCTGCTGGCCATGGCGATCAAAAACCTGGGCCACGAGGCCCAGTCGTTCACCGGTAGCCAGGCAGGCGTGATCACCGACTCGGTCCACAACAAAGCGCGCATCATCGATGTCACGCCGGGCCGTATCCGCACCGCGCTGGACGAGGGCAACATCGCCATCGTCGCCGGCTTCCAGGGCGTGTCCGCGGACTCCAAGGACATCACCACCCTCGGCCGGGGCGGCTCGGACACCACCGCCGTCGCGCTCGCCGCGGCGCTGGACGCCGAGGTCTGCGAGATCTACACCGACGTCGACGGCGTCTTCACCGCGGACCCCCGCGTCGTGAAGAAGGCGAAGAAGATCGACTGGATCTCTTCCGAGGACATGCTGGAGCTCGCCGCCTCCGGTTCCAAGGTGCTGCTGCACCGCTGTGTCGAGTACGCACGCCGATACAACATCCCGATCCACGTCCGCTCGTCCTTCTCGGGACTGCCGGGCACGTGGGTCAGCAACGAGAATCCGCAAGGGGACGAGCAGGTGGAGCACGCCATCATCTCCGGAGTCGCTCACGACGTCTCCGAAGCCAAGATCACGGTCGTCGGCGTCCCGGACAAGCCGGGTGAGGCCGCGGCGATCTTCCGCGCCATCGCGGACGCCGAGATCAACATCGACATGATCGTGCAGAACGTGTCGGCGGCCTCGACCGGCCTCACCGACATCTCCTTCACCCTCCCCAAGACCGAGGGCCACAAGGCCATCGACGCCCTGGAGAAGGCGAAGGGCCAGATCGGCTTCGACTCCCTGCGCTACGACGACCAGATCGGCAAGATCTCCCTGGTCGGCGCGGGCATGAAGACGAACCCGGGCGTCACCGCCTCGTTCTTCCAGGCGCTGTCCGACGCGGGCGTCAACATCGAGCTGATCTCGACCTCCGAGATCCGCATCTCGGTCGTGACCCGCCAGGACGACGTCAACGAGGCCGTCCGCGCCGTGCACACGGCCTTCGGCCTCGACTCCGACAGCGACGAGGCCGTCGTCTACGGAGGCACCGGACGATGACCCGAGCCCGGTCCTCCGGCCCGGCGCTCGCCGTGGTCGGGGCGACCGGAGCCGTCGGCTCCGTCCTGCTCCAGATCCTGTCCCAGCGGGCGGACGTCTGGGGCGACATACGCCTGATCGCCTCCGCGCGCTCGGCCGGCCGGGTGCTGGCCGTCCGTGCGGAGGAGAGCGAGGTGCTCGCCCTCACCGAGGACGCCTTCGACGGCCTCGGTGAGGGCGACGTCGCGATCTTCCTCACCCCGGCCGAGGTCTCGGCCCGCTGGGCCCCCGTCGTCACCGCGCGCGGGGCCGTCGTCGTGGACCAGTCCGCCGCCTTCCGGGAGGATCCCGAGGTGCCGCTGGTGGTGCCCGAGGTCAACGGGCACGCCGTACGGATCCGGCCGCGCGGCATCGTCGCCGGCCCCGACTGCGTGACCGCCGCGATGATCGCGGCGCTGGGCGCGCTGCACGCCGAGTACTCCCTGGCCGAGCTGGCCGTCTCCTCGTACCAGGCCGCCGGCGCCGCCGGCCGGGCCGGATCCGAGGTGCTGCGCCGCCAGCTGTCGCTGGTCGCCGGGACCTCCCTCGGGGAGCAGCCCGGGGACGTCCGCCGGGCCGTGGGCGAGGACACCGGGCCCTTCGCGGCTCCGCTGGCCCTCAACGTCGTGCCGTGGTCCGGTGAGCTGCGCGAGGACGGCTGGTCCTCGCACGAGCTGGCCGTGCGGGCGGAGACCCGCCGGATCCTGGACCTGGCGGAGCTGCCGATCGCCGTGACCTGCGTACAGGTTCCGGTGCTGACCGGGCATTCCCTGACCGTGCGGGCCCGGTTCGAGCACGAGGTGGACGCCCCGCACACCCGCGAGATCCTGGAGGCCGCGCCCGGCGTGGTCCTCGTGGACGACCCGGCGGCGGGGGAGTTCCCGACCCCGGCGGACGCCGTCGGCACGGATCCGGCCTGGGTGGGGCGGGTGCGGGCCTCGCTCGACGACCGGCGCTCGCTGGAGTTCTTCGTGTGCGCCGACAATCTCCGCAAGGGCGCGGCTCTCAATGCCACTCAGATCGCGGAACTGATCGCGGGTGAATCTGCGTAATTCGCTTTGTAGGATCGGTGCTGATCCCTTGATCAAGGTGATGGCCCGACTGCCGTCTCGAAAAACGGGGCAATCGGGAAGAGCGGGTACGCATGAGGGCAATGGGGATATTGCTGGTGAGGCTGCCTCGCGCGTACAACCCTGACGGGGGGACGCGTGTCCAACAGGCGTGGCAGAGGCACTGCTCGAATTGGCCGTCGTACCGGCGCGCATCGGGATCATCCCGCCGCGCCGGAGTTCCCGCGCGCCCGGCGACGGTCTCCCCGTGATCGTTCCCGTCCCGCCGACGGGGCCGTCCGAGGCGCCCGTACGGGCCGCCGCACCGACCCGGGGCGGCCGCGTGCCCGCGCCGCGCGACAGCGCTGACGAGGTCGGGAGCGGCAGAGACGAGACGTCCGAGGCGGTGACCGGGGCCGCGTCCGACGTGGCTGCCGATGCGGTGACCGATGCGGTGGCCGATGCGGTGACCGAGCCGGTGGCCGAGGTCGTGGCCGGCACCACCGTCGACCACCTCACGGAGACCTACCAGGCGCACTACCGCTCGCTCCTGGGCCTCGCCGCGCTGCTCCTCGACGACACCGCCTCCTGCGAGGACGTGGTCCAGGAGGCGTTCATCCGCGTGCACTCGGCCCGGAACCGGGTGCGCGACCGCGACAAGACGCTGGCGTACCTGCGCCAGACCGTCGTGAACCTCTCCCGGTCCGCCCTGCGCCGGCGCATCCTCGGCCTCAAGCTGCTGTCGAAGCCGATGCCGGACATGGCGAGCGCCGAGGAAGGCGCGTACGACCAGCTGGAGCGGGACGATCTGATCAAGGCGATGCGCGGACTCCAGCGCCGCCAGCGAGAGGTGCTCGTGCTGCGTTACTTCGCGGACATGACGGAAGCCCAGGTAGCCGAGACGCTCGGGGTGTCACTCGGCTCGGTGAAGGCGTACGGATCGCGGGGCATTGCCGCGCTGCGGGTGGCGATGGAGGCTGCGCAGTCATGATGGACGACCACACTCCGCAGGGCGGGGCGAGCGAGGAACAGGCACTGCGGGGCCTGCTGCGCGGGGCCGTCGAGGGCCTGGAGCCCTCCGAGGGCGCGCTGGAGCGGCTGCGGTACGCCGTCCCCGCGCGCCGGACCCTCAAGCGGCAGGTCTACGTCGGCGCCGCGGCCGTGGCCCTGCTCGCCGGGACGGCGATCCCGGCCGCGCTGCACATGACGGCCGCGGAGGGCACCGCCACCGACCACTCGGCCATGGCCGGGCACGGGGAGCCCGGCGGGAAGCCGGCCGCCGTGCCGTCCGACCCGCACCAGAACGGCGCCGGGGCCCAGCCCAGGTCCACCCGCTCCGCGGGAGGCGCCCCCGAAGCGGGCGGCGCCACCGGGCAGCCGGACCCGGCGGCGGCCGGCGCCCCGACCGGGGGCGTGACGGCCGGTCCGACCGGCACCGGCCCGGCTCCGGCGGCGGGCACGGGCCCGCAGCCGCCGGCATCCGCGGCGGGGGCGCCCGGGTGCGGCGCCGAGCAGCTGGGGGTGGTGGGCTCTGCCCGCGCCCCGCGTGCCGACGGCAAGGTGTACGGCAGTTTCAAGGTCACCAACGTCTCGGCGCGCGGCTGCGCCGTCACCGGCCCGGACACCGTCACGGCGGCCGCCGCGGCCGGTACGGCGACCGGGCCGGGCGCCGGGGTCACCGTGGTCGGCCACACGGCGGGGGACCCGGCGAGCGGGCTGCTGCCCGATCCGTCGGCGGAGGCGCCGGTGCTGGTGCTCCAGCCGAACACCGCGTACGAGGTCCAGTTCGCGTTCGTGCCGTCGGGGGAGGCGTGCCCCGCACCGACCACGGAGACGGGCTCCAAGCCGCCGGGCCAGTCCGGCGACGCGGCGGGGGCCTCCGGGACCGCGGCGGACGCGCCCGAGCCGCGGACGGACACCACGACTCCGGCGTCGGCCGGCGTGGCGGTGTCCCACACGCCGCAGGCGGGGTCCCCGACCACGCAGACGACGATCCCCGAGGCGTGCGCCGGCACGGTGTACCGCACGGGGGCGATCCCGGTGGAAGCACCCAAGCCGTAGCCCGGCGGCAGGGCTTTCAGGCCGCCGTCGTCGCCGTCTCCGCGGGCAGGAGCCCCGCCTCCGTGTCGCGGAGGGTTTCGAGCTCGCGGCGGTAGAGGCGGACCCACATGAAGAGCACGAAGGCGACGAAGACGAACCACTCGCCGGTGTAGCCGAGGTTCTGGAAGGCCTTCAGGTCGAGCCCGGTGCCGTTCGGGGCCTGCGCGGGCACCGGGGTCAGCCCGTCGGAGGGGGTCTGCACGGTCAGCCAGGCGTCGTACAGGTCGTACGGGACGAGGTTGACCAGTGAGGCGGCCCCGATGACCCCGAGCTGCCCGGCCGGGAGGCCGCCCTGGGCGTGGACGCCCTTCGTGCCGGAGTTCTCCGAGGACTGGAGCGCGCCGGTGACCTCGACCCGGCCGGCCGGCGCGGCCGGGGCCTTCGCCGGGTCGGCCGCCCCCGGCAGCCAGCCCCGGACCACCGGGACGGCCTTGCCGGAGTCGGTCTTCAGCAGGGTCAGGACGTAGAAGCCGGTCGCGCCGTCGAGGCGCCGCTCGGGGACCAGCAGCTGTTCGCCGTACTCACCGGAGGTGGAGGCGAGCCTTCCGGAGGTCCTCTTGTCCACCGGGAGGAGCGATTCCAGCGGCTCGGGCGCCTGGTCGGCGGGCCGCTCGGCGGTCGCCTCCCGGTGGCTGTCGACGCGGTCCTCGAACCGGCCGAGCTGCCAGGACCCCATGAACAGGCAGAAGGGAACGGCGAGCGCGACGAAGACGTTGATCCCCCACCAGCGCGGGGTCAGGAGAAACCGGTGCACCCCACCACCGTACGGGGGTGCACCGGCCTTCCCGCCGGGTGGGGGCCCCTCCCAGCGGTAGCTGGGGGAGTCAGCGCGGCAGATGCTTCAGCGCGAACTCCAGCTCCATCCGGACCTGCTTGATCCGCTCCTCCACGACCAGGGAGCCGTGCCCGGCGTCGTACCGGTACACCTCGTGCACCGCCCCGCGCGCCGCCAGCCGGTCCACGTAGTTGTCGATCTGGCGGATCGGGCAGCGCGGGTCGTTGACGCCCGCCGCGATGTGGACGGGAGCCGTCACCCGGTCCACGTACGTCAGCGGCGAGGACGCCTCGAAGCGGTCCGGGACCTCCTCCGGCGTACCGCCGAAGAGGGTGCGGTCCAGGGACTTCAGCGCCTCCATCTCGTCGTGGTAGGCCGTCACGTAGTCCGCGACCGGTACGGCGGCCAGGCCCACCGCCCAGGCGTCCGGCTGCGTGCCCAGCCCCAGCAGCGTCAGGTAGCCGCCCCAGGAGCCGCCCGACAGCACCAGGCGCGCCGGGTCGGCGAGGCCGGAGGCCACCGCCCACTCCCGGACCGCCGCGATGTCCTCCAGCTCGATCAGGCCGACCCGGTGCTTGAGGGCATCCGTCCACTCGCGGCCGTAGCCGGTCGAGCCCCGGTAGTTGACCCGCACGACCGCGAAGCCGTGGTCCAGCCAGGCCGCCGGGGTCGCCGCGAAGGCGTCGCTGTCGTGCCAGGTGGGCCCGCCGTGGATCTCGAAGACCGTCGGGAAGGGCCCGTCGCCGTGGCCCGTCGGCCGCTGCGCGAGGGCGTGGATCCGCCCGCCGGGGCCCTCCACCCACGCGTCCTCCACCGGTACCGAGCCGGGCGGCCGGAGCCTGGGGGTCCCCCCAGCGGTAGCTGGGGGAGGGTCCAGGACGATCCCGCCCGCGGTGGACCGTACGGCCGCGGGCTCGGCCGCCGAGGACCACTGGTACTCGACGGCCCCGTCGGGGCGCGCCGTCGCACCCGATACCGTCCCCGGCGGCGTGTCCACGCGCATGAGCTCCCGCGCGGCCAGGTCGTAGCGCCAGAGCTCGCTGCGCGCCTCGAAGCTGTGCGCGACCAGCAGGGCGGAGCCGTCCGGGTACCACTCGGCGCTGACGTCGCCGGGCAGGTCGACGGCGAGTTCCTCCTCGGCGCCGGTGGCCACGTCCCAGACCATCGGCTCCCAGCGGCCGCGCCGCTGGTGGCCGACCAGCAGCCGGGTGTCGCCCGCGACCGGCGCGAAGCCCAGTACCTCCAGGCCCAGCTCCTCGGTCCCGCCCCGGGAGTCGTCGAGGTCGGCGACGGTGGTCCCGTCGAGGGTGAGCACGCGCAGGGCGGAGTGCATCGCGTCGCCGTGCTCGGTGTGCTCGACGGCGACCAGCGTCCCGTCGCGGGACAGGTCGCCGACCCCGGCGGACTCCCGGTGCCGGTAGATCACGGAGGGCGCCGAGCCGTCGGGGCGTACGACGTGGATCGTCGAGCCCTCCTCGTCCGTGGAGCGTCCGACGACCGCCGTGCCGTCCCGCCCGATGGCGAGCCCGGCGGGGTAGGAGGGCTCCAGGCCCGGGGTGGCCGGCTCGTCGGGGCCGCCCGCGAAGGGCTGGCGCACCCAGGTGCCGAACTCGTCGCCGTCGGTGTCGGAGAACCACCAGATCCACTCGCCGTCGGGGGAGAGGGCGCCGTCGGTGGTCCCGTTGGGGCGGTCGGTGGCCTGCCGCTGGGCGCCGGTGGCGCGGTCCCAGGCGTAGAGCTCGAAGGTCCCGGTCGCGTTGGAGACGAAGAGCGAACGGTCCGGGGCGTCCTCCGCCCAGTCGGGCAGCCCGACGCGCGGCGCCCGAAACCGCTTCTCCCAGTCGGGCATCTCGGGGGTGATCTCGCTGTCGCTGGTCATGCGCCCATTGTGGCCGCAGCGGCCGCCGGGATGCCGACTGCTCCGTACGGGCGCACAGTGGAACCCGTAGTCCAAGGAGGAACGATCATGGCGAAGAAGGCTCGCACCGGTCACCACGGCCACCATGCCCACGAGGACTCCGAACGCGCGATGGCGAAGAACACGGCGGCCGAGGCGCGCGCCAAGGCCGCGGTCAGGGACGCGCAGTCGCTCTCCGCGAAGACGCGGGGCATGCAGCAGAAGGCTCAGGCCAAGCGCGGCTGAGTCCGGGAGGCGAGCGGAGGTCCTCGGAGATCGCCCGGACAAGGCCTACGGTGGCCGCATGCGGATGATCGTCCGGGGCGCCCGGCTGCTCCACACCGATGGCCTGTCCGACGTGGAGGTCGCCGAGGACGGCCGGATCGCGCGGGTGGTCCCGTACGACGACCAGAAGGAGCCGCCGGCCACCGGCACCCTGATCGAGGCCCACGGCTGCCTCCTCACCGCGCCCTTCGTCGAGCCGCACATCCACCTCGACACGGCCCTGACCGCAGGGGAACCGCGCCCCAACGTCTCCGGCACCCTCTGGGAGGGCATCGCCCGCTGGAGCGAGCGCAAGCAGACCCTGACCCGCGAGGACGTGCTCGCGCGGGCCACCGAGGTGCTGCGCTGGCAGGCGGCGCAGGGGGTGCTGCACGTCCGCACCCACTGCGACATCACCGACCCGGCCCTCACCGCGCTCGACGCGCTGCTCGAAGTGCGCGACCGGGTCCGGGACGTCATGACCCTGCAGATCGTGGCCTTCCCGCAGGAGGGGATCGTCTCCTTCCCCGGCGGCGAGGCACTGCTGCGCGAGGCGGTCGCGCGCGGCGCGGACGTCGTCGGCGCCATCCCGCACTTCGAGGACACCCGCGAGGACGGCGTGGCCTCGCTGCGGACGGCCTTCGCGCTGGCCGAGGAGCACGGCCTGCGGGTGGACGCCCACTGCGACGAGATCGACGACGAGCAGTCCCGTTTCGTGGAGGTGCTGGCCACCCTCGCGCTGCGCTCCGGCCTACGCGAGCGCGCCACGGCCTCCCATACGACGGCGATGGGCTCCTACAACGGCGCGTACAGCTTCAAACTCCAGCGCCTGCTGGCCCGTTCCGGCATCAACCTGGTCTCCAACCCCTTCGCCAACCTCAACCTCCAGGGCCGCTTCGACGCCTATCCCAAGCGGCGCGGCCTCACCCAGGTCAAGGAGATGCTGGCGGCGGGGGTCAACGTGGCCTTCGGCCACGACGACGTGATGGACCCGTGGAACGCGCTCGGCACCGGCAACCCGCTCCAGACCGCCCTGGTCGGGCTGTACGCCGCCCAGCTCACCGGGGCGGACGAGATCCCTCTGGCCTTCTCGATGGTGACGGAGCGCGCGGCGCGGGTCCTGGGCCTGCCGGACACGGAGTACGGCATCACGGCGGGCGCCCCCGCCTCCTTCGTCCTGCTGCCGGCCCCGACGCCGGAGGAGGCGCTCCGCCGCCAGGTCCGCCCGCGGTACGTCGTCTCGCGCGGCACCGTCGTCGCCGAGACCCCGCCCGCCCCGGCCCGCCTGTACTGGCCGGGGGAGCCCCCGTCGGAGGTCGACTTCGGCCGGAGCCTACGCTGACGCCCCATGACATGGACGCTTGACACCCCTTCAGCCCGGGCCGCCCTGGAGATCGCGTCGGAGTACGCGGACGCGGACCTCCTCCACCACTCGGTCCGCTCGTACGCCTTCGGCGCGCGGTACGCGGACGCGCACGGCCTGGCGTACGACGAGGAGCTCCTCTACGTGTCGGCCCTGGTCCACGACCTGGGCCTGACCGCGCCGTTCGACAGTCACAGCCTCCCCTTCGAGGAGGCGGGCGGCCATGTCGCGCGCGTCCTGACGGCGGGCCTGGGCTGGCCGGCCGCCCGCCGGGCCCGCGCCGCGGAAGTGATCGTCCTGCACATGCGGGACGACGTGAGCGCGGCCGAGGACGTGGAGAGCCACCTCCTCCAGGTCGGTACGAGCGCCGACGTATCGGGCCTGCGCGTCACCGAGTTCGACCCGTCGTTCACGGCCGACCTGCTCGCCGCGTACCCGCGGGGCGACTTCGGCGCCTCCTTCCTCGCGCTGGTCGAGGACCAGGCGAAGCGCAAGCCCGAGTGCGCGGCGGCCGCCTACGTCGCGGGCGGCGCGGCCACCCGGATCGCGGCGAACCCGCTGGACCGGTTCGGCCGGCAGGGCTGAGCGACGGCTGTCAGAGGCCGCGCTCGATCATGCCGATCAGGTCCTGGCCGGCGTCGTGGGCCTGGGCCTCGGTGACTCCGCGGAGGGGACCGTCGATCATCAGGACCGCCAGTCCGTGCACGGCCGACCAGGCGAGGAACTCCGCGCCCGGGCGGCGTTCGGCGGGCAGCAGGCCCGTCTCCACGAGGTCGTCCAGGGCGGCGCCCAGCAGTTCGAAGGGGGTCAGCCCGCCTGCCCCGGCGGCGGTGGTGTCGGTGGCGTAGGTCATGTCGGCCGGGACGTGGAACGCGGTGCGGAAGAGCCCCGGTTCGGTCACGGCGAAGCGGACGTACCCCGTCCCGACGGCGCGGAAGCGCGCGCGGGCGACGGCCGCGTCGTCGGTGGGGCCCGCGTCGGTGGGGCCCGCGTCGGTGGGGGCCGCGCCCGCGGGGGCCGCGCCGGTGGTCGCCCGCGCGATCTCGTCCTCCATCGTGAGCGCCACCCGGGCCATGGCCGCCTGCGAGACCCCGTGCACCAGGGCCGCGCGGTCGGCGAAGTGCCGGTACGCGGCGTTGGGCGAGACCCCGGCACGCCGGGTGACCTCGCGCAGCGAGACGGCGTCGGGGCCGCCCTCGCGGGCCAGCTCCAGCGCCGCGTCGAGGAGGGCGTTGCGGAGGTTGCCGTGCCGGTACGTACTGCGCTTCGCGGGTGGACCGGTGTCCGGTGTCGTTGAGGACATGAGCTTCTTCTCTGAGATGTGGACAGCGTTTACTTCCGGGCATAGCCTAAGCGTGGGAAGTGGACATCGTCCACATGTGCAGGGGCGGCGGTTCGTATCCGCGCCGCATCCCGCCCGGCCGCGCTGCTGAGGGAGTTCCCCGTATGAGCACCGTATTCGCGTCCGTCGGAACCACCCTGGACGGCTTCATGGCCGGCCCGAACGCCCGCCCCGGCAACCCCCTCGGGGACGGCGGGCTCACGATCCACCGCTGGGTGTTCGAGATCGACGCCTGGCGCGAGCGGCAGGGCCTTCCGGGCGGCAGCGGCGAGCACAATGCCTCGGCCGAGCTCGTCGAGGAGAACTTCGCCCGGACCGGCGCCTACGTCATGGGCCGCCGGATGTTCGCGGAGGGCGAGCTCGGCTGGCCGGACCCGCCGCCCTTCCGGGCGCCCGTCTTCGTCCTGACCCACGCCCCGCGCGAACCGTGGGTCCGCCAGGGCGGCACGACCTTCCACTTCGTCACCGACGGGCCGGAAGCGGCCCTCGCGGCGGCCCGGGAGGCGGCCGGCGGCAAGGACGTCCAGATCTCGGGCGGAGCGGAGACCGTCCGCACCTGCCTCAACGCCGGTCTCGTCGACGAACTGGAGATCCACCTCGCCCCGATCCTCCTGGGCTCCGGCACCCGTCTCTTCGACGGCGTCGACCCTTCCGTCCGCCTCACCCCGGACCGTACGGTCGCCACCCCGCAGGTCACCCACATCCGCTACCGCGTCGGATAGCGTGCCCGCATGTCGTGGGACGAGATGTCGTGGGACGAGGGCGGAGCACCGCACCCGCTCGCACTGCGGCGCACCGGCCGCAGCGAACTGGAGCCGGACCGGCTGCCCGAGATCCGGGAGCTGGAGGCGCTCGGGTGGGAGCCGGCGCCCGAGGAACTGCGCTGGGCGTTCCTCCCGTACGTCTGGCCCGCGGCGGCTCGCACCTGGATCCCGGACCGCTCCACGCACTGGGCGGTGGAGACCTCACTGGACGGCCACGGCCACGTCACCGGGGTGGAATGCGCCCCGCTCCCCGAGGCGGACCTCCGCGAGCTCGACGGCGAGACCGATACGGTCCTCGCCGCCCTCGGCCTCCCGCCCCGTCCCCAGGGCCGCCTCTGGCTGCTCCGCCCGGTCGGCCCCTTCTCCACGGTCAACGAGGTCCTCAACTACCTCGACGCCACGGCCGCCTCCCGCGGCACGGAACCGGGCCTCAGCGCCGCGTTCGTCGACCTGATCCGCGCCGAACTCGCCGCACTCCACGAGCCTCCGGCCGACACTCCCTAGACCGACGCCGTGGGCGTGGCCACCCGGTCCCGGGGCGCGGGCGCCTTGGGGTGGAAACGGGACACCAGCGGGCCGGTCATCATGGTGGTGACCACTGCCATGACCACCATCATCGAGTACAGGGACCCGTCCAGCAGGCCCAGTTCGAGCCCGACTCCGAGGATCACCAGCTCGGTGAGTCCCCGGGTGTTCATCAGGGACGCCAGGGTCGCGGCGGAGGCGTGCGGGAGCTTCTGGGAGCGGGCGGCGAGGTAGGTGCCGCCGAACTTGCCCCCGACGGCCACCAACATGATCAGGGCGAGTTCCGCGAGCCCGGGCAGGCCGATGCCGCCCAGGTTCACCTGGAACCCGGCGACCACGAAGTAGACGGGCAGCAGCAGTCCCGTGAGATGGCCCGTGCGTTCGTGGAGGTCCTCGCGCAGCGCCCGCGTCCCCTCCCGGGGCAGGACCAGGCCGAAGAGGAACGCGCCGAAGATGTGGTGCATGCCCATGGCCTCGGTGGCGGCGGCCGACAGCAGCGCCCCCGTCAGGACGACCGCGAAGCGGAGCGGGGTGAAGGGCTTCGCCTCGCCGCCGGGCGCCAGGTACCGGCGCAGCAGGGGCCGCACCGCGAAGAGCATGACCAGCAGGTAGGGGAGGACGAGAAGGACCCGCCAGTGGCCGTCCCCGGCGCCGACGGAGGCGTTGACCCCGGCGAGTGCCGCCCAGGCGACCACGTCGACGACCGCCGCCGTGGCCAGGGCGATCGCGCCCACCGCGGTCCGGCTCAGTCCCCGGTCGGTGAGGATGCGGGCCAGTACCGGGAACGCGGTGACCGAGACGGACAGTCCGATGAAGACGACGAACGCCGCGCTGTCGGCGCTCTCGTGACCGCGCATGAGGACGAAGGCCAGCCCGATGCCGAGGAGGAACGGCACGGCCGACGAGCCGATGGCCGCGGCCGCGGTCACCCGGCCGTTGCCCCGGAGCGTGGCGCCGTCGATCTCCAGACCGACCGCGAACATGAACAGCGCGACGCCGAGGTTGGCCATCCCGGCGAGCATCGGACGTACCTCGGCGGGCAGCAGCGTCTCGCTCAGCGGGCCCCCGAGCAGCGTCGGACCCAGCAGGACGCCGGCGATGATCTCCCCGATGACGGCGGGCTGCCCGACCCGCGTCGCCAGGTGTCCGAGCCCCCGCGCCATGCCGAGGACGAGTGCGATGTCGATGAAGAGGAATTGCAACTGATGACTGGTCATGTCCCCCGGGCCTCGTCAATCGGTGTGTGTGGTGGCCGACACGGCTGTGGCAGTCGCCGCGACGCGACGACTGCCACAGGAACCGCTCGGTACCGCGGTCAGTGGTGGGGCTTGCGGCTCAGCGCCAGGCCGGCGAAGAGGAAGGCGACACCGAGCACGCCGGCGACGATCGCCGAGGTGGTCTCGGCGGGCTTCTGGCTCGCGTTGACCACCGCGGTGACGATGCCCATGACTCCGCTGATGTAGCAGAAGATGGTGATGAAGATCTTGACCTTGGGATTCATGCCGCTCTCGGGTTCCTGTTCTGGGGTGGGGGGTCGGGGTCGATGGGACGGGGGTCTACGGGTGGGGCTGTGGGGGCTACGGGGCGGTGCCCGCGGCCGTGAAGCCGAGGAGCATCACCCACGCCTCGGGGTCGGCCTTGAAGCGGTTCCAGCGGTCCGCCGCCAGGGCGAACTCCGCGAGGGTGAGGGCGCCGGAGGCCACCAGCGGCTGGAGCCTGCCGGGCCCGAGGTGCGGGGCGAAGTCCTCCATGGGGCGGCCGTCGCTCGTGGTGGCGAAGGGGCGCAGCGCGATGTCGTCGAAGCCGGCCGCGGCGAGCAGCCTGGTCAGCCGGCGGCCGACGGTCCGGTCGCCGCCCGCGGACTCCTGGCTCGCCGAGAGCTTCGCGTGGACCCCGGCCAGCTCCGGGTACCAGGGGTCGGCCAGCCCCCAGCAGGAGGCGTCGACCTCGGTCACCAGGATCCGGCCGCCGGGGCGCAGCACCCGCCGGGCCTCGGCGAGGGCAGGTAGGGGGTCGGACAGGTGCTGGACCACGTACCGCAGGAGTACGTATCCCGCGCTGCCCGTCTCCATGGGGAGCGCGGCGGCGTCCGCGGTGACGAGTTCGGCGCCGGCCCCGTCGGCGTGGGCCAGCAGGTCGCCGTCGATGTCGACCGCGATCAGGGGGAGTTCCGGCAGGGCCGCGCGCAGTCGGCGGGTGACGGCGCCGGACCCCGCTCCCACCTCGATCAGCGGGCCGCCGGTCCCGGTCACACCCAACTCGCGGAGCAGGCGGAGCTCTTCGGGGAACGACAGCTCCGCCTGCGTTTCGAGCCGGGCGAGTTCCCCGGCCAGCCCGCCCGAGGTGGTCCTCGCCGGGTCGTACGAGCCGGCGGCACGAGCCGTCGTGGTCGCCGAAGTCGTCGTGGTCGTGGTGCTGCTCATCGGGCGCTCACCTTCATCCGCATTCCGTGCTTGGGGCGCAGGGTCACCAGCGCTTCGGGCTCGACGGTGAACCCGGGCTCGACCTCCAGGCGGACGGCCTGGGTGAGCATGGCCAGCACCAGCACCGCCTCGATCAGGGCGAGGTGCATGCCGATGCACGTGCGCTCGCCGCCGCCGAAGGGGAGGTAGAGGTGGCTGGGCAGGTCCGGTCCGTCGAACCGGCCGGGTACGTACGCGTCGGGGCGGTCCCAGTAGTCGGGGTGCCGGTGCAGCACCCACTGGCTGACGCAGACCAGGGTGCCCGCGGGGATGTCGTACCCCTCGATGGTGTCCGGGCCCGTCGCACGCCGGGAGATCAGCCAGACCGGCGGATAGAGCCGCATGGCCTCCTCGACGGCCTGCCGGCAGCGCGGCAGGTCGGCCAGGTCGGCGGCGGTGGGGACGCGGCCGCCGAGTACGCGATCGACCTCCTCGCGGACGGTGGCCGCCTCGTCCGGGTGCTGGTCCAGGAGGTAGAGCGTCCAGGCCAGGGCCTTGGCGGTGGTCTCGTGGCCGGCCATGATCAGGGTGAGGACCTGGTCGCGCAGGTCGGTGTCGCTCAGCTCGTCGAGCATGCTGTCCAGCAGGGCGCCGGTGGACTTTCCGCCGGGCTGCGGCGCGTGCGGGTCCGCGCCGCCCATGGTGGTGCGGCGGGCCGCGATGACCGTACGGGAGACCGTGTGCAGGAAGGCGCGGGCCTGTACGTATCCCTGCCTGCGCAGTGCCGTGTCCGCCGGGTCGGGATCCGGGTCCGGTACGTAGTGGCCCATGAAGCGGTTGACGGCGTCCACCGAGCGGCCGAAGCCCTCGCCCGCCGCGCCCAGGTCCACGCCCAGCACCGCGCGGGTCAGGATGGACAGGGTCAGCGAGGTCAGGTGGTGGTCCACCGAGACGGGAGCGCCGTCGCCCATCGCCTGCTGCCAGCGTTCCAGCAGGCCCGCGGTCTCCTCGGTGATGATCCCGTCGAAGGAGCTGACCTCGCTGCGCCGGAAGGCGGGGGCGCACAACTTCCGCTGCCTGGCCCACTCCTCGCCGTCGCTGGTGAGCAGGCCGTTGCCCAGCAGCGGGCGCAGCATGTGGTCGTCGGGCGTGTTCACCTTCGTGTAGTTGGCGAAGTTGTCCTTGAGCACGTGCCGGGCGAGGTCGGGCCGGTTGAGCATGACCACGGGCTCGCCGTCGCTGACGTGGCGGGTGATGTCGCCGTACCGCCTGGCCATCTCGGTGACGAAGGCGAGGGGATCGCGGCGCATCCGTTCCATGTCCACCGGACCGGCCGGACCCGGTGGCAGCACCGGGCCCTCAGGGGTGGGCGTCACTCGTACCTCCGTTGTTCGGCCGCCGGGGTGGGCGGTCCGCATTCGTCAGAACACGCTGTTCTCGCACGCGCACCGATTACGTATGAACGGTCTCGTGGATATACGTAAGCGGTGTACGTATTCGTCGTACGTAATTGCGTCATGAGTTCCCGGGATGCCTTCGCGCCATGTTTTCGGGTTGTGCGCGCGCGTTGACATGCGACCCTGTTGTGGCAGGTCAGGTCATCCGGAAACGTGTAGTCGCGCAACTGTAACGCTCTGCTTTACGGGCCTCAATGCTTAGGCCGGAGACCGGGAATACTCAGATCCGAAGAGCCGTCCGCATTAAGTCTTTTTCAGTCTTGGCGGGATCACCGGAGCCGTGTGAATGTTTAGCCAGCCGCCGGCCAGCAGCCCCACAAACACCCAAGCAGGACTGAAAAGGGAGATCGACATGGCGCTCGACCCTCAGCAGCGCGCTGAGTTCGTCAACGCATACACCCGGGTGCTCATCAGCGCCTGGTCGGACGAGGGCTTCGCCGCCCGACTCCAGTCCGAGCCCCGCACGGCGCTGGCCGAGTCCGGCCTGGAGCTGCCCGCGGACGCCGAGATCGTCATCGTCACCCAGGCTCCCGAGGGCACCCAGGACGGCAACCTGGACGTCCAGGTCGCCCTCTGGGAGGCCGGCCTGGAGACGGGCCGCTACGAGTTCCACATCCCCGAGACCCCGGCGGTCGACGCCGCGGAGCTCAGCGAGGGCGACCTGTCCGACGTCGCCGCGGGCTGCAACTACTGCTGCTGCCCGTGCTGCTGCTGCACCTGATCGCAGCGCTCGCACCACCCCCACTTCGCTGGAGCGACACATGCCAACTGCCCAGGCAGAGCTGCCTGCCGTCACCGCCACCGGCCTGACCAAGCGCTACGGCGACGCCTACGCGGTGCGGGACCTGGACCTCGACATCCGTCGGGGCGAGGTCTTCGCACTGCTCGGGCCGAACGGCGCAGGCAAGAGTACGACCGTCGAGATCCTCACGGGCGTACGACGTCGTACCAGCGGAGAAGTACGGGTCCTCGGCTCTGATCCGGCCGAGGACCCGAGGGAGTGGCGCGCCCGGATCGGTGTGGTGCCCCAGTCCACCGGTGCTTACACGGACCTGACGGTCCGTGAGGTGGTACAGCACTTCGCCGCCATGTACCCCGCTCCACTGCCCGTGGACCAGGTGCTCGACATGGTCGGCCTGGGTCCGCACCGCGCCAAGCAGACGGTCGCCCTCTCCGGAGGGCAGCAGCGTCGCCTCGACGTGGCCGTCGGCGTGATCGGCGACCCCGATCTGATCTTCCTGGACGAGCCGACCACCGGGCTCGACCCCGTGGCCCGGCGCGAAGCCTGGGACCTGGTGCGGTACTTCGCGGAGCGGGGCCGCACCACCGTGCTCACCACGCACTACCTGGACGAGGCCGAGGAACTGGCCCAGCGCGCCGGGGTGATCGTCGGCGGGCGCATGGTGGAGTGCGGGCCGCTCGCCCAGTTCGGCGGCCGCGACCGTACGCCGGCCACCGTGTCCTTCCGGTGCCCGCCGGCCTTGGCGGCGCTGCCCCTGCCGCCGCTGCCCCCCGGCACCACGGAAGTCCCGCAGACCACCCAGACGGTGTGCCTGCGCACCTCGGCCCCCTCCGAACTGCTGGCCCTGCTGCTGCCGTGGGCGCGCGAGGCCGGCGTCCCCGAACTGCCCGAACTGCGGGTGTACCGGCCGACCCTCGAAGAGATCTACCTGGAACTGATCGACCGGCACGCCCACGCCCCGGCCGTCCGCCCCGAAGCAGAGGAGGCCAGCGCGTGACTCCCTCCAAGGTCGCCGAGATCCCGTCCGGCGAGACCGAGACCGAGACCGAGACCCAGACCCGGACTCACAGCGAGAGCGCGGCCGGTGCCGACCGCACCTCAGCCGCCGCCGTGCCCGCCGCCGAGCCCCGGCGCCGCGCGCCCGGCCTGTGGCGGGCGAGCGCCGCCCGCTCCTCCGTGGAGCTGAAGGCGTTCTTCCGCAACAAGCAGTCCCTGGTCTTCACCCTCTTCTTCCCGGTGCTCCTGCTGCTGGTGTTCGGCTCGATCTTCTCCGGGAAGGTCGAGGGGACCGACACGGACTTCCGCCAGGTCTTCATGGCGGGCATCGTCGCGGCCGGCGTGATGAGCACCGCCTTCTCCGGACTCGCCATCAGCGTGGCCATCGAGCGGGACACCGGCACGATCCGCCGGCTCGCCATGACACCGATGCCGAAGGCCGCGTACTTCATCGGCAAACTCGTACGCGTCGTGGTCACCACCGTCCTGGAGACGGTGCTGCTGATCGGGATCGCCGTCGCCTTCTTCTCGCTGCCGCTGCCGGAGACCGGCCAGCGCTGGTTCACCCTCGCCTGGTGCCTGGCACTGGGGACGGCGGCGTGCGCCCTCGCCGGGCTCGCCTACAGCGCGGCCATCCCCAACAGCCGGTCGGCGCCGGCGATCGTCACCCCGGTGTTCATGGTGCTCCAGTTCATCTCCGGGGTCTTCTTCCCCTTCGACAAGCTGCCGGTGTGGATGCAGAACACGGCAGCGCTCTTCCCCGTGAAGTGGATGGCGCAGGGCTTCCGCTCGGTGTTCCTGCCGGACTCCTTCACGGTGGTCGAGCCCGCCGGGTCCTGGGAACTGGGCCGCATCGCGCTGGTTCTCGGCCTGTGGGCGATCGGCTGCCTCGCGGCCACCGCGCTGACCTTCGGCTGGCGCGGACCCCGGGTGCGCTGACCACCCCCTCTGCCGCGGCGGGGGGTGCCCCCGCCCCCCGCCGCGCCCTGCCGTACCAGCCCCTGCGGTACCGGCCCTTGCGGCACCGGCCCCGCCGCACAGCGCCCCGCGCCCGGCCGCCCGGCCTTTCGAACCTGAGCGAAAGAGAACTGACGTGACCGCCGTTGTCAGCCTCCCCGCCCGCGTGGCCCATCCCTTCAGCCCGCAGGGGCGGCTCGACCCGTACCCGGCGTACGACTGGCTGCGGACGAACGCGCCCGTGCACCACGACACCATGAGCCGGCTGTGGCTGGTCACCGGGCACGCCGACTGCTCGGCCATGCTCCGGGATCCCGCGTTCTCCGCCGCCGCGGGCCAGCGTGAGCGCGCGCGCGAGGACGACCTGCCGGTCTCGATGCTCTCCTCGGACGCGCCCGACCACACGCGGCTGCGGGCGCCCGGGCAACTGCTGCTCGGGCCCGCCGCCCTGGACTCGATCGCCGCGGACCTGGTGGCCGACACCGACGCGCTGGTGGACCGGCTGGCGGGGCTGACCGGCGCCGCCACGGGCACGCCCGTGGACGCCCTGGAGCAGATCGGCGGCCCGCTGTCCACGGCCGTGTTCGCCCGGCTGTTCGGCCTCGGTGAGGACCAGCTGGCCACCTTCACCCAGCTCGCCCGCGCCGTGTCCGTGAACCTGGACCCGATGGCGCCACCGCCGGTCGCCCGGATCGGCCGCGCGGCCATGGGGGAGCTCAACCGGTTCCTCCTCGCGCACCTGGAGCAGGCCCCGCCGTGCCCGATGACCCGGCTGGCGGCGGACCCCCGGCTGACCCGGGACGAGATGCTCGGCGTGCTCGGCCTGTGCGTGGTGGGCGGCTGGCAGCCGCTGGCCGAGGCGATCGGCAACGCCCTGTACTGGCTGCTGCCCCGGCCGGCGGCCTGGCGGGCCCTCGCCGGCGCCGACGAGCGCCTCGCGCTGACGGCCATGGACGAGCTGCTCCGGCTGGAGGCACCCATCCCGTTCACCGCGCGGGTCACCGTCCGCGACGTCGAACTGCCCGGCGGCCGGATTCCCGCGGGCTCCCGGGTGCTCGCCGTGGTGGCCGCCGCCAACCGCGACCCGGCGGTCTTCGACCGGCCCGGGGAACTCGTCCTCGACCGGACCCCGAACCCCCACCTCGCCTTCGGCGGCGGCCCGCACTTCTGCCTGGCCGCGCGCCTCGTCCGGCAGGCCGGCGCGGTCCTGCTGACCCGGCTCGCCGCCCGGTTCCCGGCCGCCTCGCTCGTGGACCCCGAACCTCGCTGGGGCGCGACCCTCATCCCGCGGCGGCTCACGGCCCTGCCCCTGGCACTGGCCGCGCAGGACGGCGGCGCGGCATGACCGACGTCGTCGTGATCGGCGCCGGCGTCGCCGGGCTGCTCTGCGCGTCCCGGCTGGCGGCCGCGGGGCTGGAGACCGTCGTGCTGGAGGCCCGGCCCCGGATCGGCGGGCGGGTGCACACGTACGAGCCGGCCGACGGCGGGCCCGAACTGGAGCTCGGCGCCCAGGTGGTGCACGGTGACCGCAACCCCGCGCACGCCCTGATGGGCTCCGGCGCGCTCCCCGCGCTGCCGCGTCCGGGGACCGCGCGGGTCGTCGCCGGGCGGGTGGCCCGTCCGATGGGCGCGCTGGCCGCCACCGGACATCCGCCGTGGCTGCTGGAAGCACGGCTGGCGGCGGGCGAAGCCCTGCCCGGGCCGGCGGACGACGGCTCGCTCGCCTCCTGGCTCGATGCCGCGGGAGCGACCGGGGCCGCGCGCGCCGCGGCCGCCGAGTGGTTCCGCCAGACGTGGGCGGCCGATCCCGCCGAGCTGAGCGCCCGCGCCGTCGCCCGCGCCGCCGGGTCGGACGACGCGGGCCGCGGGGAGTTCTTCGTACCGGGTGGTTTCGCCGGGCTGCCGCGGAAGCTGGCCGCCGGGCTCGACGTACGGGTGGACTCGCCGGTCCGGACCATCGGGTGGACCGCTGGTCAGGTCCGGGTCGAGACGCCCGCCGGGGTGCTGCGCGCGCGGCGCGCGGTGGTCGCCGTACCGCCCGCCGTGGTGGCGCGGGGCTCCCTGCTGATCGAGGAGCTGCCCGGGCACAAGCAGCGGGCGGCCCGGGAGCTGAGGCCCGGGGACGCGTACTGCGCCGTCGTCGTGCTCTCCGCCGCGGCGCCCGAGACGGCCTCGGTGTTCGACGCCGACGGCATCACCGGCTTCGTGTCCTGCCGCCGTGGCCGCCCCGAGGTGCTGGTGGTGGCCAAGGGCGCCGCGGCCGCCCGGGTCCGTGCGGCCGCCGAGTCGCCCGAGGGGCTGAAGGCGCTGCTCGCGGTGGCGCTCCCCTGGGCGGACACGGCGCGGGTCGAGGCCGTGCACGCCGCGGACTGGGGCCGCGACGAGTGGAGCGGCGGGGCGTTCACCGCGCCGCTGCTGGGCGCGGAACAGGCGTCGGCGCACTGGGCGGAGCCCGTGGCGGACACCCTCTTCTTCGCCGGCGAGGCCACGGAGACCGGGACCCGGCTCCCCTGGATCCAGGGAGCGCTGGCGAGCGGGGAGCGGGCGGCCGCCGAAGTGCTGCGGGCCGCGGTGAACGACGAGCGGGTCGAGCGGGACGAGCGGGTCGAGCGGGACGTGCGGGACGTGCGGGACGTGCGGGACGTGCGGGACGTGCGGGATCAGGACCACAGGCAAGACGGGCAAGTGGAGACGGTGAGACGGTGAGCGTGCACTCGGGCTGGTATCTGCCGGCATTCCTTTCCGAACTGACGCAGGACGTATCGCCGTTGGACATCGGTGACCGGCGCCTGGTCGCCGTCCGCTCCGGTGGCGCGGTACGGGTCTTCGATGCCGACTGCCCCCACCGCGGCGCCCACCTCGGTCACGGCGGGCAGCTCGCCGACGGCTGCCTGGTCTGTCCCTTCCACGGCCTGCGGGTCTCCCTGGGCGGAGCGGACCCGAAGCGATCGGTGCGCGAGCACCAGGTGATCGTCGCGGGTGACGCCCTCTTCGTCCGGCTGTCCGACGAGCCCGGCGACGACCGGGGGTTCACCCGGGCGATCGCCGAGCTGAGCGACACACATCCGCTGGTGCCCGCGGTGACGGAGCCGATGCGCGCGCCCGCCGAGCTGGTCGTGGAGAACGCCTTCGACACCGACCACTTCACGGCCCTCCACAAGGTCTACGCGGTACGGGGCATGGCGCACCACCTCGGCGACGACGGCGAGCTGGTCATGGACGGCGAGTTCCCGATGCCCGCCTCGCCCTGGCAGGGCGGCGGCCGTCCGGACGGCGGCGGCTACGTCCCCCGCTTCTACGCCCGGGCGTTCAGCCCGCATGTCGTGGTGACCCTCTTCGGGCCGCCGGAGCAGGCCCACGCCATCGTCACGGCCGCCGTGCCCGACGCGGCGGGCGGCTGCGTGGTGCGGGTCGCCATCGGCGTACGGGAGGGCCACGAGGGCGATCTGTCGATGCTGATCGCGGGCAGCAAGCGGGCGCTCGCCGAGGACCTCGCGGTGTGGGAGCACCTGAATCCGCGCGCGGTCCCGAACTACGGCCCCCGCGACGCGGGCGTCGCCGCCTTCCGCGCGTTCTGCGCGGGATTCCCGGCCCTGGCGGACCCGTACGAGGGGGAGACGGCATGAGCGCGGACCGGTACGGGATGCACCGCACCGAGCACGGGAGCGGCCCGGCGGTGCTGTGGATCCACGGCTACACCATGGACTCCAGCCTGTGGCGCCCGCTGTGGGAACTGCTCCCGGGCTGGCGGCACATCGGCGTGGACCTGCCCGGGCACGGTGCCTCCGCGCCGATGGAGCGGGGCCTGACCCTGCCCGCCCTGGCCGCCCGGCTGGCCGAGCTCGCGGTGGCGGAGGACGCCGTACGGGTGGTGGGGCTGTCCTTCGGGTCCATGGTGGCGCTCCAGCTCGCCATGGACGCACCCGAGGCCGTACGGAGCCTGGTGGTCGGTGCGCCGACCCTCGCCGGGGGTGTGCCCGACCCCGCCGCGCGGGCGCGCTACATCGAACTCATGACGCTGCGCCGGGCCGGGGGCGCGCCCGAGCAGATGGCCAACCTGTGGATGCAGTCGCCGCCGGACATCTTCCGGGGTACGGAGGCCCATCCCGAGCTGCGGTCCCGGCTGCGTGCCGTCATCGCCCGGCACTCCTGGGCGGAACTGGACAGCGGGGCGATCGCCACCCTCAGCACCCACCGGCACACGCCGGACGCGCTGGCGGGGATCACGGCCCGCACCCTGGCGATCGTGGGCGACTCGGACATGCCCGCCTTCACGGCCAACGCCGAACTCCTGCGCCGGACCGTCCCCGTGTCCGAGGTGCGCACCGTCGCCGACGCCGGGCATCTGCCGCTGCTGGAGCGGCCGGAGGCGGTGGCCGCACTGATGGGCGCCCATTTTCGGACCGCAACGCCGGAAGCAACGGCGAGAACCAGCCAACTTCCCGCGCTGTGAAGACGGTTGTAGGGGTGAAACCGCCGTCCGTATGATGATCACTTGCATTTAAATACAAGGGGGAGGGGGGTGCTATGTCTGGATTCATGCTGGAGTTCTTTGGGTTGACCTTCAGAGTGCTCGGCGCGATCGACATGGCAGAACTGCGCTTCCTGTTCGGGCCGCACGTGATCCAGGACGTCGGCTACGCGGAGGAAGCACTGCTTGATCTGCATCTCCTGCTCGGCGACGGCCGGTCGCGGGAGCTGCGGGTGCTGCGCCGCGACGGAACACTGGTGCGGCGCGGCCAGTTCCGGGCCCTCTCGGGGCTGTCGCCCCTGCTGCCGCCCCTGCGGGTGATGGACGACCGCTTCGTGATGCTGCAGGCCGTGGTCGTGGCCAAGGGCGCGGCCACCGTCGCGCTGATCGGGGGACTGCACTCGCCGCGGGCCGAGGTCGCCATGGCGCTGTGCGCACGGGGCTGGCGACTGGTCTCCGGCCAACTCCTCGTCCTCGACCGCGACACGGGCGAGGTCCGGCCCCTGCTGGAACCGGTGGACCTGCGGGGCGACGCCCTGGAATCGGCCCGCGCGGGAGGCCTGCTGGCCGGGCGCGACGGCACGGAGGGAAGCGGCTGGAAGACCGTGTCCTCACCCCTGTCCGGCGACGCCGTCCTGATCCGCCCCGAACTGCTGGGCCGGACCGTGCCCGTCGGCGCCCGGCTCGGCGGCCTCCACCTGGTGCGGCTGTGCCGCTCCGACAGCGGCCGGTCCCGGCTCGACGCCCAGGAGTTCACGCCCCGTGCCTGGCCGCCCGAGGCGGCCTCCGTCCTGGACGCCGCCCCGCGCCTGCGGCTCCTGCTCCCCCAGACCGGGGGAGCGGAGGAGGCGGCGGACCTGGTCGACGCCGACCTGTTCTCGCGCACCGCTCAGGCCGAACTGTTCCCATCCACCGCACAGGAAGAAGTGCCATGCCGCGGCGCACTGCCTACGGCAAGGGGTCCCCTTGCTGGATCGACCACGTCACCGTCGACCCGACGGGCGCGCGCCAGTTCTACGGACCTCTCTTCGGATGGCAGTTTATGGTCGAGGATCCCCGTGGCTACCACCTGATCCGGCTCGGCGAAGAGGTCGTGGGCGGGCTCGGGCCCAGCCCCGCCGGCCCCCGCTTCGGCTCCTCGTGGAACGTCTACCTCGCGGCCGAGGACCTCGACCGCACCCAGGCGGCCGTCACCGCACTCGGCGGCAGGGTCCTGGTACCCGCCGTCCCCGCCTCCGGCAACGGCCGGCTCTGCCTCGCCCTCGACCCCCAGGGCGCCCCGTTCGGGCTCTGGGAGGGAAGCCGCGCCGAGAGCATCGTGCTGGCCGACGAGCCGGGCGCCCTCAGCGGATGCGCACTGCACACGCCCGACCCCGGGGCCGCGGCCGCGTTCTACACCGCGCTGGTCGGCCCGGCCGCCGAGGACTACACGTACGTCTCCTCCCCGCGGGCCCGATGGGTGCCCCACCTCGGGGTGCCCGACCTGGCCGAGGCCGAACGGCAGGCCTGCGCGGCCGGCGCCCGGCTCGCGGCGCCGGGGGTCCTGACGGATCCCTGGGGCGCCGTGTTCGGACTGGCCGAACAGCCCGTGTGACTCGCGACTCTCCCGACCGAAAGAGGACAACCATGGCGCCCGACATCGTCGTGATCGGCGGGGGTCCCGCCGGCTCCATCGCCGCTTCCCTGCTGGCCCGGCAGGGCGCCCGGGTGCGGCTGCTGGAGCGGCAGCACTTCCCGCGCTACCACGTCGGCGAATCCGTCTCCACGTCCTGCCGCTCCATCATCGAGCTGGCCGGGGCCCTGGAGAAGGTGGACTCCCGCGGCTACACCGTGAAGCAGGGGCTCCTGCTGCGCTGGGGAGCGGAGCGGGACTGGGTCGTCAACTGGCCTGAAATGTTTGGTACGAACGCACAGTCCTCGTGGCAGGTCGACCGCGCTGACTTCGACGACGTACTGCTGCGCCACGCCGCGGAGCAGGGCGTCGAGGTGATCGAGGGCGCCGCCGTCCAGCAGGTCCGCTTCGAGGAGGGGCGCGCGGTCGGCGTCGACTGGACGCACGAGGGCCGGACCCACCGGGACGACACCGAGTACGTGATCGACGCCTCCGGGCGGGCGGGCATCCTCTCCGCCCGCCAGTTCCGCGACCGGCGCAAGCACGACGTCTTCCGCAACGTCGCGATCTGGGGCTACTACAAGGGCGGCGAGCTGCTGCCGCGGACGCCCGGCGGCGGCATCAACGTGATCTCCTCGCCGGAGGGCTGGTACTGGGTCATCCCGCTGAAGGACCAGATCTTCAGCGTCGGGTTCGTCACCCACCAGGACCGCTTCCTGGACCGCAAGGGCAGGTACGCCGACACCACCGAGATGTACCTGGACGTCATCCAGGAGTCGGAGACGGTCCGCGAGCTGGTGAGCCGGGGCGAGTTCCGCGGGAAGGTCCGGGTCGAGCAGGACTTCTCGTACTCGGCGGACAGCTTCTGCGGGCCCGGCTACTTCATCGCCGGCGACGCCGCCTGCTTCCTGGACCCGCTGCTGTCCACCGGTGTGCACCTGGGCATGTACAGCGGGATGCTCGCCGCGGCGGCCATCACCTCCACCCGGGCGGGCGAGGTCGACGAGGACGAGGCGCGCGCCTTCTACGAGTCCCTCTACCGCAACGCGTACGGCCGCATGTTCTCGATGGTGTCCGGGTTCTACGAGCAGTACCGCGGCAAGCAGAGCTACTTCTGGCTGGCCCAGCGCCTGGCCCGCGGCCAGTACCGGAACCTGGTGGAGCGCGAGCGCACCCCCGTCCCGGGCGACGCCGCCGCGGCCGCCGCGACCGCGCCCGAGAGCGCCGCGTTCGCCGCGATCACCGCGGGCCTCGCGGACCTGGACGACGCCGCCCGGGCGGGCGGCGCCGCACCGCTGGGCGCGGACGTGCTGGCGCCGGACGTCCTGGAGGGGGGCCTGGACGGCAAGCACTACGACGCCGCCACCGGCCTGATGCTGGTCACCAGCCCCCGGCTGGGCATCCGCCGCACCGCCGACCGCGTCCAGACCGGCTGACGGCCGGGTCCGGGGAAGGCCCGCCGGCGGCTCCGTGCGGCGGTTCGCCGCGCGGAGCCGCCGCTGTCACAAGGCGCGGAGCGCCGCCGGGAGTTCGTGGCGGCTGCGGATCCCCAGCTTGCGGTAGATCCGGCCCAGGTGGGTGTCGACGGTGCGCTTGCTCAGGAACAGCGTCTCGGCGACGTCCAGGCTGCTGCGCCCCTCCATGACGAGGTCGACGACGCGCTGTTCGGCGGGCGTGAGCCGGACCTGCTCGCAGGCCGCCCCGGCCGCTCCGGCCGCCGCGCCCGCCGCCGGGGCCGTCGCGCCGCCGGCCCCCGCTCCCGTACCCGCCCACGTCTCCGCGGGCCCGTCGGCCAGGATGGTCGCGGCGGCGGAGTGCTCGCCCAGCGCGGTGTAGGCCGCGGCGGCGTGCTGGCGCCAGGAGAGGCAGATGGGGTTGGTGATCCCGCGCAGCGCCAGCTGGTGTCCGCAGTCGAGGAAGTACTCCAGCGCCGCCGCGTGATCGCCCCGGGCGGCCCGGACCGCGCCTTCGGCGTGCAGGGCGAGCCCCTTGACCAGCGGGTGGGCGTCCCCCGGCACGGCCATGCCGTCCAGCATCGCCTCGGCCTGCTCCAGGCGCCCCAGTACGACCAGGCCGCGCGCGGCGCAGGCCCGGGCCGCCGCGATCAGGGCCGGGGACTCCACCCGCGCGGCCGCTTCCCGCGCGTCGAGGGCGTCGCGCACTCCGAGCGTGCTCTCCCTGCGCAGGCGGCTCGTCTCGGAGCGGACCAGCAGGCCCAGCGCGAGGAGGGCGTGGTCGCCGGTGACCCGGGCGGTGTCCACGATCCGGGTCGCGACGGCCTGGGCCTGGCCCACGTCCCCCGTCCAGGCGAACGCCAGGGCGGCCCCGACCGCGCCCGCCCCGCCCGGGCGGTCCGCGGCGGCCGGGGGGACGTGCGCCCCCGTGCTCGCCGTCGCGTATTCGGCCAGGCGCCGCGCGGTGCGGGGGTGCCGGCCGCCCGCCGCGGTCAGGGCCGCGAGGGCGCCGTAGAACTCCCGGGCGGCGGCGTCGGGTCCGCCGCGGCCGGCCGCGGCCCTGGCCGAGGCCCGCAGCCCCGCACGGTGGCCGGACAGCAGGGCCAGCGCGGTCAGCCGCAGCAGCGGCTCCCGGGCCGGGGCGGGGGCGGCGGCCAGCTCTCCCGCGACGCGGATGAAGGGCCGGGCACCCGCCGACGTGACCGCGAGGGCGGGACCGGCCACCTGGAGCAGCCCCTCGGCGCGGCGGCCCGGGTCGGGCGCGGCGTTGACCATGTCCTCGGCCCGGCGGGCGCACGCCCCGAGGTCGTGGTGCAGTTCCACCGCCCCGAGCTGCACCGTCAGTTCGTAGAGCGTCTCGTTCTGCTCGGACCTCTGTTCGGACCTCGGCTCGCCGGAGCGGTCGTCCGGGCGGTCGAGCAGGCCGAGGGCCTGGCGCAGGTAGCGGGCGGCCGAGGCGTGGTCGCCGCTGCCGGCCGCCTGAGCCCCGGCGGAGCGCAGGACCTCCAGACCCCAGTCGGAGCCCGCCTGGATGAGGTGCTCGGCGGTGTGGCGGGCGGGCGCGCCGAGCCGGGAGAGCACCTCGGCGCCGCGGGCGTGCAGGTCGAGGCGGTCCGCCGCGTCGATCCGGGCCAGCACGGCTTCCCGTACCAGGCAGTGGGCGAAGCGCACCGGGGTCCCGTCGGTGACGAGCCCGGCCTCCACGAGCGCCCGGCGGGCCTCCTGGACCTGCACCTCCCCGCGCCGGGACAGCAGCGCGTTCACCGAGGTGTCGGTGTCGGGGCCCATGACGGCGAGCTGGGTCAGGAGCTCCGAGGCCGCCGGGTCCTCCTCGTGCAGCCAGTGCAGCACGGTCGCCGACAGCGTGGCCGCGCCCGCCTGCCGGCTGCGGTCGGGGTCTGGCGCACCGGGGGAGATCCCGGCGGTGCGCAGCCGGGCGGCCAGTTCCCGCAGCACCAGGGGGTTGCCCAGGGACAGGTCGTGGCAGAGCGCGGCCAGTTCGAGGTCCACCGGTTCGCCGAAGAAGTCGGCGAGGAAGTCGCCGGTGCAGGTGGAGCAGAGCGGACCGGGGTGCAGCTGGCGCGCGTACGGGAGCCGGTCGAGCTCGGTGAGCGGCTCGTCCGGTGCGCCGGAGCCGCCGGCGGGGAGGGTGGCGACGAGGAGGACGGGCAGGCCGTCCAGGCGCCGCGCGAGGTAGCAGAACCACTGGAGCGAGGGGGCGTCGGCGTGGGTGAGGTCGTCGATCGCGAGGACCAGGGGCCGCTCGGCGGCCAGGGACTGGATGACCCGGAAGAGCGCCAGCAGGAGTTCGTGCGTGGGGGCGGCGTCCGCATCGGGGCGGGCGGGCCCCTGTATCAGCTCGAAGAGGTCCGCCGCGGGTCCCTCGCCCGTGGGGAGCTGGTCGAAAAGCTGGCGGACCATGCCGTAGGCGAAGTCGCGTTCGCTGGGATGACATCGGGCACGCAGCAGCAAGCCGCGCTCGGGCAGAGCGGCGAGCATCGCGTCCAGCAGGGCCGATTTGCCCGTTCCCCGCCCGCCGTGGACGGTCACCATGGCGGGCCGCCCGACGAGCAGGCCGGCGACCGCCTCGCTGAAGGCCGAAAGTTCACTTTCCCGGTGCAGGAGTGCAGTCATTGGAGCAGCTTGACATCCGCGTTCAAGGAAGATCAAGTGCCCGTCTGCGCAGGTCCGGGGGGTGATGTGGAGTGCTGGGCTCCGCGCCGCCGTATTCGGCATAAGTAGTCAACTTAAGTAAAGGCGGGCTCGGTTTGCGTATCCGATGACGTATTGCGTGGCCGGTTTAACGTGCTTGAGTTACCGAGCGGTTATCCATTGCCGCCGGGATGACAGTTGAATCACACGTAGGGGGATTCCCATGGAACGGCCACGCCTCAAAGCCCATTTCCACGCCGAAATAGTGGACGGTTCCAAGGTCTTCCTCTACGCCGAGGGCATGGACTTCCTCGTCCCGGGCAAGGCCGCCGCGGCGCTCCTGCCGCTGCTCGACGGCCGCCGGACCGTCGTCGAGATCGTCCAGCAGCTCGCGCCCTCGTTCCCGATCCCCGCCGTCCTCGCGACCCTGCGCCGCTACGAGGCGGCCGGCCACCTCGCCGAGGGCCGCCCCGACCTGCCGGACGAGATCCTGGCCTACTGGGACGCGCTCGGCATCGACCCGGCGACGACGCTGGACACCGCGCCCGTCACCGTCGCCGCGGCGCCCGGGGTCGACACCCAGGTGGTCGTCGACGCGCTGCGCGGGCACGGCCTCACGGTACGGACCGGCGACGTCGCCGAGGTGCCGGCCGAGGGCCTGTCGGTGGTCCTCGTCGACGACTACCTCGACCCCGCCCTGGAGCGGCGCAACACCCTCCAGCTGGCCGCCGGCCGGCCGTGGCTGATCGCCAAGCCGGGCGGGATCGTCCCCTGGATCGGCCCCTTCCTGCGTTCCGATCACACCGGCTGCTGGTCCTGCCTGGCCCAGCGGCTCTCCGGAAACCGGCAGTTGGAGCGCTACCTCGCCTCCAAGCGCGAGAACCCGGCCCCCCTGCACCCGGCGCGGGCCCGTACCGCGGGCGGCGCGCACCTGGCCGCCGGCATGATCGCCGCCGAGGCCGCGCGGATCGCCGCGACCGGCGAACCGGGCGCCCTGTGCGGGCAGATGATCACCGTCGACCTGCGCAACCTGCAGACGGCCTCCCACGTGCTGGTCCGCCAGCCCCAGTGCCCGTCCTGCGGAGACCCGGCGCTGGTCGCCGAGCGCAGCCCGAAGATCGTCCTCTCCTCCCGCGAGGCCCTGCACACGGGCGACGGCGGCTACCGGGTGAACCGGCCCGAGGACACCCTCGCCCGCCTGGAGAAGCACATCAGCCCGCACCTGGGCGCGATCACCCGGCTCGTGTCGCACACGAGCGAGGCCAACCAGCTCACCTACAGCTACTCGGCCGGCCACAACTTCGCCATGGTCAACGACAGCCTGGACCTGCTGCGCCGCAACCTGCGCGGCCAGAGCGGCGGCAAGGGCCGCTCCGAGATCCAGGCCAAGGTCAGCGCGGTCTGCGAGGCCATCGAGCGCTTCTCCGGCGTGTGGCGCGGCGACGAGCCCGTCGTCCGGGCCGCGTACGCCGACCTGGACCCGGCCCACGCGGTGCACCCGGACCGGCTCCTGCACTTCTCGCCGAGCCAGGTCGAGGGCCGCGCGGAGTGGAACCTGGATCCGGCGAACCGCCTGCACAAGGTTCCGGACCCGTTCCGCACCGACCTCCCGCTCGACTGGTCCCGCGCCTGGTCGCTGACCCACGACGAGGAGCGCCTCGTCCCGGCCGCCTACGTCTGGTACGGGCACCCCGACCTCGACGAGCACTTCTTCTGCATCAGCGATTCCAACGGCAGCGCCGCGGGCAACACGCTGGAGGAGGCCATCCTCCAGGGCATGTGCGAGCTCACCGAGCGCGACGCGGTGGCCGTCTGGTGGTACAACCGGCTGCGCCGCCCGGCCTTCGACATGGACTCGCTCGAAGACCCGTACGTGGACGAACTGCGCGCGTTCTACGACGCCATGGACCGCGATCTGTGGATGATCGACATCACCAACGACCTGGGCATGCCGACCTACGTCGCGGCCTCCCGCCGGCGCCACGAGGTCGAGGACCTCATGGTGGGCTTCGGCTCCCACCCCGACCCGCGCATCGCGGCCTTCCGCGCGCTGACCGAGCTCAACCAGTTCCTGCCGATGATCGAGCAGCGCGACGCCGAGGGCAACACCGTCTACCTCGTGGACGACCTGGAGACCCTCAACTGGTGCAAGCAGGCCACGGTGGAGCAGGAGCCCTGGCTGCTGCCCGACCCCGACCTCACCCCCACCCGGGTGGGCCCGCCCGCCGACTTCGACCTGGCTGCCTGCGTACGGGAGTACACCGCCCGCATCGAGGCCGCCGGCTCCGAGGTCATCGTCATGGACCAGACGCGTCCTGACCTGGAGCTGAACGTGGTCAAGGTGATCGCCCCGGGACTCCGCCACTTCTGGCGGCGGCTGGGCGCCGGCCGGCTCTACGACGCCCCGGTGCGGATGGGCCTGCTGGAGGAGCCCACGCCGGAGGAGCGGATGAACCCCTGGAACGTCTTCTTCTGAGCCTGGCGGAGTGATGACTGCGATGAACAGTACGTACACCACGCGTACGTATACGTACGCGGAGAGACCCACGGCCTACGCGGCGGTGTCCCGGCTGCGCCGCGACGCCTCGCTGACCGGCGGCTCCATCGAAAGCCCCATCGGGGTCTTCCAGTTGAAGGACCTGCCGCCGGGCGCCGGCGCGGCACTGCGCGCCGTGGCGGAGGGCGAGCGGCCGGAGGCCGAGCTCACCGCCCTCGTCGCCGAGGGCGACGGGCTCACCGGCCTGATGCGCTGGAACCTGCTGTGGCGGCGTCTGGACGCGGCCGGCCTGCTGGAGCACGCCGTACGCGACGACAGCGGCACGGTCGTGGCCCGGCTGTGCCCCGTCGGACGCGGCGCCACCGCACTCGTACCGGCGCCGGCCGGCCCGGTCCGGCTCTCGCGCTTCGCCGAGGCGCGCGTGTCCGGCGGCGCCGTGACCCTGTGCGCCCCCGGCCGGCCCCTGGCCGTCGAGCTGGCACCGGCGGCCGCGGGACTGCTCGGTGAACTCGCCGACTGGACGGACGGAGTCCCGCCGGAGCTGCTGCGGCTGCTGTCCACGGCGGGGCTGCTGGCGCCCGGCGGACCGGACTCGGATCCGGAGAACACCGAGCAGGCCTACGTCCAGTGGGATCCCGCGGACCTGGCCTTCCACGCCCGCACCCGCACCCCCGCGGCCAACCGCGGCTACGGCGGGACCTACCGGCACGCCGACCGGTTCCCGCCCGAGCCCGCCGCCGCACCGCCCGGGGGGCTGCGCACCCTCGCGCTGCCCGTCCCGGACCTGGCGGCGGTGGCGGCCGGCGAGAACTCGCTGACGGAGGTCCTGGAGCAGCGCAAGTCCGTCCGCGAACACGACGCGCAGGCCCCGCTGACGCGGGACCAGCTCGGTGAACTGCTGTACCGGACCCTGCGCATCCGCGGCGTCTTCACCGACCCGCAGGGCCAGGAGCTGGCCGACCGCCCGTACCCCAGCGGCGGCGCCGTGCACGAGCTGGAGGTGTACCCGCTGGTCACGGCCTGCGAGGGAGTGGAACCGGGTCTGTGGCGCTACGCCGCCGACCGCCACGAACTCGAACTGGTCGCCGAGCCCGGACCGGCCACCGCCGCTCTGGTCAAGGAGGCGCGGGGCGCCACGATGATGGACGGCGACCCGCAGGTCGTCCTGCTGGTGGCCGCCCGCTTCGGCCGGGTGATGTGGAAGTACGAGACGGTCGCCTACCCGCTGATCCTCAAGCACGTGGGGGTGCTCTACCAGACCCTCTACCTGGTGGGGACGTCCATGGGCCTCGCGGTCTGCGCCCTCGGCGGCGGGGACACCTCGGGCTTCGCCGCGGCGACCGGGCGGGACCCGTTCCTGGAGGGCACCGTCGGGGAGCTCGTGATCGGCAGCCGGCCGCCGGCCGCGCACGGCGCGGAGGGGTAGCGGGCGATGCAGTTCCGCTATCAGGCGCTGCAACGCAAGCGCGAACCGGACGAGTTGGACGCGCCGGTCCTGCTGGCCGCCCCCCGGGGCTGGATCGCGATCTTCGTCGTGATGATCGTGATGGCCGGCGCGGTGGGCTGGGCGTTCGTCGGCGAGCTGCGCGTCGCCGTGGCCGGGCCGGGCGTCCTGTCCCATCCGGGCGGGACGGCCCAGGTGCAGAGCCCGTACGCGGGCCTGGCCAAGGAGGTCCTGGTCAAGCCCGCGCAGCAGGTGCGGGCAGGGCAGGCCCTGTTCACGCTCCAGGACGCCGGCGGCCAGCCCCGCACGGTGACCAGCCCGTTCGCGGGCCAGATGATCAGCACCGGGCTCACCCTGGGCCAGGTCGTCGCCGTCGGAGACACGGTGGCGACCGTCGAGCGCACCGACCTGCCGCACGACCGGCTGGTCGCCCTGGTCTTCGTACCCGCCGACCAGGCCGCCCGGCTGGCCCCGGGCCGGCCCGTGGACCTGTCCGTCTCCACCGCCCCTCCCGCGGTCTACGGACTGCTGCGCGGCAAGGTCACCGCGGTCGACCCGTACCCGCTGACCCACGAGGCGCTGGCCTCCCTGGTCGGCGGCGAGCTCGCGGCGGAGGCGTTCGTGACCGGCCGCCAGGCGCCCCGGCTGGTCACGGTCGACCTGATCCCGGATCCCAAGGCGCCGTCGGGCTACACCTGGTCCACCGCGAAGGCACCGCCCGTACGGCTCGGCTCCCAGACCGCGGTCTCGGCGTCGATCCACGTAAGCAGCCAGACCCCGTTCGAGCTGGTACTGGGGCACTGACGGCACTGACACAGCGCGGAAAGGAAGAACCGTCGATGACCGGGACGAAGACCGCCCCCCGCCCCGCCGCCACCGCGGGGGGACCCGCCCCGGCCGATCCCCCGCGCCGGGGCAGGCCACGGCGCGGGGGGCCGCGGCGCCCCGTACTGGCACGGATCCGTCCCCGCGCCGGCCGCCGGCACCGGGTCCCCACCGTGATCCAGATGGAGGCCGTGGAGTGCGGGGCGGCCTCCCTCGCCATGGTGCTCGGCCACTACGGCCGCCACGTGCCGCTGGAGGAACTGCGCGGCCTGTGCGGGGTGTCGCGGGACGGGGCCAAGGCCAGCTCCGTGATCGCCGCCGCCCGCTCGTTCGGCATGATCGCCAAGGGCTTCCAGGTCGAGGCCGACGCGCTGCGCGACCAGCCCGGACCCGTGATCATCTTCTGGGCGTTCCAGCACTTCCTGGTGGTCGAGGGCGTGCTCAGCCGCTTCGGCCGCACCGTCGTCGCCGTCAACGACCCGGCCGCGGGACCGCGGTTGATGGAGTGGTCGGAGTTCGACTCCGGCTTCACCGGGATCATGCTCACCTTCGAACCGGGCCCCGACTTCCGGCCGGGAGGCGAGCGCACCGGCATGGCCTCCGCGCTGCTGGAGCGGCGCCTGCCGTCCGGGCGGGCCATGGCGCTGGTGCTGCTGGCCAGCCTGCTCCTGGTCGTACCGGGCATCGTGGGCGCCGCGTACTCCCGGGTGTTCGTCGACCGCGTGCTCGGCGGCGGATCGCCCGGGACGGTGGTGCCGCTGGCCGTGGCGATGGCCGTCACGGCGCTGATGGTCTTCGTGCTGACCTCCGTCCAACAGCACTACCTGCTGCGGATGGAGATCAGGACGGGGCTGGTCGGCTCGGCCCGCTTCTTCCGCCATCTGCTGCGGCTGCCGGTGGAGTTCTTCATGCAGCGGCGCCCCGCCGAGGTGGCCAAACGGGTCGCCAGCAACGACACGGTCGCCGGAATCCTCTCCCGCGACCTCGCCGCGACCCTGCTGAACCTGGTGCTCGTCGTCTTCTACGCCGCCCTGCTGGTCCGCTACGACCCGCTGCTCGGCCTGCTCGGCATCGGCACCGCCACGCTCAACATCATGGTCCTGCAGTGGATGGCCCGTTCGCGCAAGGACGCCGTCGCCGCGCTGCGCACCGACCGCGGCAACCTCGTGGGCACCACCTTCGCGACCCTCAGCACCATCGAGACCGTCAAGGCCACCGGCGCCGAACCCGACGCCTTCACCCGCTGGTCCGGCTTCCTCGCCAAGGTGGTCTCCGCCCAGCAGCGGCTCGGCGCCGCCACCGCCGTACTGGTCGTGGTGCCCCCGCTGCTCGCCACCCTCAACACCGGTGTCCTGCTCCTGGCCGGCGGACTGCGGGTCGCCGACGGCGCGCTCAGCGTCGGCATCCTCGTCACGTTCCAGACGCTGCTGGCCGCCCTGAGCCGCCCCGTCACCCAGCTCACCAACCTCGGCGGCAGGCTCCAGGACTTCAGCGCCGACATCAAGCGCATCCACGACGTGGAGAAGTACCCGGTCGCCGGCTGCTTCGAGCGGGAACCGGGGACTGGGACGGCCCCCACGGCCGCCGCGGCCCCCGACGCTCCCGCGACCGGAGCGCTCCGCAACCGGCTCGACGGCAGCCTCGAACTGTCGCACGTCGCCTTCGGCTACGGGCCCCTCGCCGACCCCGTCATCAAGGACCTGTCCTTCACCCTCAAGCCCGGCAGCCGGGTCGCCATCGTCGGCGGCTCCGGCAGCGGCAAGTCCACGGTCGGCCGACTGCTCACCGGCCTCTTCGAGCCGCGCTCGGGCAGCATCCTCTACAGCGGGCGCACCCGCGCGGAGATCCCGCGCACGGTCCTGGCCGCCTCCATGGCCTACGTGGACCAGGACATCGCCCTGTTCGCGGGCACCGTGCGCGACAACCTGACCCTGTGGAACGACTCCGTCCCCGACGACGTGGTCCTGGCCGCGCTGCACGACGCCGCGGTGTTCGACGCGGTGATGACGCGCCCCGGCGGTCTCAACGCCGCGGTGCGCGAGGGCGGGGCCAACTTCAGCGGAGGCCAGCGGCAGCGGCTGGAACTGGCCCGCGCGCTCGCGGCCGAGCCGACCCTGCTGGTGCTCGACGAGGCCACCAGCGCCCTGGACCCGCAGACCGAGCGCACCATCATGGACAGCCTGCGCCGACGGGGCTGCGCCTGCCTGATCATCGCCCACCGCCTGTCGAGCGTCCGCGACGCCGACGAGATCCTCGTCCTGGACGGCGGCACCGTCGTGGAACGCGGCACCCACGAGCAACTGCTGGCCGTCGCAGGCGCGTACGCCCGGCTCTTCGAATCGAGCCGTACCGAGGAGGAAGACGTCCTGTGAGCACCGCCCCCGCGCCGACACTCCCCGGCCCGCACCACCCCACCGGCGTGACCACCGGTTCCGGACGCCACCTCCTGCTCACCGACCCCGGCCGGCTGCTGCGCGTCGAGACCGGCGCCGTGGACCTGTTCGCCGTACGCCACCAGGACGGCGGCCTCCAGGGGCGCTGGCACTTCCTGTGCCGGGCCGAGGAGGGCACCGTCCTGGCCGGCGGCGCGCAGGGGCAGGCCCGGCACGTCGTGGTGGCACGGCCGGTGCCGGACACCGAGCTGTCGTACGTACCGTTCGAGGTGCTCGCCGTACCGGGCGGTCCGCGGACGGCGGCGAGCACGCTGGCGACGGGTACAGGTACGGCGACGGGAACAGCGACGGGTACGGCGGACGCGGCCACCGCCCGCGCCGACGACCCGGAGGTCTCCCGCCTGCTGCACGGCCTGACCCGCGGCATCTGCGCCCTCGCGGAGGCCCTGCCCGGTGCGCTCCCGCCCCGCCAGTTCGTCTCCCTGCCCACCACGGGCAGTACGGAACTCACCCCCGGCCAGGCGGCCCGCTCCGTCGACGGCGTGCGCTTCGTCCACATCGAGGCGGGCGAGGTCCGCGTGGGCGACACCGGCCGCGGCAGGACGCCGGAGGCGGCGGATCCCGACGAGCCCGCTCCCGAGGCCCCCGGTCCCTTCCCCGCCGGCGCCGACATCTGCCTCACCGAACGCGACTGGATGGTCGCCGAGGACACCGCCCGGGTCACCACCAGCTCCCTGCGCGAGCTGCACGCACAGGGCCGGCTCCCGCACGTCCTGACCGCGCACACCGCCCGGCTGCTCGCCACCTTCGACCACCGCATCGCACAGCAGCACACCCGTGAACGCGCCGAACTGGCCGTCCTGCGCGAACGGGACGGCACCGTGCTGCCCTCGGCCCTGCGCGGCTTCGACGCCGTACTGCACGACACCGCCACCCGCGTCCGGCTGGCCGACGTGGCCGCCGACCCGCCGGCCCTGGCCGCCGCCCGGCTGGTCGCCTCCCGCCAGGGCTTCCAGGTACGTCCCCCCGTACGCGGCGCCGCCCACGGCCGGCAGGACGAACTGAGGGCGATCGCCCTCGCCTCCGGCGTCCGGACCAGGACGGTCCGGCTGGAGGACCGGTGGTGGAAGCGGGACCTGGGGCCGATGGTCGGCTACCGCGTCAACGGCCGCCCCGTGGCCCTGCTGCCGCTGGGGCGCGGCTACATGATGGTGGACGACGGCCAGGTCACCCCCCTCACCGCCGCGCTCGCGGCCCGGCTGAAGAACCAGGCGGTGGTCCTCTACCAGCCGCTGCCCAGCCGGGTGAACACCGTCAGGTCCCTGCTGTGGTTCGGCTTCTCGCCCGCGGTCGGCAACGGCCGTGACCTGCTCAGATTCGGTCTGCTGGGCGCCCTCGTCGCGCTGATCGGTCTGACCGTGCCGGTCATGACGGGCAAGGTCCTCGGCACGTACGTGGCCGCCGCCGAACGCGGACTGATCGTGCAGGGCGCGCTGGTGGTCATCGCCTCGGGTGTGATCACCGCGGCGCTGTCCGTCGTACAGAACATCGCGGTCCTGCGCATCGAGAGCAGGTCCGGCTCCGCCATGCAGGCCGGCCTGTGGACCCGGCTGCTGTCCCTGCCCGCGGGCTTCTTCACCCGCTACTCCACCGGCCAGCTCGGTACCACCGTCCTCGGCATCAGCGCCGCCCAGGAACTGCTCTCCGGCATGTTGACCACCGCGACCCTGGCCCTGCTCACCGGTCTGGCCAACCTCCTGCTGGTCTTCTTCTACGACTTGCGCCTCGCCCTGCTCGCCACGGCCCTGACCGCCGTCGGCATCGGCTTCGCGACCGTCGCCGGCCGCGCCCAACTCCGCTGGCTGCGCCAGGAGTACACGCACGACCAGGACATGTCCGCCAAGGTCTTCCAGATGCTCACGGCCATGCCCAAGCTGCGCGTGGCCGCCGCCGAGGAGCGCGCCTTCGCCGAATGGACCAAGGAGGCCACCCGGGGGCACGCGCTGTCCGCGGCGTCCCGGCGCATCCAGAACATCGTCACGACCTTCAACGCGGGATTCCCGCTCGTGTGCACGGCGATCGTGTTCACGGTGACGGCCGGCCCCCTGCACGGGCAGATCTCGGCGGCCACCTTCCTGCCGTTCTTCGCGGCCTTCAACCTGCTGCTCGCCTCCGGCCTGCAGTTCACCGCGTCCCTCGTCACCGCCATGGGCACCGTCCCGATGCTGGAACGGCTCCGGCCGATCCTGGAGGCCGCGCCCGAGACCGACGGCAGCCAGGCGGACCCGGGCGACCTCTCCGGCCGGATCGGCCTGAGCCACGTCTCCTTCCGGTACGGGCAGGACGGCCCGCTGGCCCTGGACGACGTGACCCTCTCCGTGGAACCGGGTGAGTTCGTGGCCCTCGTCGGCCCGTCCGGCAGCGGCAAGTCCAGCCTGCTCAGACTGCTCCTCGGCTTCGAGACGCCCGTGTCGGGCACCGTGCTGTACGACAGCCAGGACCTCGCGGAACTCGACGTCTCCGCGGTCCGGCGCCAGTGCGGAGTCGTCCTCCAGGGCGGGTCCCTCCAGGCGGGCGACATCCTGTCGAACATCGTCGGCAGCAGCGGTCACACCCTGGACGAAGCCTGGACGGCGGCCGAGATGGCCGGGCTGGCCGACGACATCCGGGCGATGCCCATGGGCATGAACACCGTGCTCTCCGAGGGCACCAACACCCTCTCCGGCGGACAGCGCCAGCGCCTCATGATCGCGCGCGCCCTGGTCGCCCGCCCGCGCATCGTCTTCTTCGACGAGGCCACGAGCGCCCTGGACAACCCCACGCAGAAGCTGGTCGCCGAGAGCACCCGCCGCCTCAACGCCACCCGCGTGGTCATCGCCCACCGGCTCTCCACCGTGGTGGACGCCGACCGCATCGTCGTCCTGGACGAGGGCCGCATCGTCCAGCAGGGCAGCTACCAGGACCTGCTGGCCGACGACCAAGGCCTCTTCGCCCGCCTGGCGGGCCCCCAACAACTGTCCTGACCCCCTCCGGCGCCGCACGGCCTGCGGGGGCCTCGCCGGTCGGGGCCCCACCTCGACCGGCCTGGTACCGCTCTCTCGACGTCCACCGCGGGCGACGCTTCGGGGGAGCGGGCCGCAAGGGCGACGTATGGTCCGTCAGCTCCCGCCGGTGAGTTCGCCGCTGAGCGTCCCGTGCAAGTGGGCGCTGGGTCCGTTCAGGCCGGTGATCTCCACGCTCTTGCCGCGTTGGGCGTACCGGTGCTCGATCGCGTCGAGGGCAGCCACGGAGGAGGCGTCCCAGATGTGGGCGGCGGAGAGGTCGATGACCACCTTGTCCGGGTCGCCGGCGTAGTCGAACTGTTCGACCAGGTCGTTCGAGGACGCGAAGAACAGCTCGCCGGTCACGCAGTAGACGACCTGGCCGCCGTCCGGATCGAGGACGGACGTGACGGTCGCCAGATGCGCGACGCGCCTGGCGAAGACGACCATCGCGGTGACGGAGCCCACGACGACGCCCACGGCCAAGTTGTGGCTGACGACCACGCACACGACCGTGACGACCATGACGGCGATCTCACCGGCGGGCATCCGCTTGAGGGTCTTCGGTGCGATGGAGTGCCAGTCGAAGGTCGCGAAGCAGACCATGACCATGACGGCGACGAGGGCCGCCATCGGAATGTCGGAGACTACTGGCCCGAAGGCGATGCACAGCACCATCAGGAAGACGCCGGCGAGGAACGTCGACAGCCGCGTCCGGGCGCCCGACACCTTCACGTTGATCATCGTCTGGCCGATCATCGCGCAGCCTCCCATGCCGCCGAAGAACCCGGTGACGATGTTCGCGATGCCCTGGCCGATGGATTCCCGCGTCTTCGAGGACCGCGTGTCGGTGATCTCGTCGACCAACTTCGCGGTCATCAGCGACTCCATCAGCCCGACGAGCGCCATGGCCAGCGCGTACGGCGCGATGAGGGTCAGCGTGCCCAGGGTGAGCGGCACGTCCGGCAGGCCCGGCACCGGCAGCGCGGACGGCAGCGCGCCCTTGTCGCCGACGGTGGGGACCGCGATCCCCGCGGCCACGGTGATGGTGGTGAGGATGACGATGGACACGAGCGGGGCCGGGACCACCTTCGTGACCTTCGGGAAGAACACCATCAGCGCCAGCCCGGCCGCCATCAGCGGGTAGACCGCCCAGGGCACCCCGTACATCTCCGGCACCTGGGCCATGAACACCAGGATGGCCAGCGAGTTGACGAAGCCGACCATCACCGAGCGCGGGATGAACCGCATCAGCTTCGCCACGCCGAGCGCGCCGAGCACGATCTGGAAGACGCCGGCCAGGATCACCGCGGCGACCAGGTGGCCCAGCCCGTGCTCCCGGTTCAGCGGAGCGATCACGAGGGCCACGGCGCCCGTCGCGGCGGAGATCATCGCCGGCCGCCCGCCGGTGAACGCGATCACGACGGCCATCGTGAACGAGGAGAACAGCCCGATCGCCGGATCCACCCCGGCGATGATGGAGAACGAGATCGCCTCCGGGATCAGCGCCAGCGCGACGACCAGACCGGCGAGGACCTCGGTCCGCAAGACCTTCGGCGAGATCCAGGCCGGCCGCGGCGGACGACGAAAGCCGGGCAGCCGTTCGGATATGGGCGCGGGTGAAGAAGACACGGGGCACGGACCTCGGGCTCGGGCACACCTGAACCGGCAGGCGGGTGCGCGGAGAAGACGCGAAGGGCGAGGTCGGTCAGGACGCCTGGGAGAAGCCGATCAAGATCTTCTCCCAGATTTCTCCCAAACGATCTCCGGAGACGCAGGAAGGGCCTGACCCGCGATGCGGATCAAGCCCTTGACCTGGTCTTACTCTGTCGGGGTGGCGGGATTTGAACCCACGACCTCTTCGTCCCGAACGAAGCGCGCTGCCAAGCTGCGCTACACCCCGATCGCCGCCCTGGCGGCGCTTGCTGCCCTGGCGACATCGATTACTTTAGCGGACCCTCGGCCGGAGACGAAATCCGGTTTTCGCGCAGGGGGTGCGGGGCCGGTGCCGAAGCCGGGCGGTGGTGGTCCGCCGCGAGATCAGGACCCCCGCGTCGGCCGAGGGGAGAAGCCCTACGCCTTCGGTGTCAGCGTCAGGAGGGTCGCCTCCGGCGGACACGCGAAGCGGACCGGGGTGAAGCGGTTGGTGCCGCAGCCCGCCGAGACGTGGAGGTAGGCGCGGTGGCCGCCCGCCTCGTGCGTGGAGAGGCCCTTCACCCGCTTCGTGTCCAGGTCGCAGTTGGTGACGAGCGCCCCGTAGAAGGGGATGCACAGCTGCCCGCCGTGCGTGTGCCCCGCCAGGATCAGCGGGTAGCCGTCCGCCGTGAAGGCTTCCAGCGTGCGCAGGTACGGTGCGTGCACCACGGCCAGCGAGAAGTCGGCGTCCGCCTCCGGGCCGCCCGCCACCCGCTCGTAGCGGTCGCGCTTGATGTGCGGGTCGTCCAGCCCGGTGAAGGCCAGGTCCAGGCCGTCCAGCTTCAGCCGCGCCCGGGTGTTCGTGAGGTTCAGCCAGCCAGCCGCGTCGAAGGCGTCCCGCAGTTCCTCCCACGGGTTGTGCACGGCGCCGACGACCGGCTTGTTGCCGTTCAGCCCGTGCCGCCCCTGGACCTTCTCGATCAGGTAGCGCCCGGGGTTGCGCAGCCGCGGCCCGTAGTAGTCGTTCGAGCCGAAGACGTACACGCCCGGGAAGTCCATCAGGGGGCCCAGGGCGTCGAGCACCTCCGGGACCCCCTCGGTGTCGGAGAGGTTGTCCCCGGTGTTCACGACGAAGTCCGGGCGCAGGCCGGCCAGCGACTGCAGCCAGGCGCGCTTCTTGCGCTGCCCGCAGACCATGTGGATGTCCGAGACCTGGAGCACGCGCAGCGGGCGCATCCCCCGGGGCAGGACGGGCACGGTGACGCGGCGCAGGCGGAAGGACCGCGCCTCGAAACCGGCGGCGTAGGCCACACCCGCGGCCCCCACCGCGGCGATTCCGGCAGCTGCCTTCAGGGGGACTCCGTAACGCGCACGCATGGCCCCATCGTCGCAGACCCGGAAAACCAACGGGCACTACCGCCCCCGCACCTGGCAGACTCAGGTGCATGACCACGCTCAAGGCCAAGCTCCAGGAAGACCTCACAACCGCCATCAAGGCGCGCGACGAGCTGCACTCGTCCACGCTGCGACTGACCCTCTCCGCCATCACCAAGGAGGAGGTCGCGGGCAAGGAGGCACGTGTGCTCTCCGACGAGGAAGTCCTCAAGGTGATCGCCAAGGAGGCGAAGAAGCGCCGCGAGGCCGCCGAGGCCTTCGCCCAGGGCGGCCGTCCCGAGCAGGCCGCGCGGGAGACCGCGGAGGGCGAGTTCCTCGACACGTACCTGCCCAAGCAGCTCACCGACGACGAGCTCACCGCGATCGTGGCGCAGGCCGTCGAGGAGGCCAGGGCGGCGGGCGCCGAGGGGCCGCGGGCCATGGGCGCCGTGATGAAGATCGTGAACCCGAAGGTCGCCGGGCTGGCCGAGGGCGGGCGCGTCGCCGCCGTCGTCAAGCAGCAGCTTTCCTGAAGCAGGGGCTTTCCTGAGTCCTGCGCCGTAGACGTAGATGTGGATGTAGGTACGCAGAGGGGCCCCAGCCGGATCCGGCCGGGGCCCCTCTCGCGTGTCGGTGCCTACTGGGTGTCGCCTCCGCCGATCATGCCCGGGGGGATCGTGATCCCGGGGAACGGGTTCGTCGGATCGGTCCCGCCCGTGGCCCCGCCGGCCGTCTGCCCGCCCGGTCGGCCGCCGGGCTTGCCGTCGCCGCCCGGCTTGCCGGGCCTGTTCGGGGTCGTCGGGGACGTGGGCGGCTTGTTGCCGCGGGGACCGCCCGACGGAAGCATCGGTTCCGGGATGCTCACCGTGGTGAAGGCGGGAGCCTCACGCCCGGACAGCGCGCCCGTGATCGCGTCCTTCCAGATCGGGCCGGGCAGGCCGCCGCCGAAGACCTTCTCGTAGGGCTTGCCGCCGATCACGATGTCCTCCATCGTGATCTTCTTCGCGCCGCCCGAGCCGACCCACACCGCGCCGGAGATGTTCGGGGTGTAGCCGACGAACCAGGCGTTGTACCGGGCGTCCGTCGTACCGGTCTTGCCCGCGCTGTCGCGGTCGGTCAGACCGGCCCGCTCACCCGTACCGGAGTCGACCACTCCGCGCAGCAGGGTGTTGATGGTGTCGGCGGTCTCCGTCGACATCGCCCGGTCGCACTTGCTCTTCGGTACGGCGAGCGCCTTGCCGTGCGCGTCGGTGATCGACTCGATGGCGACCGGCGTGCAGTAGACACCCCGGTTGGCGAAGGTCGCGTACGCGTTGGCCATCGTCAGCGGGGAGAGCTCGGCCGAACCGAGCGCGATCGACGGGGCCTCGGGAAGCTTCGAGCCGTCCGCCGGGACCACGCCGAGCTTCTGCGTCATCTCCGTCACCGGGCAGAGGCCGATCTCGCCGATCATCTCGACGAAGTACGTGTTGATGGACTTCTCCATCGCCGTCTTCAGCGCGTACGGGCCGATCTCGTCCTCGGTCTCGTTCTTGGCCGTCTGGGTCTTGCCGTCGACCGGCAGGTTCAGCCACTGCGAGCCGTCGCACTTAGGGATCGGCGTCGGGTAGTCCATCTTGTTCGGCGCCTGGTACACCTTCGTCGCCGGCATCCCCCGCTCCAGGGCGGCCGCCGCGATGAACGGCTTGAAGGTCGAGCCCACCTGGAAGCCGAAGTTCGAGCCGCCCATCCGCTTGTCCACGGAGAAGTTGATCTGCGTCTCGTTCTTCCCGAAGCCGTACGGCTTGGACTGCCCCATCGCCAGCACCCGGCCGGTGCCCGGCTGGACCATGGTCACAGCCGTCGCGATCGAGTCCTCCTGGTAGACGTGGTCCTTGATCGACTCGTTGGCCGCGTCCTGCGACTGCGGGTCCAGGGTCGTCCGTACCGTCAGGCCGCCCTGGTTCCAGACCTTCGCCCGCTCCTCGCGCGTCTTGCCGAAGACCGCGTCGGTCAGGAAGGAGTTGCGCACGTAGTCGCAGAAGAAGCCCGCGCCCTTGACCGCGGTGATGCAGCCGTTCTTCGGCCGGGTCACCTTCAGCGTGACCGGCTTCGCCTTGGCCGCGTCCGCCTCCGCCTGTGAGACGTCCTTGATGTCGGCCATCCGCTGGAGGACGATGTTGCGGCGCTTCATCGCCTCCTGCGCGTCGTTCACCGGGTCGTACCGGCTCGGCGACTGGACGACGCCCGCGAGCAGCGCGGACTCCTCCAGGGCCAGGTCCTTGGCCGGCTTGCTGAAGTAGCGCTGGGCCGCGGATTCGATTCCGTAGGCCTGCTGGCCGAAGTACGTGATGTTGAGGTAGTTCTCGAGGATCTTCTTCTTCCCGAGTTCCTCCTCGACCTGGATCGCGTACTTCAGCTCGCGGATCTTGCGGCCGAGGCTCTTCTCCTGGGCCTCGCGCACCTTGGTCTCGTCGTCGCCGGCCTCTTCGACGAACACGTTCTTCACGTACTGCTGGGTAAGCGTGGAGGCGCCCTGTGCGGCCCCGCCTTCCTGTGCGTTGCGGTTGACCGCGCGCAGGATGCCCTTCAGGTCGACCGCGCCGTGCTCGTAGAAACGCGAGTCCTCGATGGCGACGATCGCCTTCTGCATGTACGGGGAGATCGCCGTGAGCGGGACTACCTGCCGGTCGCGCGAATAGACAGTGGCGATCAAGCCACCCTCGGCGTCCAGAATCGTGGTCCGCTGACTCAGTGGCGGAGTCTTGAGATTGGCCGGGATCTCGTCGAATCCCTCGACCGTGCCCTTGGCCGCGAGCCCCAGGGCGCCTGCCGCCGGAATCGCCATGCCGGCCAGCACAACTCCGGAGAGAACGGACACCCCGAGGAACTTGGCGGCCTGCTGGCTCCCCGTGAGCCCGCCGCCCGAGCGCTTCTTTCCCATGGAGGGCAGCCTACGTTCTCATTCGCCGGACACGCGCGAATGCCTTGGCCTAAGCTGTCCTCAACTGTCACAGCAGTGCGGTGCGACATCAACCCCTCGGCTTGATTTTCACCCTTCCCGAATGGGGTGGACTCATGTCCGAATCCCGCCCTCCGTGTGATGTGCACTCAACTGGCGACTCGGTGATTTCACCCGAATCGCCGGAATGGTCGGGCATGTCGTCCGATCACTCCGTCGGGTGATCTGCCGCTTACCCATAGTCCGTTCGGACCATTCAAGATTGGGCCCGACGGGGGTGTTGCACTGTGCCCACCTTCCGTAACGTCCTCAACTGGCAGCGGTGAATATGCCGCTGCCGCCGTGGGGGAGCCTCGATTCGGGAGAGGACGGCGCCGGGATGGGCTGGGTTACCGACTGGAGTGCGCAGGCAGCCTGCCGCACTACCGATCCGGATGAACTGTTCGTTCAAGGAGCGGCACAGAACAGGGCCAAGGCGGTGTGCACCGGATGTCCGGTGCGGACCGAGTGCCTGGCCGACGCGCTCGACAATCGCGTCGAGTTCGGCGTGTGGGGCGGAATGACCGAGCGGGAACGACGTGCGCTGCTGCGCCGGCGTCCCACCGTCACCTCGTGGCGACGGCTGCTCGAAACCGCCCGTACGGAGTACGAGCGCAGCACAGGCATCCTGACCATGGATGCCGACGAGGAGATCGACGTTCCGTACGAGACGTACGCGGCGGCCGGGTAGATCACCCGGACGCGCACGTACGGTACGAACGCCTACGCTCCGGCCGGAACCCCGGCCGAGAGTCGCTCTCCGATGGCCCGTAGCCCGGCGAGGTCGTGCACATCGCCGGGCAGGGCGGCCACTTCGGCCACCGCCACCTCGGGGTGCAACGAGGTGAAGCGATCGCGTGTGCGCTGCTCACGCGCGATCACCTGCATCCGTTCGGCATGCAGGCGCAGCAGTCCTGCCGTGATCTCGTCCACGTCGGGGGAGCCGTCGTCGGCGGCGTCACGAAGTCCAGCTTTCCCGGACTCCTGATCGACAATGCCGCCTTCCTCAAGATTCTCTGCGGCGGCCAACGCCCGTTCGGCGGACAGCTGGTCGGCGCCGCTGCCGTGCACCCGGTTCAGCACCAGACCGGCCAGCGGCATGCTCTCCGCGGCCAGCCGCTCCACGAAGTACGCCGCCTCGCGCAGGGCGTCCGGCTCGGGCGCCGCGACCACGAGGAAGGCCGTACCGGGAGCCTGGAGGAGCCGGAAGGTGGCGTCCGCGCGCGTGCGGAAGCCGCCGAACATGGTGTCCATCGCGGCCACGAAGGTCTGCACGTCCTTCAGCAGCGAGGCGCCCATCAGTTTGCTGAGCGTCCCGGTCATCATCGACATGCCGACATTGAGGAACTTCATCCCCGCCCGGCCGCCCACCTTCGCCGGAGCCATCAGCACCCGGATGAACTTCCCGTCCAGGAAGGACCCGAGCCGCTTCGGCGCGTCCAGGAAGTCCAGCGCGGACCGGCTCGGCGGGGTGTCCACGATGATCAGGTCCCAGTCGTCCCGGGCCCGCAGCTGCCCCAGCTTCTCCATCGCCATGTACTCCTGCGTGCCCGCGAAGCCGGCCGACAGCGACTGGTAGAAGGGATTGGCGAGGATGGCCTGGGCCCGCTCGCCGTCCGCGTGCGCCTCGACGATCTCGTCGAAGGTCCGCTTCATGTCCAGCATCATGGCGTGCAGTTCGCCGTCGCCCGCCCCTACGGCCGCCACCTTGCGCGGAGTGTTGTCCAGCGAGTCGATCCCCATCGACTGCGCGAGCCGCCGTGCCGGGTCGATGGTGAGCACGACCGCCTTGCGCCCGCGCTCGGCCGCCCGTACGCCCAGGGCCGCGGCCGTGGTGGTCTTGCCGACCCCGCCCGCCCCGCAGCACACGACGATCCGGGTCTTCGGGTCGTCCAGCAGCCGGTCGACCGCCAGCCGCGGCGGAGTGTCCAGGCCCACGGTGTCCACCCCCTCGCTCATTCGGCCACCGACTGCTTCCGCAGTTCCTTGGCCAGCTCGTACAACCCGGCCAGATCCATCCCCGCGCCGAGCAGGGGGAGTTCGTACGTCGGCATGTCCAGTTCCGCCAGTACGGCGCGCTGCGCGCGTTCCAGCTCCACCCGGCCCGCGTGCTCGGCGGCCTGCGCGAGCAGCGGGTCCACCAGCCGCTCGGCCGCCGCGCCGCGGCGCGCGCCGCCCAGGCCCGCCCGGGACAGCGCCTTGGCCACCTCGGCGCGGTGTTCGCCGGCCGCGGCGCGCAGGGTGTCCTCGTCCAGATGGTGCGGGCGCACCATGTTGACGACGACCCGGCCCACCGGAAGCCCGGCCTCCCGCAGCTCGGCGATGCCGTCCGCGGTCTCCTGGACGGGCATCTCCTCCAGGAGGGTGACCAGGTGCACGGCCGTCTCGGGGGACTTGAGCACCTTCATGACGGCCTGCGCCTGGTTGTGGATCGGCCCGAACCGGGCCAGGCCCGCCACCTCGTCGTTGACGTTCAGGAACCGGGTGATCCGCCCGGTCGGCGGCGCGTCCATGATCACGTGGTCGTAGACGAACCGGCCGGCCTTGTCCTTGCGCCGCACCGCCTCGCACGCCTTGCCGGTCAGCAGCACGTCGCGCAGCCCGGGGGCGATGGTCGTGGCGAAGTCGATGGCGCCGAGCTTCTTGAGCGCGCGGCCGGCCGAGCCGAGCTTGTAGAACATCTGGAGGTAGTCCAGCAGCGCCCGCTCGGCGTCGATGGCGAGCGCGAAGACCTCGCCCCCGGCCTCACCGCCCCCGCCGGGCGCGACCGCGATCTTGCGCTCCTCGTACGGGAGCGCCTCGGCGCCGAAGAGCTGCGCGAGCCCCTGCCTGCCCTCGACCTCCACCAGTAGAGTCCGCTTGCCCTCGCGTGCGAGGGCAAGCGCGAGTGCCGCGGCGACCGTGGTCTTGCCGGTGCCGCCCTTGCCGCTGACCACCTGGAGCCTGCTCACAGCGTCCGAGCCTAACGACTCGGATCCCGGGGCGCGCAGGAGCCCCGTAGGACAGGCACTACCCTCGCTCCCATGACCAAGAAGTTCGAATACGCGACGGTCCCGCTGCTGGTCCACGCCACCAAGCAGATCCTGGACACCTGGGGCGAGGACGGCTGGGAGCTCGTCCAGGTCGTGCCCGGGCCGAACAACCCCGAGCAGCTCGTGGCCTACCTCAAGCGGGAGAAGGCATGAGCGGCGTTGTCGACGCGAAGCTGGCCGAGCTCGGCCTGACCCTGCCCGAGGTAGTCCCGCCGCTGGCCACGTACCAGCCGGCCGTGCGGTCGGGCGTGTACGTGTACACCGCCGGCCAGCTCCCGATGGTCAAGGGCAACCTGCCGGTCACCGGCAAGGTCGGCGCGGAGGTCTCGCCGGAGCAGGCCAAGGAACTGGCCGCCACGTGCGCGCTGAACGCCCTGGCCGCGGTCAAGTCGGTCGTCGGTGACCTCGACAAGATCGCGCGTGTCGTGAAGGTCGTCGGCTTCATCGCCTCGGCCCCCGACTTCACGGGCCAGCCGGGCGTGCTGAACGGTGCGAGCGAGCTCCTGGGCGCCGTCCTCGGCGACAAGGGCGTCCACGCCCGCAGCGCGGTCGGCGTGGCGGTCCTCCCGCTGGACGCCCCGGTCGAGATCGAGATCCAGGTCGAACTGGTCGCCGGAGCCTGACCGCTCCCGCCTCAAACGCCGGCGGGGCTGGGTTTGGCAGGCGGCATCAGCCAGATTCAGCCCCGCCGGCGTTTGAGGCGCGGGGTCTGGGGCGGAGCCCCAGGAGGTTGGGCGGAGCCTCGCCCGCACCCTCCGCAGGCCCCGCGCCGCGGCCCGGCGGCCGGGTCGTGCCCGGCTGCCCTCGAACATCGGCCCGGATGGCCGTAGCATCCGGCCATGCCGAATGGTCAGCAGCAGCCCCAGCCCCAGCCCCCCGCCGGAGGCCAGTGGTACCCGCCGGAGTGGCCCGCCCGCATCCGCGCGCTCGCGGACGGCTCGCTCACCCCGGTGGACCCCCGCCGCGCCGCCACCGTGATGCTGCTGCGCGACACCCCCGCCGGACCCGCCGTGCACATGCTGCGCCGCCGCGCCTCCATGGCCTTCGCCGGAGGCGCGTACGCCTACCCCGGCGGCGGGGTCGACCCCCGCGACGAGGAGCACCAGGTGGGCTGGGCCGGGCCCAGCCAGGACGACTGGGCCCACCGCCTCGGCACGGACACCCGTACCGCCCAGGCCATCGTCTGCGGCGCCGTCCGGGAGACCTTCGAGGAGGCGGGCGTACTGCTTGCCGGGCGGACCCCGGACACCGTCGTCGGCGACACCACCGGCGACGACTGGGAGGCCGACCGGCAGGCCCTCGTGGCACGGGAGCTGTCCTTCGCGGAGTTCCTGGACCGCCGCGGCCTGCGGCTGCGCTCCGACCTGCTGGGGGCGTGGGCGCGCTGGATCACCCCGGAGTTCGAGCCGCGCCGCTACGACACCTGGTTCTTCGTCGCCGCCCTCCCCGAGGGCCAGCGCACCCGCAACGCCTCCACCGAGGCCGACCGGACCGTCTGGATCCGCCCCGCCGACGCGGCTGCCGGGTACGACAAGGGCGAGCTGCTGATGATGCCGCCCACCATCTCCACCTTGCGCTCGCTGGAGCCGTACGGGAGCGCCGCCGACGCACTCGCCGCGGCCGGCGCGCAGGACCTGACCCCCGTACTGGCCCAGGCCACGCTGGAGGACGGCGAGCTGGTGCTGAGCTGGCCGGGCCACGACGAGTTCACGAAGCGAGTGCGCCCCGGAGGCCCCGCATGACCGACGCCGCCGCACTGCCCGGCCAGCCCCGCGGGGTCGTCACCTCCGGGCCCGCCACCGCCCGCGCGGTCAACATCCTCGCCCCCAACGCGTCCGCGATGACCCTGGACGGCACGAACACCTGGCTGCTGTCCGAGCCGGGGTCCACCCTGGCCGTCGTCATCGACCCCGGCCCGCTGGACGAGGCGCACCTGCGCGCCGTCATCGACACCGCCGAGCGGGCAGGCAAGCGCATCGCCCTGACCCTGCTCACCCACGGCCACCCCGACCACGCCGAGGGCGCCGGCCGGTTCGCCGAGCTCACCGGAACCAAGGTCCGCGCCCTGGACCCGGCCCTGCGCCTGGGCGACGAGGGACTGGCCGCCGGGGACGTGATCCGGACGGGCGGTCTGGAGCTGCGGGTGGTCCCGACCCCGGGCCACACCAGCGACTCGCTCTGCTTCCACCTGCCCGCCGACCGGGCCGTCCTGACGGGCGACACCATCCTCGGCCGCGGCACCACCGTCGTCGCGCACCCCGACGGCCGCCTGGGCGACTACCTGGACTCGCTGCGCCGGCTGCGCTCGCTCACCGTCGACGACGGCGTGCACACCGTCCTGCCGGGCCACGGACCGGTCCTGGAGGACGCCCAGGGCGTCGTCGAGTACTACCTGGCCCACCGGGCGCACCGCCTCGCCCAGGTCGAGACCGCCGTCGAGGACGGCTTCACCACCCCGGAGGCGGTCGTCGCCCATGTCTACGCGGATGTGGACCGCTCCCTGTGGCCGGCCGCGGAATGGTCCGTCCGGGCGCAGTTGGAGTACCTTCAAGATCACGGACTGATCCCTGGAGGGCCTGAATGAACACCGTGTTCCTGCTGGTCATGCTGGTCGCCACGGCCGGTTGGATCACCTCGACGGTGACGCTCCGCGTGCAGAGCCTGCAGCTCAAGGCGGACCGGACGGAGCGCCGCCTGGCCCTCGTGCTGGACCACTTCGGCATCGAGGAGCCGGAACCGGCCGGGATGGACGAGGTGCGCGCCCTGCTCGCGGCCGACCGCAAGATCTCGGCCATCAAGGCCTACCGCCGGATCACCGGCGCGGGCCTGGCGGAGGCCAAGCTGGCCGTCGAAGCCCTCGAAGTCGCCGAGACGTCCTGCGAGAAGTCCTGAGCGACCGCTAGCGCCGCGTCTTCCTGCCGTGGCGGGCCGTGTACTCGTCCGCGAGCCACGGCCCGAGGTCCTGGATGTAGCCGCGCAGCACGGCCGGGTCCGCGACCGGGTCGAGCGCCACGGCGGCCGCGGCACGCATCTGGGCGGCGCGCTCCGGGTAGTACGTGCCGAAGACCTCCGCGGACTCGGCGAGATCGCTGGTCCAGCCGCCCCACCGCGGCATGACCAGGGTGAATCCGGTGCGCACCAGGCGCCGCGCGAAGTCCCGGCTGAGCTTCCGGTACTCGTCCGGGGCCGACGCCGCCTGCGCCCTCGCCCGCCAGGTGGGCAGTACGTCGGCGAGGTCGCCGTTGGTCTCCCGGGCGAGCAGGCTGTCCGGGCGGTAGCGGGGCAGGTGCTCGGCCAGGTCGGCTCCGAGCAGCGGGGTGCACAGGCAGGCGAGGAACCAGCCCAGGTCGAATCGTTCCTGCTCGCTCAGCAGGGTGTCCTTCCCGTACAGCAGGAGGCCGACGCCGTCGATCTCCGCGAAGTCCTCGTCGAGCCCGCGCGCCAGCACCTCGGCGGTGTCCCGGTCCTCGTGGGCGGGCTCGTGGTGCAGGGCGATCAGCAGGTCGAGGCCGGACCGCCCGGGCCGGGCCGTCCCGCGCGGCACGGACCCGTACAGGTACGCGCTGTGCAGCCGCCGCCCGTACGCCTCGGCGATCCGCTCCCGCGTGGCGGCGACGACCGCCTTGAACCCGTCCTGCACCTGCCCGAGCGACCCCTCCCGCTCGAAGTACCCGTACGCGTCGAGACCTCTGTGCTCCATACCTCCACTGTGCCCTCGCCCTCGCCGGGAGCGGCCGGCCAAACGCCGGGCCTCTGCGGCTTTCGCCGGGCAGATCCAGCGCCGCCTGGGGGGCAGCGCCCGCGCAACGGCGCCGCACCCGGACACGCGAAAGGGCCCCGCCCGAGGTACAGGCAGGGCCCTTCACGAAGCCGAGGGCGTCAGCGGGACCGCTTCGCGAGGCGCTCCACGTCCAGCAGGATCACCGCACGCGCCTCCAGGCGGAGCCACCCACGCCCCGCGAAGTCGGCCAGCGCCTTGTTCACGGTCTCGCGAGAGGCGCCGACGAGCTGCGCGAGCTCCTCCTGCGTGAGGTCGTGCACCACGTGGATGCCCTCCTCCGACTGCACGCCGAACCGGCGCGACAGGTCGAGGAGCGCCCGCGCCACACGGCCGGGAACGTCGGAGAAGACCAGGTCGGACATCTGGTCGTTGGTCTTGCGCAGGCGCCGCGCGACGGCGCGCAGCAGCGCGGTCGCGACCTCGGGCCGGGCGTTCAGCCAGGGCTGCAGGTCGCCGTGGCCCAGGCCGAGGAGCTTGACCTCGGTCAGCGCGGTGGCCGTGGCGGTGCGCGGGCCCGGGTCGAACAGCGACAGCTCGCCGATCAGCTCGCCGGGGCCGAGGACGGCCAGCATGTTCTCGCGACCGTCGGGGGAGGTGCGGTGGAGCTTCACCTTGCCCTCGGTCACGACATACAGCCGGTCGCCGGGATCGCCCTCGTGGAACAGGGCGTCACCGCGTGCGAGGGTCACCTCGCCCATGGAGGCGCGGAGCTCCGCGGCCTGCTCGTCATCGAGCGCCGCGAAGAGCGGGGCGCGCCGCAGAACGTCGTCCACGAGTCTCTCTCCTATGTCGACCAGCTCAGGGGACCGGTCTCCCATTTTGCCGGACGGCTCAAACAGTGCGATCAATCACTACCAAGGATGCCGGACGTACGAGCGTGCTGTGCGGTGGGAGGCCAATCGGGGTGGTGTTACCTGAGGTCCGGGCGGGTGTCAGCGGCCGGCCTTAGGCTGGCCGGGTGTCCAATAAGCCGGTGAGAGCACAGGCCAAGGGGTCTGCGGGAGTGACCGCCGCCCATAATTCAGCCGTGGGCGAACAAGCCCTCGGGAAGGCATCTTCGCAGGCCCCGCCCGCCCTTCAGGGCAAAGGTTCGGCCAAGAAACCGTCCGCGGCCAAGCCCGAATCCCGTCTGGCCATGGTGCGCCGGGCCCGCCGCATCAACCGCGAACTGGCCGAGATCTATCCGTACGCCCATCCGGAGCTCGACTTCCGCAATCCCTTCGAGCTGCTCGTCGCGACGGTGCTGTCCGCGCAGACCACCGACCTGCGGGTGAACCAGACGACCCCGGCCCTCTTCGCCGCCTACCCGACCCCCGAGGACATGGCGGCGGCCGCTCCCGAGCACCTGGAGGAGCTGATCAAGCCGACCGGGTTCTTCCGCGCGAAGTCCAGGTCCCTGCTCGGCCTCTCGCAGGCCCTGCGGGACAACTTCGGCGGGGAGGTGCCGGGCCGGATAGAGGACCTGGTGACCCTGCCCGGAGTCGGCCGCAAGACCGCGAACGTGGTCCTCGGCAACGCGTTCGGGGTCCCGGGGATCACCGTGGACACCCACTTCGGCCGGCTGGTGCGCCGCTGGAAGTGGACCGAGCAGGAAGATCCGGAGAAGGTCGAGGCGGAGATCTGCGCGATCTTCCCGAAGAGCGAGTGGACGATGCTCTCGCACCGCGTCGTCTTCCACGGCCGCCGGATCTGCCACGCCCGCAGGCCCGCTTGCGGCGCCTGCCCGATCGCCCCGCTCTGCCCCGCGTACGGGGAGGGCGAGACCGACCCGGAGAAGGCGCGCAAGCTGCTCAAGTACGAGAAGGGCGGCCAGCCGGGCCAGCGCCTGAGCCCGCCCCCGGACTACCCGGGCCTCCCGGCCCCGCCACTGGGCACCCCGGTGCCCTGACAGGCCCTGACGGGCCCTGACTGGAACGAATCGGTACCCGGACCGCGTTTGGCGGTGTGGGAGACGGTGTTGACGGAAGAACGCGACAGGGGTGCCTATGACGCGCGGTACACGGGACGAGACGACGGCGGGCGCCCGCGAGGCCCGTGAGACGCGCGAGGCCCGTGAGGGCGTCGAAGCGGTCGAGGTCACCACACACGGCCTGCCCGGCTGGCTCGACCCCGTCGTCGAGGCCGTGCGCACGGTGCGCCCGACCCAGCTGAGCCGGTTCCTGCCGCCCGAGGACGGCCGGGGCCGGCAGTCCGCCGTGCTCGTCCTGTTCGGCGAAGGCCCCCGCGGGCCCGAGCTGCTGCTCATGGAGCGCGCCGGCACCCTGCGCTCGCACGCGGGCCAGCCGTCCTTCCCAGGGGGCGCCCTGGACCCGGAGGACGGCGATCCGCACACCACCGGCCCGCTGCGCGCCGCGCTGCGGGAGGCCGAGGAGGAGACCGGACTCGATCCGTCCGGTGTCCAGCTCTTCGGGGTGCTGCCCCGCCTCTACATCCCGGTCAGCGAGTTCGTCGTGACCCCGGTCCTCGGCTGGTGGCGTGCCCCGAGCCCGGTCGGCGCCGTGGACCCGGCCGAGACGGCCCGCGTCTTCACGGTCCCGGTGGCCGATCTCACGGACCCCGAACACCGGGTCATGACCGTCCATCCCAGCGGCCACCTGGGCCCGGGTTTCACCGTCGAATCGGCTCTGGTCTGGGGTTTCACCGCCGGAGTGATCGACCGGATCCTGCATTTCGCGGGCTGGGAGCGACCGTGGGACCGCTCACGTCAGGTCCCGCTCGACTGGCGCGCGTGAGACGGTGGCCCATGTGAACGTGCTGGACATCCTGTTGCTGCTCGCCGCCGTATGGTTCGCGATCGTCGGCTACCGCCAGGGCTTCGTCGTCGGCATCCTGTCGGTGATCGGCTTCCTCGGCGGTGGTCTCGTCGCCGTGTCCCTGCTCCCGCTGGTCTGGGACCGGGTGACGGACAACGGCACCCGGGTGTCCACCACGGTCGTCGTCATCGCCGTCGTCGTGATCATCGTCTGCGCCTCGATCGGCCAGGCCCTGACCACCCACCTCGGGAGCCGGCTCCGCCGCCACATCACCTGGTCACCGGCGCGCGCGCTGGACGCGACCGGCGGGGCCCTGGTCAACGTCATCGCGATGCTGCTGGTGGCCTGGCTGATCGGGTCCGCGCTCGCCGGTACGTCACTTCCCACGCTGGGCAAGGAAGTCCGCAATTCCAAGGTGCTCCTGGGCGTGTCGCGGGTGCTGCCCGCCCAGGCGAACACCTGGTTCTCGGACTTCAGCGCCACCCTGGCGCAGAACGGCTTCCCGCAGGTGTTCAGCCCGTTCTCCAACGAGCCCATCACCGAGGTGAAGGCGCCCGATCCGGCGCTCGCCAGCAGCCCCGTCGCGGAGCAGGCCAAGCGCTCGATCGTGAAGGTCGTCGGCACCGCCCCCAGTTGCAGCAAGGTGCTGGAGGGCACGGGCTTCGTCTTCGCGCCCGGCAAGGTGATGACCAACGCGCACGTCGTCGGCGGAGTCGGCGAGCCGACCGTGCAGATCGGCGGCGAGGGCAAGCTGTACGACGGCAAGGTCGTGCTCTACGACTGGGAGCGCGACATCGCCGTCCTGGACGTGCCCAAGCTGAAGGCCCCGGCGCTGGAGTTCACCGACCGGGACGCGGCGAGCGGCAGCGACGCGATCGTCGCCGGCTTCCCGGAGAACGGCGCGTACGACGTCCGCTCCGCCCGCGTCCGCGGCCGGATCAACGCCAACGGCCCGGACATCTACCACCGGGGTACCGTCCGACGGGACGTCTACTCGCTGTACGCGACGGTCCGCCAGGGCAACTCCGGCGGCCCGCTGCTGACGGCCGACGGCAAGGTGTACGGGGTCGTCTTCGCGAAGTCCCTCGACGACCCGAACACCGGCTACGCGCTGACCGCGGACGAGATCCGCGACGACATCCGGATCGGCCGGATCGCCGAGCAGCGGGTCGACAGCCAGGGCTGCGCCCTCTGACACGCCGATCCCGAAGCGGGGAGCCCGCCGGTCTCTACGTCCGCTGATGGCGCAGGCGCGCCGAGACCCAGAGGGCCCGGCGGCGCAGGATGCGCGGAATCCCGAGTCGGAGGTCATGGCCGTGACGGCCGGCCCTCTCGTGGGTGCCCGGCGTCGCTGCCGAGCGGCGTTCGTGTGCGGTGTCACCGTAGTCGTGCGTCCAGCCCATACTCCGAGCTGTGCCCGTGCCCCAAGGTCGGTAACCCCGTACGAGGCGGCCAATTGGCCTATGCGCCAGGCAATTGAATGCTTGTCATACCGATTAACGGTCGGGTTCGGGGTCCTTGAGCCAGTTCACCAGCTCGGTCGAGAACGCCACCGGGTCCTCCTCGTGCGGGAAGTGCCCGAGGCCGTCGAACAGCCGCCACCGGTACGGGGCTTCGACGTACTGGCCGGAGCCGGCCGCGCTCCGCGTACGCATCACCGGGTCGAGCGAGCCGTGCAGGTGCAGCGTCGGCACCCGTACCGGCCGCTTCATCCGACGGTTGAACTGGAGCCCGTCGGGCCGTGCCATGGACCGCATCATCCACCGGTACGGCTCGATCGAGCAGTGCGCGGTGGACGGGATGCACATCGCCCGCCGGTACACGGCGATGTCCTCGTCGGTCATGTCCTCCTGGAGCCGCGGTCCGGACCAGTCCCTGATCAGCTGCCCGACGAGGGCCCCGTCGTCGGCGACGAGCTGCCGCTCGGGGACGAACGGCCGCTGGAAGCCCCAGATGTGCGAACTCGCCCGGGTCTGACCGAAGTCCGACAGCATCGCCGAGCGCCAGCGGCGCGGGTGCGGCATGGACGACACGACGAGGCGGCGCACCAGCTTGGGCCGCATCACGGCCGCCGTCCAGGCGAGGTAGCCGCCCAGGTCGTGCCCCACGAGCGCGGCGTCGGGCTCGCCGAGGGACCGTACGACCCCGGTGATGTCGAGCGCCAGATTGGCGGGGTCGTAGCCGCGCGGGGTGCGGTCACTGCCGCCCACGCCGCGCAGGTCCATCGCGACCGCCCGGTAGCCCGCGTCGGCGAGCGCCACCATCTGGTGCCGCCAGGTCCACCAGAACTGCGGGAAGCCGTGCAGGAGCAGCACCAGCGGCCCGTCACCGAGCTCGGCGACGTGGAAGCGGGCGCCGTTGGCGGCGACGTCCCGGTGCGTCACCGCTCGTCCGCCGGGGAGGTCGAGCCGCACCGCCGTGGCAGCAGTGGGGGGATTGCTGGGGTCCGGCGAGGGGGCTGTCATGAGGACGAGCGTGCCACACCCACGGCCTTGTCACTCAACGGCCGCGCGTGGGGCTTGACGGTCCCGACGAGCGCGGCGGTCTGCTTGACCGATTCGATGGTCTTCACCGGCGGCTTGACCTTCTTGAACTTCACGACGGCGAGCAGCCCGACCAGGCCCGCGAGCAGCCAGAACGCGACGCCGACGATGAGGAACGACCAGGCGAGGCCGAGCCCGAGGTTATGGATCCCGTAGGCCGCGGCGAAACTCAGTACGGGGAGGGAGAAGAGCACGAGCACGCCCGCGACGATCGCGGCGCCGCTGCCGATGCCCGCGCGCTTGACGTCCTGCTTGATCTCCACCTTGGCGAGGGCGATCTCGTCGTGCACCAGGGCGGACATCTCGGCGGTGGCCGAGGCGACCAGCTGGCCGAGCGTGCGCTCGGCTCCTTGCGCCCCTTGGTCCACTGCGCTCATCGCTCTCTCCCTCTGTCGTCTGCTGCCGGCGGCTGTCCTTCACCGGCAGTCCCAGTCAGATCATGCCGGACGGTCGCCCTCGATGCTGGACCCGGCCGCCGCTTCAGCCTTGCGCCGGTGCTCCGCGGCCTTCTCGTCGTAGATCTTCGCCATCCGCAGGTGGTACGCCGGGGTGTGCTCCTCGTAGATGTCCGGGATGCCGTCGAGGTCCTCGTCCCGCTCCTCGGCCTCGGTCAGCGCCTTGTACTTGCGGTCGCGGAGCTTGAGCAGGACGCACGCGACGATCGCGGCGATGAGGGAGCCGATCAGGACGGCTGCCTTGATCTCGTCCATGAGGATCGGGTCGTCGGCGAAGGCGAGTTCGCCGATCAGCAGCGAGACGGTGAATCCGATGCCGGCGAGCGAGGCGACGGCGAGCACGTCCGGCCAGGCGAGGTCCTCGTTGAGTTCTGCCTTCGTGAAGCGCGCGGCCAGCCAGGTGCCGCCGAAGATCCCGACCGTCTTGCCGACGACCAGGCCGAGGACGACGCCGAGGGTTTCCGGCCGGGTGAAGACCTGGCCGATGGCCTCGTCGGAGAGCGAGACCCCGGCCGAGAAGAGCGCGAAGAGCGGCACGGCGAGACCGGCCGAGATGGGCCGTACGAGGTGCTCGATGCGCTCGCCGGGGGAGTGCTCCTCACCGTCCTTGCGGTGGCAGCGGAGCATCAGGCCCATGGCGACACCGGCGATGGTGGAGTGGACCCCGCTGTTGTACATCAGGCCCCAGATGACCAGGGCGAGCGGGACGTAGACGTACCAGCCGTGGACACCCCGGCGCAGCAGGAACCAGAACAGCGCCAGGCCGACGGCCGCGCCGCCGAGGGCCAGGAAGTCGATCTCGCTGGTGAAGAACACCGCGATGATGATGATCGCGAAGAGGTCGTCGACGACGGCGAGGGTGAGCAGGAAGGCGCGCAGGGCGGACGGCAGCGAGGTGCCGATGACCGCCAGGACGGCGAGCGCGAAGGCGATGTCGGTGGCGGTCGGGACGGCCCAGCCGGCCGGCGAGCCGTCGCCGAGCACGTTGACGAGGGTGTAGACCCCGGCCGGGACGGCCATGCCGCAGACGGCGGCGATGACGGGGAGGGCGGCGGCCTTGGGTTCGCGCAGGTCGCCCGCGACCAGCTCGCGCTTGAGCTCGATGCCGGCGACGAAGAAGAAGATGGCGAGCAGTCCGTCGGCCGCCCAGTGCTGCATCGACAGGTCCAGGCCGAGGGCGGCGGGGCCGAAGTGGAAGTCGCGGACGGTGTTGTAGCTCTCCGTCAGAGCGGGCGTGTTCGCCCAGATCAGGGCGCCGACCGCGGCCACGAGCAGCAGGACACCGCCGACGGTCTCGGTGCGCAGCGCATCCGCCACGAAGCGGCGCTCGGGCAGCGAGAGCCGGCCGAGGAACTTGCGGCGCTGGGGGCCGGTCGGGTGGGGCGTGGCCACGGAAGGGAACCTCCGGTTGGTCGACGGCATGACGAATGCAGTTGCCGACCAGACTTCCCGGCTCACCCTGTGGACTTTCTTGACGCTTTCAATATTTTACAGGGCGCAGCCAAGGGCGTATCCGGCGATCGTCACTTTATGCGCGAAAAGGGCGTCCGGCGCGTTGCGCACCGGACGCCCTCAGGCCTGTGGCCCCTGCTGTCGTCAGTCCTCGCTGGAGGCGGACGGCAGCTTGGACTGGATCAGGTCCATGACCGAGGAGTCGGCGAGGGTGGTGACGTCACCGACCGCGCGGTTCTCCGCCACGTCGCGCAGCAGACGGCGCATGATCTTGCCCGAGCGGGTCTTCGGCAGCTCCTGGACCGGCAGGATCCGCTTCGGCTTGGCGATCGGGCCGAGCGTGGCGCCCACGTGGTTGCGCAGGTCCGCGACCAGGCTCTCGGTCTCGGAGGCGCTGCCGCGCAGGATGACGAAGGCCACGATGGCCTGGCCGGTGGTCTCGTCGTTCGCGCCGACCACGGCCGCCTCGGCGACCGAGGGGTGCGAGACGAGCGCCGACTCGACCTCGGTGGTCGAGATGTTGTGGCCGGAGACCAGCATCACGTCGTCCACGCGGCCGAGCAGCCAGATGTCGCCGTCGTCGTCCTTCTTGGCGCCGTCGCCCGCGAAGTACTTGCCCTCGAAGCGCGACCAGTAGGTGTCGATGAACCGCTGGTCGTCGCCCCAGATGGTGCGCAGCATCGACGGCCACGGATCGGTGAGGACGAGGTAGCCGCCTCCGCCGTTCGGGACCTCGTGCGCCTCGTCGTCCACGACGGTGGCGGAGATTCCGGGCAGCGCGCGCTGCGCCGAACCCGGCTTGGTCTCCGTGACGCCCGGCAGCGGGGAGATCATCATCGCGCCGGTCTCGGTCTGCCACCACGTGTCCACGATCGGGCAGCGGTCGCCGCCGATGTGCTTGCGGTACCAGATCCAGGCCTCGGGGTTGATCGGCTCGCCGACCGAGCCCAGCACGCGCAGGCTCGACAGGTCGAACTTCGCGGGGATGTCGTCGCCCCACTTCATGAACGTACGGATGGCCGTGGGCGCCGTGTAGAGGATGGTGACGCCGTACTTCTGCACGACCTCCCAGAACCGGCCCTGGTGCGGGGTGTCCGGGGTGCCCTCGTACATCACCTGGGTGGCGCCGTTCGCGAGCGGCCCGTAGACGATGTACGAGTGCCCGGTCACCCAGCCGATGTCGGCGGTGCACCAGTAGACGTCGGTCTCCGGCTTCAGGTCGAAGACCGCGTGGTGGGTGTACGCGGTCTGGGTGAGGTAGCCGCCCGAGGTGTGCAGGATGCCCTTGGGCTTACCCGTGGTCCCCGAGGTGTACAGGATGAAGAGCGGGTGCTCGGCGTCGAAGGCCTGCGGCGTGTGCTCGGCGGACTGGCGGCCGACCACCTCGTGCCACCAGACGTCGCGGCCCTCGGTGAAGGCGGTGTCCTGGCCGGTGCGGCGTACGACGACCACGTGCTCGACCTGCGGGCACTTGGCGACGGCTTCGTCGATGGCGGGCTTCAGGGCGGTCGGCTTGCCGCGGCGGTAGCCGCCGTCGGCGGTGATGACCAGCTTGGCGTCGGCGTCCTGGATGCGGGAGGCGACCGCTTCGGCGGAGAAACCGCCGAAGACCACGGAGTGCGCGGCGCCGATGCGGGCGCACGCGAGCATCGCGACGACCGCCTCGGGGATCATCGGCAGGTAGACGGCGACGCGGTCGCCGGCCTCGACACCCAGCTCGGTCAGGGCGTTCGCGGCCTGGGAGACCTCGTCCTTGAGCTCGGCGTAGGTGATCGCGCGGCTGTCGCCGGGCTCGCCCTCGAAGTGGATGGCGACGCGGTCGCCGTTGCCGGCCTCGACGTGCCGGTCCACGCAGTTGTACGCGACGTTCAGCTTGCCGTCCGCGAACCACTTCGCGAAGGGCGGGTTCGTCCAGTCGAGCGTCTCGGTCGGCTCCGTGGCCCAGGTCAGCCGCCGGGCCTGCTCGGCCCAGAAGCCCAGCCGGTCCGCGTCGGCCTGTGTATACGCAGCCTGTGTCACGTTGGCGGCGGCGGCCAGATCGGCGGGCGGTGCGAACCGCCGCTCCTCCTTGAGCAGATTGGCCAGGCTTTCATTGCTCACGACATCTCCCTTTCCCAGGGTGTCCGTTGTGTCCCCGGGCATAGCTCATCAGTCAGCGGCCCAGGTGACAAGGGGTAGCCGGAAATTGGTTTAGACCTATAGCACGTCCAGACCCATGCGACGGCCCCTTCCCGCTGCAGGGTGCGAGAAGGGGCCACACGATTGCACGGATACGGGAGGCTATCGGTTCATTGCCGCTGTGGTTCAGGCGTTCTGCCCGACGGTGTCGAAGACCCGGCAGTCGAAGAAGTCCTCGCCTTCGGACAGCAGATAGGCCTGGGCCTCGCCCACGTGGAAGTACATCCCGTGCAGCTCCAGCGTGCCCTCGGCGAGCCGCCTCGCCACCGATTCGTGGGCCCGCAGGTGCTCCAGCTGCTGCACCACGTTGGTCAGGCACAGCTGCTCCACGGCGTCGGCCGGGAGCCGGCCCGAGATCCGGGCCCAGGCGTGGTGCCGGCTGGCCATCCGCTCCAGGCTGGGCAGCCCGTGCCGGAGCCAGCGGTGCAACGGGGTCATCGGGGACGCGGGGGAGGAGCTGAGGAGCGCCTGCATGGCCCCGCAGCCCGAGTGCCCGCACACCGTGATGCTGTCCACCTTGAGCACGTCCACCGCGTACTCGATGGCGGCCGCGACCGAGTCGTCGGTGGACTCGGCCCCCGGCAGCGGGACCAGGTTGCCGACGTTGCGGACCGTGAACAGGTCGCCCGGGCCGCTGGCCGTGATCATGCTGGTCACCAGGCGGGAGTCCGCGCAGGTGAGGAAGAGCTGGGAGGGCCGCTGCCCCTCGCGGGCCAGCCGGGCCAGCTCGTCCCGTACGCGGGGCGCGGTGTCGCGCTGGAAGGCGCTGATCCCGTTGGCCAGTTGACCGGCGCCGCGCCGGCGGGGAGCCCGCGCCGCGGCCGCCGCCGCTGACGCCGCCGACATGGGAGCCCCCGCCGCGTCCGAGGCGTCCGCGTCCGAGCCGTCCGCTGCCGTGCCCGACGCCGTGGTCTCCGCCGCGGCCGTGTCCGTACGGGTGTCCGTGGCGCGGTGGTCGCAGTGGTTCTGCCACGGCGTCCAGGGGCGACAGCACTGGTGGCCCCCGCGCTGCGGGGCGCGCGGGGCCGGTTCGGAGGCGTGCGCCCCGTCGGCGCGTCGGCCGGTGACCTCCACCGATCCACCGTGGGCGCGGTGGGAGTCCTGCCAGTCCTGCAGCGTCTCGTAGGCCGCGTGGTCCATGAACGAGCCGTCCAGCTCGATCACGGCGCGTCCGTCGTGCGGGATCTGGTTCAGCACCCGGCTCAGCCGCGGCACCGCGAGGAAGGTCAACTGGCCGCGCGCCCACACCCGGTGGACCCCGGTCTCCAGCTGCTCCAGTGTGATCCGGGTCCGCGCCAGCCGGTGCAGGGCGAGCGCGACGGCCACCGCGATGCCGATGGCCACGCCCTCCAGGACCCCGCCCAGGACCACGGCCGCGATGGTCGTGCCGTAGACCGGGATCTCCCGGTGCCGGGTGACGCTGCGCAGGTGCGTGATGCTGACCATCTGGACCCCCACCGCCATCACCAGGGCGGCCAGCGCGGCGAGGGGGATCAGGTCGAGGACCGGGACGAGCAGACCGGCCGCGAGCAGCACCCAGAACCCGTGCAGCATGGCCGATTTCCGGCTGGCGGCCCCGGCCTTGACGTTCGCGACGCTGCGGACGGCCACACCCGTGACGGGCAGTCCGCCCAGGGCCCCGGAGACGATGTTCGCCGCGCCCTGCCCCCGCAGTTCCCGGTTGAGGTCGGCGCGCGGCGGACGGTTGCCCGTACCGCGCTCGGAGGCGATCAGCTTGTCGGTCGCGACCGCGGAGAGCAGGGACTCCACGCTGCCGACCAGGGTGATGGTCAGCACGGCGGCGATGATGCCGAGAACCGGGCCCTCGGGGATTTCGGGCAGGGCGTGGCTGCGCCAGGACGGCAGGTCCACGCGGGGCAGGCTGAGGCCGGCCAGGGCGGCGAAGGCGGTGGCCGTCGCCACGGCGGCGAGCGCCGCCGGCACCTTGCGCAGGGCGCGGCCCGTCCGCCCCGGCAGCCTCGGCCAGCTCAACAGGACGAGCAGCGTCAGCGCGCTGACGCCGAGCGCGACCGGGTGCAGATCGGCCAACTGTGCGGGCAGGCCGAGGACGTTGGCGACGGCGGAACTCTGCGGGGTGCCGCCGAGCACGATGTGGAGCTGGGCCAGGGCGATGGTCACGCCGATGCCGGCGAGCATGCCGTGCACGATGGCGGGGCTGACCATGAGTGCCGACCGGGCGGTGCGCAGCAGGGCGAGGCCGAGCTGGCAGAGGCCGGCGAGCACGGTGATGGCGCAGGTGGTACGCCACCCGTAGTGCTGGATCAACTCGGCGGTGACGACGGTGAGTCCGGCGGCGGGCCCGCTCACCTGGAGCGGGGCGCCGCCGAGCCGTCCGGCGACGATCCCGCCGACCGCCGCGGCGACCAGGCCGGCCTGGAGCGGCGCTCCGGTGGCCAGGGCGATGCCGAGCGAGAGCGGCAGGGCGATCAGGAAGACGGCGGTGGAGGCGGAGAGGTCCGCGGAGAGGTTGTTCGTCGGTGTGGGGGAGGTGGCTGTCATAAGGTCCCGTCTCCTCTGGGGGAGGGATGAAGCGGCGGGAGTCTCAACACTCGGTAAATGGATGGTAATGGAGAGTAAAGAGCGATGGTGGGTAATACCGGCAAATGGCCTATGAATTAACCCTCTAGGGTGATTAAGCATTTTGTCCGGCTTGTCACACCTTCCTCACATCGGATCGCGTGGGACGTTGCGGCGCGGAAGTCCTGCGATGAACTGCGAGGGAGAGGTGGGGCGGATGATCGCCGCCACGAAGAAGATCGCCGGTGGTCTGGCCGCCACGGCGCTGGTCCTGGGAGTCGCCGGGTGCAGCGCCTCGGGACCCGCCGATGCCCCGGCCCCCGGAAGCCAGAACGCCCGGAAGGGCGCCGCCGCCCCCGAGGCTCCCGGCAGCGTCAACCGGCTCATCGGCGACGGTTCGACCGCGTACACCGGCCCGCAGCCGCACGCGCAGAAGGCGCAGAAGCTGAAGCCCGGCGAAAAGCCGCCGCAGTTCGTGGTGTTCTCGTGGGACGGCGCCGGCGAGGACAGCCAGAAGCTCTTCTCGCACTTCCGCGAGGTCGGCAAGAAGTACAACGCCCGGATGACGTACTTCCTCAGCGGCGTGTACATGCTTCCGGAGGAGAAGCGTTCCCTCTACACCGCCCCGCAGCACGAGTCCGGCCGCTCGGACATCGGCTTCGGCGACCTCCAGGGCATCAAGGACACCGCCACCCAGGTCCGCGGGGCCTGGCTGGAGGGCAACGAGATCGGCACCCACTTCAACGGCCACTTCTGCGGCCCCGACGGCGGCGTCGGCACCTGGTCCGTGGACGAGTGGAAGAGCGAGATCAATCAGGCCAAGTCGTTCGTCAAGAACTGGAAGACGAACGCGGGCCTGAAGGCCATGGACGCACTTCCCTTCGACTACGACAAGGAGCTCGTCGGGGCCCGCACCCCCTGCCTCGAAGGCCAGAAGAACTTCATGCTGGCGGCGAAGGGCATGGGCTTCCGCTACGACTCCAGCGGCATCAGCAAGCAGATCTGGCCCAAGAAGACGGACGGGCTCTGGGACATCCCGCTGCAGCTGGTACCCGTGCCGGGCCGCGCTTTCGAGACCCTGAGCATGGACTACAACTTCATGACGAACCAGTCCGGAACGACCTCGCAGGGCGACCCCTCGCAGCACGCGTACTGGGGCGACCAGATGCGCGACGGTCTGCGCCAGGCCTTCGACCGGGTCTACCAGGGCAACCGCGCACCGCTGATCATCGGCAACCACTTCGAGTCCTGGAACGGCGGCACCTACATGCGCGCCGTCGAGGAGTCCATCAAGGGCATGTGCACCCAGAAGGAGGTCCGCTGCGTGCCGTTCCGCGAGCTGGCGGACTGGCTGGACGCCCAGGACCCCAAGACCCTGGAGTGGATGCGCACTCTCGACGTCGGCGAGGCACCCAAGGAGGGCTGGACGAAGTTCCTGACCGCGGGGCCGCCGCCCGCACCGCCGACGGCCCCCGCCGGGGTCAAGCCGGCTGCGGAGCCGGCTGATGCCGGGTCGGACGAGGGCTGACGAGCGCGTCCGAGTCGGCCGTCTCCGCTACGGGCTCGGCATCGCCGAGCCCCTCACGAGCCTCGCGACTCTCGCGACTCTCGCGCAGGACGAACTCGGGGTCGACCTGGTCCGCCAGGTCGACCCCGGTCTTGGCGTTGCCCCAGCTCTCCGCGTTCTTGAGGTGGAACCGCACCATCTGCTCGGTGTACCGCTCCCAGTCGCGGTGCGCGTACGAGTCGTCGGCCGCGTCCTGGAGCGCCTGGAGGGCCAGCCGGTTGGTCGCCTCCAGCAGCTCGAAGGCGGCCGGCCGGCCCTTCTCCATCGCCCGTACCCAGTCGGAGTGCCCGACGGTGACCAGCAGGTCCTCGCCCACCTCGTCCTGGAGGAACTCGATGTCCTCCGGGCCCTGCACCTTGTTGCCGATGACCTTGAGTGTGACCCCGAAGTCCCGCGCGTACTCCTTGTACTGGCGGTAGACGGAGACGCCCTTGCGGGTCGGCTCGGCGACCAGGAACGTCACGTCGAAGCGGGTGAACATGCCCGAGGCGAAGGAGTCCGATCCGGCGGTCATGTCGACGACGACGTACTCGTCGGGGCCGTCGACGAGGTGGTTGAGGCACAGCTCGACCGCCCCGACCTTGGAGTGGTAGCAGGCCACGCCCAGATCGGCCTCGGTGAACGGCCCTGTGGCCATGAGCCGTACGGGCTCCCCGTCGAGCAGGAGCGTGCGCGCGCAGGCCTCGTACACCGGGTTGTCCTCGGTGACCCGCAGCAGGCGCGAACCCCGGCCGGGCGGGGTCGTCTTGATCATCGTGTCGGCGGACGCGATGCGCGGGTTGGAGCCCCTCAGGTACTCCTTGATCAGGGGCAGGTGCGCGCCCAGGGCGGGCAGTGCGGCGGCCTCGCCCTCGTCGAGCCCGAGCGCGGCGCCCAGGTGCTGGTTGATGTCGGCGTCCACCGCGACGACGGGGGCCTCATTGGCGGCGAGGTGGCGGATGAAGAGGGAGGACAGCGTCGTCTTGCCGCTGCCGCCCTTTCCCACGAAAGCGATCTTCATGTTCACCAAGCGTAGCGGGTCGGCTGCGCTGGGTTGTCAAGGTGAGTGAAGAAGACCACTCCAAGGAGGGGTCGGTGCTACGGGTGCGCAGTGCGTAGGCTCCCTACTTATGAGTAGCGCTTCTGACCCGTTGGCCGCCCTGTCCGGGCTGCCGGGTGTCGCCGATTCCGTGGATTCCGTACGCAAGGCCGTGGACCGGGTCTACGGGCACCGGGTGATGCGTCGCCGCAGTGGCGAGATCACCTCGGAGGCCGCGCTGCGCGGCGCCCGTGGGAGCGCGGCGCTGTCCGGTGCGGACTGGGCGCTGGAGGAGGTGCGCCGGCGGACCGATTTCGGGTCGGAGCCCGAGGCGCTGACGGTGGGCGCCGCGCTGCGGCTCACCGCCGAGGCGGGTCAGTTGCTGAGCATCTGGCGTCAGTCGCCACTACGGGTTCTGGCGCGGCTCCACCTCGTGGCGGTCGGGTCGACGGCCGACGGGGACGTGGTGGGCCGCCCCCGCCTGGCGGGTGAGCCGGTGGACGAACCGCTGGTCGAGCTTCCGCTGCCGAGCGCCGAGGAGGTCGCGGGCCGGCTGGACGGCCTCTCCCGCCTGATCATCGCGGGTGGCTCGGCCCCGGCGTTGATCACGGCGGCGGTGGTCCACGGGGAACTGCTGGCCCTGCGCCCCTTCGCGACCTACAACGGCCTGGTCGCGCGGGCGGCCGAGCGCATCGTCCTGATCAACAGCGGGCTGGACCCGAAGGCGATCTGCTCGGCGGAAGTCGGCCATGCGGAACAGGGCCGGGAGGCCTACCTGGCCGCGTTCGAGGGCTATGTCTCCGGTACCCCGGAGGGAATGGCCGCCTGGATCGCCCACTGCGGACGGGCGATCGAGCTCGGGGTGCGTGAGTCGACGGCCGTCTGTGAGGCGCTGCAGCGCGGCGCGGCCTGAGATTTTTCTGCCGGTCCTGGCTGGCCCTGGTGGCTGGCCGTGGCCTGGCCGGCCGTGGCTGAATCTGGCCGAAAGTGGCCGGACATGGGTTGCGGCGACACCGTCTTGCTTTGGTGTCGCCGCTGGCACTTACGCCCAGTTACCAAGCGTCCTCGATGGTTGCCCATCAGGTCGGGAACTTTGCCCGTCACCTGGTGCGGCTGGCCCGTAATCGACGGGTCGACGTCGCGTGGGTGCTAGACGTTCATGCTTCGGTCCGTGGGCCTTACTGCGTTTTAAAGATGATCCTCTCGGATGTTCTTTGGTCTCGCGGGCCGTTGCTTTATTTGTACTCCGCTTGGGAGCCATGCGAAACCCCTAGCTCCACTTTTTACTTACCGGGATGACTTCGGGCGAACCGGACGGTCCGTATCGCCCCAGGTCAGGACATTCGCCCCGGTGGACTGCAGGTGGGCTGCAGGCGGGCGGAGACGGGCTTCGGGCGGGCTCAGGCGGGGCTGCGGGCGTTCGTCAGGCGGACGCGGCGGCGGCCGACGCGCGGCCCCGGCGCCGGCTCGCGTACCAGACCAGCCCGGCCGTGACGGCGGCCGCACCCACGGCGGCGGTCGCGATCAGCGCCGGCCGCGCGGGCATCGACAGCCCGGGCAACCGCTGCTTCAGCCGCACGGGGCGGTTGAACACGAGCACCGGCCACTCCCGTGCCAAGGCCTCCTTGCGCAGTGCCCGGTCGGGATTGACCGCGTGCGGGTGTCCGACCGCCTCCAGCATCGGGATGTCGGTGGCCGAGTCGCTGTAGGCGTAGCACCGGGCGAGGTCGTACCCCTCGGACTCCGCGAGCTCGCGGACGGCTTCCGCCTTCGTCGGTCCGTAGGCGTAGTACTCGATCTCGCCGGTGAAGCAGCCGTCCTCGCCCACGACCATGCGCGTGGCGACGACCCGGTCGGCGCCGAGCATCTCGCCGATCGGCTCGACCACCTCCGCGCCGGAGGTCGACACGATCACGACGTCGCGGCCCGCGGTGTGGTGGGCCTCGATCAGGGACGCGGCCTCGTCGTAGATGATCGGGTCGATGAGGTCGTGCAGGGCTTCCGCGACGATCTCCCGCACCTGCTGCACGTTCCACCCCTTGCAGAGGGCGGAGAGGTACTCGCGCATCCGTTCCATCTGGTCGTGGTCGGCGCCGCCGGCCAGGAAGATGAACTGCGTGTACGCGGTGCGCAGCACGGCTCGCCGGTTGATCAGGCCGCCCCGGTAGAACGACTTGCTGAAGGTCAGGGTGCTCGACTTCGCAATGACCGTCTTGTCCAGGTCGAAGAAGGCTGCGGTGCGAGGCGAGGAGTGCGGCAAGGGCTGATTTTCCACGCCCCGAGCATATGCGCCCACCATTCGGCGTAAGGTGTGGCGCGTGGGTTTGCCTGAGAAGGCTCTCGGGTACACCATGGAAGTCACGGATCGTTCGCGACCGTGCTAACCCGGTCTGGCTCCTCCCCCCCCGAGTCGGACCGTGGGGACGACCCCCGCTCTCCCCCCCGGCGGGGGTCGTCGCATGTCCGGACGCGGTTCGCGTCCCTGCCTTCGGCCCCAAGTGACCATTCCTGCGGCCCTCCTGTCGTGCGAGGCCTCCACGGCGAAGGCCCCTCACCTCTCCTGACTCGTGACGCTGCGTAGTGGTTCCGCCGCGCTCCGGAACTCACCTGCGAGGGTGACCGGGTTATTCACAATCGGCTCGGTGTCCACAGTTTTCGAGCAAGATCCACTTCTTTTTCCCGATCGCTGCACGGTGATTCCAGCCGCGAAGTCCGCGGTGCTGGATTTGCAGTGAGAAGGGGGCGGAGATCGTGGCTCGATCGAAGTCGTGTGAAACGCCGAAGTCCGTGGTGGGCGGGGTCGGGGGCACCTCCGCGGGTGCGGCCGGCGGCGGGCGTCCGCTGATCATCACCGAGGATCCCCTGCTGCTCGACGATCTGCTGCGGCTGTGCGCCGCCGCGGGCGCCGAGCCGCACGTGCACCACGAGGTGCCGGAGCAGGACGGCGCGGGCGGACCGGGTGGGCCGGAGGGGCTGGGCGGGCCGGGTGGGAGTGTCGGATGGGAATCCGCGCCCCTGGTGCTGGTCGGGGACGACGCGGCCCGGCGGGTGCGCGGGGCGCCGCGCAGGGACGGCGTGTTCCTCGTCGGCCGGGATCTCGATGACCCCCTCGTGTGGCAGCGGGCGGTGGAGATCGGCGCCGAGGAGGTGCTGAGGCTCCCCGATGCCGAGAGCCGTCTCGTCGACCGCATCGCCGACGTGGTGGAGGGAGCCGGACGGCCCGCGCTCGCCGTCGGGGTGATCGGCGGCAGCGGCGGGGCCGGGGCCTCCACCCTCGCCTGCGCACTCGCCGTCCGCGCCGCGCGCACCGGGGAGCGGACCATCCTCATCGACGGAGACCCGCTGGGCGGGGGCATGGACGTCCTGCTCGGCGGTGAGGGCGCGGAGGGACTGCGCTGGCCCGACTTCGCGGCCTCGCGCGGTCGGATGGGTGCCGGAGCCCTGGAGGAGTCCCTGCCCGAACTGCACGCCCTGCGGGTGCTCAGCTGGGACCGCGGGGACCGGGTGGTGGTGCCGCCCGCCGCGATGCGGTCGGTGGTGTCGGCCGCGCGCCGCCGGGGCGGGGTCGTGGTGGTCGACCTCCCGCGAAGGGTGGACGAAGGCGTGGCGGAGGTGCTGGCCCAGCTCGACCTGGTGCTGATGGTGGTGCCGGGCGAGCTGCGGGCCGTGGCCGCCGCGGGCCGGGTGGCGGCCGGGGTGCGGATGGTGGCCCGGGACGTGCGCGTCGTCGTACGGGGCCGCTGCCCGGGCGGTCTCGACCCGGAGGCGGTGGCCGCCTTGCTGGGCGCGCCGCTGGCCGGTGAGGTGCCGGTCGAGGTGGGACTTCCCGGGCGGGTGGCCGAGGGGGAACCGCCGGGCGCCCAGGGGCGCGGCGCGCTGGCCCGCTTCTGCGACGGCTTCTGGCAGCGGGCGCTCGGCTCCGCCCAGGGGGTGCCGGCATGAGCGCGCTGCTTCTGGACGCGGTACGCCGCCAGCTCGCCGAGAGCGGGGCGGAACCGACTCCGGCGCGGGTGGCGGCGGCCCTGCGGGCCCAGGGACGGCTGCTGGGTGACGCGGAAGTACTCGGCGTCGCCGCCGAGTTACGGTCCGAGCTGGTCGGCGCGGGACCCTTGGAGCCCCTGCTCGCCGACCCGGACGTCACCGATGTGCTGGTGGCGGCCCCCGACCGGGTGTGGGTGGACCGGGGCGGCGGGCTGGAGCTCACGGGAGTGACCTTCACCGACCCGGAGGCCGTGCGCAGGCTCGCCCAGCGGCTGGCCGCTGTCGCGGGGCGCCGGCTGGACGACGCCCGGCCCTGGGTGGACGCCCGGATGCCCGACGGCACCCGGCTGCACGCGGTGCTGCCACCGGTGGCGGTCGGGTCGGCCTGCCTCTCCATGCGGGTGGTGCGGCCGCGGGCGTTCACGCTGGAGGAACTGGTCGCGGCGGGGACACTGCCGCCCGGCGGGCACCGGCTGCTGCGGGAGATGATCGAGGCCCGGCTCTCCTTCCTCATCTCCGGCGGGACGGGAACCGGTAAGACCACCCTGCTCAGTGCCCTGTTGGGGCTGGTCGGCCCCGGTGAGCGGATCGTGCTGGCAGAGGATTCGGCCGAGCTGCGCCCCGACCATCCGCATGTGGTGCGGCTCGAGGCCCGGCCCGCCAACCAGGAGGGCGCGGGTCTGGTCACCCTGGCCGATCTCGTCCGCCAGGCGCTGCGGATGCGGCCCGACCGGCTGGTGGTCGGCGAGGTCCGGGGAGCCGAGGTCGCGGACCTGCTCGCGGCTCTGAACACGGGTCACGAAGGCGGGTGTGGCACGGTCCATGCCAATGCCGCGGCCCATGTCCCGGCACGATTGGAGGCCTTGGGGACGGCGGCCGGGCTCGACCGGGCCGCCCTGCACAGCCAGTTGGCGGCCGCGCTGACCCTGGTGGTCCACCTGGTGCGGGACCGGGAAGGGCGGCGCCGGGTGGCCGAGGTGCACGTGCTGGAGCGGGATGCCGCGGGAATCGTGGTCACCGTGCCGGCGCTGCGCTGGTCCGAGCGGGGATTCGTACGGGAGCGGGGCTGGGAGCGGCTGCGCCCGCTGCTGCGAGGTGCCCGGTGAGCGCCGTGGCGGCGCTGCCGGTGCCGGTGTTCGCGGGGGTGCTGTGCGCCGGGGCGGCCGCCTGGGGTCTGACCGGCGGCGACCGGGTCTCCCGGCGTGCCCGGGCGGTGGTGTCGGCCGGGGGCTGTCCGGTGGCACCGCGCGGGCCGGTGCGCCTGGACCGGCTGCTGGCCGCCGTGCGGATGCGGGCGGCGCGGTGGCGGGAGTGGGCGTGCCTCGGGGCCGGGCTGGTGGTCGCGGTGCTCGGCGGGTCGGTGATCCCGCTGCTGGCCGGTGCGGCCGCGGTCCCGCTGGTACGGCGGTGGCTGCGGATCCGGGCGCGGGAGCGGGCCCGGGTGGCGCGGGCCGCCGAGGTGGTCGCGCTGTGCGGTGCGGCGGTGGGGGAGTTGCGGGCGGGAGCCCAGCCCGGGCAGGCCCTGACGGCGGCGATACGGCGGACGGCGCCCGGCCCCGGCGGTCCGGGTGCGATGGAGGCGGGAGTGCTGGCCGCCGCGGCGTTCGGCGGGGACGTGGCCGGGGCGCTGAGCCAGGCGGCGCGGGAGCCCGGCGCGGAGGGGCTGGCCGGCATGGCCGCCTGCTGGCGGGTGTCGGTGGACGGCGGTGCGGGCCTGGCCGCCGGGCTGGACCGGCTGGAGGGGGCCCTGAGGGCCGAGCGGGACAGGCAGGAGTCGCTGCGGGCCCAGTTGGCGGGGGCGCGGTCCACGACGGTGGTGCTCGCCCTGTTGCCCGTGGTGGGCCTGTTGATCGGCACCGGGCTGGGTGCGGAGCCGCTGCGGGTGCTGCTGCACACCCGGATGGGGTGGGGCTGCCTGCTCGCGGGCGGGGTGCTGGAGGCGCTGGGGCTGCTGTGGTGCCGGCGGATCGTACGGATGGGGGAGCGGTGATGGACGGCTTCGCGATCCACAGGCTGGGGATCGTGCTGTGTCTGGCGGTGGCCGCGCTGTGCGCGGTGTCGGCGGTGGCGGCAAGGCTCCGGGTGCGGCGCGCCCGGCGCAGGATCGGAGCCCTGCTGGGGGTGCGGCCGGGCCCGCGGGAGCCGGTGCCGGGTGCCCGACTGCGCGGGGTGGTGGCGGTCTGGGCCTGGCCGGCCGGGGCGCTGCTGGCGGGCTGGGTGCTCATCGGCGGGGTGGCCGGAGTGGCCGTCGGCGCCGTGGCGGCGCTCGGGACGCGGAGGTGGCAGTCCAGAGCGCGGCCCGCGGCCGGGGTGGACCTTCGTGAGGCGGAGCGTCAGCTACCGTTCGCAGCCGATCTTTTGGCCGCCTGCCTGGCGGCCGGGGCGGGGCCGGTGGAGGCCGCGGAGGTGGTGGGGGAGTCGCTGCGCGGCCCGGTGGGCGAGCGGCTGGCCCGGGCCGGGGCGGAGTTGCGGCTCGGGGGCGAACCAGGCGCCGCGTGGGGGAGGTTGGCGGAGATACCGGGTGCCCGGGCCCTCGCGGAATGCCTGGAACGGGCCGCCCGGACGGGCGCTCCCGCGGCGGAACCGGTCTCTCGGCTCGCGTCGGCGCTCCGGGAGGACCGGACCCGGCAGGCGGGCGCCAGGGCGCAGCGGGCGGCGGTGCTCGTCACCGCACCGGTGGGGCTGTGTTTTCTCCCCGCTTTTCTCGCGATCGGGGTCGCTCCGGTGGTGATCGGAATGGCCTCGGGTCTCCTCACGAACACCTGACGCCACATTAACCACGCACATCAGCAGGAAAATCAACAGGAGGTTGCCATGAGGATCATCTGGTTTCGTGTGCGGACGGCGCTGCGAGGTCGCGGGAGCGACGCGGGGATGTCCACCTCGGAATACGCCATGGGCACGATCGCGGCCTGTGCGTTCGCGGCTGTTCTGTACAAGGTGGTGACGAGCGAAGTGGTCGCCACGGCCCTTCAGTCGACCATCGGGAAGGCGCTCGATGTGCCGTTCTGAGAGAAATCCCGGGGGAATCCGGGGAATGGGCGACCGGGGGTATGTGACGGCGGAGGCCGCCCTGGTGATTCCGGCGCTGGTGCTGTTCGCGGCGCTGCTGGTGTGGGCGCTGATGGCGGCGGCCGCGCAGATCCGGTGTGTGGACGCGGCCCGGGCCGGCGCCCGGGCGGCGGCCCGGTCGGAGCCCGCCGAGGTGGCGGTGGCGGCGGCCCGGGCGGCCGCGCCGTCGGGGGCGCGGGTGGAGCTGGAGCGGGAGGGAGACCTGTGGCGGGTGCGGGTGGCAGCCCCGGCGCCGGGCCCGGGCGGACTGCCGGTGCGGCTCGGGGCGCAGGCCGTGGCCTTGGCGGAGGACAGCGTGGGGCCGCCGCCGTGAGCCGGGACCGGGGTTCGGCGACGGTGTGGGCGGTGCTGGTGGCGACGGTGCTGGGGGCGGTCCTCGGCGGTGTGCTGCTGCTCGGGCAGGCGGTCGTGGCCCGGCACAGGGCGGCGGCGGCCGCGGACCTGGCGGCGCTCGCGGCGGCGGCGACATGGGCCCACGGGCCGGAGACCGCCTGCGCCGCGGCGCGCCGGGTAGCCCGGGCCCAGGGCGCGGCCCTGGGTGCCTGCACCCTCCAGGGCGAGGTGGCCGAGGTGACGGCCAGCCCCGCCACGGGCCCCTTCACCCCGACGATCACCGCCCGCGCGGGCCCTCCCGCCGAGGTCCCCGGGCTCAGCGGTACCGGGGGCGAGGCGGACTCAGGACCCTCCCGGAAGCCGGCCGGCCCTGGCCCCGGCCCCGGCCCTGGCCCCGGCCCTGGCCCTGGCCCCGGCCCTGGCCCTGGCCCCGGCCCTGGCCCTGGCCCCGGCCCCGGCCCTGGCCCCGGCCCTGGCCCTGGCCCCGGCCCTGGCCCTGGCCCCGGCCCTGGCCCTGGCCCCGGCCCTGGCCCTGGCCCCGGCCCTGGCCCC
>NZ_JBICZH010000007.1:224573-361145 GCF_043201995.1 Streptomyces sp. NPDC048258
TGGCCCTGGCCCCGGCCCTGGCCCTGGCCCCGGCCCTGGCCCTGGCCCCGGCCCTGGCCCTGGCCCCGGCCCTGGCCCTGGCCCCGGCCCTGGCCCTGGCCCCGGCCCTGGCCCCGGCCCCGGCTCCGGCCCCCGGGCGGGCAGTGTGGGCTCGGCTACTGCGGTGGGGTCTGCGGGGTCTGTGCGGCCTGTGGGGCCTCGGAGAGGAGGCGGGTGAGGAGGCGGATGGCACCGCGCTTGTGGAGGGGGTCGTTGCCGTTGCCGCACTTGGGCGACTGGATGCAGGAGGGGCAGCCGGCCTCGCACTCGCAGGCCGCGATCGCGTCACGGGTCGCCGTCAGCCAGGCGCGGGCCGTGTGGAAGGCCCGCTCCGCGAATCCGGCGCCGCCCGGGTGGCCGTCGTAGACGAAGACCGTCGGAAGGAGGGTGTCGGGATGCAGCGGCACGGAGACGCCGCCGATGTCCCAGCGGTCGCAGGTGGCGAACAGCGGAAGCAGGCCGATGGAGGCGTGCTCGGCGGCGTGCAGAGCGCCGCCGAGGATCTCCGGGTTGATCCGGGCCTCGTCGAGCTGGTCCTCCGTGACCGTCCACCACACGGCCCGGGTGCGCAGGGTGCGGGGCGGCAGGTCCAGCTTGGCCTCGCCCAGCACCTCGCCGGTGATCAGTTTGCGCCGCAGATAGGAGACCACCTGGTTGGTGACCTCGACCGAGCCGTAGCAGAGCCGGGCCGCGCCCCACGGGATCTCGGAGTCGGTCTCCAGGACGGAGATGGAGGTGGTGTCGCGGGCGGTGGTGGAGAAGGGCGGATCCGCCTCCTCGACGAGGGCCACCGCATCCTCCAGGTCCAGGTGCTTCACGAGATACGTGCGGCCCTGGTGGAGGTGGACGGCCCCGTCGTGGACGGCGGTGTGGGCGGCCGACTCGTCGACCGTGCCCAGCAGGCGGCCGGTCGAGGCCTCGACGATCTGCACCGGGCGGCCGCCGCCGCCCCGGATGTCGGTCAGGTCCGAGGCCCGCTCCCGGCGGGTCCAGTGCCAGGCCGTGGCTCGTCGGCGGAGCAGCTTCGCCGCCTCCAGCTGGGGGATCAGCTCGCGGGTGGCCGGGCCGAAGAGCTCCAGGTCGGCGTCGGTCAGCGGCAGCTCCGCAGCCGCCGCGCACAGGTGGGGGGCCAGGACGTACGGGTTGTCCGGGTCCAGGACGGTGGCCTCCACCGGCTGCCGGAACAGCGCCTCGGGGTGGTGCACGAGGTAGGTGTCCAGCGGGTCGTCGCGGGCGATCAGCACGGCCAGGGCGCCCTGGCCCGAGCGCCCGGCCCGGCCCGCCTGCTGCCACAGGGAGGCCCGGGTGCCCGGGTAGCCGGTGATCAGGACGGCGTCCAGGCCCGAGACGTCCACGCCCAGCTCCAGGGCCGTCGTGGCGGCCAGGCCCAGCAGCTCGCCGGAGTGCAGGGCCCGCTCCAGGGCCCGGCGCTCCTCGGGCAGGTATCCGCCACGGTAGGCGGCTACCCGCCGCACCAGCGAGCGGTCCACCTCCGCGAGCCGCTCCTGGGCGATCACGGAGATCAGCTCGGCGCCGCGCCGGGAGCGGACGAAGGCCACCGTACGGACCCCCTGGACGACCAGGTCCGTCAGCAGGTCGGCGGTCTCGGCCGTGGCCGTGCGGCGGACGGGTGCGCCCTTCTCGCCCCGCAGCTCGGTGAGGAGCGGCGGCTCCCAGAGGGCGAAGACCACCTCGCCGCGCGGGGAGGCGTCGTCGGTGACCTCGACCACGCGGACCCCGGTGAGCCGGGACGCCGCCGTCGCCGGGTCACTGGCGGTGGCGGAGGCCAGCAGGAAGACCGGGTCGGAGCCGTAGCGGGCGCAGAGCCGCCGCAGGCGGCGCAGTACCTGGGCCACGTGGGAGCCGAAGACCCCGCGGTAGGTGTGGCACTCGTCGATCACGACGTAGCGCAGGGTCCGGAGGAAGGAGGACCAGCGAGGGTGGGCCGGGAGGATCCCGCGGTGCAGCATGTCGGGGTTGGTGAGGACGTAATTGGCGTACTGACGCACCCATTCGCGTTCTTCTACGGGCGTGTCGCCGTCGTACACGGCGGGCCGGACCGCGTTGCCGAGCGGGGCGGCCAGTTCCCGTACGGCGCGGCGCTGATCGGCCGCCAGGGCCTTGGTGGGGGCCAGGTACAGGGCGGTCGCGCCCCTGCCGTTCGGGGCCTCGGCGCCGTCCGCCAGGGCCGAGAGCACGGGCGCCAGGTACGCCAGCGACTTGCCCGAGGCGGTGCCGGTGGCGACGACCACGGACACGCCGTCCAGGGCGTGCTCGGCGACCGCGGCCTGGTGTTCCCACGGATGGCCGATCCCGGCTGTCTGGATCGCGGCTACGACATCCGTTCGGATGCGGTCGGGCCAGACTGCATGACGGCCCTCCCGAGGGGGCAAGTGCTCCGTATGGGTGATGCGCGCAGCCCGGGAAGGCCCCCGTGACAGCCGGTCCAGGACCGTGCCGGGGGTGGGTCGAGAGTCCGCGGGTGGCGTGGGCCGACCAGGGCGGTGAGTATTGGCCATTGGAACCGAGTGTGTCACTGGCGTGCGGGACAATGGTCCCAAGGCGTCGTGCGCGCCTGCCGGTAAGTGATTGAATGCCATCGCGGCAGCCAATCCCTCACTACCTTCGGGTGGGGAGGCCCCTGGGGGGCGCCGCTCGATAGCAAGGTGCTGGAGGATCCGTGGACCTGTCCCTGTCGACTCGCACTGTCGGCGACCGTACGGTCGTAGAGGTCGGTGGCGAGATTGATGTGTATACCGCGCCCAAGCTGCGCGAGCAGTTGGTCGAGTTGGTGAACGACGGCAGCTACCACCTGGTTGTCGACATGGAGCGAGTGGACTTCCTCGACTCCACCGGGCTTGGTGTGCTCGTGGGAGGCCTCAAGCGCGTCCGCGCGCACGAGGGTTCGCTGCGTCTGGTCTGCAACCAGGAGCGCATCCTGAAGATCTTCCGCATCACCGGTCTGACCAAGGTGTTCCCGATCCACACCACGGTGGAAGACGCCGTCAACGCCACCGACTGACGGCTCCGTACGGCGAGGAGCCGAAGACGAGAGCGGGGGGTACCGGGCCACGGTTGGCCCGGCCCCCTGTCAAGGCACGCCCGTAGTCCGAGGGGGACGCGCATGGCCACCGTTGAACTGCGCTTCAGCGCCCAGCCCGAACACGTCCGGACGGCCCGCCTGGTCGCGGCCGCCGTGGCGCGCCGGGCCGGTGTGGAGGAAGCCGTCCTCGACGAGGTCCGCCTCGCCGTGGGCGAGGCCTGCTCGCGCGCCGTCGGACTGCATCGCAGCAACGGACTGACCGCGCCCGTCCGGGTCGTCCTGACCGAGGAGGAGAAGGTGTTCTCCATCGAGGTCGGCGACGAGGTTCCCGGACCGGGCGGCGGCCCGGCCGATGCCGTGTCCGGCATCGACGCCGTCCTGGACCCCGACATCGAGGGCGAGGACGAGATGGGCCTCGCCGTGATCAGCGGGCTCGTCGACGACGTCGAGGTGACCAGTGGGGAATCGGGCGGGACCATCCGGATGAGCTGGCCCGTCTCGGGAGCCGCCGAGCTGCCGTAGATCCACTGCGCCGAGCATTCCTTCGTATCTTCCGATCTTAATCAAGGCCCTGCTGAGCAGGGCCTTTTTCATTTCCCTTGATCAATGACCGACCGTCAATGCTTTTGCCCCATTACTACTTTCGAGGGTAATGGAGTGACGCGATCTATTGCTGAGGAGCAAGAGCACGCCAATTCCGTTTCCTGCGCACTGTTTTGATCAGGGCGCGCTCCCTACAATCCGTCCACATCTTGAGCTCATCACGTCAAGGAGGACGAATGACGGGGCTCTTCACCCCTATCGCGCCGGATCGCACCTCTGATCTGGCAGCCGCAGTACTCACCGATGACAACCGGCTCATCGTGATCGTCATCGTGGCCGTGGCACTGGCCGCACTCGTCGTCGCGCAGATCCTGGTCCGCCAGGTCCTCGCCGCCGACGAGGGAACCGACAGCATGAAGAAGATCGCCGCAGCCGTTCAGGAAGGCGCCAACGCCTACCTGGGCCGCCAACTGCGCACCCTCGGCGTCTTCGCCGTCGTGGTCTTCTTCCTGCTCTTCCTGCTGCCCGCCGACACCTGGTCCCAGCGGGCGGGACGTTCCGCCTTCTTCCTCGTGGGCGCCCTCTTCTCGGCGGCCACCGGCTACATCGGCATGCGCCTCGCGGTCCGCGCCAACGTCCGCGTCGCCGCCGCCGCGAGAGAGGCCACCCCCGCCGAGGGCGAGCCCGCCAAGGATCTGACCGAGGTCTCCCACAAGGCGATGAAGATCGCTTTCCGTACGGGCGGCGTGGTCGGCATGTTCACCGTCGGCCTCGGCCTCCTCGGCGCCTCCTGCGTCGTGCTGGTCTACGCGGCCGACGCGCCGAAGGTCCTGGAGGGCTTCGGCCTCGGTGCCGCGCTGATCGCGATGTTCATGCGTGTCGGCGGCGGCATCTTCACCAAGGCCGCCGACGTCGGCGCCGACCTGGTCGGCAAGGTCGAGCAGGGCATTCCGGAGGACGACCCGCGCAATGCCGCGACCATCGCCGACAACGTGGGCGACAACGTCGGAGACTGCGCCGGGATGGCCGCCGACCTCTTCGAGTCGTACGCCGTCACCCTGGTGGCCGCGCTCATCCTCGGCAAGGCCGCCTTCGGCGACCTGGGCCTGGCCTTCCCGCTGATCGTGCCCGCCATCGGCGTCATCACCGCCATGATCGGCATCTTCGCGGTTTCCCCGCGCCGCAGCGACCGCAGCGGCATGACGGCGATCAACCGCGGCTTCTTCATCTCCGCCGTGATCTCCCTCGTACTGGTCGGGATCGCCGTCTACGCCTACCTGCCGGGCACCTACAAGGAGCTCGTCGGCGTCGAGAACGCCGCGATCACCAGCCACCCCGGAGACCCGCGCGTCCTGGCGGTCGTCGCCGTCGCGATCGGCATCGTGCTCGCGGCGCTGATCCAGCAGCTGACCGGCTACTTCACCGAGACCAACCGCCGCCCCGTCCGGGACATCGGCAAGTCCTCCCTCACGGGTGCGGCCACCGTCGTCCTCGCCGGCATCTCCGTCGGCCTGGAGTCCGCCGTCTACACGGCGCTGCTCATCGGCCTCGGGGTCTACGGGGCGTTCCTGCTCGGCGGTACGTCGATCATGCTCGCGCTCTTCGCGGTGGCCCTGGCCGGCACCGGCCTGCTCACCACCGTCGGCGTCATCGTCGCCATGGACACCTTCGGGCCCGTCTCCGACAACGCCCAGGGCATCGCCGAGATGTCGGGCGACGTCGAGGGCGCCGGGGCGCAGGTCCTGACCGACCTGGACGCGGTGGGCAACACCACCAAGGCCATCACCAAGGGCATCGCCATCGCCACGGCCGTGCTCGCCGCGGCCGCGCTCTTCGGCTCGTACAACGACGCGATCGCCACCGCGGTCAAGGAGGTCGGGGCCAAGGCCGGGGAGATGAACCTCAGCCTGGACATCGCGCAGCCCAACAACCTGGTCGGGCTGATCCTCGGCGCGGCCGTGGTGTTCCTGTTCTCCGGCCTCGCCATCAACGCGGTCTCCCGCTCCGCGGGCGCCGTGGTCTACGAGGTGCGCCGCCAGTTCCGCGAGCACCCCGGGATCATGGACTACTCCGAGAAGCCGGAGTACGGGCGCGTCGTGGACATCTGCACCAAGGACGCGCTGCGCGAGCTCGCCACGCCCGGTCTGCTCGCCGTCCTCACCCCGATCGCCGTGGGCTTCAGCCTCGGCGTCGGCGCGCTCGGCTCCTTCCTCGCGGGCGCCATCGGCACGGGCACGCTGATGGCGGTCTTCCTCGCCAACTCCGGCGGCGCGTGGGACAACGCGAAGAAGCTCGTCGAGGACGGCCACCACGGCGGCAAGGGCAGTGAGGCCCACGCCGCGGTCGTCATCGGGGACACGGTCGGCGACCCGTTCAAGGACACCGCCGGTCCCGCGATCAACCCGCTGCTGAAGGTGATGAACCTGGTGGCGCTGCTGATCGCCCCGGCCGTCGTGCAGTTCAGCTACGGCGCGGACACCAGCCCGGTGGTACGCGCGGTCGTCGCGGTCCTCGCGATCGGCGTCATCATCGTCGCGGTGTACGTCTCCAAGCGCCGCGGCATCGCCGTCGGCGACGAGAGCGAGGGCGGAGCCGCCGAGCGGGTGGCCAAGTCGGCCGACCCCGCGACGGTTTCCTGACCGCAGGTCACACGGAGGTACGGGCAGAGCCGGGCAGGGCCGGCCTTGCGCCCGAACGGCGGACAGGCAGCGCGGACTGACGCGCCGTCTGTCCGCCTTTGTGCGTCCCCGGATGGCGGCCGTGTATCTTCCGGGCCGAGAGCCTTCGAAGGGACCAATCCGGTGAACAAGAAGCTTGCGGCCGCATTGTCGGGCGGTGCGGTACTGATGCTCGTCCTGTCCGGCTGCGGCGGGGACGACAGCGACGAGAAGGCCAACGCCTGGGCCAAGAAGGTCTGCGACCAGTGGCAGCCCGAACTCAAGAAGATCGAGGCGGCCAACGCCGACATCAAGCGCGTGGCGACGGAGAGCAGCAAGCCCGATGAGGTCCAGAAGACCGACTCGGCGGCGTTCGGGACCATGTCCGAGTCGTACAAGACCATGGGGGCCGCGCTGCAGGGGGCGGGAGTTCCGCCGGTCAAGGAGGGCCAGACGACCCTCGACGCGGCGGTCAAGGGCTTCAACGAGACCTCCACGGGCTACGCCGCCCTGAAGACCAAGATGGACGCCCTGGACCCCCAGGACCAGACGAAGTTCGCCGACGGTCTGAAGGAAGTGGCCGGCGGACTCCAGGAGGCGACGAAGGGCGGCAAGGACGCCCTCGCCCAGCTCAACGCGGGCGGTCTGGACAAGGCCATCAACAGCCAGAAGGGCTGCCAGGTGGCGGCGCCGTCGCCGACGCCCAAGTAGCCCGGCCGGGCGACGCGATGAGCTGACACCCGCCGACCAGGGCGGCCGGGTCCCGTGAGGGGCTGTGGCCGCCCTGTCGCACGTCCGGCCTGCCCGGCCCTTTCACACGCGCAGGCCTTGTCGCGCGTCCCGCCCCGGCCCCGGCAGGCGGCCCACGCCGACGTCCGCGTGCCGCACGGATTGTCGGTCCCAACCGCCACAATGGTGGGGTGAGTACCACCAGCCTTCCCTCGTCCGACCACGCCGCCGACATCCGCACCGCCCTGCTCGCCGCCGGTTTCACCGCCGACGGGCTGCTCGACCTGCTCGGTGCCCCCGCCTACGCCGCGCTGGCCCGCAGCGAGACGGTGCCCGCCCTGCGCGCCACCCGGGGCGGTGGTGAGGGCCCGCTCGCGAGCCTCGTCCGGCTGTTCCTGCTCCAGCAGCCCGTTGCGTACGAGCACGCCGCGGCCGCGCTGCCCGCCGAGGTGGCCCTGGCCGACGGCTGGCTGTGGCGGGAGGAGGTCGCCGACGGCGAGGACACAGTGCGCGCCACCGTCGACGTGCGCCCGTACGGAGGCCCGGACGGCGAGGACTGGTTCATCGTCTCCGACCTCGGCTGCGCCGTCGGCGGGGCGGGCGGGATCGGCAGCCGGGGCCGTCCGGCGGATACAGCCGTGGTCCTCGGGGTCGGCGGCGCCTCCACCACCCTGGCCGGGATCACCGTGCGGACCCCGGTGGGCTCCGCCCTGGACCTCGGTACCGGATCGGGTATCCAGGCGCTGCACGCGGCCCAGCACGCCACCCGGGTCACGGCCACCGACGTCAACCCCCGGGCCCTGGAGTTCACCCGTTTGACGCTGGCGCTGTCCGGCGCCCCGGAGGCCGAGCTGCTCGCCGGGTCGCTCTTCGAGCCGGTCGGGGACGCCACGTACGACCTGATCGTGTCGAACCCGCCGTTCGTCATCTCCCCCGGCGCCCGCCTCACGTACCGGGACGGCGGCATGGGCGGCGACGACCTGTGCCGGACGCTGGTCCAGGAGGCCGGCGCGCACCTCAACCCCGGCGGGTACGCGCAGTTCCTCGGCAACTGGCAGCACGTGGAGGGCGAGGACTGGCACGACCGGGTCCGCTCCTGGGTGCCGCGCGGCTGCGACGCGTGGATCGTGCAGCGTGACGTGCAGGACGTGACGCAGTACGCGGAGCTGTGGCTGCGCGACGCGGGCGACCACCGCACCGACCCCGCCGAGTACGCACGGCGGTACGAGGACTGGCTGGACGAGTTCGAGGCCCGCAAGACGAAGTCCGTCGGCTTCGGGTGGATCACCTTGCGCCGGTCGGACGCGGCCGAGCCCTCGATCGTGGTCGAGGAGTGGCCGCACTCGGTGGAGCAGCCGCTCGGCGAGACCGTCCTGGCCCACTTCGCCCGCCAGGACTACCTGGCCCAGCACGATGACGCGTCCCTGCTGGAGGGCTACTTCGTCCTGGCCGGCGAGGTCGTGCAGGAGCAGGTCGGCGCGCCCGGAGCGGAGGACCCCGAGCACGTGGTGCTCCGGCAGAACCGCGGGATGCGGCGCGCCACCAAGGTCGACACGGTCGGGGCGGGCTTCGCCGGAGTGTGTGACGGCTCACTGAGCGCGGGCCGGATCCTGGACGCCATCGCGCAACTGGTGCAGGAAGATCCGGTTGTCCTGCGGGACCGGACGCCGGAGGCCATCAGGGTGCTGGTGGAGCAGGGATTCCTGGAGCCCGTGACGGGCCCCGCGCGGTAGCCGGCACCGGGATGTAACCCGGGGTTCGCCCGCCGTACCCGAATGGCTGGAAGGGTCCTGTCCAGCGGGATCCGGGGGGATCCCGGGAGTGGCCCAGGGGTGAGGGGAGCGGCATGGAGAACGGTCCGGCGATCTTCGCGGCGACCGTGTTCCTGCTGTTCGGGGCCGCTCTGCTGGCCTGGACGGGGGCGCGCGCTCTGCACCGCGCGCCGGTGGCTGAGGGCGTGCGCCCCGTCGTGGCCGTACCGCTGGCCCTGCTCGCCGGCGGGACGTCGCTGGCCCTCGGGGTGTGGTGCCTCGCACAGCTCTGACGCGGGAGCCCGGCCGGTTCTGACGCGGGGGCCCGGCCGGTCTGGATCCGGCCACGAAAGCCGACGTGGGACAGGGTGCGCGAGAGGGTGCGGGAGCGGGGCCAGACGGCCCCCCGGCCACCCTGCCCGGTGATCGGGAAGGGTCCGGCGCGGCATCCGGGCGGCAGAAACGGCACTTGTCGGGTTACCGTTCGAGTGGCCGTTGCGGGCTTGTGCCGTTTGACACGGGGGCGGGTTGTACCGTCACACTCCGCAGCGTCGCCGTACTGCGACCGAGTGCCGACCGGAGAGAAGAGCCAAGTTGTCCCCGACTAGCGAGACCGCAAAGGGCGGCCGCCGACTCGTCATCGTCGAGTCCCCTGCCAAGGCGAAGACGATCAAGGGCTACCTCGGCCCGGGATACGTCGTCGAGGCGAGCGTCGGGCACATTCGCGACCTCCCGAACGGTGCCGCGGAGGTTCCCGACAAGTACACGGGCGAGGTCCGTCGCCTCGGCGTGGACGTCGAGCACGACTTCCAGCCGATCTACGTCGTCAACGCCGACAAGAAGGCCCAGGTCAGGAAGCTCAAGGAGCTGCTGGCCGAGTCCGACGAACTCTTCCTCGCCACCGATGAGGACCGCGAGGGCGAAGCCATCGCGTGGCACCTGCAGGAAGTCCTCAAGCCCAAGGTCCCCGTCCACCGGATGGTCTTCCACGAGATCACCAAGGACGCGATCCGCGACGCCGTCGCCAACCCCCGCGAGCTCAACCAGCGCATGGTCGACGCCCAGGAGACCCGCCGCATCCTCGACCGCCTCTACGGCTACGAGGTCTCGCCGGTCCTGTGGAAGAAGGTCATGCCGCGGCTGTCGGCCGGGCGCGTCCAGTCGGTGGCCACCCGCCTCGTCGTCGAGCGGGAGCGCGAGCGCATCGCCTTCCGCTCCGCCGAGTACTGGGACCTGACCGGGACCTTCTCCACCGGCCGCGCCGGTGACGCCTCCGACCCGTCCACGCTGGTCGCCCGCCTGAACACGGTGGACGGCAAGCGCGTGGCGCAGGGCCGCGACTTCGGCTCGAACGGGCAGCTCAAGAGCGAGGTCCTGCACCTCGACGAGGCGAACGCCCGGGCGCTGGCCGCCGCGCTGGACGGTGCCTCGTTCGCCGTCCGCTCGGTCGAGTCCAAGCCGTACCGCCGCTCCCCGTACGCCCCGTTCCGTACGACGACGCTCCAGCAGGAGGCCTCGCGCAAGCTGGGCTTCGGTGCGAAGGCGACCATGCAGGTGGCGCAGAAGCTGTACGAGAACGGCTTCATCACCTACATGCGTACGGACTCCACCACGCTCTCCGACACCGCGGTGTCGGCGGCGCGGGCGCAGGTCACGCAGCTCTACGGGGCCGACTACCTGCCGGAGAAGCCGCGCGTTTACGCGGGCAAGGTCAAGAACGCGCAGGAGGCGCACGAGGCGATCCGCCCCTCGGGTGATCGTTTCCGCACTCCGGCCGAGACCGGCCTGTCGGGTGACCAGTTCCGCCTCTACGAGCTGATCTGGAAGCGGACCGTCGCCTCCCAGATGAAGGACGCGGTCGGCAACTCGGTGACCGTGAAGATCGGCGGCCGGGCTTCGGACGGGCGTGACGCCGAGTTCACCGCCTCCGGCAAGACGATCACCTTCCACGGCTTCATGAAGGCGTACGTCGAGGGCGCGGACGACCCGAACGCCGAGCTCGACGACCGCGAGAAGCGCCTTCCGCAGGTCGCGGAGGGCGACGCGCTCGCCGCCGAGGAGATCACGGCGGACGGCCACTCGACCAAGCCGCCGGCCCGCTACACCGAGGCCTCGCTGGTCAAGGAGCTGGAAGAGCGCGAGATCGGCCGTCCGTCGACGTACGCGTCGATCATCGGCACGATCCTGGACCGCGGCTACGTCTTCAAGAAGGGCACGGCGCTCGTGCCGTCCTTCCTGTCGTTCGCCGTGGTCAACCTGCTGGAGACGCACTTCGGCCGGCTCGTCGACTACGACTTCACCGCGAAGATGGAGGACGACCTCGACCGCATCGCGCGGGGCGAGGCCCAGTCCGTGCCGTGGCTGAAGCGGTTCTACTTCGGCGCGGAGGACGCCTCGGAGGTCGTACCGGCCGACGGTGACGCCCTCGGCGGTCTGAAGGAGCTGGTCACGGACCTGGGCGCGATCGACGCCCGGGAGATCTCCTCCTTCCCGGTCGGCGAAGGCATCGTGCTGCGGGTCGGCCGCTACGGGCCGTACGTGGAGCGGGGCGAGAAGGACGCGGAGGGCCACCAGCGGGCCGACGTACCGGACGACATGGCTCCGGACGAGCTGACGGTCGAGTACGCGGAGGAACTGTTCGCCAAGCCGAGCGGCGAGTTCGAGCTCGGCAAGGACCCGGTCAGCGGGAACGAGATCGTCGCGAAGGACGGCCGCTACGGGCCGTACGTGACGGAGATCCTGCCCGAGGGCACGCCGAAGACGGGCAAGAACGCGGTCAAGGCGCGGACGGCCTCGCTCTTCAAGTCGATGAGCCTGGACACGGTCACGCTGGACGACGCGCTGAAGCTGATGTCGCTGCCGCGCGTGGTCGGCGCCGACGCGGAGGGCGTGGAGATCACGGCCCAGAACGGCCGCTACGGCCCGTACCTGAAGAAGGGCACGGACTCGCGGTCGCTGGAGACCGAGGACCAGCTCTTCTCGATCACGCTGGACGAGGCGCTGGCCATCTACGCGCAGCCGAAGCAGCGGGGCCGGGCGGCGGCCAAGCCGCCGCTGAAGGAGCTGGGCACCGACCCGGTCAGCGAGAAGCCGGTGGTGGTCAAGGACGGCCGCTTCGGGCCGTACGTGACGGACGGCGAGACGAACGCGACGCTGCGGCGGGACGACGACGTCGAGACGATCACGCCGGAGCGGGGCTACGAGCTGCTCGCCGAGAAGCGGGCGAAGGGCCCGGCCAAGAAGGTGGCGAAGAAGGCCCCCGCCAAGAAGGCCCCGGCGAAGAAGGCGACGGCGACGAAGACCGCTGCCGCGAAGAAGACGACGGCGGCGAAGAAGACGGCGGCCAAGAAGACCACCGCCTCGGCCTCCGCCGCGAAGAAGACGACGGCGAAGAAGACGGTGACGAAGAAGATCGCCGCCGCCCCGGCGGACGAGTAGCCGCCGCGGCCGCGGGTCTCCCGCCCCGCCTGCCCCGGGCCCCCGTGCGACTGCACGGGGGCCCGGGGCGTTCACCGCGTCCGGGCGTCGCGGGGCCGGAGGCGGAGCCTCCGGGAGTGGGGGCGGGGTCACACCGGAGCTTGTCCACAGGCTTCCGCAACCGCCAAGCGCAGCGGATAGGCTGGGCGGATGACGCGAGCCGAGCAGCCAACGGTCGTGACCGCCCCCGCGAACCCCACCTACGACGAAGCCCTAGCCGCGGATTCCCGCGAGCGTGCGGTGCGCGCACTGCTGCGCACCCCCAGGCTGCGCCGGCTGTGGAGCGCCCAGCTGGTGAGCGGCATCGGCGATGCCCTCGCCCTGCTGGTGCTGGTGCTGCTGGCCTTGCAGGCGGCCGTCTCCGAAGGAGCCTTCGGCGGCGGCTACCGCGGTGCGGCCCTCGCCGTCGCCGTCGTCTTCGGGGTCCGGATCCTCGCCACCCTGCTCTTCGGCGCGGTCCTGCTGGGCCCGCTGGCCGGGCTCGTCGCCCCCGGCGGCAAGCTGGACCGCCGCTGGACGATGATCGGCGCCGACGGGATCCGCCTCGGGCTCTTCGTCGTCGCCCCGCTGTGGCTCGACTGGATCCCGGCCCACGCGCTCACCGCGCTGCTGGCCACCGTCTTCGTCGCCGGCGCCGCCGAGCGGCTGTGGACCCTGGCCAAGGACAGCGCCGCTCCCGCCCTGCTGCCCGCGCCGCCGCCGGAAGGGGCGACCGTACGGCCGCTCCCGGACCACCTGGACGCGCTGCGGCGGCTGACCTTGCGTACGTCCTTCGCGGCGCTCCCGATCGCCGCGGCCGCGCTGCTCGCCGCCACCCTGGTCGGCAAGGCCCTCGGCCTCGGCGTGGACTGGTTCGCCGAGAACCAGGCCGCCCTCGGCTCGTACGTGGCCTCCGGCCTGTTCGCGGCGTCCGTATCGCTGCTGCTGCCGCTGGTGCTGCCCGGGGCGAAGACCCCGCGTCCCCGCTCCCCGCTGGAGGGCCTGCGCGCCCCCAAGGCGGGCGACCGGCCCGACAAGGGCCGTACCGGCGCCATCCCGCTCCTCGTCCTGGCCTGCGCCGCGGTCGCCGGAGCGGTGTCCAGCGCCGTCGCCGTGGCCGTACTGCACGCCCTCGACCTGGGCGGCGGCCCGGCCGCCTTCGCACTGTTCGTCCTCGCGCTGGTCGGCGGCACCGCCGCCGGTATCCGCGCCACCCAGGCCGGCAAGGTGCTGCCCGCCCTGTCGCGGCGCCGCCTGCTGGCCCTCGCCATAGCGGTGGCCGGGCTCGCGCTGCTGCTGGCCGGGCTGGTCCCGGACACGGCGACCGTGCTGTTCCTGTCGCTGCTCGCCGGCACCGCCGCGGGCGTCGCGGCCAACACCGGCCACACACTGCTGGACCAGGAGACCGAGGAGTTCCGCAGGGCGCGGGTCACCGAGCACCTCCAGGCGGTCGTACGGGTGGCCGTGGCCCTCGGGGCCGTCCTCGCCCCGGTCCTGGCCGCGGTGATCGGCCCGCACCGGCTGACCGGCGCCGAGATCGTCTTCGCGCACGGCGGCGCCGCGTTCACCCTGATGCTGGTCGGCGCCCTGCTGCTGCCGGTCGCCGCCGTGGTCCTCGCCAAGCTCGACGACCGCAGCGGCGTACCGCTGCGGCGCGACCTGCGCGAGGCGCTGCGCGGCGGGGAGCCGGTGCAGGCCCCGTCCGCCACCGGATTCTTCATCGCCCTGGAGGGCGGCGACGGAGCCGGCAAGTCCACCCAGGTGGAGGCGCTGGCCGACTGGATACGGGGCAAGGGCCACGAGGTCGTCGTGACGCGTGAGCCGGGGGCCACCCCGGTCGGCAAGCGGCTGCGCTCGATCCTGCTCGACATCTCCTCCGCGGGGCTGTCGAACCGCGCCGAGGCACTGCTGTACGCCGCCGACCGCGCCGAGCACGTGGACACGGTGGTGCGCCCGGCCCTGGAGCGCGGCGCGATCGTCATCTCGGACCGCTACATCGACTCCTCGGTCGCCTACCAGGGCGCCGGCCGCGACCTCTCCCCGACGGAGATCGCCCGGATCTCGCGCTGGGCCACCGACGGGCTCGTCCCGAACCTGACGGTGCTGCTCGACGTGTCTCCGGAGGCGGCGCGGGAGCGGTTCACGGAGGCCCCGGACCGGCTGGAGTCGGAGCCGGCGGAGTTCCACCAGCGGGTGCGGTCCGGATTCCTGACGCTGGCGGCATCCGACCCGGGGCGCTACCTGGTGGTCGACGCGGGCCAGGACCCGGACTCGGTGACCACCGTCGTACGGCACCGCCTGGACCGGATGCTCCCGCTCTCCGAGGCCGAGGTGGCCGCCCAGGCCGAGGCCCGGCGCCTCGCCGAGGAGGAGGCCCGGCGCAAGGCCGAGGAAGAGGCGGCGCGCAAGGCGGAGGAAGCCCGCCTGAAGGCCGAGGAAGAGGCCCGGCTGGCCCGCGAGGCCGAGGCGGCCCGGATCAAGGCCGAGGCGGAGGCCGCCCGCCAGGCGGAGGAAGCCCGCCTGAAGGCCGAGGAGGAGGCTCGGGCACGGGCCGAGGCCGAGCGGCTGCGCGCCGAGGCCGAGGAGAAGGCGCGCGCGGCGGAGGAGGAGCGGCTGCGCAGGCAGGCCGAGGAGGAGGCCCGGCTGCGGGCCGAGGCCGAGGAGCGGCGGCTGGAGAAGCAGCGGCGGGCCGAGGAGGCCCTGCTGAAGGCCGAGGAGGCGCGCCGGGTGGCTGCGGCCGAGGCGGCCGAGGCCGCGGCGAAGGTGGCGGCTGCCGCGGCGGCGGCGGAAGCCGCGTCGGCGCCGGCGGCTCCCACGGCTCCGTCGGCGCCGGCCCCTTCCGCTCCTGCGGCGCCGGTCTCGGACGGTCCGCATCCGGACGACGCCGTGACGATGGAGACCCCGGCGCTCAGCCGGGTCGTCCAGCCGGACGACATCACCCAGACCGTTCCGGTGCCCAAGGCCGATCTGTCGAAGCCGCCGGTCCGCCCGACCGACGAGACGGCCGTACTGCCCCCCGTACGCCCCGATGCCGGCCCGGCCGCCCCGCAGGCTGCCACCGGCTCGGCCGGCCAGGCCCGGTCCGCCTCGCGGCCCACGGCCCGGCGCCCCGAGGAGAGCCCCGCCGACCGGGTTCCGCCGGGCATCTTCCGGGACGGCGGCAACGACCGGACGCGGGAGCTCCCGGTCCTCGGTGACGAGGGCCGCCCGCGCCGCCCGCGCCCGGACTGGGCCGAGGAGACGCCGCTGGACGACCTGCCGACGCTGGCGGACGAGCTGCTGGGCCGCCGCCGGGACGACGAGTACGGCGACGGCGACGAGGACGAGCGGGGCCCCCGCCGCCGCGGCTGACCGCCGCGTGACCGGGCGGGACCGGACCGGCACGGACCGGATTGTCAGTGGCGCGCGCCACAATGGGCGCACGGAGAGTGAAAGGTGGTGGGCGGGATGCCCGTATGGGACGACCTGGTGGGACAGGAGCGGGTCCAGACGCAGCTGGCCGCCGCCGCCCGTGATGCCGACGCCCTGGTCACCGCCATCTCGGACGGTACGGCGCCGCCCGCCGCGAACAAGATGACGCACGCCTGGCTGTTCACCGGGCCGCCAGGCTCCGGGCGGTCCACCGCCGCCCGTGCCTTCGCGGCCGCCCTGCAGTGCACCAGCCCCGACCGGGCCCTCGGCGGCCAGCCGGGCTGCGGGTTCTGCGAAGGCTGCCACACCACCGTGATCGGTACGCACGCCGATGTGGAGATCGTCCGCACCGATCTCCTGTCCATCGGTGTGAAGGAGACCCGCGACCTGGTCCGCCGGGCGCAGCTCTCCCCGGCCGTCGGCCGCTGGCAGGTCATCGTCCTGGAGGACGCCGACCGGCTCACCGAGGGCGCGGGCAATGTGCTCCTCAAGGCCGTGGAGGAGCCCGCCCCGCGGACGGTGTGGCTGCTGTGCGCGCCCTCGCTGGAGGACGTGCTGCCCACGATCCGCTCCCGCTGCCGGCACCTGACGCTGCGCACCCCGCCCGTCGACGCCGTCGCCGAGGTGCTGGTCCGGCGCGATGGCATCGAGCCCGCCGCCGCGGCGGCCGCCGCCCGCGCGACCCAGGGGCACATCGGCCGGGCCCGCAGGCTCGCCACCGACGAGGCCGCCCGTTCCCGCCGGTCCGCCGTGCTCAGGCTCCCGCTCCGCGTCGACGATGTGGGCGGCTGCCTCAAGGCCGCGCAGGAGCTGGTCGACGCCGCCGCCGAGGATGCCAAGCAGGTCGCGGAGGAGGTCGACACGAAGGAGACCGAGGAGCTGAGGGCCGCGCTCGGCGCCGGAGCGGGCGCGGGCAGCCGGATGCCGCGTGGCACGGCGGGCGTGATGAAGGAGCTGGAGGACCGGCAGAAGCGCCGCCGTACCCGCACCCAGCGCGACAGCCTCGACCTGGCCCTGACCGACCTCACCGGCTTCTACCGGGACGTGCTGGCCCTGCAGCTCGGCTCGTCCGTGGCCATCGCCAATGAGGAGATACGGCCGGACCTCGACCGGATCGCCCGCGCCTCGGGTCCCGAGCGGACCCTGCGCCGGATCGAGGCGATCATCGCCTGCCGGGACGCCCTGGACCGCAACGTGGCCCCCCTCCTCGCGGTCGAGGCGATGACGATGTCGCTGCGCGCGGGCTGACCGCTGGTCTGCCGGTCCGACTGCCTGATCCGACCGCCTGATCCGACCGCCTGATCCGGCCACCTGCTCCGACCGCCGGCCTGGCCCTGCTCCGACCAGCGGGCTGGGCACCGGACCGCCGTGCCCGGTCCCCGCCCGGTTGACCGGCTCACCCGTACGGGCGGACCGGGCGCCGGGGGCGGGACGCGTCCGGCCCGTGCCCTGCCCGGCACGGGCCACGGAAGGCGCGCCGCCGTCCGGTGCAGGAGCCCCTCCTGGTCCCGGCCGGCAGGACGTAGGCTCCGAGGATGGACACCAGTCGCCTGCTGCGTACCACCGGGACCGTGATCGCAGCCGCCGGGCTGCTGCTCTCCGGATGCACGTCGGGCGGGTCGGGGGGACCCCGGGCCGCCGCGTCCTCCGAAGGGGGATCCGCCGCGCCGTCCGCCCAGCCGTCCCCCGATCCGGCGGCGCTGCGCCCGTACTACGAGCAGAAGCTGACCTGGCGCGACTGCGGTGTACCCGGGTTCCAGTGCTCCACCATGAAGGCCCCGCTCGACTACGCGAACGCCGGCTCCGGCCAGGACGTCGACATCGCGGTGGCCCGTCGGCCCGCCACCGGCCCGGGCAAGCGGCTCGGATCCCTGGTGGTCAACCCGGGCGGCCCGGGCGGCTCCGGCATCGGGTACCTGCAGTCGTACGCGGGCATCGGCTACCCCGCGCCCGTCCGCGCCCGGTACGACATGGTCTCCTTCGACCCGCGCGGGGTGGACCGCAGCAGCCCCGTCGAGTGCCTGACCGGCCCGGAGATGGACAAGTACACGCAGGTGGACCAGACGCCGGACGACGCGGCCGAGCGGGCCCTGCTGGTGGCCTCCTTCAAGGAGTTCGCCGCCGGCTGCCAGGCGCGTTCGCAGAAGGTCCTGCCGCACGTCTCGACGGTCGACGCCGCCCGGGACATGGACCTGCTCCGCGCGGTGCTCGGCGACGAGAAGCTGGCCTACGTCGGGGCTTCGTACGGCACCTTCCTCGGGGCGACGTACGCGGAGCTCTTCCCGTCCCGGGTCGGCCGGCTGGTCCTGGACGGGGCCATGGACCCCAGCCGCCCGGCGGTGGACCTGAACCGGGACCAGACCGAGGGCTTCGAGACGGCCTTCACCGCCTTCGCCAAGGACTGCGCGAAGCAGCCCGGCTGCCCGCTCGGCAAGGGCGGCCCGGACGCGGTGGCGGCGCGCCTGAAGGAGTTCTTCCGCAAGGTCGACGCCCAGCCCGTGCCGACCGGGGAGGCGGACCGTCCGCTGGGCGAGACCCTCGCGACCACCGGGGTGATCGCGGCGCTGTACGACGAGAGCGCCTGGCCGCAGCTGCGCGAGGCGCTCACGGAGGCGATGAACGGCGACGGGGCCGGCCTGCTGAGCCTGGCCGACAGCTACTACGAGCGCGAGCCGGACGGCAAGTACGCGAACCTGATGTTCGCGAACGCCGCCGTCAACTGCCTGGACCAGCCCCCGGCCTTCACCGGCCCGGACGCGGTCCAGGCCGCCCTGCCGTCCTTCGAGAAGGCCTCCCCGGTCTTCGGCGCCGGCCTGGCCTGGGCCTCGCTGAACTGCGCGTACTGGCCGGTGAAGGCCACGGGCACGGCGAAGCCGCTGACCGCGAAGGGCGCCGCGCCGATCCTGGTGGTGGGCACCACGCGAGACCCGGCGACCCCGTACAAGTGGGCCCAGGCCCTGGCGGGCCAGCTCGACTCGGGCACGCTGCTCACGTACGACGGCGACGGCCACACGGCGTACGGGCGCGGCAGCGACTGCATCGACACCTCGATCAACCAGTACCTGCTGGAGGGCAAGGTCCCGGCGGACGGCAAGAAGTGCTGACCCGGCGGTCTCGAACGATCACGGCGCGGGCCCTTCGGGGGCGAAGCGGCGTGCACGGAGTCGGATGCGCCTGACCTGCCGTATCCGCCCCGGTATGTGACCCATTTCCGACCCCGGGCAACCCGGTTCGGGGCACCCGTCCACACCCTGTAGACTTGGCGCCGCTGCTGATGAGCACGCCTCTCCGGGGGAATACTTGTCTGACCAGCGGTGCCGCCTTAGCTCAGTTGGCCAGAGCAACGCACTCGTAATGCGTAGGTCTCGGGTTCGAATCCCGAAGGCGGCTCTACGAAACCCCAGGACTCACTCGCCGTGACCTGGGGTTTTGTGCTTTTCAAGATTAATTCGCAGCGACGGGGCACCTCTTTTGAAGCGCCATGATCGCCACCGGTGGACAACCGGTGGACAGGCGGACAGTGAGCGTGCAGAGCGGTGGACAAGCGGATGGCTGAAGGCGTCCGACGCCAGGATGCTGCCAGGGTCTCATCCGCGGTGAAGACACCGCCGGTCCTCCGGAAGGCTTTTTTGGGGGTTCCCATAAGCCGGAGGCTGACGTGCAAGTGGTGGACCGTGCGCGGCGGCTGAGGAATCGACCGTGGAGGTGGCGCTCGTGCCGGCGGCAGAGCTCGGGACTCCGGTCAAGACCACTAGGAAGACACGTACCTGACGGCGGGGTCGGCGCAGGGGTCGAGGTGGGCCTGCCGGTGCTGCTGGCCGAGGCGGCGCGGCGGGAGGAGCCGGCGTACACCGGGCAGATCCTGGTCGGCGGCGGGCTCGCGCTGGAGCACCTGCCGGCGCTGCGGGGTGCGGGGATCGACGGCTTCCACATCGGCGGCGCGGCCAGGCCCTCCGGGTGGGACCGCCCGGTTTCGCCGGCAGCTGTCGCGGAATGGCGTGCGGCCCTGTCCTGACCCCGGCAGGGGATGCCCTGTCCTGACACCCCGGCCGGGGATGTCGGCCCGAAACGGTCTTGCACGCCTCTCCGGTCGACGGGCATTTCTTGCTCTGGCGCGGAATCGCGGGACATGATCGCGGTGCGTTGTTCAGGTCGTTCCTTCGGACGACCGCCGTGAGGAGGGGGAAGCGTGACCGTGGGGGAGGGCGTGGAATTCAGTGTGCTCGGAGCCGTGTCGATTCGCGTGAACGGGGCGGACGTGCCGGCCGGGCCACGCCAGCAGCAGGCCATGCTCGCTGTGCTGGCGTTGCGGGCGGGATTCGCGGTGCCCCTGCACGAGTTGGTCGGAGCCGTGTGGGGGGAGCGGCCCCCGGAGTCCGCGGTGACGATCCTGCGTACCTACGCGTGGCGGCTGCGCCAGCGCCTCGGCTCCGACCTGGTGGTCTCCGCCGGTGACGGATACCGGCTGGCGGTGCCGGCGTCCGCGGTGGACGCGCACCGCGCCGAACAGCTGGCGGCCGCCGCCCAGGCTGACGGTGCCGAGCGGCTGGAAGAGCGTGCGGGGCTGCTGGACGAAGCAGTGGAGTTGTGGCGGGGGGAGCCTTTGGCGGGGATTCCGGGGCCGTTCGCCGACAGTGAGCGCTTTCGGCTCAGGGAACTCCATTTGATGCTCCAGGAAAGACGGTTCGGGCTGCATCTGCTGATGGGCCGCCATGAGAGTGTGATTCCGAATCTGACCGCCTTCACCTGGGAGCATCCGCTCCGGGAGCGGCCTCACGGATATCTGATGCGCGCGCTGTACGCGTCCGGGCGGCAGGCCGACGCGCTCGCGGTGTTCACCAGGGCCCAGCAGGTGCTGAGTGAGGAGCTGGGGCTGGACCCCGGCCCCGAGCTGCGCGATCTGCACGAGCGGATCCTGGCCAATGATCCGGACCTGGATGCCCCGCCCTGTGCGCACGATGTGGCCGAGCCGTCGCCGCGGCAGATCACGCCTCCCCCCGTGCGCGTACTGCAACGGCCAGCCCAGCTTCCTCCGGATGCGGGCGATTTCAGCGGCCGGACCGGGCTGGTGGCCGAACTGTGCGCGGGCTTGACGCGACCCGGCCGCGACGCACTGGCGGTGGCGGCCGTCAGCGGTATGGGCGGGATAGGCAAGACCACATTGGCTCTGCACGTCGCGCACCTGGTCAAGGAGCACTTTCCCGAGGGGCAGCTCCATGCCGATCTACGGGGCACGGGAGTGGACGCGGCCGAGCCGGGCGCGGTGCTGGGGAGCTTCCTGGCGGCGCTGGGGGTTCCGGGGCAGGAGATCCCGCGCGATCCGGAGGACCGGGGTCGCCTGTTCCGGACCGTGCTGGACGACCGCAAGGTGCTGTTGCTGCTCGATGACGCGCGGGACGTGGCGCAGGTCATGCAGCTGCTTCCGGGCTCGGCCGGCTGCGCGGTGATCGTCACGAGCCGCCCCCACCTCGCCGGGCTCTCCGCGTTCGCGCATGTCCCGCTGGAGGTCTTCAGTCCGGACGAGGCGCTGGCCCTGCTCCGGCGGATCACCGGTGAGGAGCAGGTCCGTCGGGAGGCCGAGGCGGCCAGGGAGCTGGTGGCCGCGTGCGGTCATCTTCCGCTGGCGGTGCGCATCGTGGCCGCTCGGCTGGCGGCCCGGCCCGGCTGGTCGGTGGCGGACCTGTTGGCCAGGCTGGCCGATGAGCGGCGTCGGCTGAGCGAGCTGCGGGCCGGCGACATGACCGTCACGGCCGCCTTCGAGTTCGGCTATGGCCAGCTCACCGAGCTGCAGGCCTCGGTATTCCGGTCACTCGCGTCCTTCGCCCGGTCGAGCATCTCCCTGGAGGGAGCGGCGGCTGCCCTGGGGATGGCCGAGGAGGAGACGGAGCGCGTGCTGGAGTCGCTGGTGGACGCCGCGCTGGTGGAGTCCCCGCTGCCGGGCCGCTACCGCTACCACGACCTGGTGCGGGTTTTCGCCCTGCAGGTACGCCCGGCTGACGCGGAGGAGACGGCTGTCATGGTGCGGCGTCTGCTCGGCCATCTGCTGGGGGCGGCCTCCTCGGCCTTCCAGCAGATGGCCCCGGGCGATCCGGTGCACACCACCTTGATGCCAGGCGCCCCGGAGGGTCCGCGCTTCACGGACGTGGCGGAGGCCCGCGCCTGGATGGCGGCCGAGTTCGACGGGGTGGTCCACACGCTCCGGCTCGCCGCGGCCGACCGGACCGGCTCGGGATCCGACGTGTTGAACACGGCGGCCGATCTCCTGATCGCCTACAGCGCGTTCGGCCGGGACGTCCCGTACGCACGGCTGGCCGCGACCGCGCGGGCGGTGGCCGACGCGGCCGAGGCCGCAGGGGACGACCGGGCCGCGGGACGCGCCTTGTTCGTGTGCGGCAACGAGGCGCTCCAGGCGACACGGCTGGCGCAGGCGGGTGCCCTGGCCGGGCGGGCCGTCGAGGCCTCACACCGCGCCGGGGACACGGTCATCCTGTACCAGCACTTCAACGATCTCGGTGTCATCGCCAAGTTCGAGCACCGCTACGAGGACGCGGTCGGTCACTTCGACCGGGCCGTTGAACTGGCACGCGCGGCAGGTCACCGGTCCGGGGCACTGACGAGCATGCTGAACGCAGCTCTGGTGCGGGTCCGGGGCGGGTACGCCGAGGAGGCGGTACGCGCCTGTGACGAGGCGCTGGTGTCGTTGCGCGAACTGGCCGGTGAACGCGACACCGCGCACGCGTTGTGCGTGCGCGGACAGGCCCTGCACGCGCTGGGACGGTATGAGGACGCGCTGGCCTCCTACCGGCAGTGTCTGAGCGTGTGCGCGAGGGCGCGGCTTCCCGGGCACGAGGCGCGGGCACGGTTTCGCAGTGCGGAGACGCTGTTGGCCACCGGGCGGCCGACGGAGGCACTCGCTGAGGCACAGCGGTCGGTGGAACTGCTGGAGCAGACCGCCGAGCGCAGTCGCGACCACGGCTACGCCCTGCTGGCCCTCGCCCGGACCGAGTCCGATCTCGACCTGCGGGCGCAGTCCCACACCCACGCCCACCTGGCGTTCGAGATCTTCGCCCAGGCCGGCCTGCCCGAGACGAGCCAGGCCCAGCGGCTCATGACGGGCACGGGCGCACCCGGTTCGGGATTCCCGGTGCCCGAAGACGGCCCGGGTCGGGACGCCATGGGCGGATAGCGGATAGCCCCGGGGCAGTCGGCGGGGCGTGGTCCGGCCGACCGCTTCGGAGCCCTCGCCCTACGCCAGCGGCTTCGGCCCGCTCCCCGCCTGGGTGCTCCAGTCCAGCGGGTCGGATGCCAAGACGGGACGGCGGTCGGCCTGGGTGCTCCAGTCGGTCGGCAGCTGGTCGTCCTCCACCCCCGCCCGGTCGTACGCCGTCGCCCCGTGCCGGCCCGGTCCCTCGTGCGCTGAGACCGATGGGACGGCGGACGCGATCGCGACCACGAGAGCGGCGGTGACGGCGGCGCGGCAAAGACGCGGGAGTGAGATGCGGCTCATGAGGGGTTCCTCTCTACGTGCCCGGGACGGGCCGGCTGATGCCTTCATCCTGCTCCGCGGTCATCTACATCCCATCTACGGAACGTCTGCGTGGCGGTCAGCGGGCGAAGGAGCGATGCCGGCGCGGCCGACTTCCCCAGCGCAGGAGAGCGGCGGCGGCGACCAGGACCACCCCCAGCTTCAGCCATTCCAGGAGGAAGTCGCCACGCAACGAGAAGCCTCCGGGGAAGAGCAGCAGCGCCCCGGTGGCCTCGTTGCCGAAGAACGGGCCGGGGCCGAAGCCGAGGACCCAGGTCACCGAGGCCAGGAAGTTGTTGACGGCCTTCTCGTGGCGGAAGCCGAAACAGTATCCGAGGGCTGTCCCCAGGAGCAGGAAGACGGAGAGCATCAGGGTCGCCGTGATCAGATGGCGTCGGCGGTCCGGCACCGGTACCACCAGGAGGACGGTCAGGAACAGGGCGAACGGGGCCAGGGACTCCGCCAGCCCGACCAGGACCCGGGCGGCCATGACGCGTGCGGGGCGCAGGATGTACTCGTCGGCCACGCCCGCGAACAGCTCCACTTCCCAGGTGCCCACGGCCGCGGACAGCGCGGTCAGGGGGATGAAGTAGCCGTACTGCAGAGCAAGGGCGTCAAGGTCCGGACCGCGGCCGCTCGCGCCGGTGAAGATCGCGAACAGAAGCAGGATGTTCCCCAGGCTCAGTGGGACCAGGCGCGCGGCGAACTGCCAGCCACCCTCCTGCCGGGCCCGGTTGAGCAGGATGAGCCGGGTGAGGGTCCAGGTTTTCACAGAGCGGCCCGGCCATCGGTGAGGGCGCGTTCGATGCGGCGGCCCACGGAGTTGCGGAAGATCAGCCACAGGGCGACCGTCCACGCGATCGCGACCATCAGGAACGTCAGCACAGTGGTCAACCCCCGTGTCTCCCCAGCGAACCGCAGAACCCAGCCGCACGGCAGGATCAGCGCCGCCGTGTCCGCACCGGGGAAGGGCGCCACCGACAGCCCGATGACCAGAAGGACCATGCGGAACCAGGGAACCGCGGCCGCGGGCCGGGTGAACTGGCAGAGCGTCAGGGTGGACTGGTAGCAGATGGCTGCGAGGCAGACGTAGACCATCGCGATGAGCACGGCGGTACGCGGGGCGATCAGCGAGGGGAACTTCACCGCCGCACCGATGTACGGCACCACGATCGCCGGGGAGGTCACGACCGCACAGGCGGCCGCCCTGACGGCGAGGAGCCGGAACAGGGAGAGCCGCCCGAGGAGAACGCTCTCCATCGTTCCGTAGCGGAACTCGTTCTGCACGCTCGACATGGCCGAGAGGAGCACGATGGTCACGCAGGTCAGCAAGGCCGCGCGGGTGGCCAGGACCAGCGCGTGGCCGGCGTCCGTCGCCTGGCCGTGCAGGGCAACGGTGAGCATCAGGGTCTGCAGGGTGATGCCGATCAGGAACGACGAGGTCGCCTTGCGGTCGATCCACTGCACTCGGACGAGGAAGAGCGAGAACCCGATCACGTCACCCGCCCCCTGTCGAGTACGAGGGTGCGCGTGGCGACCCGGGCCAGGAAGTCCTCGTCGTGGCTGACGACCACCTTCGTCTTCCCCGGCGTCTCGGCCAGGAGCGCCTCCAGCAGCCGCAGGCCGTCGCCGTCCAGCCCGTTGGTCGGCTCGTCGATGATCCACAGCTGTGACGGCTCCAGCAGGAGCCGGGCCAGGTGCAGCCGTTGGCGCATGCCGAGCGAGAACGTCGCGTAGGTCGTGTCGGCGCTGTCGGACAGGCCGACGCGGGCCAGCAGGTGCCGCGCCTCCTGGGCCGAGTGCATCCGGCCCTTCATGCCCGAGAAGAAGCGGATGTTCTCCACCGCGGTCAGCCGCGGGTAGAACCCCTGAGGGGCGCCCGCCGAATAGCCGACGCCGGCCCGGTAGCGGGCGGGCGCCGGCCCGAGGCGGCGGCCCCGGTGCAGCAGGTGGCCGGAGGTCGGACGGAGCACCGTTGCGAGGATTTTGAGCAGGGTGCTCTTGCCCGAGCCGTTGCGCCCGACTACGGCCAGCGTTTCCCCCTCGTAGAGGCAGCCTTGTACGCCGCGCAGGACCGGGTCGCGGTGGCGTCCGGCGTGCGGATAGGCGTACCAGAGGTCCGACATCTCCAGCAGGGGGGTCATGCCAGTCCCTGCATTTCCAGCCACGTGCTGCGCTTGCGCAGCGAGAGCGGCACGTGGTCGGCGTACAGGCCGGCCTCCGCGTCGGGCTCCCCGGCCCGGGGCAGGTAGAGCGGGACGTCGCGCTCCGGCGGCTTCACACACTGGTTCTGTTCCCGGTAGGCACGCATGATGATCCTCCGTTCGCGGGGGAGCTGCTCCGCCCAGGCGGGGTCCGAGACGACGCGGTCGCTTGCGGTCACCCAGGACGGGCCGTACTCCAGGAACAGGTTCTGCCGGGTGGTCGTGCTGCTGTTGACGTCGACCCGGTGCCACAGTCCTCCCCACATCAGGGTCATCGCGCCGGGCCGTACGATCAGGCGCTTCTCCTCGGGGTGCGGGTTATGGGTGTGGTACTGGGGCAGGTGGTCCCGGCGGTGGCTGCCCGGGATGTAGACGAGGTTGCCCATGCCGGCCTCCGGCAGCGGAGTGAGCCAGTAGCCGATCTTGACGCGCAGCGGGACCCGGTCCCCGAAGACCTGGAACGGCAGCATGCGCGGACCGTCGAAGTGCCAGTCGTTACGGGTCACTTGTCCCGTCTCGCGCTTGAAGTACTCGCTCCTGAGCAGTTTCAGCATGTCGCCGTAGACATCGTGCATGTAACCGATGTGAGCCGGGTGATCGATGAGACCGGCGAATCGGGGGTCGCCGGCGACGATATTGCCCTCGTGGCTCTTGGCCTGGTCGTCGATGGCGGCGCGAAGAGCCTCGACGGCGGCGCTCGGCAGTGCGTCGTCGATGACGAGAATGCCGTCGCGCGCGAAAGCCTGCCAGCTCTCCGAGGTGAATCCGGCGGGGGCGACGGCGAGCCCGTTCGTGTTCCGTTCCATGGTCATCCTTGGGTCTCAGTCCAGTGCGATGGGCCGGATGCCGGGGAACGGCGTCGTCCCCGATTCCAGGTAGTCCGCTGTCTCGAAGAGTCCGATCGCCGTCATCGGCAGGCGTGCTCCCGCCTCCGCCGCGAACACGCAGGGGAGTACCTTCTTGCGCTCCGCCACCCCCGGTTCGCCGCTGGCGCGGATGTGTTTGTGCGTGTGGACGAGGATCGGCATGAACCCGCCGCCCAGGAATGAGCCCTGCTGCAGCACGGCCCCACCGACGCAGTCGACGACGCAGCCCTTGCCCAGAACGGCGTCGCGCCCCATGTAGAAGTACGAGGGGTGGGCGGCCGTGCCGTGCTCGACGTGGAAGACACCAGCGCTCAAGCCGATGATCGAGCGCCCGGAGATGCGCAGCACGGACCGGTAGAACGAGACGAGGGCTGGGCGCACCCGGGCGTCGGGCAGCTTGAATTCGGGGCAGAGCAGGGTGATGCGCAGCAGTTCGGCCAGCGTAAGGGCCTGACCGTCCACCGAGGCCAGTTCCTGGTCCCAGGACACCAGGTAGTCCGAAGGCCGGATGGTGGCCGCGGCCGCGTCCCTCGCGATCAACTGCTCGGCTTCGGCGCAGAGGTACGCGGGGACGATGCCGTGCTGCTCGGGGAGTTGCAGCACCCTGGTGGCGATGAGGTGCCGGCTCTCCCTGACCTTGAGGTGGCAGGCCTGGTCCAGCAGCGCGAGCCGCTGCTCGGCCGTCTCGGGGATCGGGAAGAGGTGGTCGATGCCGTCGGTACGGGTGGTGGCCTTGGCCCGCAGCGACCGCATCGGCAGCGGCGCGTGCGCGGCGGCCGCTTCCTCGAAGTCGCGGCGGAAGTCGCCGAGCCCCAGGGGGAGCAGGCGTTCGGCGGCCATGGCGCGATAGTCGTACGGCAGCGCGGTGGAGGTGGACAACGCGACACGGGCGAGCAGAGCCCGGTGCCGGCCGGTGTCGAGGGCCTCGGACGCCACCTCCAGGGAGAGGTACGCCTCGGTGGTGCCCGGTGCGTGGATCCAGCTCTCCCCGAAAGGGGCCTCGAAGCAGCATGCGCGGGTGAAGACCTCATCCGCGGCGGGATCGCTCCGCAGTTCGTCCACCACTCGTCTGCGGACCGCGTCCCGGCTCTCCTCGCTCGCGGCGACCTCGGCGAAGATGTCCGGGGTCAGCCGGAGCAGGGTGGACAGATCGTCCAGGGTCGTGTCGTCCAGGATGGCGTCGATCACGCCGTCACCTCATCCAGGTTTCGGAGGGTCTGTGTGGGGAGTTGCGAGGCGCGGGGCGCGACGCGCCTGGCCAGCGCGGCCATGTACCGGTGTTCCGGGAGGTAGATGCGAGCCGTTCCCCCCTTGGCGCCGGTCAGAGCCTCCAACTGCGCCAGCAGCGCGTGCTTGAGCTGGTTCCCCAGCACGTCCGTGGTGCGCTTCTCGCCCGTCCTGCTGACCGTGCGGACGACATGGACGTTCTTGTAGTCGGCCACTGCCGCGTGGTACGGCTCGAACACCAGGCTTGCCTGGGCCCCCGACGCAAGCTCCACATGGGCGAACCGATATCTGAGGTCGGCTCCGTAGGGAATGTGGCCTCGCGCGATGTGGCGCCGGGACCGGGCGTTGGTGAGGGCGTGTCCGGCGAGTTCCGGGAATCCGACCAGCCCGTTCATGGATGCGTACAGGTTGACCTGGGGGAAACCCCGTCCGGTGGTGCGGACCCGAATTTCCTGGGTGACCTGCGAGGGTGCACTCTGCAGAAAGGACCGGTACGCGGCGGGGTCGAGGGTTTCGCGCAGGACTGCCAGCATGTGGAACCACTCGTAGCCGACTTCTCCGTAGTGCCGGTCCACGAAACGGCCGGCATCCACGTCCGCCTGCCGGTTCTTGGTGAATTCGATCGTGACTTCGCGGATCGGGTCGGTCGCGCTCATGGCCCGTACTTTCGCCGCGAAGAGCCGGACGGCGGAGCTGTGGCCGTACACGTTGTTGACCAGGATGCGCGTCCCGGGGTTTTCCCGGATTTCCCTGGCGAGATCAGGGATCGCCGCAGGGAGGGCAGCCGGTTTCTCCAGCAGGACGCGGGCGTTCGGCGAGGCCCGGACGATCCGGCGCAGTACGTGGAGATGCGTTTCGGTCGGCGTGGACACGATCCAGGCATCGATGTCCGACGCCAGACTCCGGGGGATCTCCACCACGTCCCCGAAGTCCGAGGTTCCGCGCGGGTCCACCGTCACCGTCGTGTGGCCCGCCCTGCGCAGGTAGTCCGCGTAGTGGGATCCGATGCTGCCGACGCCAATGACTGCAATTCTCATGTGTACCTCACCAGTTGGAGGCTCCGGAGGCGACGGCGTCGCTGAGCGCGTGCTGGGTTGCGAGCAGCCGGAAATGCGGGGCCTTGCCGCTCGCGGTGGCCAGCTCGCCCAACTCCACCGGGCGCACGGTGAGCTCCTTGAGGCTCATCGCGCCGGCCAGCTGCGCGTGCAGCCGCTCGGTCATCCGGAGGGCGTGCTCGGGCGCCAGCGGCACGATGAGGACCTCCAGCCTCCCCGCTTCCTCCTGGCGTACCTGCCAGCGGTGCAGCGGCTCGTTCTCCAGGATCAGGCGCAGCGGCTTGATGTTGACCAGCTGTCCCTCGGCGTCGGCGATCAGGGCGCGCTTGCGTCCGTCGATGCGTGTCAGCCGCACGTGCGGCCGGCCGCAGGGGCAGGGCTCGCGCAGCAGCTCTCCGCCGTCCCCGGGCCGGTAGTTCAGCAGCGACATCGCCGTGTTCGTCAGGGAGCTCAGCAGGATCTGCCCGTCCTCGCCGACCGAGACCGCCACGCGTTCCTCGTCGATGTGGTACGTCCCGGGACTCTGCGGACACTCCCAGCCCACCCGGCCGAACTCCTGGAGTCCGTACAGGTCGTAGTGCGGGCAGCCGAAGGCATGGAAGATGGTTTCCCGTGCATTCGCGTCGAGACTGTCGCCGTGTGTGAGGACGGCCTTCAGCTGAGGTATGCGCAGGATGCCCTCACGCCCGCGCAGGGCCGCGAGCAGCACTTCCAGCGGCTGGCCCCAGAGAATGTCGGGCTTGAAGTCGGCGCACAGCCGCTCGACGTAGTCGGCGTCCCGGGCGGTGAGGGTCGACACGTTGATCTGCAAGACCTTCGCCCCGCCGAAGTAGGGCAGCGTCTCGAACTCGATCGGGGCGTGCCGCAGATCGGCGGTGGCACGGATGACCCGCAGGCCGGGCTGGAGCCCGTACGCTTCCAGCATCCGCAGATTGGAGGCCGTCGCTTCGGTGAGCTTGGTCTCGTCGTGGGTGATCCACACGGGTTCTCCGGTCGTGCCGGACGTGTGGACGATGAGTTCGTCCCAGTCCTTGACCAGCCCGGTGGTGATGGCCTCGGGCGTGTGGCGAAGGATGCTCTTGTCCAGCACGGGGAGTGAGGCGAGAACGTCCTCCGCGTTCTCGTGCGTCACAGCCCGGTCCTTCAGGTGCGGTCCGAAGTGCTCAGTGTGCGCGGCGCGTTCGAGGGACTCCACGAGCCTGGTGCGCCGGATCCGTTCCAGTGCGCCGCCGTCGTACTGAGTGGGCAGGTAGATCTCCTGGAAGAGCCGCCATCCCTCGCCGACTGCCGCCGAGGTACGCAAGCTGGCGTTGTGCCACCAGTCGTGGCCGGTCATTGTGCCTCCGTCGTTGCGGATGTCGATTGGGGTGGTGCGGAGGGGGAGCGGGCGGGTGCAGATGCCGCGTGGGCATCTGCACCCGCCTATCCCGCGGTCAGATTCAGCTGACGCCCTCGAAGAGAGTGATCTTCATCGTGTTCCCCTCCTTTTCTCTGTCGGTGCGCCGTGGACCGTTCGCACGGTCGGAATTAGGAGACGCCCTCGAAGAGAGTGATCTTCATGGTGTTCCACCTCCCTTCTTCTGGAGTCGGCCGAGAGGGGTTGGCCCTCTCGATCCCAAGGCCGGGATCAGGAGACGCCCTCGAAAAGAGTGATCTTCATCTGGCCCACCTCCCTTTTCTCTGCTGTCTGTCGTGAGGGGCTGGCCCCCTTCGACACACCTGAGCCTGGACCCTGCCGATCCGCAGCGGATCCGCAGCCGATCTACAGCCGTTCTACGTGCGGGATATCGCCGTGCCGCCGCCGCGGAGAAGGGCGGCCTCTTCTGGCAGCCGAAACGGACGAAGGCTCACATCGGCGGCAATTGCCGGTGTGAGCCTTCGCCGTGACGCCCGGTCAAGCCGGGTACGGAAAGGGCAGCCCCTACGCCAAGGCATGCCGGGAGGGGCGCTGTGGAGGGCCGTCAGGCCCGATACCGGTTGCGCCCCGCCGGTGCCCGTCCGGGGGTCACCCCTCCGCCCGGTCGCCCGGGCGGAGAGCCGGGTCTACGTTGGGAGGACGTGGGGATCGGGGCATCGGCGTCACGCGTAGGAGGCCGGTCATGACGGCACGGTTGCGCAGGACAGCGGTCGGCGTGGCCGCGGCGGCTCTGATCGCCGTACCACTGGGTTCCGGGGCGGTGCACGCCTCGGACGTGGCGCCGCCCGATCCTTCGCCCTCGGTCTCCGTTTCCGCCTCCGACGAGTTCCCGCTGCTCACCCCCGCCGTGGCGGCCCAGCTGGACGAGGCCGTCAAGAAGGTCATGGCCGAGGCCCGGGTGCCCGGGGTGATGGTGGCCCTGTCGGCGCCCGGGAAGGGCGAGTACGTACGGACCTTCGGCGTCGCGGACAAGGCGACCGGCGCGCCGATGGCGACCGACATGAACATGCGGATCGGCAGCGTGACCAAGACCTTCACCGTGACCGCCCTGCTTCAGCTGGTGGACGACGGCAAGGTGGGACTCGACGACCCCATCGGGAAGTACGTGGACGGGGTCCCCAACGGCGACCGGATCACCCTGCGACAACTCGCCGAGATGCGCAGCGGACTGTTCAACTACTCCGCGGACGAAGACTTCTACAAGGCCCTGACGAGCGACCCCGAGCGGAGCTTCACCCCGCAGGAGCTGCTCGCGTACGCCTTCGAGCACCCGGTGCTGTTCGAGCCGGGCACCAAGTTCCTGTACTGCAACACCAACCTGATCCTGCTCGGGCTGGTCGTGGAGAAGGCGAGCGGCGCCGAACTCGCCGACTACATCAACCGCGAGGTCGTCGCCGAAGCCGGACTGAAGCACACGCTGTTCCCCGCCGGCGCGGAGTTCCCGAGTCCGCACGCCCACGGCTACACGGACCAGACGGCCTCCGGGAAGACCGAGGACGCCACGAACTGGAACCCCTCCTGGGGCTGGGCTGCCGGAGCGATGATCTCCGACCTGGCCGACCTGCGGAGCTGGGCGAAGACCTTGGCGACCGGGACCCTGCTGACCCCCGCCACCCAGGCCCAGCGGCTGAAGGTGATCCCGGCGCTGCCGGGCGCCGGCTACGGCCTGGGCATCTTCAACGTCCACGGCTGGATCGGGCACAACGGGTCGCTGCCGGGCTACGAGGCGCTGACCGTCTACCTGCCGCAGCCGCAGGCCACGCTGGTGGTGATGCTCAACACGGACATCGACTTCCAGGGATCCGAGCCCAGCACGCTGTTCGGCGAGGCGATCACGAAGATCGTCACCCCCGACCACGTCTTCAGCCTGCCCGCCCAGCCGGTCGGGCACTGAGACACCCCTGGGTCGCGCCCGCCGCGCACAATGGTTCCCGGCGGCGCGGGAGTGACTAGGGAGACGCACATGAACGGTCGGGCTGGGGCGACACACGACGGGGCCGTCACGGTCCGCGCGGCCGGGGAGGAAGACGTCGAGGCGGCCGCCGCGCTGTTCCGCGGCTACCTGGACTTCTACGAGGTGGACGTGGAGGATCCGGACCTCCCGCGCGCCTTCCTGGCGGAGCGGATCGCCAAGGGCGAGTCCCTCGTCCTGCTCGCCGAGGCCCCGCGGGCCGGGGCCGTGGGCTTCGCGCAGGTCTACCGCACGTTCTCGTCCCTCACGTTGAGGTCCGCCTGGGTCCTCAACGACCTGTACGTGGCCCCCTCCGGCCGCCGCACCGGCGCGGGGCGCGCGCTGCTGCGCGAGGTGCTGCGCCTGGCCCGCGAGGCCGGGGTGGCCGGCGTACAGCTGGAGACCGCGTACGACAACACGATCGCGCAGGGTCTGTACGAGGCGGAGGGCTTCGTCCGTGAGGAGTTCCACGTCTACTTCCACGACCTGGGACGACCGCCGGTCGAGAAGGGGTGAAACATTTCCGCACCGCCGTCGCGTCAATGGGGTGAGACGGACGCGAGGGGGAGTACATGCGGCAGGGTCGCAGAGACGGGTTCCGTGAGTTCGCGGCAGGCCGGTCGGGGCATCTGTACCGATCGGCCTGCCTGCTGGCGAGCGGGGACACCCACCTCGCGGAAGACCTGGTGCAGGAGACCCTGGGGCGGATGTACCTGCTCTGGGGGCGGATCTCGCGCATCGACAATCCGGCGGCGTACGCGCAAACGGTGCTGGTACGGGCCTTCCTGACCCACCAGCGCCGCCGGTCGGCGGGGGAGCGCCCGGTCGGGGAGCTCCCCGATCCGGGCGGGGCGGCGGGCGCCGGCGATCCGGCGCTGCGGCTGACGCTGCTGGAGGCGCTGGGGCGGCTGGCGCCGAAGGACCGGGCGGTGCTGGTGCTGCGCTACTGGGAGGACCGCAGTGTCGAGGAGACCGCCGACGCGATGAACGTCAGCTCGGCGGCGGTGCGTACCCGGACCTCGCGGGCGCTGAGCCGGCTGCGGGAGCAACTGGGCGGCAGCCTCGCCGAGTTCGCGGAGATCTGAGACCGCCGGTCCGCGCCCCTTTCCTCACCCACCTTGAAACGGAAGGTTTGGTTCCCCATGCCCTTTGAAGATGAGCTCGGTGAAGCGCTCCGGCGTGCGGGGGACGGTTTCACGGCCGACCGGCTCGCCCTCGTGGACGCCGGCGAGCAGCGCGGCCGGCGGCTCGTGGCCCGCCGCCGGGCCTCGGTGATCGGCGGATCGGTGCTGGCTTTGGCCCTGATCGGGACGGCCGGCGCCTACACCGGCGGCCTGCTCGACGGTTCCGGCTCCGGCCGCCAGGCCGACGTGGCGGCGCCGCCCGCCCTGCCGAACGGCGGGTCCGGCAAGAACGGCAGCCCGGACCCGAAGCGGGCGGGAGCCGGCACCGGCGCGGTCACCGCCGAAAAGCTGCTCGCCGCGTTCAAGGCGCTGCTGCCCGGCGGGAAGCTGACCGACACCCAGGCGCACGGCACCGACCAGCCGCCGATGGTGTCCGGCGTGTACGACGACGGCGGCGGCAAGGCGGCCATCAGCGTCTACCTCTCCCGGGTGGATCCGAACGGCAGCAACGCCCGCCAGCTGACCGAGTGCGGGGACAAGAACCTCCAGGGGTACGACGACTGCCGGACCGAGCAGCTGGCGGACGGTTCCAAGCTGCTGCTCCACCAGGGCTACGAGTACCCGGACCGCCGCGTGGACACCAAGGTCTGGCGGGCCGTGCTCCTGACCCCGCAGGGCTTCATGGTCCACGCGTCGGAGTCGAACGCCCCCGCCGAGAAGGGCGCCCCGGACTCCCGGCCGAACCCGCCACTGACCACCGCCCAGTTGAAGGCCCTGGTCACGTCGGCCGCCTGGCTCCCGGCGCTCAACGACCTGCCGCCCGCCGAGCGGGAACAGGCCCAGCCGGAGTCGTCGGGCGCGCTGGCGTACATGGATGCCGAGGCGGCCCTGGAGCGCCAGGTGGCCCGCTACGGGCTCCCGGTCGGCTCCAAGGGCGGCGAGGGCGGGTACGGCTACGTCGTACTCGACGACGGAAAGGGCATGTCCCTGGTCCAGCTCAACGTGACCAAGAACGAGACCGCTTCCGGCTTCAAGGGCGCCGATGTCACGACACAGCCCGACGGAACCAAGGTGAAGGTCACGCAGCGGCCCACCGAGAAGGGCAAGGGCGTGGTCGAGTGGACCGTCGACACCTTGCGCACGAACGGGCTGCGCGTGGTGGTGTCCGCCTACAACACCGCCAACCAGAGCGGCGCGGCCACCCGCGAGACGCCCGCGCTGACGCTGGAACAGCTGAAGGAGATGGCGCTCGCCCCGGGCTGGAACCGGGCAGAGAACTCCTAGACCCGGTAGCCAGGCCGTGCGCGGTCACTTCGCGTCGGCGTAGCACTCCACGACCGCCGTGGTGAACGGGAACCGGACCGGGGTGTCGCCGAAGGCGATCCGGCCGGCCCGGTCGCCGGCGGCGCGGATCGCCTCCGCGACGGCCTCGGCCTCCTCGGCCGGGCAGTGCACGATCACCTCGTCGTGCTGGAAGAACACCAGCTCGGCCCGCATCCCGGCGAGGGTCTGCCGCAGGGCCGCGAGCAGCAGCAGGGTCCAGTCGGCGGCGCTGCCCTGAACGACGAAGTTACGGGTGAACCGGCCGCGGGCCCGGGTGTTGGTCGAGGCGTAGCTGGGGGTCCAGGCGTCCTCCCGGTCCTGCGGGATCCCGGCCTCGCCCTCGTCCGGGGAGTCGGCGGGCGGCGGGCAGGTGCGGCCCAGCCAGGTCCGTACGAGCCGCCCTTCCTCCCCGGCCCTGGCCGCGTCGTCCACGTACGCCACGGCCCGGGGGAAGCGGCGGCGCAGCGCGGCCAGGTTCTTGAGGCCGTCCCCGGAGGTCTGCCCGTAGACGGCGCCCAGGACGGCGAGCTTGGCCTTGTCCCGGTCGCCGGAGAAGCCCTGGCGGGAGACGGCGGTGTACAGGTCCTCGGGCCGGCCGGCCACCTCCATGAAGGCGGGGTCGCGGGAGATCGCGGCGAGCACGCGCGGCTCCATCTGGTCGGCGTCGGCGACGACCAGCCGCCAGCCCGGATCGGCGACGACGGCCCGGCGGATCACCTTGGGGATCTGCAGGGCCCCGCCGCCGTTGGTGACCCAGCGGCCGGTGAGGGTCCCGCCGGGGATGAACTCGGGGCGGAAGCGGCCCTCGTGGACCCAGTCCGCGAGCCAGCTCCAGCCGTGGGCGGTGTAGATCCGGTACAGCTTCTTGTACTCGATCAGCGGTGCGACGGCCGGATGGTCCAGCTCCTGGATCTCCCAGCGGCGGGTCGACTTGAGCTTGATCCCGGCCTCGGCGAAGGCCTTGATGACGTCGGCGGGCAGCTCGGGGCGCACGCGCCGGCCGAAGGCGGCGGAGATCCGGTCGGCCAGCTCGGCGAGACGGCGGGGCTCGCCGCCGCCCGCGTACCGCTCGCCGAGCAGCTCGGTGAGGAGGGCGCGGTGGACGTCGGCCCGCCAGGGCAGGCCCGCGCGGTTCATCTCGGCGGCCACGAGGAAGGCCGCGGACTCGGCGGCCGTGAGCAGCCGCATCCGGTCGGGGTGGGTGGTGGCGTCGAGCCGTTTCGCCTGGTCGGCGTGGACGGCGAGCAGGGCGTCGAGGGGGACGGGGGCGGGCTGCGGGTCGAAGAGGGAGTCCTGCGTGCCGGGCTCGGCGGCGCGCTGCGGGGGATCGGGCGGTACGGGGGCGTTGTTGAGCCGGGCCCAGGCGGCCGCCGCCGAGCGGGGCTCCCCGAACCGGCCCTCGTGGCCGAGCAGCAGCAGCTCGGCGTCCTCGACGTCGTAGCACCGCTCGATCCGTACCCCGGCGGCGAGTAGCCGGGGGTAGACGGCGGTGGTGGACCGCCAGACCCAGCGCGTCCCGGCCGGCGCGGCCCGTACCGCCGCGGCGGGCTCGCGCACGCTGACCCGCGCGCCTGCGCCCGGGTCCACGGGCGCGGCGTGCCACCACCCGTCGCCGTCCTCGACGAGGGCCCACCGCCCGGCGTGTTCGCTCACGGGTGCGAGTGTCCCACCGCGGTCTGACATTCCGCGGCGCCGCCGCCGGGGGCCGGGTGGGTGCGCCTCGATCGCCGGCGCGGCTCAAAGACCGGGGCTCCGCCCCGCACCCCGCGCCTCAAACACCGGCGGGGCTGGGTATGCCCGGGCGGGGCTGAAGATCGGGGCTCCGCCCCGTGCCGCGCGCCTCAAACGGTCCAAAATCCAGCCCCGCCGGCGTTTGAGGCGTGGGGGTCCCCCCGGACGGAGTCTGGGGGAGGGTCTGGGGCGGAGCCCCAGGAGCGGCGCCGCAGACGCCTAGGTTGCCGACGCCGACTCCGCTTACGCCGCCGGGGTCGTCCCGCGGGCGGCTATGGGCGGGACGCCGACTCCGCGTATACCGCCAGGGCGGGCCGAGGGGCGCGGCCCAGGAGCTTCGGGAGGAGTCCGGCGTCCGGGGTGGCCAGGAAGTCCGCGGCGATGGCCGAGTACGTCGCCACCAGCATCGGGATCTCGAACGGCTGCGCGGCCGTGGCCGCCAGCGCGGCCCGGGCCTGCGACAGCGAGCCCGGCGCGTAGCGGGCCCCGACCGCCCCGGCCAGCTCCGCCCCGCCCAGCGCGCGGTCGCCGACCAGCTCGTACACCTGCCCGGCGTGCGCCTCCGGCGCGAGGGCCACCCGTACCGCGACCTCCGCCAGGTCCTCCCGGGCGACCGCCGCGAGCCGCCCGGCCCCCAGCGGCGCGGTGATCAGCCCGTCCGGGCCCGGCGCGGCCAGGGCGGCCAGCAGCTCCGCGTACAGGCCGTTGCGCAGGACGGTCCAGGTCAGTGAGGACTCGCGCAGGCGGCGTTCGGTCCAGCGGTGCGGGAGCGCGTACGGCAGGTGGTCGCCGGTCCCGGTGAGGCTGGTGTAGACGAGGTGGCGCACCCCGGCCCGCTCGGCCGCCGCGACCGCCGCCCCGTGCCGGGCGATGACCCGGTCGTCCTCCCCGTACCCGGCGGAGATGAGCAGCAGGGTGTCCACCCCGGCGAAGGCGGAGTCGAGCGACTCCGGGTCGTCGAAGTCCACCCGCACCTGCCCGGGCCCGCCCGGCGCACGCGTGCCGAAGCGGACGTCCGGCCGGTCGGCCAGTCGTCGCGCCACCAGGGAGCCGAGTCCGCCCGAGGCGCCGGTGATCAAGAGCATGGGAAGTCCTCTGTCCGCGTTCGTGGTTGGGTACACGGACATCGTGTGCGGACCGGCGCACGGAGCGTAAGGAGGCACTTCCATGTCACCAGGGCACACCGCGATAACCACCCCCGTCGAGCCCGTCGAGCCCGTCGAGCCCGTGGACCCCGTGGTCAGCTGCGACGACGACTGCGGCATCCGCGACGTCCTCGACCGGCTCGGCGACAAGTGGTCCGTCCTCGTCGTCGTCCAGCTCGCGGCCGGGGTCCACCGGTTCAAGGAGCTCCAGCGCGCGGTCGACGGCGTCTCGCAGCGGATGCTCACCCTCACCGTCCGCCGCCTGGAGCGCGACGGCCTGGTCACCCGGACCGTGTACCCGACCGTGCCCCCGCAGGTCGAGTACGAGCTGACCGACCTCGGCCACAGCCTGACCCTCCTGGTCAAGGGCCTCGCCGACTGGTCGCTCGCCCACCGCCCGCGGATCGAGGCCGCCCGCCGGGAATGGGACGCGAAGGCGGACATGCCAAGCTGAGGGGTGTGAGAGACCTTGCCGAGACCGTCGACCGAGCCTTCGCCGCCGCCCTCTACGCCCAGGACGACACCGGGCTGGACACCGGGGCCTCGCTGCTCGTCGCCGAGCCCGCGCGGTGGGGCGCGGTCGGGCGGGAGCTGCTGGCGCGCGGGGAGGCGTACGTACGGCAGGGCTGGGAGCGCGGCTGGCAGCCGGCCGACGTACTCCGGCTGGTCCGCCGGGACCTCGACGAGCGGCACCTGCGGATCACCGGGGACCTGATCGCCGCCGAGGCGCGCCGGTACGCCCGGCTCCCGGAGCGGTGGACCGAGGCCGAGGTGTGGTGGACGAACGACGAGGAGTACGCCGACCAGCTCGCCCGCCGTGAGAAGGCGGACCGGTTCACGCTGGCCACCGCCTGCCTGGAGGTGTTCCGGCTGCTGGTCCGGCTGCCCTCGATCGAGCCCGTGGGCCCGCTGCCCGGTGACCCGGCCGACGTCCTCGCCGAACACGCCCACATCGAGCCGCGGATGCTCGGCCGCATCCGGGCGCTGCTGGCGAAGGCCGAGGCCACCACCTTCCCGGAGGAGGCGGAGGCGCTCAGCGCCAAGGCCCAGGAGCTGATGGCCCGGCACACCGTGGACGAGGCGCTGCTGGCGGCGCGCGGCGGGGCTCCGGCGCAGGTCCCGGGGGCCTGCCGGATCGGCGTGGAGCCGCCGTACGAGGAGGCCAAGGCGGTGCTGCTCGACGCGGTGGCCACCGCCAACCGGTGCCGGGCGGTGTGGAACAGCGGCTTCGAGTTCTCCACGGTGGTCGGCTTCGAGAGCGACCTGGAGGCGGTGGAGCTGCTGTACACCTCGCTGCTCGTACAGGGCACGGCGGCGATGACGCGGGCGGAGGCCGCGCAGCGGGCGGGGGGCCGCAAGCGGACCAAGACCTTCCGGCAGTCCTTCCTGCTCGCGTACGCCAGCCGGCTCGGGCGGCGGCTCGCCGAGACCGCCGAACACGCGGTGAGCGAGGCCCCCGACAACCTGCCGGCGCTGGTGGCCCGCGACGTGGCCGTCACCTCGCGGGCCGAGGAGATGTTCCCGCAGACCACGACGACGCGGCTGCGTGGCGCGACCGATCTCGCGGGCTGGGAGGACGGCACGGCGGCGGCGGATGCCGCGCACGTGTCGGGCCGAAGCAAACCGCTGCCGCGGTAACCGGGGCTCCGCCCCGCACCCCGCGCCTCAAACGCCGGCGAGGCTGAAGATCGGGGCTCCGCCCCGCACCCCGCGCCAACGCGGGCGGGGCTGAAAGACCGGGGCTCCGCCCCGCACCCCGCGCCTCAAACGCCGGCGAGGCTGAAGATCGGGGCTCCGCCCTGCACCCCGCGCCAACGCGGGCGGGGCTGAAAGACCGGGGCTCCGCCCCGCACCCCGCGCCTCAAACGCCGGCGAGGCTGAAGATCGGGGCTCCGCCCCGCACCCCGCGCCTCAACGCCGGCGGGGGCTGGAAGACCGGGGCTCCGCCCCGACAACGGCGCCGCACCCTCCCCCTGGACGAACAGGGAGTACCCGGGCGAAACGGATACGCTCGGCCACATGAGCTGGCTCCGGGCGCTGAAGGACACCGCCCGGTCGGGCATGACGGTCGAGCGGACCCCGCTGGAGCCCCTCGTCGCCCTGCGCGCGGCCCTGGGGCTCGCCCTCGTCATCGGGGCCGGGCTCGCCCTGTTCGGGCCCGGCTCGGCGGCCAGCTCCGCCTTCGGCGCCTTCATGGCCGCGGTCGCGACCCTCCAGAAGAGCTGGCGTCCGCGACCCGACCTCGCCCTCGCCTCCGGGCTGACCCTGGCCGTATCCACCTTCCTCGGCTACGTCGTCGGGGCCTCCCACACCGGCCTCTTCCTGGCGCTGCTCGCCGCCTGGGCCTTCGCGGCCGGGATGATGTGGGCGGCCGGGCCCACCGCCGGGCTCATCGCCTCCGCGAACGTCGCGATCATGCTGGTGACCGTCACCCTGCCGACCTCCGTGCCGCAGGCCGCCGGGCACGCCGCGATGATCGCCGCCGGCGGGGTGGTGCAGGCCCTGCTGATCGTGCTCTTCCCCGTCCGCCGCTGGGGTGCCCACCGCGACGCCCTCGCCGACGCCCTCGCGGCCGAGGCCGACTACGCCCGCCGGCTGCGGCAGGACCCCGTCGCGCCCTTCGACCCGCAGCCGCTGATGAAGGCCCGGGACGCCGCCACCGTGACCGTGCGTCAGGCCCGGCGGCGACCCGCCGAGCTGCACGGGGCACGGGGGCTCGCGGAGAGGATCCGGCCGGTGCTGGCCCTTCTCGCCGATCCGGCCGTCGGGGCGCCCGCCGAGGGCCCGGCGCGGGCCCGGGTGCGCGAACTGCTCGCCGCCGCCGGAGCGGTCCTGGACGCCGCCGGGCACGCGATCCGGCACGGGGATCCCGTCCGCCTCCCCGCGCCGGACCTGGCGGTCCTGAAGTCCCCCGACACGGCGGACCTCCTCACCGGCGCGCCGCTCCGGGCCGCGCGCCGGCTCGCCGCCCTGCTGGACGACGTACTGGAGACGGCCGAGCCGAAATCCGGGCGCACCGCCGATCCCGGGGAGTCGATGCTGCGGCCCACCCTGCCGGGGCTGGTGCCGGTGGGGTGGAAGGCCGTGCGCGCCGAACTGCGCCCCGGTTCCCCGGTCCTGCGGCACGCCCTGCGTCTGACGGCCGTGGTCTGCGCGGGCTCGGTCATCGGCCAGGCGCTGCCGTTCGGGCACGCCTACTGGGCCCCGATGGCCTCCGTGATGGTCATGCGGCCGGACTTCACCCAGACCTACGCGCGCGCCGTCGCCCGCTTCGCCGGCACCCTCGTCGGGGTCGCCGTCGCCACCGGGATCCTGCAGCTGGCGCAGCCGGGGATGTACCTGTCGGGCTTCCTCGCCGTGGTCAGCGCGGGCTTCATGTACGTCCTGATGCACACCGGGTACGCCGTCGCGCAGGCCTTCGTCTCCGCCTACGTCGTCTTCCTGCTCGGCATGGGCGGCGCGCGCTGGGACCAGACGGTGCCCGACCGGGTGGCCCTCACCCTGCTCGGCGGACTGCTCGCGATGATCGGCTACGCCCTGTACCCGGCCTGGGAGACCCCGCGGCTGCGGACCCGCCTCGCCGACTGGCTCGCCGCTGCCGGGCGGTACGCGGCCGCCGTGCTCGGCCAGTACGCCGACCCGGCCGGGGCCCGGCGCGCCGACGTCCGCGAGGCCCTGCTGGCCGCCCGCGACGCCCGGGTCGCCTGGCAGGACGCGCTCGCCCGGGCCGCCGGGGAGCCGGTGCGCCACCGGGGGCTGTCGCGGGCGGCCGCCGACGACGCGGGCGAGGCCGTGGCCGCGCTGGGCCGGGGCGTCATGCTCCTGGAGGCGCATCTCCCGGACCGCGCGCACCCACCGGTGCCGGGCGCCGCCGAGCTGGCACGCGCGCTGCACACCGCCACGGAGGCGGGCGCGAAGGCGGTGCGCGAACGCCGGGTCCCCCGGTGGGACGAGGTCAGGGCGGTGCTGGCGGACGGTGACGTACCCGAAGCGGGGGTCCTCCGGGGGGCCGCCGCGCAGCTCCTCGACTCGCTGGACGAGGTGTCGAAAGCCCTTCGTCCGTAAGGGTGATCCATATCTGTGATCAGGGAACCACCCCGCGTGCACGTGCATCTGCCCATGCATGCGCCTATGAACACAGCTATGATCCGGTGCAGTTGACATCTGCACTATCGGGGGCTTCCTGTGGACCACGCGTACAACGGGATGGCAGCTGCAGAACTCGCTTCCTTGTTTGAGCTGACCTGGCAGAAGAGCAGACACAGCAACTCTCAGGGGTCCTGTGTGGAGTTCGCGAAACTGCCCGGCGGCGACGTCGCCATGCGCAACTCGCGCTTTCCCGACGGTCCGGCGCTCGTGTACACGCCGGCCGAGATAGAGGCCCTGCTCCTGGGCGTCAAGGACGGCGAGTTCGATCACCTGATCGGCTGACGGAACAGCGCACCGGATCAAGCCGTGCACGTGCACTGGCCGGGAATGATCATTGCGATCAGTCCCGGCCAGTTGTCGTGTTATCCGGCGTGAATCCCTTGGTGGAGCCGCTGTTCAGTCCTGGAGCAGGAACAGCGCCCAGACCACCTTGCCGGTCAGCCGTCCCGCGAGCGGGTGCCATCCCCAGCTGTCGCTGTACGAGTCCACCAGGAACAGCCCGCGCCCGGACTCCAGGTCGCAGTTCTCCGCCGTCCGCTCGGGGGAGAAGGAACCCCCGGGCCGGTCCTCGCTGGGATCGCGCACCGCGCACACCAGCCGGGTGCTCCACCGCATCAGGTGCAGCCGTACCGGCGGCTCCGACTGGCCGCCCGCACCCCGTGAATCCTCGGGCAGGGCATGGCGCAGCGCGTTGGTGACGAGTTCGGAGACGACCAGCGACACGTCGTCGAAGCGTTCTTCGAGACCCCACTGGGACAGTGTCGACCGACAGAAGGACCGGGCGCCCCGCACCGCTTCCAGCCGGGCGGGCAGACCGCAGGAGGCGGACCCGGAGACAGCCGTGGGGTCGACCGGGGGAAGCCCCTGCCGTAACGGCTCGAGCATGGTCGATCCATTCGTCCCCATGCGAGGCACTCCCGGGATTCGCGGGCGGAGCGGTCATCTCCGTCCAGAAAGAACTGCGGGGTGGGTCCGCGGCGCCGGCGCGAAGTGCACGCAGGTGCGCGGGGACCATCGTTCCGAATGGTCGAGCCGGATGCAAGGGCAGATGCACGTGCACGCGCCGGACCTGTCCACTCCCGTGATGGTTCTTGCTCATTTCTTCCTACGCATACTTACGGACTTCTTTTCCGGGAGCCCGGATTCCGTTACAGAACGAGTACGGACCGATGCGTTTTGGTGGCAGACTGCGGCCCTGGGGTACGGGGGCCCCTCGACGCGCACACACCACGCGCACGCCATTGCGATGGGGAGGGCAGTACTAGTGACCGCAGAAGCGAGCGGTTCTGTGGTGCGCCGCATCCTCCTGGGCTCCCAGCTCAGGCGACTCCGAGAATCCCGCGGCATCACCCGTGAGGCGGCCGGCTACTCGATCCGCGCATCCGAATCGAAGATCAGCCGCTTGGAGTTGGGAAGGGTGAGCTTCAAGGCCAGAGACGTGGAGGACCTCCTCACGCTCTACGGAGTCACGGACACCGCCGAGCGCGAGTCCCTGCTGGGGCTCGTCCGGGAGGCCAACGCGACGGGCTGGTGGCACAGTTACGGCGACGTGCTGCCCGGGTGGTTCCAGACGTACATCGGTCTGGAGGGCGCCGCATCGCTCATCCGGATCTACGAAGTCCAGTTCGTCCACGGCCTGTTGCAGACCGAGGCCTACGCCCACGCCGTCGTCAGGCGCGGCATGCCCGGAGCCACCGCCGCCGAGATCGACCGCCGCGTCGCGCTGCGCCTGGAGCGCCAGAAGGTCCTCGTCTCCGAGAACGCGCCGGTCTTCCACGCCGTCCTCGACGAGGCCGCGCTGCGCCGTCCGTACGGCGACCGCGACGTCATGCGCGGCCAGCTGGAGCACCTCATCGAGGTCTCCCAGCGGCCCAACGTCCAGCTCCAGGTGATGCCCTTCTCCTTCGGCGGCCACGCGGGCGAAAGCGGAGCCTTCACCCTGCTGCGCTTCCCCGAGTCGGACCTCCAGGACATCGTCTATCTGGAACAGCTCACCAGTGCCCTCTACCTGGACAAGGACGAGGAAGTGGGGCAGTACGGCCGGGCGATGGAGCGGCTCCAGGCCGACTGCCCGGACGCCGACCGGACCCGGGATCTTCTCCGCGGTCTGCTCCAACTGTCTTGATTCGCACGTAGTATGACGTCTGATCAGTGCATGACGACCGATCGGTCTCCGGTGCAGCGCACGGGTGCGCGCTCGCAGTAAGGGATGGCATGTCCATATTCAGCGAACTCGCTCACCAGTACATCGACGGCGAATGGCTGGCCGGCACCGGTTCCTGGGACATCATCGACGTCAACCCGTACAACGGGGAGAAGCTCGCCGCCATCACCGTGGCCACCGTCGAGCAGGTGGACCAGGCCTACCGCGGCGCCGAGCGCGCGCAGCGGGAGTGGGCCGCCACCAGCCCGTACAGCAGACGCGCGGTCCTGGAGCGCGCCCTGCGGATCACCGAGGAGCGCGAGAAGGAGATCATCGAGGCGATGATCGACGAGCTCGGCGGGACCCGTCCCAAGGCCGAGTACGAGGTCTACCTCGCCAAGGAGTTCATCCGCGAGGCGATCCAGCTCGCCGTCCGGCCCGAGGGCCGCATCCTGGCCTCGCCGGTCGAGGGCAAGGAGAACCGGGTCCAGCGCCTCCCGGTCGGCGTGATCACCGTGATCAGCCCCTTCAACTTCCCCTTCCTGGTCACCCTGAAGTCGGTCGCCCCGGCGCTGGCGCTGGGCAACGCGGTGGTGATCAAGCCCAACCAGAACGCACCCGTGGTCGGCGGCGGGGTCATCGCCAAGATCTTCGAGGACGCCGGGCTGCCGGCCGGCCTGCTGAACGTCCTGGTCACCGACATAGCGGAGATAGGCGACGCGCTCCTGACCCACCCCGTCCCCAAGGTCATCTCCTTCGCCGGCTCGGACCGGGTCGGCCGGCACGTCGGGGCGGTCGCCGCCAAGCACTTCAAGCGGACGGTCCTTGAGCTCAGCGGCAACAGCGCGCTCGTCGTCCTCGACGACGCCGACCTCGACTACGCGGTGGACGCGGCGGTCTTCAGCCGCTTCGTCTACCAGGGCCAGGTCTGTATGGCCGCCAACCGGATCCTGGTCGACGCCTCCGTCGCCGAGGAGTTCACCGAGAAGTTCATCGCCCGCGTGCGGGCGCTGAACACGGGCGACCCGCACGAGACCGACACCCACATCGGCCCGCTGATCAACTCCTTCCAGGCCGACGCGCTGACCGCACTCGTGGACCAGGCCGTGGAATCCGGCGCGCAGGCCCTCGTCCGGGGGTCTACGCGCGGCAACCTCGTCGAGCCGACCGTCCTGACCGGCCTCCCCGAGGACTCCCCGCTGCTGGGCCAGGAGATCTTCGGCCCGGTGGCCCTGCTGGTCGTCTTCGACGGCGAGGACGAGGCCGTACGGCTGACCAACGCCACCCCGTACGGGCTGAGCGGCGCCGTGCACACCCGGGACGTGGAGCGCGGCGTCCGCTTCGCGCAGCGGATCGAGACGGGGATGATCCACGTCAACGACTCCACCATCGGGGACGAGCCGCTGGCCGCCTTCGGCGGCGAGAAGGCCTCAGGCCTGGGCCGCCTCAACGGCGAGGCCACCGTCGAGGCCTTCACCACGCAGAAGTGGATCTCCGTACAGCACGGCCGGACGCGCTTCCCTTTCTAGGCGTTCATCGTTCTAGACTCGGGACGGCGTACGCGGCGCCGCCCGGGGGAGAGCAAGTTGAGCAACATACCCGAGACCGGCCGGACCCCTCGGGTCCAGAACCGGCTCGTCGTCATCCAGATCGTGGTCTTCTCGCTCCTGCTCACCCTGGGCGGACGTCTCTGGTACCTCCAGATACGCAATGGCCAGGAGTACACGGACGAGGCCAAGAACAACCACGTCCAGCGCGTGGTCCAGCCCGCCGTCCGCGGCTCGATCCTCGACTCGCGCGGGGTCCCGCTCGCCGACAACCAGACCCACCTCGTGGTCTCCGCCAGCCGCACCGAGCTGCTCGCGATGAAGGACAAGGGCAAGGCCGTCCTGACCCGCCTCGCCGGCGTCCTCGGCATGGACCCGCAGGAAGTCGTCGACAAGGTCCGGCTCTGCGACTCCAAGACCAAGCAGCCCTGCTGGAACGGCTCGCCCTACCAGCCGATCCCGGTCAGCAGCGAGGCCACCACCGAGCAGGCGCTCCAGATCCACGAGCACGCCGAGGACTTCCCCGGCATCACCGCCGAGCCCACCGCCATGCGCCGCTACGCCGGGCCGGACGGGGCCAACACCTCCCAGGTGCTCGGCTACCTCTCGCCGGTCACCGACGAGGAGATCGCCAAGGCGAAGGACTCCGACTCCCCCTACCTGCGCTCCGACCAGGTCGGCCGCTCCGGCCTGGAGCGCACGTACGACAAGGAACTGCGCGGCAAGGCGGGCATCACCCGCTACGAGGTGGACAACCTTGGCCGCGTCACGGGCCAGGGCCAGACCGACAAGGCGCTGCCCGGTTCGAACGTCGTGACCTCGATCGACTCCCGCGTGCAGGCCGTCGCCGAGCGCGAGCTGAACAACGCGATGATCGAGGCCCGCAAGACGTACGACAAGAACACCCGCCGGAACTACGAGGCCGACTCGGGTGCCGTCGTCGTCATGGAGGCCAAGACCGGCCGCGTCGTGGCGATGGCCTCGAACCCGACCTACGACCCGAACGCCTGGGTCGGCGGCATCTCCGCCAAGGACTACGCCGAGCTCACCGACAAGGAGTCGAACTACCCGCTGCTGAACCGGGCGATCCAGGCCCAGGCGGCGCCGGGCTCGATCTTCAAGGTGGTCTCCTCGACCGCCGCGGTGAACGCCGGGTACCCCTTCGACAACCGCTACCCCTGCCCCAGCTCGTATTCGGTGGGCAGCCAGACCTTCACGAACTTCGAGTCGCAGGGCCACGGGGACATCACCATCGGCCGGGCCCTGGAAGTCTCCTGCGACACCGTCTACTACTCCATCGCGGACCAGGAGTGGAAGAAGGACGGCGGCATCAACCCGAAGAAGACCCCGAACGACTGGTTCTTCAAGACCGCCCACGAGTTCGGGCTGGGCAAGCCCACCGGCATCGACCTGCCGAACGAGGTGCCCGGCCGGATTCCCGACCGCAAGTGGAAGCAGGACTTCTTCGAGGCGAACAAGGCCGCCTGGTGCCGGGACGGCAAGAAGAACGGCACCTTCGCCGAGAAGATCGCCTACGAGAACTGCCGCCAGGGCAACCAGATGCGCGAGGGCGACGCCATCAACTACTCGATCGGCCAGGGCGACACCCTCGTCACACCGATCCAGATGGCCTCCGTCTACGCGGCCATCGCCAACGGCGGCACCCTCCACCATCCCAGCGTCGGCAAGGCCGTCGTCAGCGCCGACGGCACCTCGGTCCGGGAGATCGCGCCGAAGGTGCAGGGCAAGCTGCCGATGGACGAGAAGACCCGCGACGACATCGACGAGGCCCTCGCCGGTGTGGCCACCAACGGCAGCGCCGCCTGGCGCTTCGGCGGCTGGCCGCAGAAGCAGATCCCGATGCACGCCAAGACCGGCACGGCCGAGGTCCAGGGCAAGCAGACCACCTCGTGGTTCGCCTCGTACACCGGGGACTACGCGATCGTCATGACGATCTCCCAGGGCGGCACCGGGTCCGGCGCGTCGGGACCGGCCGTCCGCAAGATCTACGAGGCGATGTACGGGCTCGACCCGACGGGCAGGCAGGACCTCTCCAAGGCCCTGCTGCCGCAGCCCGCGACCGCGCTGCCCGCCCTTCGCCCGGACGGCGAGAACGCGCCCAACTGAGGCCCCAATTAGGACGGGAACTGACCGCAAGGCTCCGTAGCGTGGTTCTTGTCAGCAGGAGAGACACCGACACCGAAGGCGGCAGGTCATGGCTCAGATTTCCCCCGAGGTCCCCGGCGACGAGCGCGGCACGCTCCTCGCCTTCGTCGAGGCCCAGCGCGCGGCGCTGCGCGAGTCCGTGCTCGGGCTCACCGAGGAGCAGGCCGCGAGCCGCCCCAGCGCCAGCGAGCTGTCCCTGTCGGGGCTGCTGAAGCACGTGGCCGAGGTGGAGCTCGTCTGGCTTCGGATGGCCCAGCAGCGGCCGAACGAGCGGCATCGCGGCATGGAGAAGTGGAGCGAGGGATTCCGCCTGGTCGAGGGCGAGAGCATCCCCGACGTCCTGGCCTTCTGGGACGGGGTCGTGAAGGAGACGGAGGCCTTCGTCGCGGCCGTCCCCAGCCTCGACGACACCTTCCCGCTGCCCCAGGCGCCCTGGTTCCCCAAGGACGGCAAGGTCTCCATGCGCTGGATGCTCCTGCACCTGGTGGAGGAGTTCGCCCGGCACGCGGGCCACGCCGACGTGGTCCGCGAGTCCCTCGACGGCACCAAGGCCATGGGTTAGCACGTCCGGGCTTGCACCTCACGTGGCGTGAGGACCCACAGTGAAGGGCGTACCCAACCAGAGGAGCGGAAGCGATGGGCTACTCCGTGGGCCAGGTCGCCGGATTCGCCGGAGTCACGGTGCGCACCCTGCACCACTACGACGAGATCGGTCTGCTCTCCCCGAGCGGCCGCAGCCACGCGGGTCACCGGCGGTACGACGACGCCGACCTGGACCGGCTGCAGCGGATCCTGTTCTACCGGGAGCTCGGCTTCCCCCTCGACGAGGTCGCGGTCCTGCTGGACGACCCGGAATCGGATCCGCGGGAGCATCTGCGCCGGCAGCATGCCCTGCTGACCGACCGGATCGCCCGGCTCCAGCAGATGGCCAAGGCCGTTGAGCACGCCATGGAGGCGAAGAAGATGGGCATCAACCTCACGCCCGAGGAGAAGTTCGAGGTCTTCGGGGACTTCGACCCCGACGAGCACGCCGAGGAGGCGGAGCGCCGCTGGGGCGACACGGACGCGTACAAGGAGTCCACCCGCCGGACCGCCTCGTACACCAAGGAGGACTGGCAGCGGATCCAGGCCCAGGCCGAGGACATCAGCCGGCGGTTCGCCGCCCTGCTGGACTCCGGCACGCCCGCGGATTCCGAGGAGGCCATGGACCTGGCCGAGGAGCACCGCGGCTGGATCAACGGGAGCTACTACTTCTGCACGTACGAGATCCACACCTGTCTCGGTGAGATGTACGTCGCGGACGAGCGGTTCACGGCCTACTACGACGTCGTCCGGCCGGGCCTGGCGGTGTTCGTGCGGGACGCGATCCTGGCCAACGCGGTGCGCAAGGCGTAGCCGTAACGTCACGCAGACGACCCCCTCCGGTCCCTGGAACCGGGTGGGGGTCGTGTGCGTTGATAATTGAGACCGCCCGCCCCGCAGCACGCCCCCCGATCCAGGAGAGTCCGGAAACCGTGTACACGCTTGCGCTCGGCCCTGAGTGGCTGTCCCCGGACTATCTGATCTCGCATTTCGGACTGATCGGGATCCTGGTCATCGTCTTCGCGGAATCGGGACTCTTCGCGTTCCTGCCCGGCGACTCGCTGCTGTTCACGGCGGGTCTGCTGGTCGCCAACGGCGAGTACATCAAGCAGCCGCTGTGGCTGGTCTGCACGCTGATCGTGGCCGCCGCGATCATCGGTGACCAGGTCGGCTACATGATCGGCAAGTTCTTCGGGCCGAAGCTCTTCAACCGGCCGAAGTCCAAGGTCTTCAAACGGGAGAACCTCGACAAGGCGCACGAGTTCATGGACAAGCACGGCCCGAAGGCCATCGTGCTGGCCCGCTTCGTGCCGATCATCCGCACCTTCGCCCCGATGGTCGCGGGCGCCGGCTCGATGAAGTACCGCACCTTCCTGACGTACAACGTCATCGGCGGCATCGGCTGGGGCGCGGGCATCACGATCGCGGGCTACTGGCTCGGCCAGATCGAGTTCATCAAGACCAACATCGAGGCGATCCTGATCCTGATCGTCCTCATCTCGCTCGTCCCGGTGCTCTTCGAGGTCCTCAAGGCCCGCAAGGAGAACAGGGCGAATGCCGCCGAGGAGCCCGCCGAGGCCGACGGCTCCCAGCCCCAGGGCCAGCGCCGCCGCCACGCGAAGCGCTGAGGCCCGCCTGTAGGGCTCGTACGACCCATGGACGCCCCGGAAGGCCCGACAGGGCCGCCGGGGCGTCCTCGTGCCCTCAGAAGCCCCGGGTCCGCTTCGCCGCGCGGCGCTTGGCGGCGCTGGCCGCCCCCGGGATGCGCATGAACAGCCGTGAGGTCTCCGACCCCAGGTTGACCCCGATCGCGATGGCGAGGGCGATGGCCGCGGCGTTCACCAGTGAGCCGAGGCCCTCGTTCAGCCGGTTCTCGGCGATCAGCAGCAGCCCGTAGTACGTTGCCGAACCCGGCAGCAGCGGCCCGATGGCCGCGGTCGTGTACGGCAGGGCGGAAGCGAAGCGGTAGCGGGAGAAGAGCTGCCCGAACAGGCCCACCAGGCCGGCGGCGATGGCCGTCGACGGCACGGGCGGGATGCCGCCCGCGTAGTGCAGGGCTCCGAAGGTCACCCAGGCGACCCCGCCGTTCAGGGTCACGATCCACACGGTGGAACGTTCCTGCTGGAGCAGGATCGCGAAGGTGAAGACCAGCACCATCGAGGCCGCGATCTGGAGCGGCGGCCGCTGCTGGATCTGCAGGACCTCCTCCGGCCGCGGGGAGGCGTCGAACTGCAGGCCGACGTACAGCACGACCAGCACGCCCATGATGATGCCGATGAAGAGGTACATGACCTCCAGCAGCCGGGCGGAGGCGGTGATGTAGAAGCCGGTCAGGCCGTCCTGCACGGCCGCGACCAGGGCCCGCCCGGGCAGCAGCGCGAAGAGCCCGCCGGTGATCACGGCGGAGGCCTTGACGTCGATCCCCGTCATGTTCAGCGCCACCCCGATCGCGGCGGGCGGCATCGCCGCGACCACGAACTGGTAGAACTCCGGCAGCCCGCGCCCGGCGCACAGCCAGGCCAGCCGGTCGCCGAGCACCGCCCCGAGCGCCGCCGCGAAGAACACCAGCACCCCGCCGCCGACCAGCGTGGAGGCGGCCCCGGCGAGCAGCCCGGCGGCGCCGGTGAGCATCCATCCGGGGTACGGGTGGCGGTTGCGGCGGATCTCGGCGAGGCGCCGGTAGGCCTCCTCCAGCGAGACGTCGATCTCGTGGGCGCTGATGTCGTCCACCAGCCGGTAGACGGCCGAGAGCCGGTTGTAGTCCGTGCCGCGGCGGCGCACGGTTCGGTTCGCCGAGACCGGGTGGTCCACCAGCGAGGGCTGGTGGGTGATCGACAGCAGGGTGAAGGTGACGGTGGGCTCGCAGCGGTCCAGCCCGTAGGAGCGGGTCACCGCGAACATGGCGGCCTCCACGTCCTCGGCGCCCTCGCCGCCCGCGAGCAGCAGCTCGCCGATGCGCAGGGTCAGGTCGAGTACGCGGCCCACGGCGGGCCCGGTCTCGGTCTGCCGCTGCACGAGGTCCGGTACGGGCCGTACGTCGACCGGCATGCGCAGCATCGTGCGCATCCGGTCCTGCCAGGGGGAGTCCTTCATGCGGACAACGGGGAAGCCCTGGCCGGGAGTGTAGGCGGACGGGGAGTGCGCGGCGCTGTAGGTCGCCGGAGTCGCGAAGGCCGAGCCCTCGGGCTCGGGGTGCACCGTCCCGGTGCCCGCCGGAAGGGCGAATTCCGAGGTGGGCTGATCCTCCTCGGGAACCTCAGGCTCCATCCCGGGCGGCGCTGTGAAGGCGCTGTGCGCCTCGTCGGACTGGGGCTTCCGGTCCTCCACCCCATCGGCTTCCGCCACGCGCCCTCCAGTCCGTGATCACCCCGAGTATCAGTATGCGGAACCGTTTCCTCCCCGTCGAAACCGAGCTGGCGGAACCGGGCCCTATGGTGCGGCGCCGCTGCTGGGGCTCCGCCCCGGACCCTCCCCCAGACTCCGTCCGGGGGGACCCCCACGCCTCAAACGCCGGAGAGGCTGGTTCTTCAGCCTCGCCGGCGTTTGAGGCGCGGGTCCGGGCAGAGCCCGGGAACGCCCCGCAGGGCCGCACAGGCAAGGTCCGGGAACGACAGCGGGCGGCGCCCCCGCAAGGAGGGTGCCGCCCGCTGTCGAAGCCAGGGGTCGGGGAGATCCCCCCGACCCGCTCACCGGCGGAGCCTAGTGGTGGCCGCCCTGGGCCTCAAGGCGCTTGTACGAGGCCTCGATCTCGGCCTCGGCCTCGGTACGGCCGACCCAGTTCGCGCCCTCGACCGACTTGCCCGGCTCCAGGTCCTTGTAGACCTCGAAGAAGTGCTGGATCTCCAGGCGGTCGAACTCGGACACGTGGTGGATGTCGCGCAGGTGCTCGACACGCGGGTCGGAGGCCGGCACGCACAGCAGCTTGTCGTCGCCGCCCGCCTCGTCCGTCATGCGGAACATGCCGATGGCGCGGCACTTGATCAGACAGCCCGGGAACGTCGGCTCGTCAAGGATGACCAGCGCGTCCAGCGGGTCGCCGTCCTCGCCGAGGGTGTTCTCGACGAAGCCGTAGTCGGCCGGGTAGCTGGTCGAGGTGAAGAGGCGACGGTCCAGACGGATCCGGCCGGTCTCGTGGTCCACCTCGTACTTGTTCCGCGAACCCTTGGGGATCTCGATGGTGACGTCGAACTCCACGTCCTGCTCCTCCATGATCAGCTTCATTGCTTCGAGACTGCGTTTGATTCACCTGCGTGCGCGTCCGGCCCAGCCCAGCCGGGTGGGGTGCCATGCTCGCGGCAAGACGCAGTGGTTAAGTGTCCCTCACGCATATGTGTGATCGCGAAAGGGGCTGGTCCGAGGTGCCATTGGTCAAGACGTGGCAGCTCATCGCGGGCTCGGCCGTCGCCGGCCTCGCCCTGTCGGTGGCAGTGGTGACCGCCGCCGGTCCATGGGACTCCGGCCAGCGTAAGGCCGAGCGGGACAAGGCCGCCTCCTGGGGCCGTACGGGTGGCGCAGATCACGGAGCCGTACCCGAGCCGCAGGCCGCTCCCAGCGCCCCCGGAGTGCTCGGCGCGATCGGCCCCGACGCCCCGCGCAAGGAGGCGGCGGCCGCCTCCGAGGGCCTCGCCGCCGTGCTGCGGCCGCTGCTCGCCGACCCCGCCCTCGGCACCGTCCGTACCGCCTCCGTCGTCGACACGGCCACCGGGCAGGTGCTGTACGAGTCCGGGGCGCGGGACGCGATGACCCCCGCCTCCACCGTCAAGATCGCCACGGCCGCGGCGGCGCTCGCCGCCCTCGGGCCCGAGCACCGGATCAAGACCACGGTCGTGCCCGGCGCGAGCCCCGGGCAGATCCTCCTCGTCGGCGGCGGCGACCCCTCCCTCACCGCCAAGAAGAAGAGCCCCGCCGGATCCGGCGGCAGCCTCGTCGCCCTCGCCGCCGACACCGCGCAGGCCCTCAAGGCCGCGGGCACCGACACCGTGAGCGTGGGCTACGACGACAGCCTCTACACCGGCCCCGCCCGCCACCCGATCGGCGAGAACCCCAACATCGCGCCCGTCACCGCCCTGGCGGCCGACGAGGGCAGGCCCGACGACTCCACCTCCGGGCCCGTGGACAGGAGCGCCGACCCCGCGAAGGACGCCGCCCGCTCCTTCGCCGCCCTGCTGACCGAGCGCGGCATCAAGGTCACCGGCCAGCCCGCCCGGGCCAAGGCCGCCGGCGGCGCCCAGCCGCTCGCCGTGACCCTCTCCACCCCGGTCGGCGGCCTCGTCGAGCGGATGCTGACCAACAGCGACAACGACATCGCCGAGGCCCTCGCCCGGCAGACCGCCCTCGCCTCCGGCCAGCCCGCGAGCTTCGAGGGGGGCGAGAAGGCCGTCACCACCCGCCTCGCCTCCCTCGGCGTCGACGTGTCCGGCTCCCGCTTCGCCGACGGCAGCGGCCTGAACCGTGCCGACAAGGTCAGCGGCGCCCTGCTGACGGGGCTGCTCACCAAGGCCGCAGACCCCCAGCGCCCGGAGCTGCGGCCGGTCCTCACCGGACTGCCCGTCGCCGGATTCACCGGGACCCTGCGCACCCGCAACGCCGGCACCTCCCCGGCCGCCGGCCTGCTCCGCGCCAAGACCGGCACCCTGACCGGCGTGAACTCCCTCGCCGGGACCGTCGTCGACCCCTCCGGCCGGCTCCTCGCCTTCGCCTTCCTGACCGCGAACAGCGCGGACGGCCCGACCGCCGAGAAGGGCCTCGACAAGCTGGCCGCGGCGGTGGCGAGCACTCCGTAGGGGGTCCGCGGAAGGGCCGGTCCACGTACGGTTGACGCATGACGAGCATCAGTGGTGCCGAGATGGTCGACTGGAACCTCGCGGTGGCGACCGCGACCCGGCTGGTGCGGCCCGGCCCGGAGGTCAGCCGGGACGAGGCCAGGGCCGTCGTCGCGGAGCTGCGCGGGCACGCCAGGACCTCCGAGCGGCACGTACGCGAGTTCACCCGGATGATCCAGGACGGGACGCCCGTCCACGACACCCCCGTCCTGGTCGTCGACCGGGCCGGCTGGGTCAAGGCCAACGTGGCCGGCTTCCGCGAGCTGCTCCAGCCGCTCCTCGGCAAGATGCAGGACCGCCGCGACGGCACCCCCGGCGCGGCCGTGCTCGGCACCGTCGGCGGCAAGGTCACCGGCGTCGAGCTGGGCATGCTGCTGAGCTTCCTGGCCTCCCGCGTCCTCGGCCAGTACGAGACCTTCGCGCCGGCCTCCCGCGACCTGCCCGGCTCCACCGCCGGCGGCGGCCGGCTGCTGCTCGTCGCGCCCAACATCGTGCACGTCGAGCGCGAGCTGGAGGTCGACCCGCACGACTTCCGGCTGTGGGTCTGCCTGCACGAGGAGACGCACCGTACCCAGTTCACGGCCGTCCCGTGGCTCCGCGACCACCTCGAAGGCGAAATCCAGACGTTTCTCGGCGCCACCGAACTGGACCCGATGACCGTCCTGGAGCGCGTCCGCGAGGCCGCCCAGTCCTTCGCGGGCGCCCGCCCCGACGCCGAGCGGGGCGAGGAGGGCCGCTCCCTCGTCGAACTCGTGCAGACCCCGGAGCAGCGGGAGGTGCTGGGCCGGCTCACCGCCGTCATGTCCCTGCTGGAGGGCCACGCCGACTTCGTCATGGACGGCGTCGGCCCCCAGGTCGTGCCCTCGGTCGCCGAGATCCGGGAGAAGTTCCAGCAGCGCCGGGCCAGCGGGGCGGGCCGCCTCGACGCCGCCCTGCGCAAGCTGCTCGGCCTCGACGCCAAGCTGCGCCAGTACCGCGACGGCGAGCGCTTCGTGCGCGCCGTCGTCGACCAGGTCGGCATGGACGGCTTCAACCGGGTCTGGACCTCTCCGAACACACTGCCGACCAAGGCGGAGATCGCCAGGCCCGCGGACTGGGTGGCCCGAGTCCACCGCAAGGGGAGCGAAGAGAGCGAATAGGCGTGACGCAGGGGGCGTAAACATGTCTCACTGGGGGAAGCAGCATCACCCGTCCGAGGGACCGTGGGCCGTGGAAGGGCGTGCGATGCTCGGGGAACGGCTCGGTTCTGTCACCATCGACGCACTCTGAGTGACATTCCCTGTCTTGTAGGGCACCGGGCAGCACCCCCAAGCCTCCGAGGCATCCGAACACCATCGAAGGGCACCGGACATGGGTCCCCATCCTGCGGTCGCGGCGATACGCCTGGCGGTCCGCCGCGTACTCCACGACGTCCTCACCGACCTCACCGACCTCCCCCGGACTCCGGCGGGGGGTGCCCCCATCGCCGACCCCCGCGGGGGAGCGCCCCTGCCACTCGTCCTCGTCGCCTGCTCCGGCGGCGCCGACTCCATGGCGCTCGCCTCTGCTCTCGCCTTCGAAGCACCCAAGCTCGGAATCCGGGCCGGCGGCATCACCGTCGACCACGGGCTCCAGGCCGGCTCCGACCTGCGCGCCGCCGAGGTCGTCACCCGCATGACCGCCCTCGGTCTCGACCCGGTGGAGTCCGTCGCCGTGCGCGTCGGCCGCGACGGCGGACCCGAGGCCGCCGCCCGCGACGCCCGCTACGGAGCCCTGGACGAGGCCGCCGACCGGCTGGGCGCCGCCGCCGTGCTGCTCGGCCACACCCGGGACGATCAAGCCGAAACCGTCCTGCTGGGCCTCGCCCGCGGCTCCGGCATCCGCTCGCTCTCCGGCATGGCGGAAGTGTCCGGGGGTCCCGGCCGCAGCCACCGCTACCGCCGCCCCTTCCTCCAGGTCGACCGGCAGACCGCCCGCAAGGCCTGCATGGTCCAGTCCCTCCCCGTCTGGGACGACCCGCACAACATCGACCCCGCCTACACCCGCTCCCGCCTGCGCCATGAGGGACTGCCCGCCCTGGAGAAGGCGCTGGGCAAGGGGGTCGTCGAGGCGCTCGCCCGCACCGCCCAGCTCTCCCGCGACGACGCCGACGCCCTGGACGCCTGGGCCGCCGAGGCGGAGACCGGCGTACGGGACGAGGACGGCCGGCTGGAGTGCGCCAAGCTGTACGCCCTGCCCCCGGCCGTCCGCCGCCGGGTACTGCGCAGGGCCGTGGTCGCCGCGGGTTCCCCCTCGGGCTCGCTCTTCGCCCGCCACATCGAGGAAGTGGACCGCCTCATCACCGGATGGCGCGGTCAGGGCGCCATCAACCTGCCCGGCCGGGTCGAGGCCCAGCGGCAGGGTGGCAGACTGGTCATCCGGCAGGGCTGATGGTGCTGAAACACGGCTGAGTCCTCCGGGGGCACCCCCGGAGCCACGGTCGACAACGAAAGTGATGCGGGTGGACGAGAAGGACATGGGCGGCGACCTCCAGTCGGTGCTCATCACCAAGGAAGAGATCGACGCGAAGCTGGCCGAGCTGGCCGCGAAGATCGACGCGGAGTACGCGGGCAAGGACCTGCTCATCGTCGGCGTCCTCAAGGGCGCGGTGATGGTGATGGCGGACCTGGCGCGCGCCTTGTCCACCCCGCTCACCATGGACTGGATGGCGGTGTCCTCGTACGGCGCCGGGACCCAGTCCTCCGGCGTGGTGCGGATCCTCAAGGACCTGGACACCGACATCAAGGACAAGCACGTCCTGATCGTCGAGGACATCATCGACTCCGGTCTGACGCTGTCCTGGCTGCTGTCGAACCTCGGCTCGCGCCAGCCGGCCTCCCTGGAGGTCGTCACGCTGCTGCGCAAGCCCGACGCCGCGAAGGTCGCGATCGACGTGAAGTGGGTCGGCTTCGACATCCCGAACGAGTTCGTCGTGGGCTACGGCCTCGACTACGCGGAGAAGTACCGCAACCTGCCGTTCGTCGGCACGCTCGCCCCGCACGTCTACGGCGGCTGATCCCGCCCCCGCTCCCGGCCCCGGGGCGCCTCGGCGGGCTCCGGGGAACCTCGGAGCGATTCCCGCCGTTGGAGCAGGGGAAGCGGGCCTGTCAGCCGTCCCACGAGGCCGCGGGTGACAATACAGGGGTACATTCCGAAGAACAGTCTTTACTCACAGCAGCATTTACCTACGGGCAGGAGGGACGGGGTGCCTGGCGCCCCGTATGGATGGACGTGAAGCGATACTTCCGTGGGCCGGTCATGTGGATCGTGCTGGCCGTCCTCGCCGTGGTCGTGTTGATGAATGTCGTCGGCTCCGGCGGCGGCTACAAGTCGGTGGACACCAGCGAGGTCATCAAGGCGATCAACAGTGGCCAGGTGGAGACAGCCAAGCTGACCACCGGCGACAGCCAGATGATCAAGATCGAGCTTCAGAAGGACCAGAAGCTCGGCAAGCACGACGGCACCAAGTTCCAGGCCAACTACATCGGGGATCAGGGCGTCCAGCTCGCCCAGAACCTCCAGACCAAGTACGAAGCCGGTCAGATCCCGGACGGCTACTCCGTCACTCCGGACAAGACCAGCCCGTTCCTGAGCGTGCTGCTCTCGCTCCTGCCCTTCGTCCTCATCGTCGTGGTCTTCCTGTTCCTGATGAACCAGATGCAGGGCGGCGGCTCCCGGGTCATGAACTTCGGGAAGTCCAAGGCCAAGCTCATCACCAAGGACACCCCGAAGACCACGTTCGCCGATGTCGCGGGCGCGGACGAGGCCGTCGAGGAACTCCACGAGATCAAGGAGTTCCTCCAGGAGCCGGCGAAGTTCCAGGCCGTCGGCGCCAAGATCCCCAAGGGCGTGCTGCTGTACGGCCCGCCCGGCACCGGTAAGACCCTGCTCGCGCGCGCCGTCGCGGGCGAGGCCGGTGTCCCCTTCTACTCGATCTCCGGTTCCGACTTCGTCGAGATGTTCGTCGGTGTCGGTGCCTCGCGTGTCCGCGACCTGTTCGAACAGGCCAAGGCCAACGCCCCGGCGATCGTCTTCGTCGACGAGATCGACGCAGTCGGCCGGCACCGCGGTGCCGGTCTCGGCGGCGGTCACGACGAGCGCGAGCAGACCCTCAACCAGCTGCTGGTCGAGATGGACGGCTTCGACGTGAAGGGCGGGGTCATCCTGATCGCCGCCACGAACCGTCCGGACATCCTCGACCCGGCGCTCCTGCGCCCGGGCCGCTTCGACCGGCAGATCGCGGTCGACCGTCCCGACATGCAGGGCCGGCTGGAGATCCTCAAGGTCCACCAGAAGGGCAAGCCGGTCGCTCCGGACGTCGACCTGGGCGCGGTTGCCCGTCGTACGCCCGGTTTCACCGGTGCCGATCTCTCCAACGTCCTGAACGAGGCGGCCCTGCTGACCGCCCGTACGGACAAGAAGCTGATCGACAACCACTCGCTGGACGAGGCGATCGACCGCGTCGTGGCGGGCCCGCAGAAGCGGACCCGGATCATGTCGGACCGGGAAAAGAAGATCACCGCGTACCACGAGGGCGGACACGCCCTGGTCGCGGCGGCCTCCCCGAACTCCGACCCGGTCCACAAGATCACGATCCTGTCCCGCGGCCGGGCCCTGGGTTACACCATGGTCCTGCCCGACGAGGACAAGTACTCGACCACGCGCAACGAGATGCTCGACCAGCTGGCGTACATGCTGGGCGGGCGCGCGGCCGAGGAGCTGGTCTTCCACGACCCGACGACGGGCGCGGCGAACGACATCGAGAAGGCCACCGCCACGGCGCGGGCCATGGTCACGCAGTACGGCATGACCGAGCGTCTCGGTGCGATCAAGTTCGGCGGCGACAACACCGAGCCGTTCCTGGGGCGCGAGATGTCGCACCCCCGGGACTACTCGGAAGAGGTCGCGGCGCTGGTCGACGAAGAGGTCAAGAAGCTCATCGAGACCGCGCACAACGAGGCCTGGGAGATCCTCGTCGAGAACCGCGACGTCCTCGACAACCTGGTCCTCGCGCTGCTGGAGAAGGAAACGCTGAACAAGGAGCAGATCGCCGAGATCTTCTCCACGATCGTGAAGCGCCCGGCCCGCCCCGCGTGGACCGGCTCCTCCCGCCGCACCCCCTCCACCCGTCCGCCGGTGCTCTCTCCCAAGGAGCTCCAGCTGACGAACTCGGCGAACGGCACCTCGGCGGCCACCGCCGTCACGCCGGTCTCCACGGAGAAGGGCATCGAGGTGGCCCCTGAGGACCGCCCGGAGGCCTGATCCACCCGGAATGGAAGCCGCGCCCCCCAGGTTCTAGCCTGGGGGGCGCGGCACTTTTCACAGGAACGAGGAAGCAATGACGGACCCAGTGACCCTGACCGGCGACAAGGGCACGATCGGTGTGTTCGACGAGAAGCGCGCCGAGGCGGCGGTCCGTGAGCTCCTGATCGCGGTCGGCGAGGACCCGGACCGCGAGGGCCTGCTGGAGACCCCGGCACGCGTGGCGCGGGCGTACAAGGAGATCCTGGCCGGTCTGTGGCAGAAGCCCGAGGACGTCCTGACGACGGTGTTCGACCTGGGACACGATGAGCTGGTCCTGGTGAAGGACATCGAAATCGTATCTCTGTGCGAACATCACCTGCTGCCGTTCCACGGCGTCGCTCACGTCGGCTACATCCCGGCGGAGAGTGGCAAGATCACGGGCCTGTCGAAGCTGGCCCGCCTCGTGGACGTATACGCCCGCCGCCCGCAGGTGCAGGAACGTCTTACTACGCAGATAGCGGACTCCCTGATGGAGATCCTCGACGCGCGCGGCGCCATCGTGGTGATCGAGGCCGAGCACATGTGCATGTCGGTCCGCGGCATCCGCAAGCCGGGTGCCAAGACCACCACGTCCGCAGTCCGCGGCCAGCTCCGTGCCACGGCCACCCGAGCCGAGGCGATGAGCCTCATCTTGGCGCGCTAGCCGGGTCCGCTACGGTCCCCCTCCGTGACTTCACGGAGGGGGACCGATGCTTTGGGGTCTACGCCGTGGGGGGCCTAGGCGCGGGCCGGGGCCTCGGGGGTCTGGTCGTCGTCCTCGGGGAGCTTCAGGACGTGTTCCAGGAAGAGGGCGGCGGCGACGACCGCCGCGCCCGCCAGGACCGAGAAGCCGGCGTACCAGGCCTGGTCGCGGCGGGCGGGGATGTCGAGGGAGTCGGTCAGCAGGAAGACGCCGACACCGCCGTACGCGCCCGCGACCAGGGCCGCCACCAGCGCGCTGGCCTGGCCGAAGACGACCGCACGGGCCGCCATCAGCGGCTCCACGCCCTTGGCCCCCGGCCGCCGCTCGCGCTGCGCCTTGAGGCGGGACCGCAGCGACAGGGCCGTCGCCAGCAGCACCGCGGCGATGACGCCCAGGACGATCGGCGCGGCCAGCGGAACGCCCGGCAGCGTGCCGTACGCGTTCCACAGGCGGGCGCCCGCCCAGGACAGGACCCCGGCGACGACGAAGATCCCCGCCAGGACCGCAGGCCTCAGTTGCTTCACGTGCCCGTTCCCCGCTTTCCGCGCTGATCCGTCAGGCAGTCCACAGGCTCGCACAGTTCGCTGTGCATCCGCAGCGATCGTGTCGGGTTCTCGCCGTGATGTCCGTCCTGCGTGGGTGCGGTACGTGAGTTCGTTGGTCGAATGCGTGACGTTCCGTCGGGGTCGTCGTTGATCGGATGACAGCACCGGTCGGCAGGGGGGAAGAGTGAGTCGGAGGGTGCCGCTTGCCCGGGGCGAGACCGCTCGGACCGCTTGTGCCCGTGGTCTGTTGCGGAGGGGTGTGGATGAGGAGAGCGGTCAGTTGCTGTCCTCATCCGTGCTGGCGGAACGGGTCGGCTGGTGTGCAGATCTGGTGGCCGGCATGGTCGCGGAGCTGCTGGCCACACACTGGAACGCCACCGATGTGGACGTTCTCGCGTCCGGAGAGGACTACGGCGGCAGGAGGCTGCCGTCGAACGCGTGCGTGGCGCTCCGCCGCCTGGGCTGGACCGCCGAGCCGCCGGAGGGTGTGCGCGTCAATGACCGGATCGTTCGCATGGCACGGGAGCAGGCCGGGCGCGTCCTGCGCTCGACGGAGTGGCGTGCCGACCTGACCGCGGGAGTCCTCAAGGCGTGGCCGGCCGACCCTGCGAAGCGCGATGCGCAGGAGTGGGATGCGGTGCGAGCGGCAGTGCCGGGCGGTCAGCATCTGCCGTCCAGCGTCATCAAAGCCCGCACCCGACAGATCACCGCCTTCCTCCGGAAGCACGGGCGGATGCCAGCGGATCTCTTCGAGGTGGAGAGCGTGCCCCGGGTGGCGAGGATGCTGCTGCTCTCCACCTGTGACAGGCAGCAGGCCACCATCGAGCGGGCGGACGGGCCGGGCCGTGTGCTGCTGCGCTTGCAGCTGCCCACCCGTCCCGATCCGCAGTCGTACCGGGACTGGACGTGGGTGGCCTGCCCCATCACCCTGCCTCCGACGGTCCCGGCGGACGCGGCGCTGCACCTGCCCACCCTCCGCCCGCACCAGGGCAGTGTCCGAGCCGATCTCCCTCACACCCACCCGGTGCCGAAGACCGCCCGCACCGGGCACACGGTCGCACTCGGTGTGGACTGGGGCCTGAACACCCTGCTCACCGCGGGCGCGGTCCGGCTCCACGACGACGGGCGGATCAACGCCCTCGGAGCCGGGGGCATGTTCCGGGCCGCCGGTGTCCTCGCCAAACAGCACCGGCTGCGCCGACTGTCCGAGTTCTTGCGTGCCAAGGCCGACCAGTACCGGCGACTCACCGCCGGAGACGAGCAGCATGCCTTGGCCGCCAAACACACCGTTCTGAGCGACGAGATCGCGTACGTGTCCGCGCGCCGGTCGAGCCTCAACGGCGCATTGGCGTGGGCCGCCGCCCGGTGGGCGGTCGATCAGGCCGTCGCCGCCGGTGCGAGCGTCATCTACGTCGAAGACCTACGCTCCCTGGAAGCCCGTGGCATGGGCCGCACCATCAACACGCGCCTGTCTCAGCAGGTGCGCGGGCAGATCGTCGACCGCATGCGGCACCTGGCGGCCGAGGCCGGCGTGGCCGTCGTCACCGTCCCGGCCAGGAACACCTCCCGGCACTGCCCCCGGTGCCTCACCCCGCTACGGCACCGCAAGGCCCCCGACCGGCCCACCACACCCGGCTGGAAATGGGCCATCTGCCCCACCAGCAGGCAGCACGCCCCGCGCCCAGGCGACGCAGGGCACCCTCCCCCGCCAGACCCTCGGGGCCGGCGGGAAAGCGTCCGGAGGGACACGCTCACACGGACCGGAGGCGGCTGCGCCGCGCAGCCGACCGGCACCAGGGCGTGACGACGATCAGCACACCCACCACCGGCCGACACCGGCCACGAGGAGCAGCACTGGGCGCGGGATTCCACCTGCACGCCCATGCCAGCCCTCCACGGTGGGAGATCCCGTTCCCAGACACAGGTCTCGCCACAGGATCAGCCAGCCGATCAGAGACGCGAACGACTACTCCGGGAGGCGGAGTTCCAGGTCGGGGCGCGGCGTGACTCCGGTCAGGCCGATTCCGGCCAGGAGGGCGCCGACGGCGCCGTGGCCCGGGATCCGCGCCTCCGCGTCGATGTCGTTCCAGGGGGCCAGCACGAAGGCGCGCTGGTGGGCGCGCGGGTGCGGCAGGGTGAGGACGGGGTCGTCGGAGACCACCTCGGCGTACGAGATGATGTCGACGTCGATCGTGCGCGGGCCCCAGCGCTCCTCGCGGACGCGGTCGAAGGCCTCCTCGATGGCCTGACCGCGCTCCAGGAGCGAGGACGGCGGCAGCGTGGTCCGCACCTTGACGACCGCGTTGAAGTACGCAGGCTGCGAGCCGGGCTCGACGCCCCACGGCTCGGTCTCGTACACGGGGGAGACGGCCTTGACCCGCAGGCCCGGGGTGTCGCCGAGGGCGTCGATGGCGCCCTGGAGGGTCTCCAGCCGGTTGCCGAGGTTCGCGCCGAGCGCGATGACGGCCCATTTCGGGTTGGACAGGGTGGTGTCCGCCGCGTCGACCGTCTCCACGACGGAGGCGGGTACCGGCTGCACGGTGGGGTCGCTCTGTGTGTTCAGTCCGTTGTTCATGCGCGGCTCCGGGTGATCGTGATGGTCACGTCGTCGAAGGGGACGGTGATGGGCGCGTCCGGCTTGTGGACGACGACCTCCACCTGCGCCACCGCTTCGTGCTTGAGGCACTGCTGGGCGATCCGCTCGGCGAGGGTCTCGATCAGGTCGACGGGCTCTCCCTGGACCACGTCGACGACCTCCTCGGCGACGACCCCGTAGTGCACGGTCTTCGCCAGGTCGTCTCCGGCCGCCGCGGGGCGGGTGTCGAGATGCAGCACCAGGTCGACGATGAAGGTCTGGCCTTCTTCGCGTTCCCGGGGGAAGACGCCGTGGTGCCCGCGAGCCTTGAGGCCGCGCAGCGCGACACGATCCACGCGAATCACTCCTGTTTCGTAGGTGCTTCCGGTCCCGGGACCGCCCGGGGCCATGGGCCTACGCCGAGTGCGGTCGGCGTCGTCCGCCTTCGAATTTACCTGCGATGGCCGTTCGCCCCCGCCCTTGGGGTCAGTCGGTGCCCTCTTCCTCCTCCTCATCGGAGTCCGCGAGGACCGGAGAACCGTGGTGGGACCAGAGCCGCCAGCCCTCGGATGTGCGTCGGAACACATTTGTGGCGACGACCAGCTGGCCGACCAGTGGGCCGAGTTCCCCGCCGTCCTCGGCGGGGCCGCCGCTGAGGATGTTCTCCGTACAGGTCACCAGTGCGGTGTCCCCGATGACGGAGACCTTGGTGTCGGTGAGGAAGAACTGGATGTAGTCCGTGTGGGACATGATCAGCGCGTACGAGCGCAGCACCTCGCCGCGGCCGGAGAGCACCGGCCAGCCCGGGTGCACGCAGGAGATCTCGTCATCGAGCCAGAGCGCCGACAGTGCGTCGAAGTCCCCCCGCTCCATGGCCTCGTAGAAGGCCGTGTTGACCTCTTCGACCGCTTCGATGTCGGTTCTGCTCACAGGGCTCCTTCTCGGTCGGTGGTCACAGCGCTCCTTCCACGGCCCGGGCCACCCGAACCGCGTCCGCGGTCGCCCGTACCTCGTGGACCCGTACGGCCCAGGCGCCCTGGTGGGCGGCGATGGCGGAGACGGCGGCCGTGGCGGCGTCGCGCTCGCGGGCGGGCGGCGGCGCGGCGTCGGCGGCGCCGGCCAGGACCCGGCCGAGGAAACGCTTCCGCGAGGCGGCGACCAGCAGCGGGAAGCCGAGGGCGCGCAGCTCGGGCAGGTGGGCGACGAGGGCGAGGTCGTGTTCGGCGTTCTTCGCGAAACCGAGGCCGGGGTCGACGAGGAGCCGCTCGGGGGCGATCCCGCCGGCCACGACCGCGTCGATCCGGGCCCGGAGCTCGGCGGTGACCTCGGCGAGCACGTCCTCGTAGACGGCGAGGCTGTTCATGCCGTCGCTGAAGCCGCGCCAGTGCATCACCACGAACGGCACTTCGGCGGCCGCGACGGCCGGGATCATCCCCGGGTCGGCGAGCCCGCCGCTGACGTCGTTGACCAGGACCGCGCCGGCGGCGACGGCCTGCTCGGCGACGGTCGCGCGCATGGTGTCGACGGAGACGGTGATCCCCTCGGAGGCGAGGCCGCGCACCACGGGGACGACCCGGCGCAGCTCTTCCTCCTCGTCGACGCGGGAGGCGCCGGGCCGGGTGGACTCGCCGCCGACGTCGACGAGGTCGGCGCCCTGGGCGACGAGGTCGAGGCCGCGCTTGACGGCCGCGGTGGTGTCGAACCAGCGGCCGCCGTCGGAGAAGGAGTCGGGGGTGACGTTGACGACGCCCATGACCGCGCAGCGGTCCCACTCGGGCAGACCTGCGACCCGGCCCCTGCCGGTGGCTCCGCGCTTCGTGTTCATAGGTCCAAGGGTAGGGCTGACCTGGATACGGCAGGGCCCCGGCGCCTGTCGGCTGCCGGGGCCCTGGGGCCCGTACGGGCGTCCGGACTGCTACGCGGCACGGGCGTACGGACCGCTACGCGGCCTGGACCTCGCGCTCCGCCTGGGCCGGGACCTTGGCGGGGGTGTGGTTGTGGGCGCACGTGCGGACCGGCTTGGGGCGGCGGCGGCTGGCGAACAGGCGCGGCAGCGCCAGCGTCACGAAGCCCTCGGCCTGCATCGCGGCGAAGCCGATGCGGGGCAGGTCGCGGGTGGTGCGGAAGACCACGAAGCGGGGCTCCCAGCGGGGGCGGAACTTCGCGTTGAACTTGTAGAGCGACTCGATCTGGAACCAGCGGGAGAGGAAGACCAGCAGGTTCCGCCACATCCGCAGCACGGGGCCGGCGCCGATCTTCTCGCCGCGGGCGAGGGCCGAGCGGAACATCGCGAAGTTCAGCGAGACCTTCTCGATCTTCAGCGAGGGGGCGGCCTCCAGGGAGGCCACGATCAGAAGTTCGTTCATGCCGGGGTCGGCGGCGCGGTCGCGGCGCATCAGCTCCAGCGACATGCCGTCGGCGCCCCACGGGACGAAGTGCAGGACGGCCTTCAGGTCGCCGAACGGGCTGGTGTCGCCCTCCTCCACCCGGTGGGCGGTGGCGATGAAGCAGTCGCCGTCGCCCGGGTCGCCGACCCGGCCCAGCGCCATGGAGAAACCGCGCTCGGTGTCGGTGCCGCGCCAGGCCTCGGCGGCGCCGCGCACCTGCTCCAGCTCGGCCTCGGTGAGCTCGCTGACCCGGCGGACCTTGGTGGTGTAGCCGTTGCGCTCGATGCGCTTCACCATCTGGCGGACATTGCGCATGGCGCGACCCGAGAGGGAGAAGTCTTTGACATCGACAATCGCCTCGTCACCCAGTTCCAGCGCGTCCAGGCCGGTCTCGCGGGTCCAGACCTCGCCGCCCGTCTCGCTGCAGCCCATGACGGCCGGGGTCCAGGAGTGGGCCTTGGCCTCCTCCATGAACCGCTCGATGGCGCCGGGCCAGGCCTCGACGTCGCCGATGGGGTCGCCGGAGGCGAGCATCACGCCGGACACGACGCGGTAGGTGACGGCGGCCTTGCCGCTGGGGGAGAAGACGACGGCCTTGTCGCGGCGGAGCGCGAAGTGGCCGAGGGAGTCGCGGCCGCCGTGCTTGGCGAGGAGTTCGCGCAGCTTGCCCTCGTCGTCGGCGGTGAGCCGCGCGGCCGGGTGCTCGGGGCGGAAGGCCAGGTACATGGTGGTGAGGGCGGTCAGCATGCCGAGCGCGCCCAGGGAGTACCCGACGGTCCAGGACACCTGGCCGGCGTAGTCGACGGGGCCCTCGAAGCCGAAGAGCCCGTACACGACGTGCGTGATCTGCTCGTACAGGCCCGGGTTGCCGACGACCCTGCCCGGGTGCACGTTGACGATGACCAGGCCGAGCCCGATGGAACCGGCGCTCATCAGCACGAAGTTCGCGAGCGCCTTCCAGCGGCTGCGCGGGTCCGGCAGCGCCTTGAATTCACTCTGGTGGCGCAGCAGCAGCGCGAAGAGCAGCGCCGCGATGACCACACCGATGATCGAGTGCCGGTACGCGAACTGCGCTGCGGCGCCGGCCGGCAGCAGCACGACCGCCGCCCGCCAGGCCCGGCGCTTGCGGCGCTTGAGGCCGTGCGCGAGCAGCAGGAGCAGTACGCCCGCGCTGATGGCCAGGGCCGCCGCGAAGGGGCCGAACACCGGCAGCACTTCGGCCACCGCGTGGATCCGGCTGTGCCGGAACCGCGGGAAGACTCCCGCCGCGACGTCCAGAAGGCCGACGATCATGACGGCCGTACCTACCAGGCCGGGCACCGACTCCGGCCGTGGTCCACGGAGGATTCGGCGGACTCCGCTCGGAACCTGTCCCGACTTATCGCCATCTATCCTGCTAGACATCGCTTCCCGTTGCTCCGCGAGAGATCATGTGGCCGAAGGCCGCGACAGCCTCCGGTGTGTGGTGCGTCCATTAGGACGACATCGACGAGGAGCGGGTTCACTCTTCCGTCGGAAATTTCCAGTCCTGCCATCAGAAAGTCGACTGACTGCTCATGGGTCTCACCAGTAATACGGTCCTGGCGCTGGCCATCATCGCCGGTGTGCTGCTCTTCGCGGCCACCGTCTGGTTCTGGCCGAAGCTCTCGGGCCGCACCTGGCGCGCGTACACCGGCCGGATCGGCCTCCTGCTGGCGACCCAGCTGGCGCTGTTCTCGGCTGTGGGGCTCGCGGCCAACAAGTCGTTCCTCTTCTACGGTTCCTGGGCAGACCTGTTCGGCCAGGAGACGTCGATGGGCAAGGTCGTCGACCACTCGATGAGCAGCAAGGACATCAAGGTCGTCGACAAGCAGAAGCTGGACGTCCCCGGTGGTGCCAAGCCCCAGGTGGGCGGTCAGATCCTGAAGGTTGCCATAACCGGGCAGAAGTCGAAGATAACGAGCCCCGGCTACGTGTGGCTCCCGCCGGAGTACTTCCAGCCGCAGCACAAGGACCAGAACTTCCCGGCGTCCATCGTGCTGACCGGCTACCCGGGCACCGCCGAGAACCTGATCAAAGGGCTCGACTACCCCATGAAGGCCTTCAGTCTGTCCAAGGCGGGCAAGATGAAGCCGATGATCCTGGTCATGCTGCGTCCGACGGTGGCACCCCCGCGTGACACCGAGTGCGTTGACATACCCGGTGGCCCGCAGACCGAGACCTTCTTCGGGCAGGACCTTCCGCAGGCCATCACGGACACCTTCCGGGTCGGCAAGGGCCCCGAGAACATGGGCTTCATCGGGAATTCAACGGGTGGCTACTGCGCCCTGAAGATCGCCGCGCACTACCCGCAGACCTTCGGCGCCGCCGCGGGTCTGTCCGCGTACTACGAGGCTCCCGACGACCCGACGACCGGCGACCTGTTCCACGGGGACGACGCGCTGAAGAAGCGCGCCGACGTCCTGCACAGCATCGAGCACAAGAAGCCGACCGGTACGTCCTTCCTCGTCACGAGCAGCGAGACGGGCGAGCCGAACCTCGGTGACACCAAGAAGTTCATCAAGCTGGTCAAGGGCCCGGACCGGGTCTCCTCGATCATCCTCGACAGCGGCGGCCACAACTTCAACACGTGGCGGCGCGAGATCCCGCCGATGCTGGTGTGGATGAGCGGCCGCATCCAGGCCTGAGTGCCCGGTTCCGCCGGTGAAGGGCCCGACTCCGGTCGGGCCCTTTTCGCTGTGCGCCGGCCCCTGCCTCCTGCTTCATGCCTCCTGCAACTGGGCCCGGCGCAGCGCCCGGTGGACGCCCTCCGGGGTGAGTACGCCGACCAGTTCGCCGGAGGCCGGGTCCGTGACGCCGATCCGGCCCGAGTCCTCCTGGAGCAGGGCGGAGAGGGCCTCGCGCAGCGTCGCCCCCAGCTCCACCGCCCCGGCCGGGGCCGGGGCCCCGGCGTCCGCCGCGGCGAGGTCGGCCGCCTCGACCGGGGTGACCGCGAGCCGCTTGAGCCCCCGGTCCGCGCCGACGAAGGAGGCCACGTACGCGGTGGCCGGAGCCCCGAGCACCGCCGCCGGGCGCGCGAACTGCTCGATGGTGCCCGCCCCGTAGACCGCCATGCGGTCGCCGAGCCGGATCGCCTCCTCCAGGTCGTGCGTGACCAGCAGAATCGTTTTACGCACCGTCTTCTGCAGCGCCAGGAACTCGTTCTGGAGCCGCTCGCGCACCACCGGATCGACCGCGCCGAACGGCTCGTCCATCAGCAGCACCGGCGGATCGGCGGCGAGCGCGCGGGCCACGCCGACGCGCTGGCGCTGCCCGCCCGACAGCTGCTCCGGGTACCGGCCCCCGTAGACGGCCGGATCCAGCCCCACCAGTTCGAGCAGCTCCGCCGCCCGCGCGCGGGCCTTCGCCTTCGGGGTGCCGATCAGCTGCGGCACGGTCGCCGTGTTCTCCAGCACCGTCTTGTGCGGGAAGAGCCCGACCTGCTGGATGACGTACCCGATCCGCCGGCGCAGCTCGACCGGGTCGGCGGCGGCGATGTCCTCGCCGCCGAGCAGGATCCGGCCGGAGGTCGGCTCGATCAGCCGGTTGACCATCTTCATCGTGGTCGTCTTGCCGCAGCCGGACGGTCCCACGAGCGTGACCAGCTCGCCCTCCGCCACCTCGAAGGACAGGTCCTCGACGGCTGTCGTCCCGTCGGGGTAGCGCTTGGTCACATGCTCGAATCGGATCACATCGCCATCCTTCCTTACCCGCGTGCCCCGTTTGTAAAGGGAGTGTTGCCCCACTGCGAAGGATTCCGGCCGTTGTCGGTGCCGGGGGTTAGGGTCACTTGTGGCTGCGCTGTTGAAAGACTGCGCTGTTGAAGAACGTGCGTTCGGTGACGGGGGAGGTGAGGAGCATGGCCGGGCAGAGCTGCCTGGTGGCGAACGACTGGATCTGCTGGGAGTACGTCTCCTCCCGCTCCCAGGAACTCACCGACGCCACCCTCGAACACATCTGGATCACGGGCGTGTCGGTGCTCATCGGCATCGCCGTGTCCGTCCCGCTCGCCCTGCTGGCCCGCCGCGGCCGGCGCTGGGCGGCGCCCGTGCTCGCCTTCACCACCCTGCTCTACACGGTCCCCTCGCTCGCCATGTTCTCCCTCCTGCTGCCGTTGTTCGGGCTCTCGGCGGCGCTGGTGGTGACCGGCCTGGTGCTGTATTCGCTGACCATCCTCGTCCGCAACGTGCTGGCCGGCCTGGAAGCCGTCCCCGCGGACGTGCGGGAGGCCGCGCGCGGCATGGGATACGGCCCCGGGCGGCTGCTGTGGCAGGTCGAACTGCCGCTGGCGCTGCCCGCGCTGCTCGCCGGGGTGCGGATCGCCACCGTCTCCACCGTCGCGCTGACCACGGTCGGCTCCATCGTCGGCAAGGGCGGCCTCGGCAATCTCATCGCCCCGGCCGTGAACAGCTCCTTCAAGGCCCAGGTGCTCACCGCCTCGGTGCTGTGCGTGCTGCTCGCGCTCGTGGCCGACCTGCTGCTGCTCGGCGTGCAGCGGCTGCTCACACCGTGGACCAGGGCCGGCCGTCGGCCCGCGGCCAAGGAGGCCTGAGGTGATGGGCGTGGCGGGGGATGCCTGGGACTGGCTGGCGAACGGCGCCAACTGGTCGGGCGAGAGCGGCGTCTGGCACCGGCTCGGCGAGCACGTCTACGTCAGCGGGATCGCTCTCGCGATCGCCTGTGCGGTGGCCCTGCCCGTCGGCCTGTTCCTCGGCCACCTCGGAAAGGGCGGCGCCCTCGCCGTCAACGTCTCCAACATCGGCCGGGCCGTGCCCGTCTTCGCCGTGCTGGCCCTGTTCATGGTCTCCCCGCTGCGCAACGCGGGCTACCTGCCCACCATCGCCGCGCTCGTGCTGTTCGCGATACCGCCGATCCTGACGAACGCGTACGTCGGCATGCGCGAGGTGGACCGCTCGGTGGTGGAGGCCGCCCGGGGCATGGGCATGTCCGGGAGCCAGCTGTTCCTCCGGGTCGAACTGCCGCTCGCGCGTCCGCTGGTGATGACCGGGCTGCGCTCGGGCGCCGTACAGGTCATCGCCACGGCCACGATCGCGGCGATGGTCGGCCAGGGCGGTCTCGGCCGGATCATCACCGCCGGATTCAACACGTACAACACCGCGCAGGTCGTCGCGGGCGCCCTGCTGGTGGCGGCGCTGGCCCTGCTGGTGGAGGGCGTACTGGTGGCGGCCGACCGGCTGCTGCCCCGGCCGGCGGCGGCGTCCCGCTGATCCCTTTTCCCCGCCTCGAACGGAGTACCCCCATGAGCAAGACCACCCGCGTCCTCGGCGCGTCCCTGGGCACCCTCGCCCTGACGGTGTCGCTGGCCGCGTGCGGCGGCGACAGCCTGGAGAAGAGCAAGGACGGCGGCTCGGCCTCCTCCGGGTCCTCCTCGGGCGGGGGCAAGGGCGCTCTGGTCATCGGCGCGGCCGGGTTCACCGAGTCCAACGTGCTGGCCGAGCTGTACGCACAGGTCCTCAAGGACGCGGGCTACAGCACCTCCATCAAGACGGTCAACAACCGCGAGCTGTACGAGCCGTCGCTGGAGAAGGGCGAGATCGACGTCGTCCCGGAGTACGCGGCCACCCTCGCGGAGTTCCTCAACGCCAAGGTGAACGGCCCCAAGGCGCCGGAGGAGAAGCCGGTCGCGTCGAGCGACGTCGCGGCGACGGTGGCGGGCCTGGAGAAGCTCGCGGCCCCGCTCGGGCTGAAGGCGCTGCCCGCGGGTGCGGCGGTCGACCAGAACGCATTCGCGGTGAGCAGGGAATTCGCCCAGAAGAACAACCTGAAGACGCTTTCGGATCTTGGGAAGTCCGGACTGAAGGTGAAGATCGCGGCGGGCGACGAATGCGCCGTCCGCCCCTTCTGCGCACCCGGGTTGACGAAGACATACGGAATTGAAGTCTCCGGTATCGACCCGAAGGGTGTCGGCACCCCGCAGGCCAAGCAGGCGGTGAAGGACGGCGCGGACCAGCTGGTCCTGACCACCACCACGGACGCCACCCTCGACAGCTACGGCCTGGTCCTGCTGGAGGACGACAAGAAGCTCCAGAACGCGGACAACGTGCTGCCCGTGGTCAACGCCAAGGACGCGGGCACCCCCGAGGTCGCGGCCGCGCTCGACAAGCTCACCAAGGCGCTCACGACGGCCGACCTGGTCGACCTGAACCGCAAGGTGGACGCGGAGCGCGCCAAGCCGGCGGACGTGGCGAAGGCCTACCTGGAGTCGAAGGGCCTTCTCCAGAAGTAGTGGTGACGCGGTTGACGGAGAAATGTGGGGCGACCGCTCGGAAAGAGATTGCCGGGCGGGTACCCCACATGGCCTCCACGCCCTGTAAATTTCAGGCCATGCCCCGTGGACGCCACCGCAATCCCGAACCTCTGCACCGGCTGCTCACGCCGACGGCCGTCGCCGGTGTGTCCCTCATCAGCGCCGGCGCGGCTTGGCTGCTCGCGGAACCTGTGGCGTTGAGGCTGCTCGTGGCCGCCACAGCGGCCGCCGGGGTCGCCGGCGGCGTCGTGATGCGCGCCTGGGACCGCTCGGCGGGCCGCCGCGTCGCGGAGCTCGCGCGCGAGCGCGTCAAGGACGAGTGGAAGACGGACGAGCGGATAGCCGAGCTCGAATCCGATCTCGAAGAGGCCCGGGCGCTGCGCGCCAGGCTGGACGCCAAGCTGCGCGCCAAGCGGGTCGAACTGGCGGGGCTGCGCGGCGAGCACGCGGCGCTGCTGCGCCGGTACGCGACCGCAGAGACCGAGCGGGCGAGCGCCCTGGAGGGCCGCCGGCTGCTGGCCATCGAGGCCTCCGCGGCCCCGGCCGCCGCGCCGAAGGAACTCCCGGTGGTCTCCGAGGAGCGCACCTCGGCGGGCGCGCCCACCTCGGTCGGCTACGCCCGGGCCCACGCGGCTCTGGGCGCGCTGGTCCGCAAGGCGCAGACCCGGGAGCTGCCCGCGGCGCCGTCGGCCCCCACGTCCGCGGTCCCGGCGCGTCGGCCGGCCGCGGCGGTGGCCCCGTACGCGGCGCAGCGGCGGACGGCGTCCCGGGTCGAGGGCGGCTTCGACTTCTTCGGTGCCAAGAACGCGGCGCAGGCCCGCGCGGCCATCGAGGCGGTCCAGAACGAGGACCTGGCCGATGTGGTCGGCGCCGAGGCCCTCGCGGTGCACGAGGCGGAGACGGCGCGGACCCCTGGGCAGACCTCGGCGCAGCCCCCGGCCGACCTGGCCGAGTCGGCCGAGCAGGCCGCTCCCGAGGCATCCGAGGCGCCCGAGGCGCCCGAGGCGCCCGAGGCGCCCGAGGCGGGCCAGGTCATCGACCTGACGGCCCATGACGAGACCGAGCCGATCGACGTGGTCCGGCTCCGCACCGCGATCTCCTAGCCGTCAGTCCCTGTACGAGGCCACCAGGCGGGCCAGGTGCCGGCCCGCCACCAGGAGCGGGGTGCGGCTGCGGGTGACCTGGGAGGTCATCTCGGCGCCCTCCAGGGTGTTGACCACGGTGATCGCCAGGTCGCGGGCCTCCGGCTCCGGGTAGCCCGAGGCCAGGAGCTTCGCAGCCACCAGGTGCTGCCAGTTGGCGAAGGCCTGCGCACAGGCCGCCTGGAGTTCGGGCAGGCGGCCGACCGTCTCCAGGGCCGTGGCCGTGACCGGGCAGCCGTCCCGCCAGTCGGAGGCCTCCAGTTCCCGCGCGAGCAGCGCGGCGACGGCCTCGACCGCCTCCGCCGGATCCGGGTATGCGGTGAGCCCGGCGCGGAGCAGTCCGGCGAACTCCTCGTCGCCGAAGTGGATGGCGGCCACCGCCAGTTCCTGCTTGCCCCCCGGGAAGAAGTGGTACAGCGAGCCCAGGGTCGCTTCGGCCTCGCGGACGAGCTGTTTGACCGGGGTGTTCTCGTAACCGCCGTGCTGCATGAGGCGGGAGGCGGTGCGGACCAGCCGGTCGCGCGTCCCCAGTGCTGTCTTCGTCGCTGCTGCCATGGGCGAGATCCTACCGCCGATTCTGGATAGAGCGTTCGTTCCAGTCCATGCTACGGTCGCCCAGAACGCTGGATAGAGCGTTCGTTCTAGCCGATTCGTTGGGGGAGCTCCGTCATGAACCAGGTTTCGACCACCCAGGACACCACGGTCACCGTCGTCGGCCTCGGCCCCATGGGCCGGGCCATGGCCGCGGCCTATCTCGACGCCGGCTACGCGGTCACCGTGTGGAACCGCAGCGCCGGCAAGGACACCGCCCTCGTGGCGCGCGGGGCGCGCCGGGCGGGCAGCATCGCCGAAGCCGTCGCCGCGAGCAGGCTGACCGTGCTCAGCCTCATCGACGTGGACGCCATGTACACGGCCCTCGGGGACACCGACCTCGGCGGCCGGGTGCTGGCCAACCTGTCCTCGGACGTCCCGGACAAGGCCCGCAAGGCCGCGCGGTGGGCCGAGGCGCGCGGGGCCTCGTACCTCACCGGCGGCGTCAACGTGCCGCCGACCGGCATCGGCCAGGAGGGTTCGTCCGCGTTCGTCAGCGGTCCCGAGGAGGTCTACGAGGAGCACCGCGCCGCGCTCGACGTTCTCGCCGCCACCGACTACCGGGGCGCCGACCCCGGCTACGCGCAGCTCTACTACCAGCTCAACATGATCCTCTTCTGGACGGCGTACACCGGCTGGTACCAGGCGCTCGCCGTCGCGCGGGCCAACGGCCTGACGGCGGCGGACGTCCTGCCCTACGCCGGGTACACGGCCGACACGATGCGCGGTTTCTACGAGCACGGCGCCCCGCGCATCGACGCGGGCGAACACGACGGCGCGTACGAGCGCCTCGCCATGTGCGCGGCGAGCGTCGAGCACGTCCTGCACACCGCCGCCGACTCCGGCGTGGACACCGGGATTCTTACCGCGCACGCCGAGCTCTACCGGCGCGGGGTGGAGGCGGGCTTCGGCGCCGACAGCAGCTCGCGCCTGATCCAGCTGCTGGGCGCGAAGGCCTGACGTACGGCGCATCCCCTAGGCCGGTGTCCGGTCGAGGTCGTCGAGGATCCGGTAGAAGGGGCGGCGCAGGGCGACGGCGACGGGCCGGGAGTCTGCGCGGGCGTAGGCGGTCAGGTCGTTCCGGGCGGCGGTGACGGCGGGTCGGGGATCGTCGCCGGACAGGGTGTGCGGGCCGGCGATCGGAGCGAGCGCCCGCAGCCGCAGGCCGTCGCGGCCCCGGGAGAGCTCGCGGCCCACGGCCATCGCCACCTGGCCGCCCTGCGAGAAGCCGGTGGCGTACACGTCCCGGGTGACGGGGCGGCCCAGCCGGCCGGCGGCGGTGCGGGCGGCCTTGAGCATGTCGACGGAGGCGGTGACCGCGGAACGCGTGTCCATGTACGGGTGGCTGCCCGGGCCGCCGCCCAGGCCCGGGTAGTCCGGGGCGGCGACGGCGCGGCCGGCGGAGGCGTGCAGGTACGGGGTGAGCCGGTTGTAACCGGCGCCCCCGGAAGGGGCGTCGTCGCGGGTGGCGAGCGTGCCGTGGGTGTCGGAGGCCAGGTCGAGGCGGTGCGGGCCGCCGCGCGGGAGGACGAGGAGCCCGGGGGCGGTGGTGGGACGGCCCTGGGGGTCCACGGTGGCGTAGTCCAGCCGGTACGCGGTCACGCCGTACCGGACGGTCCCGGGGTCGAATCCGAGCGTGCCGAGTGCGGCGACGACCTGGTCGCGGCCGAGCGTGTCGAGCGGGGTGACGGAGATCAGGGCGCCGCGGGCGGTGGCGGACGCGGGCGCGCCGACCGTGGAGGCGGACGCGACGTACGCGACGGGCGCCGCCAGGGCCGCCGGGGCGGCGACCCGCCCAGTACGGCCGCGAGCGCCACGGCGGCGGCACCGCGCCGCAGCCACTGCCGACGCCGGTGCTTGCTGTTCTGCGTGAACGCCGTGATCGTCGTGATCGTCATGACGGAAACGCTACGGACGCCTTCCGGCCCTCAACATCCGTTCGGCCCCCGCGAGTTGAGGGGGGGACAGCCCCCGGGTGAACGGGTACTCGGCCCGCGCGGTCCCCGTACTCAGAACAGCGGCAGCTGGCCCGGATGCGGAGCCAAGGTGAAACCGTCGAGCGTCGGCGCCGAGGCGCCCAGCACCACCCGGGCCCGGGAGCCGGGGCAGGACACGAGGTCGCCGCGGCCCCGCCCGGCCGGGGGATCGTGGCGGGCGATCCGGCCGGCGGTCACGGCGCAGTCGCGGCCGCAGGCGGGACAGGCGCGACGGGGGGAGTGGGACATGCCCCAAGTCTGCCCTGCGCCACCGACATCAGCTCTGCCGGGAGGCGAGCCACGCCTCGTGCGCCCGGCTCACGCGAGCCCAGAGCGCGGCCCGGTCGACGGGGGTGAGGTCACCCAGGTCCCTCCGGAACACCGTCCCGATGACCTCGAAGAACTCCTCCGCGTCGGTCAGTTCGCGCTCGCTCGTGCCCTTCGCGCCGTCGATGCGGGTCAGGATCCGGCCGCGCAGCGCGTCCGCGCCCTCCGCGTCACGCCGCAGCACCGCGAAGGTCCGTACGAACGGCGACTCCTCTGACGTCGAGAGCCACGCGTGCATGCCTTCGAAGTCGGCCGTCACGGCCGGGGCGTCACGGAAGTTCACGCGGGGCATGGGGCCGGCGAACTTGCGGATCGTCCAGCCCGGGGCCTCGCCCTCCAGCGGCTCCAGCCGCTCCAGCGCGTACCGGAACCCGCCCTGCTCGTACGTGCCCTCGCGCAGCGGCAGCGGTTCGTACGGGCCGTCACCCACCCCGGCGTCCACCCAGTACGTCGTCCCGTCGACGCGGACGGTCAGCGTGAGGTGCCCGCCGCTGACCCCGCGGTCCGCGGGGTCGGCGTTGACGCCGCCGGCGTGGCGCGTCACCTCGTAGCCCAGGGATTCGAGGAGCAGCGCGAAGCCGCCGTTGAGGTGGAAGCAGTAGCCCCCGCGCCCGGCGGCGAAGCGCCGGGCGGACAGCTCGGGGTCGATGCCGGGCGGCCGGCCGAGCTGGATGTCGATGTTGTCGTACGCGATGCGCTCCAGGTGCGCCCGCTGAAGGGCGAACAGCCCTGGGGCGGAAGGGGCACCGGGGTCGGTGATGCCGAGCCGGCGCAGATAGCCGGCGGGTATGCCAGAGGTCATCCGGCCACCCTAGATCGCGTTACTTGTCGATGTCCCCCACGACGAAGAACAGCGAGCCCAGGATCGCCACCATGTCCGCGACCAGCTGCCCCGGCAGGAGCACGGCGAGGGCCTGGATGTTGTTGTACGAGGCGCTGCGCAGCTTCAGCCGGTACGGGGTCTTCTCGCCCTTCGAGACGAGGTAGTAGCCGTTGATGCCGAGGGGGTTCTCGGTCCAGGCGTACGTGTGGCCCTCGGGGGCCTTCAGGACCTTGGGCAGGCGCTGGTTGACCGGCCCCGGCGGGAGTTCGGCCATCCGGTCCAGGCAGGCCACGGCGAGGTCGAGCGCGTTGTGCGTCTGGTCCAGCAGGACCTCGAAGCGGGCCAGGCAGTCGCCCTCGGAGCGGGTGACCACCTTGAGGACGTCCTGGAGTTCGCCGTACGCGAGGTACGGCTCGTCGCGGCGCAGGTCGAAGTCGACGCCGGAGGCGCGGGCGATGGGGCCGGAGACCCCGTACGCGTGCACGGCCTCGGCGGACAGGACGCCGACGCCGCGGGTGCGGCCGCGGAAGATCTCGTTGCCGCGGACGAGGTCGTCGTAGACGTTCATGCGGGTGTTGACGTCGGCGATCGCGGCGCGGGCCCGGCCGAGCCAGCCGGCCGGCAGGTCCTCCTTGAGGCCGCCGACGCGGTTGAACATGTAGTGCATGCGGCCGCCGGAGATCTCCTCCATGACGGCCTGGAGCTCCTCGCGCTCGCGGAACGCGTGGAAGATCGGGGTGATCCCGCCCAGTTCGAGGGGGTACGAGCCGAGGAACATCAGGTGGTTCAGCACCCGGTTCAGCTCGGCCAGCAGGGTCCGCATCCACACGGCCCGCTCGGGGACCTCCATGCCGAGCATCCGCTCGACGGCCATGACCACGCCCAGCTCGTTGGAGAACGCGGACAGCCAGTCGTGGCGGTTCGCGAGCATCACGATCTGCCGGTAGTCACGGGCCTCGAAGAGCTTCTCGGCGCCGCGGTGCATATAGCCGACCACCGGCTCGGCGCTGACGATCCGCTCGCCGTCCAGGACGAGGCGCAGGCGCAGGACGCCGTGCGTGGAAGGGTGCTGGGGGCCGATGTTGAGCACCATGTCGGTGCTCTCCGCCGCGCCGCCGATGCCGACCGTGGTCTCCGTCATGCGGGCATTGTCTCAGTCCTAGGGTGGGGGGATGGATACGGGGACGACGGGTGAGACGGATCGGCCCGAGTGGGTGGGGCTGCCGGGTGGGCTGCTCGCTCTGCGGCGGATGCTGCTGGTGATCTGGGCGACGGTTCTCGCGGTGGCGACCGGCGTCGTACTGGGCCTGCTCGCCGGGCCCGTGTGGGCGGCCCTCGCGGGGTGCTGGCTGGTGGCCCTGGCCTGGGGCTGGGTGCTGCTCGGGCGGAACTGGCGGTCCTGGCGCTACGCCGAGCGCGCGGACGACCTGCTGATCAGCCGGGGCGTGCTGTGGCGGGAGGAGACCGTGGTTCCGTACGGGCGGATGCAGCTGGTCGAGGTGACCTCGGGGCCGCTGGAGCGGCGCTTCGGGCTGGCCTCCGTACAGCTGCACACGGCGGCCGCGGCGACCGACGCCAAGATCCCGGGCCTGGCGCCGGCCGAGGCGCAGCGCCTGCGCGACCGTCTCACCGAGCTCGGCGAGGCAAGGTCGGCGGGTCTGTGAGCGGCGAGGCGACGACCGGCGAGCCGACGGCCGCCGAGGCCGCGGCCGGCGAGCGGCGGCTGCACCCCTTCACCCCGCTGCGCCGCGCCTGGGTGCCCATCGCCGCGACCGTCGGCGTGGTCGCCCAGCAGGGCGACCGGGCGGGGCACTGGATAGCGGACCTGTCCACCCTCCTGCGGGTGGCGGCGCTCGTGGGCCTGCTCCTGGTGTTCGGCGCGTACGGATTCCTGAGCTGGTGGTTCACGCACTACGCCGTCACCGACACCGAGCTGCGCATCCGCAGCGGGCTGTTCTTCCGGCGGGCCGCGCACATCCGCCTCGACCGGATCCAGGCGGTCGACGTCACCCGGCCGTTGCTGGCCCGGCTGACCGGGGTCGCCAGCCTGCGGCTGGACGTCATCGGCACCGAGGAGAAGGACGAGCTGGCCTTCCTGGGCGAGAAGGAGGCCGTGGCCCTGCGTGCCGAGCTCCTCGCGCGGGCGGCGGGCTTCGCCCCCGAGGAGGCGGTGAGCCTGGGCGAGGCCCCCGAACGGGAGCTGCTGCGCGTACGCCCGCGCGACCTCGCCGTGTCGCTGCTGCTGAGCCTCGGCGTGTGGGCGGCGCTGGCCGGCGGGATCACCGCGCCCGTGGTCGTGTGGTGGATCAGCTCCAGCCCGTGGGCGACCGTCGTCACCCTGCTCCCGATGCTCGGCGGCGTCTGGTCCGGCACCGCGGGCCGCTTCCTCGCCGAGTACGACTGGACGGTCGCCGAGTCCCCGGACGGGCTGCGCCTGGACCACGGACTCCTGGACCGGGCCCACGAGACGGTGCCGCCGGGGCGCGTGCAGACCGTACGGATCGTGGAGCCGCTGCTGTGGCGGCGGCGCGGCTGGGTCCGGGTGGAGCTGGCCGTGGCGGGCTCGAAGAACGGTGTCCTGGTCCCGGTGGCCTCGCGGGCCGCCGCGTACGCGGTGATCGCCCGGGTCCTGCCGGGGGTGGACCTGGCGGCCCTGTCCTTCACCGGCTCCCCGGGGGCCGGTTCGCGCTGGGTGGTCCCGGTGTGGTGGAAGGGCTACGCCCTGGCCGTCTCCCCGGAGGCGTTCGCCGCCCGGCACGGCCGCCTGTGCCGCCGTACGGAGATCGTCCCGCACGCCAAGGTGCAGAGCGTCCGCCTCACCCAGGGCCCCTGGGAGCGGGCCCGGGGCGTGGCCGACGTCCATGTGGACACCGGCGCGAACGGCACGGTCACCGCCCGGCTGCGGGCGGCCGCCGAGGCCGCCGAGCTGCTGCGCGCCCAGGCGGCCCGTTCCCGCACCTCGCGCGCCTCGGCCCGTCCGGACCGCTGGATGACGTAGCCGCCGAGGCCGCCGAGCTGCTGCGCGCCCAGGCGGCCCGTTCCCGCACCTCGCGCGCCTCGGCCCGTCCGGACCGCTGGATGACGTAGGCCGCGCAGCAGGGCCGGACGAGGGGTTGGGTACGGCTCACCGACCCGGACGGCTGGAACGCCTCGCCCGGCACCACCCTCACCTTCGACGGGCGGGGCGGCAACGACACCATCGTCAGCCGCAACGGCGGCTTCGACCGGATCGCCTGCGGCGCCGGCTTCGACATCGTCGTGGCCGACCAGGCCGGCCTCGACGCCCTCCAGGTCACGCCGCCCCACGGCTGCGAGTTCGTCATCCGCTCAGGCCGCGTTCGGCGTTCCGCCTCGGGTCGGGTCGGCCCAAGGGGGAACGGTCTGAAGCGGGTTATCCGGCCGTGAAGCGGGCTATCCGGCCCCGCCGCCCGCCCGGACGAGGCCCGTCTCGTACGCCAGCACCACGACCTGGACCCGGTCGCGCAGGCTCAGCTTCGTCAGGATGCGGCCCACGTGGGTCTTCACCGTCGCCTCAGACAGGACCAGCCGGGCCGCGATCTCACCGTTCGACAGGCCCTGCGCCACCAGCAGCATGACCTCGCGCTCGCGCTCCGTCAGCCGCTCGACCTCCTTGTTCCGCGGCTCCTCGGTGGTTGTCGGCAGCATCGGGGCGAACCGGTCCAGCAGCCGCCGCGTCGTCGACGGCGCGACCACCGCGTCGCCGCTGTGCACCGAACGGATCGCCGCCAGCAGCTCGGCCGGCGGCACGTCCTTCAGCATGAAGCCGCTCGCGCCCGCCTTCAGCCCGGAGAAGGCGTACTCGTCCAGGTCGAAGGTGGTCAGGATGATCACCTTCGGGTGCTCCGCCGGCTCACAGATCCGCCGCGTCGCCTCGACCCCGTCGAGCCTCGGCATGCGCACGTCCATCAGCACCACGTCCACCTTGGTGGCCCGCAGCACCTCCAGAGCCTCCAGGCCGTCGCCCGCCTCGGCGACGACCTCCATGTCCGGCTGGGCGGCGAGCACCATCCGGAAGCCGGTGCGCAGCAGCACTTGGTCGTCGACCAGCATCACTCGGATGGACATCGGTTACCTCGTCCTCTTCAACTCTTCTTCAACGGAAGCAATGCGCTGATCCGGAAGCCGCCGCCCGGCCGCGGCCCGGTGTCCAGGGTTCCGCCGACCATACCGATCCGCTCGCGCATGCCGATCAGGCCGTGCCCGGCGCCGTCGGCGCCGCCGTCCTCGTACAGCTCGTGTGCCGCGCCCCGCCCGTCGTCCTCGACCAGCAGGCCCAGCCCGTCGTCGAAGTAGACCAGCCGGACGCTCGCCTTCGCGTCGGGGCCCCCGTGCTTGCGCGTATTGGTCAGCGCCTCCTGCACGATCCGGTACGCGGTCAGCTCGACGCCGCTGGGCAGCCGCCGCGGCGCGCCCTCGACCTCGAAGTCCACCGCGAGCCCGGCCGCCCGTACCTGCTCGACCAGCACCTCGATCTGCTCGACGTCCGGCTGCGGCACGTAGTCCTCGGACTCCTGCGGCTCGCCGGTGCGCAGTACGCCCAGCAGCCGGCGCATCTCGGCGAGGGCCTGGCGGCCGGTGCCCGAGATGGTCTGGAGGGCCTCCTTGGCCTGATCGGGGGCCACGTCCATGACGTACGCCGCCCCGTCCGCCTGGACCACCATCACCGAGACGTTGTGCGCGACGACGTCGTGCAGCTCGCGGGCGATCCGGGCGCGCTCGGCGGCCACGGCCACCTTGGCCTGGGCCTCGCGCTCCTTCTCCAGCCGCTGGTTGCGCTCGATGAGCTGGGCGTAGTAGGCCCGGCGGGTGCGCAGGGAGTCGCCCATCACCCAGGCGAGGACGAACGGGACGATCATGAAGAGGGTGAAGAGGACGTTGTCGACGTCGTTGGTGCCCTTGTCGACGCCGTACCGCAGGAAGTAGAGCGGCGCGGCGGCCAGCCCCCAGCCCAGGGCGGTGCGGGAGACCCAGCGCGGGACCTCGCTCGCGGCGACCGTGAACAGGATGACGAGCATCGCGAAGTCGTAGAACCCGGCGACGACGCCCAGGGCCAGCTGGTAGAGCCCCGCGCCGAGGGTGAGCCAGAACATCGCCTGGGTCCACTTGCGGCGCAGTGCCACGGCGACGCTCAGGGCGATCACCGCGGGGACGGCCGCGAGCCGCAGGGTGGTGCTGAGGCTGGTCTCGGCCACCACGTTGACCATCGAGACCCCGAAGAAGAGGACAGCCCAGAAGCTGTCGACGCCCGTCGGGTGTCTGCGGAGGAAATCGTAGAGGCGCTGCACGTAACCCAGAGTAGGGAACGCTGATAGGTGCTGGAGTCAACCAGAGGTGCGAACCTCGCACCGGGTGCGTACTCCCCAAGGTGGACGGTGACCATAACCTTTGTGTGATGGGTGCTCAGGGTGAAGCTCAGGGGGAAGGCGTGAATCCGGTGCGGTGGCGGGCGGCGATGGAGGCCGCGCTGTACGGGCCCGGCGGGTTCTACGTGCGGCCGGGCGGCCCGGGTCCCGCCGGGCACTTCCGCACCTCGGTGCACGCGTCCGGGCTGTACGCGGGAGCCGTGGCGCGGCTGCTGCGGTGGGTGGACGCCGAGCTCGGGCACCCGGCGGGGCTGGACCTGGTCGACGTGGGTGCCGGGCGCGGGGAACTGCTGGCCGGGGTGCTCGCCGCGCTTCCGGCGGAGGTGGCCGCGCGGGTGCGTCCGTACGCCGTGGAGCGGGCGGAGCGGCCCCCGGGGCTCGACCCGCGGATCCGCTGGGTCGCGGCGCCACCCGAACGGACGACGGGGCTCCTCTTCGCCAACGAATGGCTGGACAACGTGCCGCTGGAGGTCGCGGAGGACGGGCGTTACGTGCTGGTCGCCCCGGACGGTACGGAGAGCCCCGGCGGCCCGGTGGACGGCGCGGACCTGGCCTGGCTGGAGCGGTGGTGGCCGGGCGGCGGCCGCGCGGAGATCGGCCGGGCGCGCGACGAGGCCTGGGCGGCCGCGGTGGCGAGCCTGGAGCGGGGTCTGGCGGTGGCGGTGGACTACGCCCATACCCGGGAGGCGCGGCCCCCGTACGGCACCCTGACGGGTTTCCGGGCGGGCCGGGAGGTTCCGCCGGTCCCGGACGGCAGCTGCGATGTCACCGCCCACGTGGCACTGGACGCGTGCGCGGGCCCGGGGTCGGTGCTGCTGACGCAGCGCGAGGCCCTGACCGCCCTCGGCGTCTCGGGCGCCCGCCCGCCGCTGGTCCTGGCCTCGACCGACCCGGCGGCCTACGTCCGCGCCCTGGCCTCGGCGGGCGAAGCGGCGGAGCTGACGGCCCGCGGCGGGCTCGGCGACTTCGGCTGGCTGGTCCAGCCGGTCGGCATCCCACCGTGGCCGCGGGCCGGGGACGGCGGGAGCTGACTGGCCCCCGCCCCCTAGAGCCGCTTCGCGCTGCGCAGGGTCGTCGCGTAGTAGCCGTTGCCGTCGAGGCGCGAGGTACCGCCCTTGTCGCCGATCGTCGGGCCGTTGGCCTCCTCCCGGCTGGAGATGAAGATCTTGTGGCCGTCGGTGTCCGTGCCCAGGTAGATGCCCGTGTGGTCGAGGCGGTCCTTGGTGCGCGCGTCGAGCTTGAAGAACAGCAGGTCGCCCGGCTGGATCACGTCGATCGAGACGGGCCGGTCCTGCGGGCCGACCCCCTTGAGGGGCAGGACGTCCGCGCCCACGGCGGCGCGGGCCATGCCGTTCGCGGTCCGCGGCAGGCCGGAGCCGGGCTTGTCGTCGGACAGGAGCGGGTAGCGGGCCCGGTAGCCGAAGACGGTGCGGACGAAACCGGAGCAGTCCATGGACCGGTACCGGGCGGCCTGGGGCTGCTTCCTGGTGCCGTCGCGGAAGGTGTACGCGGTGCCGAGGTAGTCGTAGAAGTCCGACTGCTCCAGGCGCAGGTCGTTGCCGGCCGAGCCGGCGGGGTTGAGCGGGCCGAAGGAGGCGTCACCCGCGTACGAGGCGCCCTGCGCGTCCTTCTTCACCGGGGCCTGGTCGCCGTACTGGAAGGCCATCGCGAAGATGTCGTCCTCCTGGCTCCCGAAGTACTTCTTGAACCATTCCTTGAACCACTGCTCGTTCTCCGCGCCCGGCTTCCACGGCTCCGGCATGAGGCGGACCCAGTTCTCGGTGACGACCCGGGTCGTGGTGTTGGCCGGCTCGGTGAAGGTGCGGCTCGGCCCGGTGAGGGTGGCCGTGCGGGCGCCGTCGGTGAAGGTGGCCAGCACCTGCCCGGTGCCGTCGCGCAGCACCGACCGGTCGGGGCTCCGGAGGCGTTCCCACTTCTGGGCGCCCGCCTCGCCCGCGCCGGCCGCGATGTTCTGGTCGGCGACGACCTGGACGGCGGGCGCCTTGGCCTGCTCCTGGACGCGCAGCGCGTACGTGAGGTACGCGCTGCCGGCCAGCAGCGCGAGCACGGTGACCGCGTGCAGCGCGGAACGTGTGCGGCTCTTCGACTTGGCGGTCATGCGGGGGGCTCCGGAGCGGTTGGGGGCGGGCGCGGGGTTCTTCGGGGCTACGCGGCCGGCATGACGCCGAGCAGGATGCCGGCGGTCAGTACGACGTACGTCATGAGCGTGGTGCTGCCGGTGGCGAGCAGGGTGGGCCCCTTCGGCTGGCGCACCAGCTGGTAGCCGATCAGGCCCGGCACGATGAAGCCGAGGGTCTGGTTCGTGTAGAGGAGCGGGAACTCCATCTGGAGCACGATCACCACGGTGGCCTGGAGCAGGACGCCGAGCAGCACGACGGCCGCGAACAGCCGCTTGCCGTAGAGGATCACGAAGCGCTGCACGAGCAGCGTCAGCACGTACGTGGCGACGGTCACGCCGACCACGAGGGCGGCTCGCTGGAGGTCCTCCAGGAGGGTCAGCGCCAGCCAGCCGGGGGTGATCATTCCGCCGGGGGAGAGGTTGGTCGTGAGGTAGCAGACGAGCGAGAACAGCAGACCCAGGGCAATGCCGATCGCGGCGATCTCGGGGGTGAGGACGGCGGGGATCAACGGGTTTCTCCTGGCTTCTGCCATTGCCCCTGCGGGGGGCTCGGGGGGATCTGCGGCTTCGGCTGCGGCCAGGCCGGTACGGGTGTGGCGGCGCGGATGCCGTACGGGTCGGGGGCGGCCGCCCGCGGCGCCTGTGCGTACGCACCCGGCCCCTGCGGGGCCGGAGCGTGGGCGACGTGGCCGTTCGGGACGTGGCCGTGGGGGCCCCCGCCGTTGGGGCCCTGCGGGTACGGGAGCCGGCCGGTCGGGACCTGCGCGTACGGGTCGCCGCCGTTCAGGGCCTGCACGTACGGCACCTGGCCGTCGGGGCCCTGCGGGTACGGGACCCGGCCGTTCGGGGCCTGCGCGTACGGGTCGCCGCCGTTCAGGGCCTGCGCGTACGGCACCTGGCCGTCGGGGCCCTGCGCGTACGGGGCCTGGATGTACGGGGCCTGCGCGTTCGGGGTCCGGCCGTTGGGGCCCTGCGCGTACGGGACCTGGACGTTCGGGGCCTGCGCGTTCGGGGTCCGGCCGTCGGGGCTCTGACCGTACGGGACCCGGCCGTACGCGGCCTGCGCGTTCGGGGTCCGGCCGTCGGGGCTCTGACCGTACGGGTCCCCGCCGTACGGGAGCTGTGCGTACGGGTCGCGGCCGTACGGGGCGTCGGCGTACGGGTCGAAGGCGCGGGCGAACTGCCCCGCCGGCTCCTCCTGCCGTACGGGGTCCCCGTCCTCGGAGTCGTCCGCCTCGTCCGTCGGCAGCTCCGCGAGGTGCTCCAGCAGCACCTCGCCCTGCCCGTGGATGTTGCCGATGGCGACGAGCGAGGAGCTCGGGCCGAGGTGCCCCAGCAGCTCCCGCATGAACTCCTCGCCGTCGCGGTGGTCGCCGCCCAGGTCGACGGCGCGGTCGCGCCATTCGGCCGGGATCGCGTCGATGGCGCTCTTGGCCGGGTGGCCGATCACGAAGACCTTGTCCGGCCGCAGATCGGGGACGATCGAGCCCATCTGGCCGTTGCGCTCGACCCGGTCGGGCCGACAGTTGATCACCACGTTCAGCGGGCGTTCCACCGCACCCAGGTCCAGCAGCTGGTTGATGTTCATCAGCGTCGACTCGGGGTCGTTCGCCGCGAAGACGTTGGCGAACCGCAGCCGCTTCCCGCCGGGGGCCAGGTACCGCTCGACCGAGAGCACACCCGGGTCCGGCGGGGCCTCGTACATCCCCCGCAGGGCGGTGTCCCGGTCGACGCCGAGGAGCTCGGCGACGGTGAGCGCGATGGCGACGTTCTCCTTGAAGGTGAACCAGCTGAAACCGCGCAGCTCCTCGTCGCTGACCGTGTCGGGGTCGGCGTACAGCAGCCGGCAGTCGCGGGCGTCGGCCTCCTCCTGGAGGACGTCGAAGCGCTCCTTCTCGGCGGTGACGCAGATCCCGCCGTGCGGCATCGAGCGGGACAGGGAGCGCGCGATGTCGTCGAGGGTCGGGCCCATCTCGGCGACGTGGTCCTCGCGGACGTTGCACAGGACGCCGATGGTCGACTGGATCAGCTTGGACTGGTTGATCTCCTGGAGCGCGGGCATGACCGCCATGCACTCCATGACGAGCGCGTCCGGACGGTAGGCGGCGGCGCGCCGCACGATGCCGATCTGCTCCACGACGTTGGCGATGCCGAACTTGCGGTGGACGGGTTCCTCGGTGGCGTCCGGGTGGATGAACCGGGCCGCCGTGCCGGTGGTCTTGGCGACCGTGGTCAGACCGCCGCCGCGCAGCGCCCCCGCGCACAGCCGGGTGATGGAGCTCTTGCCGCGGATGCCGTTGACCAGCACCCGGTTCGGTATCCGGTGCAGGCCGGCGAAGTGCCGCCGCTGCTCCACGATGCCCGCGACGAGCATGATCGCGCAGCAGACGAGCAGCACGCAGTAGAGGAAGAGCACGGGGGATCAGTTCCTTCCGGCCGGGGCGGACGGCCGTCCGCCGGCCTGCTTGCGCTGCTGCTGCCGCTGCTGGAGCTGCTGGCGGATGATCTCCAGGCTGCGGGTCACGGCACCCACCTCGTCGTGGTGGCGCGGGTACAGCACCGTGCGCCGGTCGCCGTCGGCGAGGGCCTCGGCGCGCCGGGCGAGGTCGCGCAGCGGGGCGACCACGATGATCTGGAGCCAGCCGAGGCAGGCCGCGCCGACCGCGAAGCCGAGCAGGCCGGCGAGGACGGTGCGGTTCTGCAGGCTGTACTCGTGGATGGCCAGGCCCTTGGCGGACTGCCAGCTGACCACGGTCCAGTCCATGGGCCTGGCGGCGCCGCCGCCCACGAACGGGGCCGCGGCCGCGATGACGTGGTCGCCGCCGCTGCGGTAGAGGATGCTGCCGGGCCGCGGGGACATGCCGACCTTGAGGGCGGAGCCCTCGACGAGGGCGTCGAGCCGCTCGTCGTCGAGCTTCTCGAAGGCGCGGTAGCCGCTGTTGGAGGCGATGATCCGGTGCTGGGAGTCGACCACCCGGATCTCCCCCAGACCCGGCCGCTTGAGCAGCGAGTTGAGGAAGTCGATGCGGAACTCGCCGACGATCGCCGTGCCGCCCCGGCCCGGGATCTGGGCGGTCGCGACGACGACCGGCTCCTTGCCGCCGTCGTGGAGGGCGATCGGCTCCTTGCGGGGCCCCTTGCCGCCGGCGGTCTGCGGTGTGCCGCCCGCCTGGGCGAGTACCTTGCCGGTGCCGTCGAGCACGTACAGGGACGCGTAGCGCAGGTGCTCGCGCGCGGTGCGCTCCAGGACGGTGGTCATGTGCTGCGGGGTCGTGTCGTCGCCCATCAGCGAGGCGACGGACAGCAGGTCGGCCTGGCCTTCGTTGAGGGCGCGCCGGATCCGGTCGTTGAGGGTGTCGGTGCGCTCCCGCTGGTCGTTGACCAGCTGCTGCGGTACGACGACGTCCTCGCCGGCCCGGTTGACCAGCAGGCCGAGCGGTACGCACCAGGCCAGGAGCAGGACCCCGCACAGGGCGAGGAGTACACGGGCGCCCGTGCGGCGCTTTCGCCTGCCGGGGGTGGCGGGCGCGGGGACCGCGTCGTCCAGCAGCTGGCCGCGCAGCCGCTCCAGGGCGTTGCCGATCCGGGCCGCCTCGGCCCCGCGGGGGACGGACACCGGGCGGGTGAGGTCACCGCGGGTCATCCGCCGGCTCTCCAGGAACAGGGTGATCAGCGGGCGCTGCACGGTGCCGACGAGCAGGGCGACGACCAGGGCGCCGACCAGCAGCAGGGCGCCGGCCAGGACCAGTCCGGCGAACGCGTCGGAGGTGCGCGCGGGGTTCTGCGCGATGTTGACCATGGCGACGACGGTCAGCTCCAGGCTGGTGGCGCTGGTGCCGACGCCCGCTTCGGGTCCGGCGAGGCGCGCGTAGCCCGCGGCGGCGCGTTCACCGCCCCATTCGCCTCCCATCAGGCTGCCGCTGACCCCGAGGAAGCCGCCGGAGCCGGGCTCCTTCGCGGTCAGCGGGTTGGCCTCGGTCCGGTGGGCCGCGGTCTTGGCGAAGGAGGCGAGCTGCGCGGTGTCGCGCTTGACGTCGGCGCGCTGGAGGTCGGTGAGGACCATCTCGGGCTCGGGGATGCCGTCGTTGCTGAGCACCGTGCCGTCGGAGCCGACGACGGCGATGGCCCGGAAGTTGCCGAGGCTGATGCCGGGGAAGCGCAGGCTGCTGGAGGCGACCAGCAACTGCTGGGGCTGGTCCTTCCAGGACAGCAGGGAGAGGGTGAGCAGCCGGGTCTCGCCGTTGGCCAGTTTGACCATGCGCGGGGCCAGGCCGCCCTCGCCGGAGAGCCGGGTGCGGTCGATCGCGGTCAGGGGGAGGTTCTCGCCGCGGGCGGCCAGCAGCCGGCCCGAGCCGATCTCGACGACCGCGGTGCCGCGCCACTTCTGGTAGACGCTGCCGATCTTGTCGAGCACGGCGTCCGGGGCGACGGGCTTCCCGGTGGAGAACAGGGCCGCGGCCCGGCCGAGGTCGGTGACGCTCTCGTCCAGCGAGGCGCGCAGGGCGATCGCGCCGTCCTCGGCGAAGTGCTGCTGGGAGGTGAGCACGGCGGCGGGCAGCCGGTCCTCGCGGACGCTGCCCAGGCTCAGCGCGGTGAACCCGGCCAGGGCGAGCAGCAGCACCGACAGCACGGTGATCGGCGGCCTGATGCCGCCGAGCAGTGACATGTCGGCCCTGCGGCCGGCCTTGCGTCGCCGCGTGTTGCGGGATGCGGCCACGGAGAGGGGTCCTTCCTGGGCTGAACGGGAGAGCGGGAGGTCGTACGTACGCGGGCGGGTGCGCCCGGTGGGTCACCCGGGCAGTCCCCGCAGGGGTCGCAGTCCGTCCTTGCCGGCGCCGCGGTTGAGCATGGTGCCCTGGGTGCGCTCGAAGGCCAGGCGGTAGCGGGCGCGCTGCTCCGGCAGCAGGTTCTTGTCGTTCTGCAGGGCTTCCACGACGTCGACCAGGCGGTGGTCGCGTACCTGCTGGGTGTTCGTGCCGGGCAGGTCCGACCCCGGGGTGCTCTCGGGGTCCGGCGGGATGTCGGTGAAGGTGGGCACGAAGCGGGCCTGGACGTCCCACGCGCCGTTCTTCTCGCTGAACTCGAACCAGCCGATGGCGCCCTCCTCGGTCAGACCGCTGGGCACGTCGTGGCGGGCGAGCTGGTTGCCGAGGCCGTAGGCGACCCAGGTGCCGTCGACCTTCTCCATCGGCTGTACGACGTGGGCGTGGTGGCCGATGACCAGGTTGATCCCGGTCTCCTCGGCGATCCGGCGGGCCAGTTCCAGCTGCGGGTTGCTCGGGTTCGGCTGGTGCTCGCGGCCCCAGTGGATGGAGAGGATCACGACTTCGGCGCCGGCCGCGCGGGCCTTCTTCTCGGCCGCGGCGATGGCCTTGAAGCTGATGAGGTTGGCCAGCCAGGGCTTGTCCTTGGGGACCTCGCGCCCGTTGAAGCCGAAGGCGAAGGAGATCTGGGCGACCTTGACGCCGTTGACGTCCAGGATCAGGGGCTTGTCGTCCTCTTCCTTGCTCCGGGCGGAGCCGGTGTGCTTGAGGCCCTCCCGGTCCAGGGTGTCCAGGGTGCGGAAGACGCCCTCCGGGCCGTGGTCGAGGGTGTGGTTCGAGGCCGTCGAGCAGGTGTCGTACCCGATGTTCTTGATCGTTTTGGCGATCTGCGGCGGGACGAGGAAGTCGGGGTAGGTCTGGAAGGGGCCGTCCGGCCGGCCCAGGACCGGCTCCATGTGGCAGATGCCGAGGTCGGCCTTGCTGATGACCGGCTTGACCCCCGCCATGATCCGGTCGAAGTCGTACCCCGTGTGTCCGGCCGCCTTGGCGTCCCGGGCGGCCTGGTCGGTCAGCTGCGGGTGGATGAGGATGTCGCCCGCGGCGGCGACGGTGAAGGACCGGCCCGCGCTCTTTGCGCTTCCGTCCGCCGCGTCGCCCGCAGCCGGCCCCGGCTTCTCCTGCGGGCCGCCGAGCAGGCCGCACCCCGCGAGCGAGAGGCTCAGCGGGAGGACGAGGAGCACGGCGCGGGTCAGGGCGGCGGAGACCGGACGGGCGGGGGCGATTTTCACTCAGCTATTTTCAGCCAGTGAAAACTGTGAAGTTCACAAAAGATGTGACGGCCGGTGTGATCATTTGCGGCGTGATCATGGCGCTGGCGGCTTACGTCGCTTTTGGTCCAATCAATTCGGTCGAAAAGGGAGCTGTTCCAGCCGCTCCCTCTCCGTCGCCTGTGGTGGAGGACATAGATCTACTCGGCCGGGTCACCCGTTTCGCCGCGGAACTCGGCACGACGGGCGGCTATCGTGCGCCCACGCAGACCGAGAAAACGATCATTGTCGAGGGTGTTTCCGCCCTTTTCGAGGGGAACGTCGATACGGCGCGCACTCGGCTGGCCGAGGTGGACTACAGGCTCGACGTCTTCACCGACACGGCCGGAGGACGCCGCTTCGCGGAGGTCTCCGACGCGGCGGGCCGGTCCGGCTCCGCCACCCGGGGCTGGGGCCGCGTCTACGTCGCCCTCGACGGGCCCCCGCGCTGGTCGGTCCAGGTTCCGCACCCCGTCGCCGACCAGGGCACCGAGCGGCTCGGGGCCAGGGTGCTGCGCGGCGCCCCCGGTGGGGTCATGGTCATGGCGGGCGCCCACCGTACGGCGGGGACGGGCACGGGCACCGGCGCGGGCGAAGCCGGTGACGAGGCGGACGACGGGGGCGAGGCGGACGACGGGGGCGAGGGGGCCCCGGCCGACATGGCGCACCGCACGGACTCGGTCTTCCACGCCGTGATCGCGGAACTCGCCCGGCGCGGCCTGCCGGGCATCCAACTGCACGGCTTCGCCGACGACTCCGTCCCCGGCACCGACTCCGTCGTCTCCACCGGCGCGGGGAGCCGGGCGGCCGAGGACGCCGAACGGCTCGCCGGAAAGCTGGACGGGCAGGGCTTCGAGGTGTGCCGGGCGTGGTCCGCCACCTGCAAGCTGTCGGGCCGGACCAACGAGCAGGGCCGGCTCGCCGCCGAGCAGGGCACCCGCTTCCTGCACGTGGAACTGAGCAGGACCACCCGCTCCGGCTCCCGCCGGCTGGACAAGACCGCCCAGGCGATCGCGTACGTCACCACGAGGTGGTCGCGGGGCGCCCCGTAGCCCGCGGGAGCGGGAGACGGTGAAGGGGCCGGCACCCCGTGAGCGGGATGCCGGCCCCTTCGGCTGCCTGCGCGTGACTACCGCAGGACCTCGTCGTGGCCCTCGTGCAGGCCGCCTCCGCTGCCGCCGCCCGGCGTCGGCACGGAGACGACCGGCTTCGAGAGCGGGGCCAGGTCGAAGGCGTAGTGGCCGACCGCGTCCGCGATGACGTCGACGTTGATGTCGAGCGCCTTCTGGTCGATGTTCGTGATGTCGTCACCCTTGGCGTGGTAGTTCACGTCGTAGGCGACGCCCGCCTGCCCGCCGAACTTCGCGGCCTCCTCCGGCGTCTTGATGCCCTCGGCACCCGTGAACGTACCGCCGGACGGGATGCCGACCTCGATGAACGGGCCGTAGTCCGAGCGGCCGGAGAAGTCCGTGCCCGCGTGCGGGATCTTCTTGGAGTCGAGGAAGTCGTTGATCCCCTTCTCCAGCTGGGCGGAGCCCTCCGGGCCGGGGCCCGCGCCCACCGCGTCCGAGTCGTCGCCGTCGTAGACGAAGTACGCGGAGTTCGGCGAGGCGATCATGTCGAAGTTCAGGTAGAGCTTGATCTGCTTCTTCTGGGCGTCGGTCAGCCCGGCGACATACGCCTCGGAGCCGAGCAGGCCGAACTCCTCCGCCGACCACCAGGCGAACTTGACCTTGTTCTTGATCTTCGTCTGGCTGCTCGCGAGGCGCTGCGCGACCTGGAGGATGCCGGCCGAGCCGGAGCCGTTGTCGTTGATGCCCGGGCCCGCCGCGACCGAGTCGAGGTGCGCGCCGAGGAAGACGGTGTTGTTCTCGTCCCCGCCGCGGGTCTCCGCGACGACGTTGTACGACGTGCGGTTCTCGCGGAACTGGCGGATGTCGAGGGTGACCTCGACCGGGCCGGCCGCGGCGTCGGCGGCGAGCTTCTCGCCGTCCGCCTGGGTGATGCCGCCGGTCGGGACCTTGCCCGCGTTCGGGTCGCCGAGGGTGCCGTTCAGGGCGCCCGCGGTGTTGTTGTAGATGACCGCGCCGACCGCGCCGGCCGCCGCCGCGTTGGCCTGCTTGACGGCGAAGGTGCAGCCGCCGCGCTTGACCAGGGCGATCTTGCCGGTGAAGGCGCCGGCGGCGAAGTCGCCGGGCTCGCAGCCGTTCGTGCCGTCCGCGTCGACCGGCGCGACGGCGACCTGGGCCGTCACGCCCCCCTCCGGGGAGTTCGCCGTGTACGTCATCAGGTGGATCGGGACGTCGTGCGCGTTCGAGCCTTTCACCGTCAGCTTCTCGGCGATGTTCTCGACGTAGACGAAGTCGAACTCGTTCTTCGTGACCTTGTAGCCGGCTGCCCGCATCACGGCCTCGACGTACTTGGCGGACTGCTCGTGGCCCTTGGAACCGGCCACGCGCGTGCCGTTGTTGTAGTCGGCGATCGACTGGAAGACCTTCAGATGGTTGTAGGCGCCCTTGCCGGTCGCGTCCTTGACCAGCTTCCTGGCCAGCGCGTCACCTCGTGCGGCGTCGCTCTGCGGGCTTCCGGTCGCACCGGCGGGCCCGGCGAGGAGCAGCGGGGAGACGAGGGCCGCGGCCGCCAGGGCGGCGGTTGCTGCGGCTATACGGCGAGAGGGCATGTAGGTCCTTCCACGTCACGGTGCGAGCAGGCGGAACGGTGGACGCACGTTAAGCAGCGAGGAGCCACTCTGGCCAGAGTTTTAACTGATTCCGGTTCATGAAATCCGCATAGCGGCGACCTTGCGCCTAACGGAGGATGCCCTCGATGAAGTCCGAGCCGATGCGGGCGACCGCGGACAGATCCAACTGATGCTGGGCATACCGCCCTTGGCGCCGCGTATGGATCAGGCCGGCCTTTTTGAGTACGGCCAGATGCCGGGACACCTCCGGCGCGGTGATCCCGTACACGGTCGCCAGCTCGCTCGTCGTGTACGGGGCCCTGGCCAGACTCCGGCACAGCATCATCCGCATGGGATGGGCGAGGGCCTCCATCCGCCGCTGGAGCAGCTCCACCGACCCGGGCGCGGAGGCCAGTTCGGGGGTGCCGAGCGGATAGTGGACCACCGGCCGCCAGCCCGGCGCGTGCAGCACCAGCAGGTGCGGCCAGCCGAAGCTGGTCGGTATGAAGACCAGGCCGGGGCCGACGCGGGGGTCGGTGGCGGTGGTCGAGCCGTCGACCATCTTGTCGGCGGTGATGGTGGTGCGGGCCTCGTCGACGCTGAGCGCGCCCGAGACCTCCTTCAGCGCGGCCGGCAGCCCCTTGCGGCGCAGCAGCTCGGTCTTGTGCCGGGCGTCGGCGCTCTGCCCGGGCTCGACGCGCTTCCAGGTCTCGGCGAAGAAGGCCTCGTCGCAGTCCTCCAGGAGCCGCCGCATCCACACCCGGACGGCGGCGGTGTCGTCCAGCAGGCGCAGCGAGAAGTTCAGCTGGCGCGGGCCGCGGGCGGCGGCCGTCTCCAGCGCCTTGGCCCGCGCCGACGGATCGGTGAGCGGGGAGGGCCAGCCGCCCTCGTTGTACAGGGCCAGCCAGCAGTGCTCCAGGGCGGCCATCACGAACCGCTCGTCGTCCAGCCGGTCGAGTACGTCGAGCTCCTCGGCCAGGGTCGCGCCGGGCAGCCCGGTCCCGCCGGAGATCCCCGCGAAGGGCATGAAGATGTCGGCGAAGGAGCTCCGCCACATGAAGTCGCCCTCCAGCAGCCGGTCCGCGAGGCACGGGTCGAGGGCGGCGGCGGTGGCGGTGGTCCAGGAGGTGAGCGCGGGGTGGTGGGCGGGCTGCGAGAGCGCGTGCAGCGCCATGCAGAGCTCCGCGAGCGGCGAGGGCGTGAAGGAGATCCGCTCGGCGGGGAGCCCGGCGATGTCGATGGTGACGCTCATCAGGCCCATTCTGGAGGGTGCGGCTCGGCGGTCACGGGGTGAGGGTGGACGTATGAGTGCGATCGAGCAGTACCTCATCGACACCTACCGGGCGTCCCAGCACGGCGACCCGATGCCCCCGCCGCCGGGGCGGGACGATCTCGCCGTGGTGCGCGCGGCCCGGGCGTACGAGCAGTTCCGGGCCGTCCTGGACGGCCGCCCCGGCCGTCACCCGTGGCGCGCCGCCCTGCGGAGGCTCACGGCCCGGAGCTGACCCGGTACGGGACGTCCGCGCGCCGGCCGGGGGCACGCGCACTCGCGCGTGCCCCCGGCCCGCCCACCCGTGCGCGGGGGAGCCGGGGGCACGCAGCCGCCGCCCGCTACTCGAAGTTGGGCGCGTTGCGCTCGTACACCAGCCGCAGGCCGATCAGCGTCAGCCACGGCTCGTGGTCGTCGATCACCGAGGACTCGCCGAGGACCATCGGGGCCAGGCCGCCGGTGGCGATCACGCGGACGTCGTCCGGATCGCCGTTCGGACCGGCCAGCTCCTTGGCCATGCGGGTGACGACCCCGTCGACCTGGCCCGCGAAGCCGTACAGCACGCCCGACTGCATCGCCTCGACCGTCGACTTCCCGATCACGTTGCGCGGGCGGGCCAGCTCGATCTTCCGTAGCTGGGCACCCCGTACGCCGAGGGCCTCCATCGAGATCTCGATGCCCGGGGCGATCACCCCGCCCACGTACTCGCCCTTCGCGGACACCGCGTCGAAGGTGGTCGCCGTACCGAAGTCGACCACGATCGCCGGGCCCCCGTAGAGCTCGACCGCCGCGACCGCGTTGATGATGCGGTCCGCGCCGACCTCCTTGGGGTTGTCCATGAGGATCGGCACGCCCGTCTTGATGCCGGGCTCCACCAGCACCGCCGGGACGTCCCCGTAGTAGCGCCGCGTGACCTCCCGCAGCTCGTGCAGCACCGACGGCACCGTCGAACAGATGCCGATGCCGTGGATGCCGTCGCCCAGCTCGCTGCCGAGCATCGGGTGCATGCCCATCAGGCCCTGCATGAGCACGGCCAGCTCGTCCGCCGTGCGCCGCGGGTCGGTCGAGATGCGCCAGTGCTCGACGATCTCGTCACCGTCGAACAGGCCCAGGACCGTCTGGGTGTTGCCTACGTCGATGGTGAGGAGCACGGGTTACACCGCCTCGCGCAGATCGAGGCCGATGTCCAGGATCGGCGAGGAGTGGGTCAGCCCGCCGACGGCCAGGTAGTCCACCCCGGTCTCCGCGTACGCCCGGGCGGTGTCCAGGGTCAGGCGGCCCGAGGACTCCAGCACCGCGCGGCCGGCCACCAGCGCCACGGCCTCGGCGGTCTGCGCGACCGAGAAGTTGTCCAGCAGGATCAGGTCGGCGCCGGCCTCCAGCACCTCGCCGATCTGCTCCATCGTGTCGACCTCGACCTCGATCGGCACGTCCGGGAAGGACTCCCGTACGGCCTTGAAGGCCTGCGCGACCCCGCCCGCCGCCACCACGTGGTTGTCCTTGACCAGCGCCGCGTCCGACAGCGACATGCGGTGGTTGACGCCGCCGCCGCAGCGCACCGCGTACTTCTCCAGCGCGCGCAGGCCCGGGGTGGTCTTGCGGGTGTCGCGGACCTTCGCCCCGGTGCCCTCCAGCACGTCCGCCCAGCGGCGGGTGGCGGTGGCGATGCCCGACAGGCGGCACAGGATGTTCAGCGCGCTGCGCTCCGCCGTGAGCAGGTCGCGGGTGCGCGACCGTACGGACAGCAGCAGCTGCCCGGCCGTGACGGTGTCGCCGTCCTCCGCGTGCCGCTCCACCTCGAAGGCCTCCGTGCAGACCACGGAGAACACGGCCTCGGCGATGCGCAGACCGGACACGACGCCGTCCTCGCGCGCGACGAAGTCGGCCACCGCCTCCGCGTCCTCGGGCACGGTCGCGACGGTGGTGACGTCGACGCCGCCGTCCAGGTCCTCGGAGAGCGCCATGTGGGCGATGTCCTCGACCTCGACGGGGTCCAGACCCGCGTCCGCCAGCAGCTGGGCCAGCGCCGGGTCGAGGCCGCTCTCCTCGCCGTCGCCGCAGGCGCAGTCGTCGCCGCAGCCGCCGTCGTTCTGGTCGATCAGGGGAAGTTCGGGGGTGCTCACGGTCACTGCTCCAGGCTCTGGGTACTCAGGGGGACGTGCACGGACGGGAAGTCCGCGGAGTCGGTGGGGACGACGACCAGGGCGCGCTTCTCGGTCGCCGAGAGCCGGACGACGAGATGGCGGCGCCAGGCGGCATCGTCCCGGTCCGGATGGTCCTCGCGCCAGTGGCAGCCGCGGGTCTCCACGCGCCGCTGCGCGGCCGCGACCAGCACCCGGGCCACGCACAGCAGATTCGTGGCCTCCCAGGTGTCCACCCCCGGTTCGGCGGTCTTGCCGTGCGCTTCGAGGTTGTTCAGGGCGGTGGCGTACAGGGCTTCGAGGGCCTCGGCTGCCGTACGCAGCGACTCGGCCGAGCGCAGCACGCCCGCGCCGTTCGTCATGATCCGCTGGACCTCGTACCGCGCCCCGGCGGGCTGCAGCGGGCCGGTCGCGGGGACGGGTATGCCCGGGCCGTTGCCGGTGCGCGCCTGCGCGGTGATGTCGTCGGCGATCCGCTCGGCGAAGACCAGGCCCTCCAGCAGGGAGTTGGAGGCCAGCCGGTTCGCGCCGTGCACACCGGTGCAGGCGACCTCGCCGCACGCGTACAGGCCCGGGACGGTGGTGCGCCCGTGCAGGTCGGTCCGTACGCCGCCGGACGCGTAGTGCGCGGCGGGCGCGACCGGGATCGGCTCGGTCACCGGGTCGATGCCGTGCGCGCGGCAGGCGGCCAGGATGGTCGGGAAGCGCTGCTCCCACATCTCGGCGCCGAAGTGCCGGGCGTCCAGGTACATGTGCCGCGCGTCCTGCTCCTGCATGCGGCGCATGATGCCCTTGGCGACGATGTCGCGCGGCGCCAGCTCCGCGAGCTCGTGCTGGCCCACCATGAAGCGGACGCCGTCCGCGTCGACGAGGTACGCGCCCTCGCCGCGCACCGCCTCCGACACCAGGGGCTGCTGGCCCTCGGCGTCCGGGCCGAGGAACAGCACCGTCGGGTGGAACTGGACGAACTCCAGGTCGGAGACCTCGGCCCCGGCGCGCAGTGCGAGCGCCACCCCGTCGCCCGTCGACACCGACGGGTTGGTGGTCGCGGAGAAGACCTGGCCCATACCGCCGGTCGCGAGGATCACGGCGGGCGCGTGGACGGCGCCGACGCCGTCGTGCTGGCCCTCGCCCATGACGTGCAGCGTGACACCGGCCGTCCGCCCCCGCGCGTCCTGCAGCAGGTCCAGTACGAGCGCGTTTTCCACGGTCTCGATGCCCGCGGCATGCACGGCCTCGACCAGCGCCCGCGAGATCTCGGCGCCGGTGGCGTCGCCGCCCGCGTGCGCGATCCGGCGCCGGTGGTGGCCGCCCTCGCGGGTCAGTTCTATCTCCCCGGTCTCCGCGGAGGTGTCGAAGACGGCGCCGGTGGCCATCAGCCGCCGCACCGCGTCCGGGCCTTCGGTGACGAGCAGCCGTACGGCCTCCTCGTCGCACAGGCCCGCACCCGCGACCAGGGTGTCCTCCAGGTGCTGCTCGGGCGTGTCGCCCTCGCCGAGGGCCGCGGCGATCCCGCCCTGGGCCCAGCGGGTGGAGCCGTCGTCGAGCCGTGCCTTGGTGACCACGACCGTACGGCGGCCGGCGGCGGCGCAGCGCAGCGCGGCGGTCAGCCCGGCGACGCCGGAGCCGACGACCACGACGTCGGCGTCGACGGACCAGCCGGGGGCCGGTGCGTGCAACCGTATGCCGGTGCCTGCGCCGCCCGACCGGGGGTCTCTGCCTGGGGTGCTCACGAATGTGCTCCGAATTCCAGTGGGATGTTGTCGATCAGCCGGGTCGTGCCCACCTTCGCGGCGACGGCCAGGACGGCCTGCCCGGTGAACCCGGGGCCGGCCTCGGTGAAGTCCTGCGGGTCCACCAGCGCCACATAGTCCAGCAGGAGCGGCGGCTCGTGCCGGCCCGCCTCCTCCAGGACGTGCTGCGCGGCGGCCCGTACGGCGTCCGGCAGCCCGGACCCGGCCGCCGACACGGCGTGCGCGTCCGCCGAGGCGCGGATCTCGCCGAGCTTCGCCAGCGCGCTGGCGCGCTCGTCGCTGGCCGGGTTGGCCTCGGCGCGGGCCCGCAGCGCCGCCTGCGCGGCGAGCCGGTCGCGTCCGGCGAACAGGGCGCGGGACAGGGCCAGGGCGGTGCGCCGCTCCGCGGGGGAGAGGTAGCGGTTGCGGGACGACAGCGCGAGCCCGTCCTCCTCGCGGACGGTCGGTACGCCGACCACCTCGACGGGGAAGTTCAGGTCGGTCACCATCCGCCGGATCAGGGCCAGTTGCTGCGCGTCCTTCTGGCCGAAGAGGGCCAGGTCGGGGCGGGTGAGGTGGAGCAGCTTGGCGACGACGGTCAGCATTCCGTCGAAGTGGCCGGGGCGGGTCGCCCCTTCGAGGCGCCCGCCCATGGGGCCGGCGCTGATCCGCACCTGCGGGTCGCCGCCCGGGTAGACCTCGTCGACGGCGGGGGCGAACACCGCGTCGGCGCCCGCCTCTTCGGCGATCCGCCGGTCGGCGTCGAGGGTGCGCGGGTAGCGGTCGAGGTCCTCGTTCGCCCCGAACTGCAGGGGGTTGACGAAGACGGTGACGACGACCTGGCCGTCGGGGCCGGCCTGTTCGCGGGCGGCGCGGATGAGGGTGGCGTGGCCCTCGTGCAGGGCGCCCATGGTCATCACCACGGCCCGGCAGCCGGTCCGCGGGAGCTTGTGGAGCTCCTCGGAGGTGTGCAGCAGCAAGGGTTCGCTCATCGGGCGTCGCCGTCCTTGTCCGCGAGGACGCCGAGCAGGTCCTCGGCGAGCTCGGGCTTGAGCAGACCGTGCGCGAGGGCCCGGTCGGCGGTGGTGCGGGCCATGGCCAGGTATCCGGCGACCGTGCCGGGCGCGTGCTTGCGCAGTTCCGAGACGTGCACGGCGACCGTGCCGGCGTCGCCGCGCGCCACCGGACCGGTCAGGGCGGCGTCACCGGAGCGCAGCGCGTTGTCGAGGGCGGCGCCGAGCAGGGGGCCGAGCATTCGGTCGGGGTGCTCGACCCCGGCCATCTGCAGCAGCTCCATCGACTGGGCGACCAGGGTGACCAGGTGGTTCGCGCTGAGGGCGAGGGCCGCGTGGTAGAGCGGGCGGTTCTGCTCCGCGATCCACTCGGGCTCCCCGCCCATCTCGATGACCAGGGCCTCGGCGGCGAGCCGCAGCTCCTGGGGGGCGGTGACGCCGAAGGAGCAGCCGGCCAGGCGCTGCACGTCGACCTCGGTACCGGTGAAGGTCATCGCGGGGTGCAGGGCCAGCGGCAGCGCGCCCGCGCGGCGCGCCGGGTCGAGCACGGAGGTCCCGTACCGCCCGGAGGTGTGGACGAGCAGCTGCCCGGGCCGGATCGCACCCGTCTCGGCGAGGCCCTCGACGAGGGACGGCAGCGCGTCGTCCGGCACCGTGAGGAGGACCAGGTCGGCGAGTTCGAACACCTGCGCCGGCGGGACGAGGGGCACGTCGGGCAGCATCCGCGCGGCACGGCGCACGGAGGCGTCGGAGACGCCGGAGACGGCGACGGGCCGGTGCCCTGCCTGCTGGAGCGCGCGCGCCAGCGCGGGGCCGACCCGGCCGGCTCCGACGACGCCGACCGCCAGCCGGGCAGGGCGTGGCTGCTGTGTTGGGTTCACGCGGGGAGGGCCTTCCGTTCCAGTCCGCGGGGGGTACCGGACGATACGCCGCCATGCTAGCCCCTGGGCCCTTTGGCCGGTCGGCGATGATTCGGGCCATGAATGAGGACACCGAGCGGGAGAAGCGGCAGGTGGCGGCCTGGCGGGCGGCGGAGCGGAAACTCTCCGGCTCCCTGCGCGAACCGACGATGGCGGAGCTGCTGGCCCCGCTCGCCGAAGCCCCGTACGACATGGACCAGCCCGCCGACGTGTACGGCGACGGGATCGTCGACGTGCTGGAGCGGCGCGTCGCGGAGCTGCTGGGCACCGAGGACGCGGCGTTCTTCCCGACCGGGACGATGGCGCAGCAGGTCGCGCTGAGGTGCTGGGCGGGGCACACCGGGAACCCGGTGGTGGCGCTGCACCCGATGAGCCATCCGGAGCGGTGGGAGGGGGACGCGCTCTCGACGGTCTCCGGTCTCCGGGTGGCCCACCCGACGACGGAGGCCCGCCAGCCGACGGCCGCGGAGGTCTCCGGACTCGCGGAGCCGTTCGGCACGCTGATGCTGGAGCTGCCCCTTCGGGACGCGGGCTTCCTGCTGCCCACGTGGGAGGAACTGGAGGCGCTGGTCGACGCGGCCCGGGAACGGGACGCGGTGGTGCACTTCGACGGAGCCCGGCTGTGGGAGTCCACGGTCCACTTCGGGCGCCCGCTGACGGAGATCGCGGCGCTGGCCGACTCGGTCTACGTCTCGCTCTACAAGTCGCTCGGCGGGCTGAGCGGGGCGGCCCTGGCCGGGCCGCGGGACTTCGTGGAGGAGACCAGGGTCTGGCGGCACCGGTACGGGGGCCAGATCTTCCGCCAGTTCCCGCAGGCCCTCGCCGCGCTGGCCGGGCTGGAGCGGGAGCTTCCGTGCCTGCCGTCGTACGTCGCGCAGGCGCGGAGGGTGGCGGCCGCGCTGGGCCCGGCGCTCACCGCGGCCGGGATCCCCTGGTTCCGGATCAACCCGGAGGAGCCGCACACGCACCAGTTCCAGGTGTGGCTGCCGTACGGGGCGGACCACCTGACGGAGGCGGGGCTCCGCACGGCGGAGGAGACGGGACGGGTCCTGTTCCGCCGCTGGTCCCCGACGCCCGCACCCGGTGTGTCGATGACGGAGGTCGAGGTCACGACACCGGGCCTGTCCTGGACCGCGTCGGACGTGATCTCGGCGGTATCGGAATTCACGGCCCGCTTGTAAGGCGCTACAGCCCAGCCCAGCCCAGCCCGGCCCGGCCCAGCCCAGCCCGGCCCGGCACCATCCAGCCCCGCCTGGGGGTCCCCCCGGACGGAGTCTGGGGGAGTTCGAGGCGCCGGGGGGACTGGGGGCGGAGCCCACAGTTTCGGGAAGGGGCGGGGTGGGGGAAAGGCTCCGCGCAGCGGCACCCCCGCACCCCGGACGGCAGTGGTGCGAAACTCCGAATTACCCGGAAGTCAGCGGTCCTGGCCGGTTGCGGCGATACCGTCCTCCACGGAATGACCGGCGACCGTGCCCGGAGGAGACACCATGACCGCTCAGCCCACGTGGCAGAAGTCCTCGTTCTGCGGAGAGGGAGACGCCTGCGTCTACGTCTCCGCCGCGCCCGGCACGCTGGTGCGCGTCGCCGACCACGCCGACCCCGCGCACCTCGTGCTCGCCACGACCCAGGCCGCCTGGGCCGAATTCCTCCGCGCGGTCAAAGAGACCGGCTGAGGGGTCCGCCGCGCCGAGACCGCCCACCCTCAGGGGATTTTGTCCGATTAGCGCGTATCTTCGGCCCATGCCCACGCCCTACGGATCCCGCGGCGGCATGGCGTTCAGTGCCGCTGAGCTGCACGTGCTCAGGCGCTCGCTCGCCCACGCCCTTCAGTCCTCCTCGGCCCCCCTCGCGGCCGAGGAGGTCCAGGACTGCCTGCGCCTCGCGCAGTCGGTGGACGACGTGGTCCAGGAGGCGGCCCGGCTCAGAGCCTTCCTCGTCGAGGATCTCGCCCGCTATCGGGGCGCCCTGCCCGGCAGCCTCTCCGGCTACCTGGAGCTGCTGCAGGACGCCCTGGCCGCCGGGTACGAGCCCGTACCCGACGACCTCGCCGCACTCCGCGCCCTGCGCGCCAACCCGGTCGCGGCCGCGCTGCTGGACCGCGCCCAGGCCGTCGCGGAGCGCTCCGTACGCAGGAGGCTGTCGACCACCCCCGCGCCCCGGACCCGGCTGCTGGCCCTGGCCGGCGGACGGGACGAGCAGCCGGGCCGCCCGACGCCCCAGCCCAAGCAGCCCAAGGAGCCGCCGCGCCCCGAACAGCCCGGGCGGCCCATCCCGACGCCCGGCGAGGTGTTCCCGCCGCGCCGCAAGCCCACCCCGCCCCCGGCGGCCGAGCGCGCCGCCATGTAGCTACGCTGAGGGCATGGACTACGTCTCCGCGCTCGTGCCCCCCGTCGTGATGGCCGCGTTCTTCATCGCTCTCGTCGTGACGATCGTGAAGAGCCAGGGCGGCGCCAACAAGGCCAAGGAGGACGCGGCGGTCGACGCCGTGATCGCCCGGGCCGAGGCCACCCGCCAGCCTCAGAAGTAGAACTCTTCGGGTATCGGGCGCAGGGCTTCGGGCCCCGCGTCCGATTTTTTGTGCGTTGGCGAGCGAATAGTCGGGCAATTACCCACAAGCCGCACTATCGTGCTGTTGTGCCTCGCCCCTTGGGAGAACTCGAAGACGCAGTCATGACGCGGGTGTGGCAGTGGAACCGCCCGGTCACCGTTCGAGAAGTGCTGGAAGACCTCCAGCAGGAACGGTCCATCGCGTACACCACGGTCATGACCGTTATGGACAATCTTCATCAGAAGGGCTGGGTCCGCCGGGAAGCGGAAGGCCGCGCCTATCGATATACGGCGGTCTCCACCCGCGCCGCCTACTCGGCCGCACTGATGAACGATGCCTGGTCGACGAGCGACAACCCCGCGGCCGCCCTCGTCGCCTTCTTCGGCATGATGTCGGCGGAACAGCGGGAAGCCCTCCGGGACGCCGTTCGGATCGTCCAGCACGACGACGAGGCCGCCGAGTCCGCCGCCGAGTCGGCCGCCGGGGCCGCGGCCGAAGCCCCCGCGCCGGCCGAGGCCGAAGGGGACTCCGCCGAGCGTCCGGACGTACCGGGGCGATAACGTCCGGGGCCATGGGAGAGTTTTCCGCTGCGCATGCAGAAACAGTGACGATCCGCCGTGCCCGCACAGGTGATGTTCCCGCGCTGCGGCGCCTGCTCGACCAGTACGTGCAGCAGCGGATCCTGCTCGACAAAGCCCCGGTCGTCCTTTACGAGGACATCCAGGAGTTCTGGGTCGCGGAACGCGACTCCGACGGCCAGGTCGTCGGCTGCGGAGCTCTCCACGTGATGTGGGAAGACCTCGCCGAAGTGCGCACTCTCGCCGTCGACCGCGACTTGAAGGGCGCGGGCGTCGGCCATCAGGTGCTGGAGCAGTTGTTGCGGACCGCCCGCGAGCTCGGGGTGAGCCGGGTTTTCTGCCTCACCTTCGAAGTGGACTTCTTCGCGAAGCACGGCTTCGTCGAGATCGGCGAGACCCCGGTGGAGACCGATGTCTACATGGAGCTCCTGCGTTCCTATGACGAGGGTGTCGCCGAGTTCCTCGGTCTCGAACGAGTGAAGCCGAACACCTTGGGTAACAGTCGGATGCTTCTGCACCTCTGAACGATCACCGCGGCTTTCCCGGCGCTCCGCCCGCCTGTGGCCTATGTCCGAATCGCGCACGTTTCCCGCCCTGTTGCGGTCTCGAACCTCTCCCCGGGGGGTTTGTGTTTTCCAGGCAAAAGCGGTTTCCTTTCCGCGTACTGCTTTTCGATGAAAGGAAATCCCGGTGGCACAGAAGGTTCAGGTCCTTCTTGTCGACGACCTCGACGGCGTCGAGGCGGACGAGACGGTGACGTTCGCTCTGGACGGCAAGACCTACGAGATCGACCTCACCACCGCCAACGCTGAAAAGCTCCGCGGTCTGCTCGACCCGTACACCAAGGGCGGCCGCCGCACCGGTGGGCGCGCCACCGCGGCCCGCGCCAAGGGCCGCGCCGCCGCGACGGCCGGTAACCCGGACACCGCGGAGATCCGCGCGTGGGCGAAGGAGAACGGTTACAACGTGAACGACCGCGGCCGCGTCCCGGCCGAGATCCGCGAGGCCTACGAGAAGGCCAAGGGCTGACCGGACCGGACCGTACGGCGCCGAAGGCGGGCGCGGTGGCATTCCGTCGCCGCGGCGGCCACCAGTCGTACGAGATCGGGTCGACGGGCGGGCCCGGTGCCCTCCCCGAGGCCCGGCAGGGCGGGCAGCAGTGCCTCACACCCCTGCTCGGGGGGTCGCAGCCACACGGCGGCTCCCCGAGGGTCCGGGGCCTGTCCAGGGGGCGTGGGAGCGGTGATCCGGCCACCCGCACCCAAGGCGGCGAGATCCAGGGCGACCCCGCCCCACTCCAGCCAGTCGAGCAGCCCGTCCAGCTCCTCCGCGCTCCCCGCGGCCACCAGGAACCGCATCCGGCGCCCCATGAGGGCCACCGGCCCGGTGGCGACGGGCCGGTCCAGCAGCGCCGCACCCGCGTCGGACGGCAGCTCCAGTACGTCGAACCGGGACCCCGTGGCGAGCTGGCCGGGCGGGCCTCCGGTGACGGTCCAGCCGAGCACCCGCTGGTACCAGGAGGCGTACGCGGCCTCCTCGGCCGGGACGCGGGGCAGCGGGACGGTGGGCGCGCCGACGGTGCTGAGGACCATGTCCGGAGCAACTCCCCGAACGGCTCCGGGTTACGGTCTACGTGACACACGGCACCCGCATCAATGCGGAACGTAAACATCCGCAGGGGTGCAGTCCCACATTCGGGACGGAACTGTGTTCGCCCTTAGCGGAGGGAACCGGCGTCACCGGCATGGAGTGTCCGTCCTTACGGGTAAGACATTCCTAGTGGATCGGGGCGACACGCTGATTTGACCGGCTTCCGTTCGCCATCGGCGTACACGCATGACGGGTATCTGCCTGGCCTGCGGGAACATCGTCTCGCACCATCGGGTTGGAGCAGTAGTCGGCTCTTCAAGCCGGTTTTCCTCGCAGATGTGGGGGTGAGCCGTGGACGGATGTCGGCAGTTGGAATGAGCTGTCCCGCCCCGCGGGACTAGCATGCGGAAGGACAGGGCGGGGACCGACCCCGAACTGCCCGACCGCTCTGAGGAGCGATAAACGATGTTCGAGAGGTTCACCGACCGCGCGCGGCGGGTTGTCGTCCTGGCTCAGGAAGAAGCCCGGATGCTCAACCACAACTACATCGGCACCGAGCACATCCTCCTGGGCTTGATCCACGAGGGTGAGGGTGTCGCCGCTAAGGCCCTGGAGAGCCTCGGGATTTCGCTCGAGGCTGTTCGCCAGCAGGTTGAGGAGATCATCGGTCAGGGGCAGCAGGCCCCGTCCGGCCACATCCCCTTCACCCCGCGGGCGAAGAAGGTCCTGGAGCTTTCGCTCCGAGAGGCCCTCCAGCTCGGCCACAACTACATCGGCACCGAGCACATCCTGCTCGGCCTGATCCGCGAGGGCGAGGGCGTCGCCGCCCAGGTCCTCGTGAAGCTGGGCGCCGATCTCAACCGAGTCCGGCAGCAGGTCATCCAGCTGCTCTCCGGCTACACCGGCGGAGGCAAGGAGTCGGCCACGGCCGGCGGCCCGGCCGAGGGCACGCCCTCGACCTCGCTCGTCCTGGACCAGTTCGGCCGCAACCTCACCCAGGCGGCCCGCGAATCCAAGCTCGACCCGGTCATCGGGCGCGAGAAGGAGATCGAGCGGGTCATGCAGGTGCTGTCCCGCCGTACCAAGAACAACCCGGTCCTCATCGGCGAGCCCGGCGTCGGCAAGACCGCCGTCGTCGAGGGCCTGGCCCAGGCGATCGTCAAGGGCGAGGTCCCCGAGACCCTCAAGGACAAGCACCTCTACACGCTTGACCTCGGCGCCCTGGTCGCCGGTTCCCGCTACCGCGGTGACTTCGAGGAGCGCCTGAAGAAGGTGCTCAAGGAGATCCGCACCCGCGGCGACATCATCCTGTTCATCGACGAGCTCCACACCCTCGTGGGTGCGGGCGCCGCCGAGGGCGCGATCGACGCCGCCAGCATCCTCAAGCCCATGCTGGCCCGTGGTGAGCTCCAGACCATCGGTGCCACGACGCTGGACGAGTACCGCAAGCACCTCGAGAAGGACGCGGCCCTCGAGCGCCGCTTCCAGCCGATCCAGGTGGCGGAGCCTTCCCTCCCCCACACGATCGAGATCCTCAAGGGCCTGCGCGACCGTTACGAGGCCCACCACCGCGTCTCCATCACGGACGAGGCCCTCGTCCAGGCGGCGACGCTGGCCGACCGGTACATCTCGGACCGCTTCCTCCCGGACAAGGCGATCGACCTGATCGACGAGGCCGGCTCCCGGATGCGCATCCGCCGGATGACCGCGCCGCCGGACCTCCGCGAGTTCGACGAGAAGATCGCGGGCGTGCGCCGCGACAAGGAGTCGGCCATCGACTCCCAGGACTTCGAGAAGGCGGCGTCTCTCCGTGACAAGGAGAAGCAGCTGCTGGCGGCGAAGTCCAAGCGCGAGAAGGAATGGAAGGCCGGCGACATGGACGTCGTCGCCGAGGTCGACGGCGAGCTCATCGCCGAGGTCCTCGCGACCGCGACCGGCATTCCCGTCTTCAAGCTCACCGAGGAGGAGTCCTCGCGACTGCTCCGCATGGAGGACGAGCTCCACCGTCGGGTCATCGGCCAGAAGGACGCCATCAAGGCGCTCTCGCAGGCGATCCGCCGTACCCGTGCGGGTCTGAAGGACCCGAAGCGCCCGGGTGGCTCGTTCATCTTCGCCGGTCCGTCCGGTGTCGGTAAGACCGAGCTCTCCAAGACCCTCGCCGAATTCCTCTTCGGCGACGAGGACGCGCTGATCTCCCTCGACATGTCGGAGTTCAGCGAGAAGCACACGGTTTCCCGTCTCTTCGGTTCGCCCCCCGGCTACGTGGGCTACGAAGAGGGCGGCCAGCTCACCGAGAAGGTGCGCCGGAAGCCGTTCTCCGTCGTCCTCTTCGACGAGGTCGAGAAGGCCCACCCGGATATCTTCAATTCCCTTCTCCAGATCCTGGAGGACGGTCGCCTGACCGACTCCCAGGGCCGGGTCGTGGACTTCAAGAACACGGTCATCATCATGACGACCAACCTGGGTACCCGGGACATCTCGAAGGGCTTCAACCTGGGCTTCGCGGCCCAGGGCGACACCAAGACCGGCTACGAGCGGATGAAGGCGAAGGTCAACGAAGAGCTCAAGCAGCACTTCCGGCCCGAGTTCCTCAACCGTGTCGACGACACGGTCGTCTTCCACCAGCTCACCGAGGAAGACATCATCCAGATCGTCGACCTGATGATCGCGAAGGTCGACGAGCGCCTGAAGGACCGCGACATGGGCATCGAGCTGAGCGGCGACGCGAAGCTCCTGCTCGCCAAGCGCGGCTACGACCCGATCATGGGTGCCCGGCCGCTGCGCCGGACCATCCAGCGCGAGATCGAGGACCTGCTGTCGGAGAAGATCCTCTTCGGCGAGCTGCGTCCCGGTCAGATCGTGGTCGTCGGCAAGGAGGGTGAGGGCGACGACGCCAAGTTCACCTTCCGCGGCGAGGAGAAGTCGGCTCTGCCGGACCTCCCCCCGATCGAGGCCACGGGCTCCGGCCCGGACCTGTCGAAGGGCGCCTAGCCCTTCGGGTAGGCAGCAGTACGAAGGGGCGGCCCCGGGACCGAGAAGTCCCGGGGCCGCCCCTTTTTCACGTACGGGACCGCCCCCTTTCACGTATGGGACACGCTGACGTGCGAGGGCAGCACGGCGCGGACGGCTCGCTCGTCGTACTCCCCGGCCAGGCTCAGGGTGCGCAGGTTGGGGAAGATCGCGGGCAACCGGCGGGCGATGTCCAGGCCACCGATCATGCTCCGGGGCACGTGCAGCTCCTCCACCGAAGGCATGCTCAGGCCGTCGGGGGCGCAATCGAGGGCCGAGCCCGGTACGGCCAGTTCGGCCAGCTCCGTCAGCAGGGCGAGCTCCTGCCACTCGCCCGGGTGGCGCGGGGCCCAGCACTCCCCGAGGGAGACGGACCGCAGCCCGCGGTGGCGGGACAGGCCGACGGGTCCGGCGTTCTCGGGCGTCACCGAGTAGAGATTGACGCTGTTCAGCTTCACGCGGGGAGCGAAACCGTCCAGCGACCAGCCGGCGTGCCTGCCGCGGAGCACGAGATGCCGCAGGGAGGTCCAGCCGGCGAGGACGGGGGCGATGGGCAGGGCGTCGCCGCGCAGGTCGAGCACGGCCGACCGGACCGGCAGTCCTCTCAGCCCGCCCAGATCCCGGAGCCCGGAGCAGTGCGAGATCTCGATGGAGACCAGGGCGTCCTGGCCCTTCAGGAAGTCGAGGTCGGTGAGCAGACCGTTGCCGCGCACGGTCAGGTACTCGGCCCTGACCGCCCGGAGGTACGCGGTGAGGGCCTCGCCCGTCACCTCGCCGACCACGTTCAGGTCCCGCCGGGGCGAGAAGTCGGCCAGGGCGGCCAGCTCGGCGTCCGAGACGACGGTGACGTTCTGGCCGGCGGGGAGCAGGGAGATGACCTCCGCGGCGTACCGGCGGGTCTCGAAGCGCGGCCAGAGCCTGGCCAGCTCCGCGCGGACCTCGTAGGAGGGGTGGTCGCAGTAGCGGGCGAGGAAGGGGATCGCGCGCTCCGACAGCACCCCGCCCGCGGCCTGGACGGTGTAGAGGGCCGCAGCGCCGTCGGGGGCCTCCTCGGGCGGCGGGAGCAGTTCCAGGACCAGCGGCCCGATCCGCCCCAGCTCGCGCGCCGTGCCCACGCTGGTGGGCGGGATCAGCCCGCCCGCCCGCCGCTCCACCTCGGCGCGCAGTACGGGGTCCAGCTCGGCCGCGTACTCCAGGGAGGCCAGGGCGAGCAGGACCGACCGGTGCGAGCCGCGGGCCAGCAGCTCCCGGATGATCTCGGCGCGGTCGCGGGGGCGGCCCTGGGCCACCGCCATGCGGATGACGTCCTCCCATTGGTCTTCGTCCGCGTGGGCGGCCAGCTCGCCGAGGCCGCCCTCGTCCAGGGCGGCCCGGGCGCCCAGGAAGTCCTGGAAGGTGCGGTGGACGAACTCGACGGTGTCCGCCGTGGGCGCCCGCAGCAGCCCGGTGCGCTCCAGGAAGTGCCGGAACACCGCCGGGGCCCCGCCCAGGACGTGGACGGCGGGTACGGCGGGCAGCGCGTGCGCGATCAGGGCCTCGGCCCGGGTCCGGTCCAGCTCGGTGCGGCCGTTGCGGATCAGCCAGTACGCGAGCCGCTGGAGCAGCTGGAGCTGCGGTTCCTCGGCCAGCTCCGGCAGGCGCAGGCCCCGCTCGCGGTCCCGGCGGTGCAGCAGCATCGACAGGGCGGCCGTGTAGAGCTCCTTGCGGCCCGAGGGCAGGAACCCGCGCCGTTCGCGGTGCAGGGCGCAGATGAGCCCGCACAGCAGCGGATTGGTGGCCAGCCGGGCCAGGTCCGGCTTGGTGCGTACGGAGTCCAGCAGCCGGGTCTCCAGGGCCGGGTCGAGCGGTCCGGCGGCCGCGTGCCAGCGGGTGACGAAAGCGCGGACATGGTCCCGGGTCATGGGGGTGAGGAGCACCTCCTCGAAGCCCTCCGTACCCAGCCAGTCCTGCCGGACCGCCGAGGGCCGGGAGGTGACCAGCCAGCGGTTGTCCGGGTAGGCGGTGATCAGGTCGGCCAGCCAGTCGCGGGCCCGGTCCCGCTCGGCCGCCGGGATCTCGTCGATGCCGTCGACCAGGAGCAGGGCGCGGCCGTCGCGCAGGACGCGGGCCTCCCAGCCTTCGGGGGCCTCCCCGGCCAGCGGGGAGCCGGCCAGGAACTCGCGCGGGGAGGGCAGCCGCTCGCCGTGGCGGGTGAGGGCGCGCAGGGGCAGGACGTACGGGACGAGGCCCTTCCCGGGGCCGCGCGCGGTGGAGACGGCCAGCCACTGGATGAGGGTGGTCTTCCCGGATCCGGCTTCGCCGCGCAGCAGGATCCGGTGGTGCTCGGTGAGGAGTGCGTCGGCGGGCAGGGTGCGGCGGGCGATGCTCGCGCCCGGCTCGTCCGGCGCGGCCCGGTCGGCCTCCAGCGATACGTACGCCGCGTCCAGCGGCCAGCGGGAGGAGCCCGGGGCCAGGTCCAGGCCGAAGATGGTCAGGGCGCTGTGGCGCCGGGCCACGTAGGCCAGGTAGCGGTCCTCGAAGGCCGCGTCCCGGCCGTCCTGGCGGGGGATCCGGGTGAGGAGCTCGTCCACCTTGGCGATGGTCTCGGCGTGCAGCCGGCTCTGCTCCACGAGGGTCGCGGCCACGAAGGTGGAGCGCTGGGTGAAGAAGTTCAGGATGTGCAGGCAGGCCAGGTCGACCAGGCGTGCGTGGAACAGTCCGGCGTCCCGTGAGAGCCCGGGGTGCGGGCCGGCGGCCAGGAGCTCCCGGGCGAAGGCCCGTGGCCCGAGGCGCACCGCCTCCACGTCCGAGAGGGCGAGGTCGCCCAGCGCGTGCAGGGTGGCGGCGAGGGCGGCCGCCACGCCCGCCTCCTCGCCGGGCGGGAGCGGGCGCTCGCCCGGGGCCCGTAAGGCCTCGCGCACCAGGTGGTCGGCGAGGACCCGCAGGTCGGCGGCGCCGAGGCCGCGTTTCTCGCGCCACGCCACGTAGGACGAGAGCCGGACCGGCCGGTCCACCAGGCCCGCGCCCGCGCCCTCCCCCTGGAAGAGCTTCTTGAGGAGGGGCGTCAGGACCCCCGAGGCCAGCCGGATTCCCGCAACCGATGCGTCCACGACGCTGGAGCGTAGTTGCGGGCGGTCGTCGGTTGCAGGTCTTCGGTCCCGAAGGGGAGATCCAATGGTCCCGGGCCGGTGACAAGCCGCACAGGGCAAATCGGACCTACTAGGAACTTTCGTAGATCCAAAGGTCCGATTTGCCCTACCGCCGGCCCAGTAGTGGCGGGGTCAACAGGACGGACAGTCCCGGCCGTACCTACGGCCTCCGGTAGTAATCGGGAGGTTTGGGGATGTCGGGGGGCGCGGGTTACCAAGGGTGGGCAAGCCCGGCACACCGCTCAGAGCGTGCCGGGTCGCTTGATGCCCGATCCCGTCCTTGTTCCCGGCCCCGGAGGTCTCATTCATGTCCGCGAAGCGCGTCAGCACCCGTCGTACCCGTATCGCCGTCGGCGCCACCGCTCTCGGTGCGGTGCTGGCTCTCGGGGCCGGGACGACCGCCGCGTTCGCCGACACGACGCAGACCACCGGCGCCAAGGCCGCCGCGAAGACCGGCCTCTGGGGCAAGCCGCTCGCGAAGTACACGCTGTCCGCGACCTTCGGCAAGGGCGGCAGCATGTGGTCCCACAAGCACTCCGGCCAGGACTTCGCCGTCCCGGTCGGCACCCCGGTCAAGGCCGCGGCCGCCGGCACCGTCGTCAAGGCGGGCCCCAACGGCGGCGGCGACGGCCCCGCGTACGGCAACGCCATCGTGATCAAGCACGCGAACAACACGTACTCGCAGTACGCGCACCTCTCGAAGATCAAGGTCCGGATCGGCCAGAAGGTCGCCGTGAACCAGAACGTGGCCCTGTCCGGCAACACCGGAAACTCCAGCGGCCCGCACCTGCACTTCGAGATCCGGACGACCCCGAACTACGGCTCGGCCGTCAACCCGGTGGCCTTCCTGCGCAACGCCGGCGTCACCATCTGACCCGTCCGGCCGGCCGGCCCCTCAGGTCAGCAGCCACGAGTGCGACGGCTTCGTCGCCGCGCCGAGCTTGCCCTCCTCGTAGGCGGTGACCTGCTCCTGCGAGAACGCCGAGTCGTAGATCCGGATGTTGTGCATGGCCCCCTGCCACGCGTTGACCCAGATGTTGTGGTGCTTGGACCGACCCAGCTGGAGCGGTCCGGGGGCCTGCCAGATGCCCGGCACCACCATCTCGCCGGCCTTCTTGCCCTCCACGTAGAGGGCGATCGTCTTCTTCTCCGCGTCGTACGTGGCCATCAGTGTCGTGGGGGTCTTGACCATGGGCAGCCCCTCGGCGGCGACGGTCCGCGCGGTCGCCGCGGCGCCCTTGTCGCCCGTCTGCACCCGGAAGATCCAGGCCTGCTTGCCGTTCACCTCGTCGAGACCCAGCTCGAACGAGAACGACTCCCCGTCACCCTGGCTCACGGCGATCCGCCCGCCCTTGGTGGCGGAGTTGTAGACGCGGGCCGTGACGGTGAAGCTCTTCGACACGTCCACCGCCTGCTCGGAGGCCTGCGCGTACGCGTTCGCCGTCCCCTTCGAGATGATCTGGAACCGCTTGCCCACCGGCGCGATCTGCGTGTCGGGGCCCAGCCGGATGCCGATCTTGCCGTTGCTGTCGCGCAGCAGCGTCGCGTCGCCCTCCACGGTGGGGGAGTACGGCGCCGGCGACTTCGAGCCGGACGGCCCGGACGGTGAGGCGGACGCGGACGGGTTGTCGTCCCCTCCGCCCTGCTTCCCGTTGTCGCCGCTGAGCAGGAAGAACGTTCCGCCACCGGCCAGCAGCGCCAGTACGGTCACCCCGCCGCCCAGCATCCACATCCGCTTCTTGCGCCGCTCGGCCGCGGAGCGGTCGGCCATGGCCTCCCAGTCCGGCTGATCGCCGCCCGGTATGCCGGGCACCGCCGACTGGGCCGGGGACCACGGGGCCTGCTGCGCCGCCGGGTCCTGCGCGTACGGGTCCGGCTGGTGCGGGCCCTGCTGGTACGGGTTCGGCTGCCCGGGCTGCTGCGGGTAGCCGTAGCCACCGCCGCCCTGCGCGGGCGCCCCGGGCGGGAAGCCGTAGCCGCCCTGCGCCGGCGGGCCGGGCGGGAAGCCGTAGCCGCCCTGGGCGGGCGGTCCCGGCGGGAACCCGTAGCCACCACTCCCCGGGGCGGGCTCGGGCTGCGGGTTGCTCTGAGGATTCGTGCCGTCGGTCATGCCACGGATGCTAAGTCACGACCCCCCGGCCCGTACCGCCCGGTACTGACTCGACCGTGACCCAGAGGGTCCTCTAGGGGGCTAACCCTGCGGCAGCTTGATCACCGGGAAGCTTCCCGTCGCCGTCGGCGCGTGCTCCGGCAGCCACAGCACCGCCACCGCGCCCGCCGCCGCGCCCTCGCGCTCCGATCCGCCCGGGGCGGCCACGTTGCGGAAGGTCAGCCGGGCGCCCAGCACCCGCGCCTGCCCCTCCGCGATGGTCAGCCCCAGCCCGTGCCCCACGCCCGCGCGGTCCGTCGACCCGGTCCGGAACCGGCTCGGCCCCTCGCGCAGCAGCGCCTCCGGGAAGCCCGGCCCGTGGTCCCGGATCCGTACGACCCGGCCCTCGACGTCGACCTGGACCGGCGGCCGCCCGTACCGCGCGGCATTGGCCAGCAGGTTCCCCAGGATCCGCTCCAGGCGGCGCGGGTCGGTGCTGACGATCTCGTCCGCGACGATCCGTACGGAGGCCTCCGGCATCAGCGCCGTCACGCGCCGGCTCACGAACTCGCCCAGCGCCACCTCCTGGAGCTCCGCCCGCTCGGACGCGCTGTCCAGCCGGGCCACCTCCAGCACGTCCTCGACCAGCGCGCGCATCGCCTGCGCCCGGTCCCGCACCAGCTCGGTCGGCCGCCCCGGAGGCAGCAGTTCCGCCGCCGTCAGCAGGCCCGTCACGGGCGTCCGCAGCTCGTGCGCGATGTCCGCGGTGACCCGCCGCTCGGCCTCCAGCCGCTGCTGGAGGGCGTCGGCCATGGCGTCCACGGCCCGCGCGAGGTCGTCCGTCTCGTCCCGTACGACGCCACCGACCGCGTCCCGTACCCGCACCTCGGGATCCCCGTGCGCCACCCGCTGCGCGGCCGCGGCGGCCTTGCGCAGCCGGCGCGAGATCTGCCCGCCGATGAGCACGCCCAGGGCCGAGCCGCCGATCACGACGGCGAGGGAGCCGACCACCAGCGCCCGGTCCAGGTCGCGCACCATGTTGGCGCTCTCCCGGAACTGCGTGTGCAGCGACAGCACCTGCCCGTTGCCGAGCGGCACCGCGGCCCACACCTCGGGCGCCCCCTTCGCGGACTCCTGGATGTACGTCCCGCGCCGCCCGGAGCGCGCCTTCTCCCGCAGCTGGGCGGGCAGCTCCGGGTCGTTGAGCTTGGCGCCCATGGGCGGCTTGCGGCCGGCCTCGGCGTTGCGGGAGATGAACTGCACGCGGTCCAGCTGCACCTCGCGGGCGCTCTCCAGCATCGACACGCGGGCAGCACTGTGCACCACCAGGCTCAGCGCGACGGCGGTGAGCGCGCCCACGGCGGCGATGGCGAGTGTGATCTTCCAGCGGATCCCCGTGCGCAGGGTGAAGCGCCTCATGCTCCGGTGCCTCAGGCCTTCAGCTTGTATCCGAAGCCTCGGACCGTCTCGATCCGGTCCTGTCCGATCTTCGTGCGCAGCCGCTGGACGTGGACGTCGACGACGCGGGTGTCGCCGCCCCAGTCGTAGTCCCAGACCCGCTCCAGCAGCCGGTCGCGCGACAGCACAGTGCCGGGCGCGGAGGAGAACTCCAGCAGCAGCCGCATCTCGGTCGGGGTCAGCGCCACGGCCGCGCCCGCCTTGCGTACCTCCATGCCCTCCGTGTCGACCTCCAGGTCGCCGAAGGACAGCACCCCGCGCTCCGCGTCCTGGCCCTCGCCGGCGCCGCCGCCCGGGCCGCCGTTCTGCGAGCCGCCGGCGTGGCCGAAGCGGCGCAGCACCGCGCGGATGCGGGCGACGAGGACCGAACCGTCGAAGGGCTTGGTGACGTAGTCGTCGGCGCCCGCCTCCAGGCCCAGCACCACGTCGATGGAGTCGGCGCGCGCCGACAGCATGATCACGGGGACGGTGGACTCGTCGCGGATGCGGCGGCACAGGCTCACGCCGTCCATGCCGGGGACCATCACGTCGAGCAGGGCGATGTCGGGCCGGTCCGCCCGGAAGGACTCCAGGCCGGACAGGCCGTCGGGCATGGCGGTGACCACGAACCCGTCGCGTTCCAGCGCCAGGGTCGTGGCCTCACGGATGACGTCGTCGTCCTCCACGAACAGGACATGGGTCTCGGCCATGCGGAAGCCTCGCCTCGGTTCTTCGGTACTCAGTTCTTCTGGGGCGTGGCCGGGGCGGGCTGGCTCCCGCCGTCGACCACGTTGCTGTACTCGGAGTGCACGCGGTCCTGCTCGGTGAACTTCTCCCCGTTCCAGCGGTACGTGATCACGTCCTCGCCCGACGGATAGGCGAGCGCGTCGCTCTTCCCGTACACCTGCTTGGTGACCACCAGGTCGCCCCGGTCGATCTCCGCGTAGACGGGCGGCTGCTCGTCCGAGAAGACATTCTCGTACCTCGCGCCGTCCGCGCGGTACACGTACGAGCCCCGCCCCAGCGCGTCGGCGCAGGACAGGACGTTGACCACGATGTCGACGACGGTGCTGCCGGTGACCTTCCCGTAGCTCACGTCCACGGGGTACTCCTTGCCCGTGCAGGGCTTGAGGTCCCGCTTGATCTCGGCGCTGACCTTCGGGTCCGCCTTCAGGAGCGCCACCGGGTCCACCTTCTTGAGGGGCCCGCCGGAGGCGGCCGCCGAGGCCGAGGAGGCGTCGGGGGAGGGGGCGTTCGGGGTGGTCTTCGCCACGGAATCGGTCCGTGCGGGGCCGCCGTCGCGCAGGCCCGTGCCGCCCGTGGCGCACCCGACCGCGAACACGGCAGTGCCGACGAGGACGACCGTCCCCGCCGACATCAGGACCAGCGAACCCCTGCCGGTCAGAACTTGGCCATTCAGGCCGCGCACCGCTCACGCCCCTCGTACCGGATGGTGTGGTCACCGCGTTCCAGCGCGCGCATGTCCAGGTCCCGGCTCTCCAGTTCCTGCCGGAGACGGGCCAGCGCGCGATGCAGAGTGCTCTTCACGGTACCCGCGGACATCCCGAGTGCCGCGGCCGTCTCCTCGGTGCTCATCTGCTCCCAGTGTCGCAGCACGACCACGCTGCGCTGTTTGGGCGCGAGCACCTTGAGGATGTCCATCAGCAGGGCGCGGTCGGCGCGCTGGTCGGAGCCGTCCTCGACGGAGGCGTCCGGGAGCTGCTCGGTGGGGACCTCTTCGAGCTTGCGGGCGCGCCACCACTCGGTACGGGTGTTGATCATGACCCGGCGGAGGTAGGCGTCGGCCAGGGACTTGTCGGCGATGCCGTCCCAGCGGCCGTAGGTGCGGACGAGGGCGGTCTGAAGGAGGTCCTGCGCGTCGGTGGGGTCCGGGACCAGGCGCCGGGCGCTGCGCAGCAGTGCGTCCTGCCGAGTGCGTACGTACTCCTCGAATTCGAGTACCTCGCCGTGCGCCATCTCAGACCGCCTCCGTTCCGACCAACCGCTCAACCGCCGTCTTACGGATCCGAAGGTACGGAGGGGTTGTCACGAGCCTGTGCGGGCCAGCCTTCGGTGGGCGCACGGACACCCATAGGTTGTGTAACAGTGCCCGTGAGCTGCGGTTTCCCGGCTGGAAGCGGAATCATCGACTCAGTTTCCAGCCGGGTGTGGATCAGCTCGGGATCGGTTGCGGATCAGCTGCGGATCAGCTCAGCGGAAGCCGGTAGCGGCCGCCTTCGAGCGGTTCCACCAGACCGTCGGAGACCAGCCCGTCGAGCGCCCGGGCGCGCTGCACCGGCTCCTCCCACACCGTGTCGAGCACGGCCTGCGGAACGGGGCCCACCGCCTCCCGGAGCACGGCGAGCAGCCTGCCGCGCACCTGCCGGTCGGTCCCGGCGTACGTCTGCCCGCGCCGCGGCGGCCCCTCGTGCGCCGGCTTCCCGGCGAGGCGCCACGCGCACAGCCCGGCCACCGGGCAGCGGGCGCAGTCGGGGTTCTTGGCGGTGCACACCAGCGCGCCGAGCTCCATCGACGCCGCCGCCCAGCGCGCCGCGGTGTCCTCGTCCCCGGGCAGCAGGGCCCGGGCGAGGCGCCGTTCGGCGGCGGTGGTGGCGTTCGGCGGGTACTCGACCCCGGTGGCGGTGCGCGCGAAGACCCGGCGGACGTTGGTGTCGAGTACGGCGTGCCGCTGCCCGTACGCGAAGGAGGCCACGGCGGCCGCGGTGTACTCGCCGATCCCGGGCAGCGAGAGGAGCTGCGCGTGATCCCGCGGTACGTCGCCCCCGTGCCGCTCCGTTATCGCCACGGCCGCGCCGTGCAGCCGCAGGGCCCGGCGGGGGTAGCCGAGCCGCCCCCAGGCCCGTACGGCCTCGCCGGGGGCCTCGGCAGCCAGGTCGGCGGGCCGGGGCCAGCGGGCGAGCCACTGCTCGTACACCGGCAGCACCCGGCTGACGGGGGTCTGCTGGAGCATGAACTCGCTGACCATGACCCCCCAGGGGCCGGCCTCGGGGCGGCGCCAGGGCAGGTCGCGGGCGTGCTCGTCGAACCACGCGATGACGGGGGAGTGCAGCGGGTGGGAGACGGCGGGGGACTCGGGGGAGTCAGCGGAGTCGGGGGACTCGGGGGAGGAAGTGGGGGATGCAGTCATGGCACTCGGCATCCTGGCACGTTTCGGGTCTACCGCGCCGGGCCCTGGCCGGTGAACCAGACAGCCACGCGGACCCCGCTAGCCCGCATGGCGGCGATGATCGTACTGACGGGACCGGCGAGCACCAGGACGACGAGGGCGCCCAGCGAACCGCCCAGCAGCAGGCCCATCGCGACGTCGTGCGGGTAGTGCACGCCGACGAAGACGCGGGAGAAGGCCATCAGCAGCGCGAGCGGCACGGTCAGCGGCGCGAGGCGGCGTACGGCCAGGGCCAGCGCGATGGCGGCGGCGCCCGCGAGGGCGGAGTGGTTGCTGGGGAACGACCAGTCGCCGGTCGGCGGGCACGGGATCAGCGCGGCCGCGGCCCCGGCGACGGCGCGGCAGGGCCGCTCCTCGTCCACGGTGGACTTCACGACCTCCGAGGCGACGTACGCGGCGGCGGTGGCCGGCGGGGCCAGGACGGCCAGGGCGACCGAGCCGGGGCCGTGCCCGCGCGAGCGCCACCAGACGGCTATGAAGAGCACTCCGAAGAGCAGCAGCCCGTACTCCGTCCACACCTCGGACGCCGACCGCACCCAGGTGGGGGTCGAGTGGGCGAAGCCGGTGATGTCGCGGTAGAGGCCGGAGCTGTCCATGGTCACCGACCGTACGCAAGCGTGACCGGCCTCCGCGTCAGACTCTTGGCCGATTCCCGGCGGTCCGGGTTGCGCCCGCAGGATGATCATCGCCAAATCAAGTCCGCCGTGCGGCATGTGGGGCACTGATCGGGTCCCGGACTCTCGTAAAGTTCCGTCCGTGGGATCTCTGCGCAATCCGGTCGGGCCGCTCCCCTCCTCCATCTACTGGCGACGGAGGGCTGTGCTGGCGTCCGTTGTCGCGCTCCTGGCACTCCTCGCCGTATGGACCGTCAGTTCCGGCGGGGGGAAGACGAGTACGAACGGAAAGGGCCAGGGCGGCAAGGATCCCGTCACCACGATCACGCCCGGACCGGCCGGTACGGGTCCGGCGATCAGTCAGGCCCCGGGCGGACGCGCGGAGTCGGGCGGCGGTGGTACGGGTGCCGGTACGGCCGCGGGTTCCGAGGGTGGGGGCTCCACCGACTCGGGCAAGAACGGTGACCCGGGCAGCGGTACGGGCGCCTCCGGCGCGGGCTCCGGCTCGGGCGGCGCGGCCCCGGTCCCGGCGGACTCGGCCCTGCCCACGTGCGCGCCGGCCGCGCTGCAGTGGGAGGTCAAGAGCGTGAAGAACGAGTACGAGGCGAACGAGAAGCCCCGCCTCGAACTCGTCGCCCGCAACATCGCCGGCACCACCTGCAAGATCGACCTAGGCCCGAAGCAGGCGGTCCTGACCATCCTTCAGGCGACCAGCGGCAAGCCGGTGTGGTCCTCGGCGGACTGCCCGACGGGCGCGGGCAACGCGTTCTTCCGCCTCCCCGCGCAGGGCGAGACGAAGCAGTCGCTGGAGTGGGACCGCCGGTTCAGCGCTGCCGACCAGTGCGCTACGCCTCCGGCGGGGGCTGCGGCTCCCGACACGTACGTGGTCGAGGTCAAGTCGCCCGGCATGCCCGTGGCCCGAACCTCGTTCGTCCTGAAGCAGGACTAGCCTCTGCGGGCCGGTTGGCGGGGGCTCCGCCCCCACACCCCCGCGCCTCAATCGCCGGCGGGGCTGGATTCGGCTGAGCGGCGCTCACACGTTCCGCCCAGCGGTAGCTGGGGGAGTTTGAGGCGCGGGGTCTGGGGCGGAGCCCCAGCAGCGGCGCGTCAGCCGAAGTCGCCCGGGCCGCGGCGCAGCCCAGGGGCGGCGCGTCAGCCGAAGTCGCCCGGGCCGCGGCGCAGCCCAGGCGCGGCGCGTCAGCCGAAGTCCCCCGGGCCGCGGCGCAGCCCAGGCGCGGCGCGCAGCCTAGACGTACCGCTCCAGGATCGACGACTCCGCGAGTCGGGACAGGCCCTCGCGGACGCTACGGGCACGGGCCTCGCCCACCCCGTCCACCGCCTGCAGATCGTCCACACTGGCGGCGAGCAGCTTCTGCAGGCCACCGAAGTGCTCCACCAGCCGCTCGATGATCGCCCCCGGCAGCCGGGGAACCTTCGCCAGCAGCCGGTAGCCCCGCGGCGACACCGCCGAGTCCAGCGTCTCCGGCGACCCCGTGTACCCCAGCGCCTTCGCCACGATCGCCAGCTCCAGCAGCTCCGGATGCGTCAGCGCGTCGAGCGCCGGCAGCGCCTCCTCCACCGTGCGGGAACGCTTCGCCGTCGGCTCCGGCACGTAGTCCCGGATGACGAGCTCCCGCTCCTGCTCGATCCCGACCGTCAGCTCGTCCAGCTGCAGCGACAGCAGCCGCCCGTCGGTGCCCAGCTCGACCACGTACTCGGCGATCTCGGTCGCGATCCGGCGGACCATTTCCAGCCGCTGCGCGACCGCCGTCACATCGCGGACCGTGACCAGGTCCTCGATCTCCAGCGCCGACAGAGTGCCCGCGACCTCGTCGAGCCGCAGCTTGTACCGCTCCAGCGTGGCCAGCGCCTGGTTCGCCCGCGACAGGATCGCCCCGGACTCCTCCAGGACCCGCCGCTCCCCGTCCACGTACAGCGCGATCAGCCGCATCGACTGCGACACCGAGACGACCGGGAACCCGCACTGCTTCGAGACGCGGTCCGCCGTGCGGTGGCGCGTACCGGTCTCCTCGGTCGGGATCGACGCGTCCGGCACCAGCTGCACACCGGCCCGCAGGATCTTGGTGATGTCCTTGTCGAGGATGAGCGCGCCGTCGAGCTTGCACAGCTCGCGCAGCCGGGTCGCGGTGAACTCCACGTCCAGGACGAAACCGCCGGTGCACATGGCATCGACCGTCTTGTCCATGCCGAGGACGATGAGCCCGCCGGTGTTGCCGCGGACGATCCGCTCCAAGCCGTCACGCAGCGGCTGACCAGGTGCGACCGCGCTCAGCGAGGCGCGCATCATGGCCTCCTGCTTGGAGCCGGCGCCCGACTTGCCGGATGCTGCTGCCCCGTCCTTGGCTGCCACTGCACTCCTCCGGTCGCGGGTTGCGCCGCCCAGCGCCGCGGGCACGAAGACGTGCGTACGGCCGGGCGGACCAGCCCAAAGTCTACCGGCGCGCGCTACGGCCCCGCCGTGGCTTGGCCAGGTACGCCCTGCGAGGACCCCGTACGGGCCCTCTGACCAGCTACTCCTTGGCCGCCGGAGTACGGGAACGCCCGCGCGGCAGCACGCGCAGGGCGTCGCCCATGTCGGCCACCTCGATGACCTTCATCCCGGCCGGCACCTTGCCCGGATCCGACGGCACGAGGGCGTGCGTGAAGCCGAGCCGGTGCGCCTCCGCGAGCCGCCGCTGCACGCCGGTCACCCGCCGCACCTCACCCGCCAGGCCGACCTCCCCGATCGCCACGAGGTTCTTCGGCAGCGGGACGTCGCTGGCGGCCGAGGCCAGCGCGAGCGCGATCGCCAGGTCGGCGGCCGGCTCGGTCAGCTTCACCCCGCCCACGGTGGCGCTGTAGATGTCGCGCTTGCCCAGCGCGGTGATCCGGCCGCGCTGCTCCAGCACCGCCAGCATCATCGAGACGCGTGAGGTCTCCAGGCCCGACGTGGTGCGCCGGGGAGAGGGGATCTGCGAGTCCACGGTCAGCGCCTGCACCTCGGCGACCAGCGGGCGCTTGCCCTCCAGGGTCACGGTCAGGCAGGTCCCCGGCACGGCCTCGGCGCGCCGGGTCAGGAACAGCCCGCTCGGGTCGGCGAGCCCGGTGATCCCCTCGTCGTGCAGCTCGAAGCAGCCCACCTCGTCGGTGGCCCCGTACCGGTTCTTCACTCCGCGCACGAGCCGCAGCCGGGCGTGCCGGTCGCCCTCGAAGCTCAGCACCACGTCGACCAGGTGCTCCAGCAGGCGGGGACCGGCGATCGCCCCGTCCTTGGTCACGTGGCCGACGAGGAGGGTGGACATCCCGCGTTCCTTGGAGGCGCGGATCAGCGCCCCGGCGACCTCGCGCACCTGGGCCATGCCGCCGGGCGCGCCGTCGATCTCGGGGGAGGCGACGGTCTGTACGGAGTCCAGGATCAGGAGGGAGGGCTTCACGGCGTCGAGATGCCCGAGCACCGCCGAGAGGTCGGTCTCGGCGGCCAGGTAGAGGTGGTCGTTCAGCGCGTTGATCCGGTCGGCGCGCAGCCGCACCTGGCTCGCGCTCTCCTCGCCCGTGACGTACAGGGTGCGGTGCGCGTCGCTGGCGGCCTTCGCGGCGACGTCCAGCAGCAGCGTCGACTTCCCGACACCGGGCTCCCCGGCGAGCAGCACCACGGCGCCGGGCACGAGCCCGCCGCCGAGTACACGGTCCAGCTCGTCCACGCCGGTGCTGCGCGCGGTCGCCGTCCGTCCGTCGACCTGCGCGATCGGCACCGCGGCGGTCGACACCCGGCCGGCGGCGGTGGTCCGTACGGCGGGCGCGCCCATTTCCTCGACGGTGCCCCACGCCTGGCACTCGGGACACCGCCCGAGCCACTTCGCGGTCGTCCAGCCGCATTCGGTACAGCGGTAGGACGGCCGGTCCTTGGCGGATGAACGAGCAGTGCGGGCAGCCATGGCGCTCACGGTAGCCGGACCCGCTGACAAAGCCGACAGCGCTGTCGGCCAAGCCGACAACACCGGAGTCAGCAGGGCACCGATCTGTTCACCCGTAAGGGCTAAATGTGGTGAAGGCTTCCGGGAGGTCACCGGCGTGCCGCCTACGGTCGCCAGGTGAACAGCAGCAACCAGGCACACTCCTCATCGCGCACCGGCGCACACCGGGCGCACGGGCGCACGCCCCACGAAGTGGAGCAGCCGCCCGCTTTCCGGCACGAGCCCTACCTGGACGGCCTGTTCACGTACTGCCTGTCGGTCCTGTGCGACCACGACACCGCCACCGACGTGCTGGGCGGCGTACTCGCCGTGGCCGAGCGGCACCCCGGCCGATGTCCCGACGAGGAGGACCGGCGGGCCTGGCTGTACGCGCTCGCCCGCTGGGGCTGCCTGCGTCGGCTGGCCGAGCAGCGGCACGCGCGGCAGGGAGCGCACTGCGCCCGGCGCGCGCCGGAGCGCATGGATCCCGGCCGTGCGCCGGGTACCGGCACCGGCTCCGGGACCGATGCCGACCGGGTTCCCGAGGCCCGCCGCACGCTTGACGTCAGCGCCTACCGCCGTACCGAGCTGGCCCGGCTCGCCTGGCCGGAGGCCGCCGGGACCACGCCCGAGCAGCGCGAGGCGCTGGAACTCGCCGTCCGCCACCGCCTCGACGTCACCGAGCTGGCCGCCGTCCTCGGCACGTCCGAGGCCGCCGCCCGCGAGCTCCTGTCCGGCGCCGCCTGCGAGGTGGAGCGCACGCGCGCCGCCCTCGCCGTCGTGGAGACCGGCGGCTGCCCCAGCGTCTCCCGGCTCACCGGCGACGGACAGGTCCTGCTGTCCACCACCCTGCGCGCCGAGCTCGTACGGCACGTCGACGACTGCCCGCGCTGCCGCCGCGTCGCCGAACGCGTGGGCGCCGGGGCCCCCTGGCCCGGCTCCGCCGTCGACACGGCCACCCTCCCGCTGGTCCCCGCCCCCCGCACCGCCGTCCACGCGGCGATGATCCGCTCCGGCCGGGGCCGCCGCCGCCCCGGCCCGCGCTTCGACCGCACCGGCTTCCCGATGGACCCCAAGGACCACGCGGCCCGCCGCGACCGGCTGCGCTCGCGGGCGGTGACCACCACCGTGGTCGCCACCGTGGTCGCGGCGCCGGTCCTGGCCCTGTGGGCGGCGTACCGCGGCGCGCCCAGCACCGGCGAGCCCGTCGGCGGCGACGGCACCCGCGTCTCAGCGAGCGAGTCCGAGCTCTCGCTGCCGCACGTCGGCGGCCGCCCGCTGACCGCGTACGAGAACGCCGGGAACGCCGCCGCCACCACGAGTCACCCCGGCTTCGCCCCGGGCAGCGCCGCCCCCGACGTCTCCGTCGAGGTGATCAGCACCGGGCCCCCGGCGAGCCCCGAACCGGGTCGTCCCGGCGCCCCCGGCCGCCTCACCGTGACCGCGTCCTCCCACGGCGCCACCACGGTGATCACCCTCACCGCCTCCGGCGGCAGCCCGGTGGACTGGCGGCTCTGGTCCGACGCGCCCTGGCTGCGCGCGAGCCGGACCGCAGGCACCCTGGCCCCCGGAGAATCGGTCACCCTGCGGATCGCCGTGGACCCCGAAACCCAGCCCGTGGGGGCCTGGTCCGCCAGGGTGGGGGTCGATCCCGGCGGCGCGGTCGTCGCCATCCAGGGCCGCGGGCGCCCGGCACCGACACCGGAGCCGCCGTCGACTCCCACGCCCACTCCCACGCCGACCCCGACGCCGACGCCCACGCCGACCCCGACGCCCACGCCGACGGAGTCCGCGACGCCGACGCCGACCTCAGGAGGAACGGTTTCCCCGGCGCCGTCGACCTCCTCGACCTAGTGCTGCGACCGGCAAGGTTCACCGGGCCACAGCACTAGGCGGGATCGGCCGGGTGCGGGGCCATCGGCAGCAGCGAGGCCAGCCGCGCCTCGCACAGCTTCACCAGCGCCTCGTAGCCCTCCTTGCCCATCAGCTCCGTCAGCTCCGCGCGGTACGACACGTACACCGGGTCCCCGGCGCCGTGCGCCGAGGTGGCCGACGTACACCACCAGTGCAGGTCGTGGCCGCCCGGACCCCAGCCGCGGCGGTCGTACTCGCCGATCGACACCTGGAGCACGCGGGTGTCGTCGGGCCGGTCGATCCAGTCGTAGGTACGGCGGATCGGCAGCTGCCAGCAGACGTCCGGCTTGGTCTCCAGCGGCTCCTGGCCGCTCTTCAACGCCAGGATGTGCAGCGAGCAGCCGGCCCCGGCGGGGAACCCCGGCCGGTTCAGGAAGATGCACGCGCCGTCCCAGCGGCGGGTCTGCTTCTCCCCGTCGTCGTCCAGCTGCGTCCACCCGGTCTCGCTGCCGACGTCGTGGAACTGCCACAGCTCGGGGGTCAGCCGGGCCACGTGCCCGGCGACGCGCTTCTCGTCGTCCTCGTCGGAGAAGTGCGCGCCGAGCGTGCAGCAGCCGTCGTCCGCCCGGCCCGCCTGGATGCCCTGGCAGCCGCTGCCGAAGATGCAGGTCCAGCGGGAGGTCAGCCAGGTCAGGTCGCAGCGGAAGACCTGCTCGTCGTCGGCCGGATCGGGGAACTCCACCCAGGCCCGGGGGAAGTCGAGGCCCTTCTCGTCGGCCGCGAGCGCGGCCTTGGCCTTGGCCTTGCCGCCGTTCGCGGCCTTGACCTTGGCCATGTCGTTGTCGGTGCCCTTGTCGTTCTTCGACCGGGTCTTGTTGGCCTTCTTCGTATTTGGCACAAACCTAAGCCTAAGCGCCCCTTACGCAACCCCTCCGCGTTCATCGCAGTAGCGTTTCCCCCTATGAGACTCGGTGTCCTTGATGTGGGTTCGAACACGGTCCATCTGCTGGTGGTCGACGCGCACCCCGGCGCGCGCCCCCAGCCCGCGCACTCGCACAAGGTGGAAATGCGGCTGGCGGAGCTCCTCGACGAGCACGGCGCCGTCACCCCCGAGGGTGTCGAGCGTCTCGTCTCGGTGATCACCGACGCCGTGCAGGCCGCCGAGGACAAGGGGTGCGAGGACGTACTCCCCTTCGCGACCAGCGCCGTACGGGAGGCCAAGAACGCGGACGAGGTCCTGGCGCGGGTCAAGGCCGAAACCGGTGTCGATCTGCCCGTCCTGAGCGGCGGCGACGAAGCGCGGCTGACGTTCCTCGCCGCGCGCCGCTGGTTCGGCTGGTCGGCCGGGAAGCTGCTGGTCCTCGACATCGGCGGCGGCTCGCTGGAGATCGCGTACGGCATCGACGAGGACCCGGACGCGGCCGTCTCCCTGCCGCTGGGCGCGGGCCGCCTGACGTCGGGCTGGCTCCCGGGCGACCCGCCGGACGCGCTGGACGTCAAGGCCCTGCGCAGGCACGTACGGGCCGAGATCGCGCGCACGGTCGGCGAGTTCAGCCGGTTCGGGGCCCCGGACCACGTGGTGGCGACCTCGAAGACGTTCAAGCAGCTGGCCCGCATCGCGGGCGCGGCCCGCTCGGCGGACGGCCTCTACGTACAGCGGGACCTGACCCGCAAGTCCCTGGAGGAGTGGGTCCCCCGGCTGGCCGCGATGACGACCGCCCAGCGCTCCGCCCTGCCGGGCGTCTCCGAGGGCCGGGCGAACCAGCTGCTGGCGGGCGCGCTCGTCGCGGAGGGTGCGATGGACCTGTTCGGCGTCGACGAGCTGGAGATCTGCCCCTGGGCGCTGCGCGAGGGCGTCATCCTGCGTCGGCTGGACCACCTGCCGACGGGGAACGGATAGCACGGGCAAGGGGGCGTGCCGGCCCGGGGCGCGGGTCGAGCCGGCCCGGGACGAGGGGTGGGAGGCCCCGGGAGGGCGTGGGGCCCGTACCCTGTCCCCGTGGCAGAACCAGTCCGCATCCCGACCGCGAAAGTCGCCCTTTCCACCGCCTCCGTCTATCCGGAGTCCACGGCGACCGCCTTCGAGATCGCCGCGCGCCTCGGCTACGACGGCGTCGAGGTGATGGTCTGGACGGACCCGGTCAGCCAGGACGTCGACGCCCTGCGGCGGCTGTCCGACCACCACCAGGTGCCGATCCTCGCCATCCACGCGCCGTGTCTGCTCATCACCCAGCGGGTCTGGTCCACCGACCCCTGGACCAAGCTCCAGCGCGCCCGGGCGGCGGCCGAGCGGCTCGGCGCGTCCACCGTCGTCGTGCACCCGCCGTTCCGCTGGCAGCGCCAGTACGCGCGTGACTTCGTCACCGGGATCTGGCGGATGGCCGACGAGACCGACGTCCGGTTCGCCGTCGAGAACATGTACCCCTGGCGCTACCGCGACCGCGAGATGCTCGCGTACGCGCCCGAGTGGGACGTGACGAAGGACGACTACCGGCACTTCACCGTCGACCTGTCGCACACCGCGACCGCCCGCACGGACGCGACCGCGATGATCGACCGGATGGGCGAGCGGCTGGCCCACGTCCACCTCGCCGACGGAAACGGTTCGGCGAAGGACGAGCACCTGGTCCCCGGGCGCGGTACGCAGCCCTGCGCCGAGCTGCTGGAACGGCTCGCCCGCACGTCGTTCGACGGGCACGTGGTCATCGAGGTCAACACGCGGCGCGCCATGTCCTCCGCCGAGCGCGAGGCGGACCTCGCCGAGGCGCTGGCCTTCACCCGCCTGCACCTCGCCACCGCCACGACACCCACCACCACGGCCACCGCGTCCGCCCCCGACGCGCGCGACCGGGCCCGCAGGCCATGACCGAGCCCGTGCGGCCGCGCCGCCGCGGCCCCGGCCGCCCCCGCCAGGACGAGGCCGACGAAGGCCCCGGCACCCAGGAGCGCATCCGCCTCGCCGCACGCTCCGAGTTCGCCGCACGCGGCTACGACAAGACCTCCGTACGCGGCGTCGCCAAGGCCGCGGGCGTGGACCCGGCCCTGGTGCACCACTACTTCGGCAGCAAGGAAGACCTCTTCGCCGCCGCCATCGAGCTGAGCCTGGAGCCGGCGATGGTGGTTCCGGCGATCCTCGGCGAGGGCCCCGACGGCATCGGCGAACGGCTCGCCCGTTACTTCCTCGGTGTCTGGGAGAACCCGGTCACCCGGGTCCCGCTGCTCGCCGTGATCCGGTCGGCCCTCACGCACGAGGCCGCCGCGAAGGTCCTGCGGGGGCTCGTCCTGCGCCGCGTCCTGGAGCGCGTCGCCGCCGACCTCGACGTCCCCGATCCGACCTTCCGCGCCGAGCTGGCCGCCTCCCACATGGTCGGCATCGCCATCCTGCGGTACGTGGTCCAGGTCGAGCCCCTCGCGTCCGCCGACCCCGAGGACATCGTGGCCCTGGTGGCCCCGACCCTGCAGCGCTACCTGACCGAGGAATGAGCCGCCCGTCCCGACATGCGGACCTGCTGTCCGTATCGCGGGCCAGGAGCGTAGCCTCGTAACTGATTCATATCTACAGTCGTGGCCGCGCTCGCAAGGCCGGCCGCACCCATGGGGAGTGAACCCGATGCCCGAGCTGAGGTCCCGCACCGTCACCCACGGCCGCAACATGGCGGGCGCACGCGCCCTTATGCGTGCGTCGGGCGTAGCGAGCGAGGACATCGGCAAGCCGATCATCGCGGTCGCCAACTCCTTCACCGAGTTCGTCCCCGGCCACACCCACCTGGCCCCCGTCGGCCGGATCGTCTCCGACGCCATCCGCGCCGCGGGCGCGATCCCCCGCGAGTTCAACACCATCGCGGTCGACGACGGCATCGCCATGGGCCACGCCGGCATGCTCTACTCCCTGCCCTCCCGCGACCTGATCGCGGACAGCGTGGAGTACATGGTCGAGGCCCACTGCGCCGACGCCCTGATCTGCATCTCCAACTGCGACAAGATCACCCCCGGCATGCTGATGGCCGCCATGCGCCTGAACATCCCGGTGGTCTTCGTCTCCGGCGGGCCGATGGAAGCCGGCCAGGCCACCCTCGTCGACGGCACCGTCCGCAAGCTCGACCTGATCGACGCGATGGTCGACGCCTCGAACGAGAACGTCTCCGACGAGGACGTCCTGCGCATCGAGGAGAACGCCTGCCCGACCTGCGGCTCGTGTTCTGGCATGTTCACGGCCAACTCGATGAACTGCCTCGCCGAGGCCATCGGCCTGGCCCTCCCCGGCAACGGCTCGGTCCTCGCCACGCACACGGCCCGCCGCGCCCTCTACGAGGACGCCGGCCGCACGATCGTCGAGATCACCAAGCGCCACTACGAGCAGGACGACCACTCCGTCCTGCCGCGCTCCATCGCCACCCGCGAGGCCTTCGAGAACGCCATGGCCCTCGACATCGCCATGGGCGGCTCGACGAACACGATCCTGCACCTCCTGGCCGCCGCGCAGGAGGCCGGCCTGGACTACGACCTCAAGGACATCGACGAGGTCTCGCGCCGGGTCCCGTGCCTGTCCAAGGTCGCGCCGAACGTGGCGCCCGGCGGCACGTACTACATGGAGGACATCCACCGCGCCGGCGGCATCCCCGCCATCCTGGGCGAGCTGCACCGCGGCGGACTCCTGAACAAGGACGTCACCTCGGTCCACTCCACCAACCTGGAGGACTGGCTGGCGAAGTGGGACGCCCGCTCCGGGACGGCCTCCGACGTGGCCATGGAGCTGTGGCACGCGGCCCCCGGCTGCAAGCGCTCCGCCACCGCCTTCTCCCAGTCCGAGCGCTGGGAGACCCTCGACCTCGACGCCGAGGGCGGCTGCATCCGCTCGGTGCAGCACGCGTACTCCAAGGACGGCGGCCTCGCGGTCCTCAAGGGCAACATCGCGGTCGACGGCTGCGTGGTGAAGACGGCCGGCGTCGACGAGTCGATCTGGACCTTCGAGGGCCCGGCGGTCGTCTGCGAGTCGCAGGACGAGGCCGTCGACAAGATCCTCCGCAAGGAGATCAAGGAGGGCGACGTCGTCGTCATCCGCTACGAGGGCCCGCGCGGCGGCCCCGGCATGCAGGAGATGCTCTACCCGACCTCGTTCCTCAAGGGCCGCGGCCTCGGCAAGTCCTGCGCCCTGGTGACCGACGGCCGCTTCTCCGGCGGCACCTCGGGCCTGTCCATCGGCCATGCCTCCCCGGAGGCGGCCTCGGGCGGCACCATCGCCGTCGTCGAGGACGGCGACCGGATCCGCATCGACATCCCGAACCGCTCCATCGAACTCCTCGTCGACGAGGCCACCCTGGCGGCCCGTCACGAGGCCCTGGGCGGCGTCTACACCCCCAGGAACCGCGAGCGCAAGGTCTCCGCGGCCCTGCGCGCCTACGCGGCGATGGCCACCAGCGCCGACAAGGGCGCGGTCCGCGACGTCTCCCGCCTGGCCTGACCCGCACGACCACCGAACCCCGCCGGGCGCGTCACCACCCGGCGGGGTTCGCCGCGTCCACGGCGAACACGGACCCGTCGGGCGCGGACGCGTACACCCGCCCGTCGGCGACCACCGGCGCGGGCAGCGTCGCGCTGAAGGTGTCCTGCCCCGTCCCCATCCGGGGCTTGGTCTGGCCCAGCAGCCGCCCCGCCCCCGCGTCGACGGCCAGCAACCGCCCGTCCTGCGCCGTCAGGTACAGCCGTCCGTCCCCGAACACAGGTCGCGAGGCGGCGGACACCCCCGTCTCCAGCCGCCACCGTTCCTTGTCCGGCCCGACGGCCACGAGCCCGCCCGAGGTCCCGAAGGCGTAGACGGTTCCGTCGGCCCCCACCGTCGCCTCCGCGTCGAAGAGCGGCGCCGACAGGGGCACCCGGTGCAAGGAGCGCGTCGTCAGGTCCACGCGAAGGACGGCACGGGTCTTGCTGGAGGCGTCGTTGTCCAGCAAGCATGCGGCGCCGCCCGCCACCCCGACCGGTCGCAGCAACCCCGACGTACGCAGGTGCCAGCGCTCGTTCCCGCTCACCGGATCCACCGAAGCGAGCTGTGTCGACCTGCCGTCGGCGTCGCGTGTGGCCACGTACAGAACGGGCCGTCCGGACTCGTCCGGTCCGGACCACCAGGTCGAACCCACCCCGCCGATCTTCTTGGACCAGCGCGGAGTGCCGTCCGCCGCGTCGAGCACGGTCACGTCCCCGCCGGGTCCCGCCAGCAGCATCCGCTCGCCGACGATCACCACCTGGGTGGCGTCCGGGAGGTTCCGCTTCCAGCGCTCCGCGCCACTGCCGGGATCCAGTGCCTGGAGCAGCCGACTGGCGGAGGCGACCGCGACGACGATCCCGCCTCCGTGCATGGGGGCGCTGTCCTTCGCCGTCCGGTCGGCGGAGGCAGCCCGCGCGGACCACAGCACCGAGCCGTCCGCCGGGTTCAGCCGTGCCACAGCCACTCCTCGCCCCGAGCAGTACAGGGCATCCGCCGACCAGGAACAGGCAGCGGCACGATTTCCGGCCCCCCGCTCACCCAGCTCCGCGGCCCACGGGACGAAGGGCGGCGGCCCTTGTGCCTCCTGTGAGGCCTGCGGTCCCGACGGCTCGGCTGCCGCGCCGAGGTACTGGTACCCGCCCGCCGATCCCAGCGCCAGCAGCAGCGCGATCCCGGCGGCGGCCACCACCGCGGGCCGCCGCCGGGCACTACCCGTGACGTCCGCGCCCGAGTCCACGGGGGCGATCCGGTCCCGCCTGTGCGTGACCTCCTCGGCCGGGACCGGCCGGCGTGGCTGCGGGATGAAGGGCTGGGTGTCCTCGGCCGTCGGGCTCGTCACGGTTCGGACAGCGGCGATCAGCTCCGCAGCGGTGGGCCGTTCCGCGGGATCCTTCGCCAGGCAGCGGGCCACGATCGGGACGAGCCGTGACGGCAACCCCGTCAGGTCGGGCTCGGCGTGCACGACCTGGTACGCCACGAGGTAGTGGCTGTCGGAGTCGAACGGCCCGCGCCCGGTCGCCGCGTGCACCAGCACCGCACCCAGCGCGAACACGTCCGCGGCCGTTCCCACGTCCCGGGGCCGCTGGAACTGCTCCGGAGCCATGAACGGCGGTGTCCCGATCAGCTTGCCCGTCTCGGTCCGCAGATCGCTGTCGGCCGGGCGCGAGATGCCGAAGTCGATGACCCGGACCCCGTCCGGGGCCATCAGCACGTTGCTGGGCTTCAGGTCCCGGTGCACGACCCCGGCCCGGTGGATGTCCCGCAGGGCCTCCGCCAGCCCGGCCGCGAGCCGGGTCAGTTCGACCGGGTCCAGCACCCGCTCCCGTACGCGATCCGAGAGCGTCGGGGCATCGATGAACAGGGTGGCCATCCACGGCCGCTCGGCATCCGGATCGGCGTCCACGACGGGCGCGGTGAAAGCCCCGCTCACCCGCCGCGCGGCGGCGACCTCCTGCCGGAACCGCGCCCGGAATTCCGGATCCACCGCGTGCTGGGCGTGCACGACCTTGACGGCGAGTTTCAGCCCCGAGCTGGAGGTGGCCAGGTGGACGACGCCCATACCGCCGGAGCCGAGCACGGATTCGAGCCGGTACTGCCCGGCGTACTCCGGAAACCCCGCGTAGTCCGCGCACAGTGACTGCACCGCTCACCACCCCCGCCGGAGCCTAGTCGATGGCCCGTGCGAACATCCAAGGGCTTGCTACCCTGCGCGCGTTGCGCAGAGCAACACCCAAGGGGGGAGTTTTCGCATGTCCGTTGAGAACGATTCAAGCCAAGTCCAGGGCCTGGCCGCCACGTCCGGCTTCCAGACCTTCCCGGTCGCTCCCGGCTACCAGGTCAATGTCCGCACCGGCCCGGGAACCAACTACTCCGTCTCCAGAGTCCTGCCGCTCGGCGCGACGGTCACGATTCGTTGCCAGTGCCCCGGCACGTGGATCTCGGGCCCGTACGGCACGACGAACATCTGGGACTGCATCGGCAACGGCGAGTTCGTGTCCGACGCGTACGTGAAGACGGGCAGCGACGGTTACGTCGCCACCCGCTGCGCCTGACGGGTACGGAAGCCCAGCCGGCCCCGTCTGACACGTGAGACACACCCGGCCCGCCCGGCTCGGCGGTGGATAATCGCTGGTGTGAGCGACGACCAGCGAGACCAGACCCCCGCCGAGCCGGCCGCGCAGGCCCCGGCCACGGCGATCCCCGCCGGACCCGAGCCCGAGCCGATCCGCTACTTCGGCACCACCTGGGTGAACCACGACGGCAACTACGGCCTGCGCCGCGCCGCCGTCGCCGTCGGCTCGCTGGTCACCGCCTTCGCCGCGGCGCTCCTCCTGCGCCTCGCCTACGAGGGCCTGGAGATCGGCAACGTCGGCCCCTTCCTCAGCATCTCCGTCGTCGTCCTCTTCGCGGTCGCCAGCTCCATCGCCTTCGCCAAGACCTGGGACTCCTTCAGCCGCAGGCCGGCCCCCTCCTCCGACGAGGCCGCCCTCAAGGGCCTGAAGGCGATCGGTTTCATCGGCTCCCTCATCGCGTACTTCCTCCGCTGCCTCGTCGAGGCCCCGGGCGAGAAGCTCCGCCGCGCCGAGTACGAGCGTGCCGTGACCGAATTCGCCCGCCGCCGCAGCGCCCGCACCGGAAACCCGGCCGCGCGCCGCCCCAAGCGCAAGAAGTAGCCGGGCCCGCGGCCCCGCCCCACTCCCGACCCGACCCATCGATTGACGCCCCGGCACCGCCAGGAGCATTATTCATCACATGATGAATAATCCGCCCGAGGGCACCCCGCCCGCCGTGCACGCCCACGGCCTCACCGTCCGCCGCGGCACCGGCCGCACCCCCCGCACCGTCATCGACGGCATCGCCTTCGACGTCCCCCGCGGGCGCATCACCGGCCTCCTCGGCCCCTCCGGCTGCGGAAAATCCACCCTCATGCGCGCCGTAGTCGGCACCCAGGCCCACGTCACGGGCACGCTCGACGTCCTCGGCCGCCCCGCCGGCCACCCCGAACTGCGCCACCGCATCGGCTACGTCACCCAGGCGCCCTCCGTCTACGACGACCTCACCGTCCGGCAGAACCTCGACTACTTCGCCGCGATCCTCGACCCCGGCCGCGCCGCCGCCGAACGCCGCCACGCGACCGTCACCCGCGCCATCGCCGACGTCGACCTCAGCAGCCACGCCACCGTCCTCGCCGGCAACCTCTCCGGCGGCCAACGCAGCCGCGTCTCCCTCGCCGTCGCCCTCCTCGGCACTCCCGAGCTCCTGGTCCTCGACGAACCCACCGTCGGCCTCGACCCCGTCCTGCGCCGCGACCTGTGGAACCTCTTCCACAACCTCGCCGCCACCCGCGGCGCCACCCTGCTCGTCTCCTCCCACGTCATGGACGAGGCCGAGCGCTGCCACGATCTGCTCCTCATGCGCGAAGGCCGGATCCTCGCCCAGGACACCCCCGACGCCCTGCGCATCCGTACCCGCTCCGCCACCGTCGAAGAGGGCTTCCTCCGCCTCGTCGACGAGGCCGACGCACTCGCCCGGGAGACACAGCGATGACCGCCACGACGACCACGACCATGACCACCATGACCACCGCGACCGCGATGAGCGCGGCCCGCACCACCGCCACCGCCGCCCGCGTCCTGCGCCAGCTCCGCCACGACCCGCGCTCCATCGCGCTGATGCTCCTGGTCCCCGTACTGATGCTGACGCTGCTCCGCTTCGTCTTCGACGGCAGCCCCCGCACCTTCGACGGCATCGGCGCCAGCCTCCTCGGCATCTTCCCGCTCATCACGATGTTCCTGGTGACCTCCATCGCCACCCTGCGCGAGCGCACCTCCGGCACCCTGGAACGCCTCCTCGCGATGCCCCTCGGCAAGGGCGACCTCATCGCCGGCTACGCCCTCGCCTTCGGAGCCGTCGCCGTCGTCCAGTCCCTCCTCGCCACCGGCCTCGCCCTCTGGATCCTCGGCCTCGACGTCGTCGGCTCCCCGTGGCTGCTCCTGCTCGTCGCCCTCCTCGACGCCCTCCTCGGCACCGCACTCGGCCTCTTCGTCTCCGCCTTCGCGGCCTCCGAGTTCCAGGCCGTCCAGTTCATGCCGGCGGTGATCTTCCCCCAACTGCTCCTGTGCGGCCTCTTCGCGGCCCGCGACACCATGCAGCCCGTCCTGGAAGGCCTCTCGAACGTCCTGCCCATGTCGTACGCCGTCGACGGCATGAACCAGGTCCTCACCCACACCGACATGACCGCCGCCTTCATCCGAGACGCCGTGATCGTCGCCGCCTGCGCCCTGCTCGTCCTCGCCCTCGGCGCGGCCACCCTCCGCCGCCGCACCCCCTGATGCCGCACCCCCTGATGCCTGACCACAGGCCGGACACCGCCCCGCCCCGCCGCGCACGAGTGCAAGGATGAACACGTACCCCAGCACACGTGCACACACAGTTCGGCGAGGTGGATCGGGCATGACCCAGACAGTCGCAGTCCTCGGTACCGGCAAGATCGGCGAGGCCCTGCTCAGCGGGATGATCCGGGGCGGCTGGCCCGCCTCGAAGCTCCTCGTCACCGCCCGCCGCCCGGAACGCGCCGAGGAACTGCACTCCCGCTACGGTGTCGAGGCCGTCAGCAACGCCGAAGCCGCCAAGCGCGCCGACACCCTCATCCTCACCGTCAAGCCGCAGGACATGGCCAAGCTCCTCGAAGAGCTCGCCCCGCACGTCCCCGCCGGCCGCCTCGTCATCAGCGGCGCCGCCGGCATCCCGACCTCCTTCTTCGAGGAACGGCTCGCGCCCGGCACCCCCGTCGTCCGCGTCATGACGAACACCCCGGCCCTCGTCGACGAGGCCATGTCCGTCATCTCGGCCGGCAGCCACGCCACCGCCGCGCACCTCCTCCACACCGAGGAGATCTTCGGCGGCGTCGGCAAGACCCTGCGCGTCCCCGAGTCCCAGCAGGACGCGGCCACCGCCCTCTCCGGCTCCGGGCCCGCCTACTTCTACTACCTCGTCGAAGCCATGACCGACGCCGGCATCCTCCTCGGCCTGCCCCGTGCCCAGGCCCACGACCTCATCGTCCAGGCCGCCATCGGCGCCGCCGTGATGCTCCGCGACAGCGGTGAGCACCCGGTCAAGCTCCGTGAGGCCGTCACCTCCCCGGCCGGTACGACGATCAACGCGATCGTGGAGCTGGAGAAGCACGGCGTACGCGCGGCCCTGATCGCCGCCCTCGAAGCGGCCCGCGACCGCAGCCGCGAACTCGCCTCCGGCAACAGCTGACCACGCGGTACGGGCCCCCGAGCCGGGGGCCCGTACCCGCTCACGGCGCCAGCAGCCCGATGGCCTCGTAGGCCCGGTCCACCACCGGCCGCGCCAGCTCCCGGGCCCGCCCGGCACCCTCCCGCAGCACCTTCTCCACCTCCGCCGGATCGGCCGCCAGCTCGGCATGCCGCTCCCGGACCGGCCGCAGCAGCTCGACCACCGCGTCGGCGACGTCCCGCTTGAGCGCGCCGTACCCCGTGTAGCCCTCGGCGAGCGCCCCCGGATCCCCGCCCGTGCAGGCGGCCAGGACGTCCAGCAGGTTCGCGACCCCCGGCCGCGTGTCCCGGTCGTAGACCACGCCGCCGTCCCCGCTGTCGGTGACGGCCCGCATCACCTTCTTGCGCACGACCCCGGGCTCGTCGAGCAGATAGACGATCCCCGCACCGCTCTCGTGCGACTTCCCCATCTTCGACGTCGGATCCTGCAGGTCCATGACCCGTGCGGCCACCGCCGGATGGGTCGGCTTCGGCACGGTGAAGGTGTGTCCGTAGCGCTGGTTGAACCGCACGGCGAGATCCCGGGTCAGCTCGACGTGCTGCCGCTGGTCCTCACCCACCGGAACCTCATCGGTCCGGTACGCCAAAATATCGGCGGCCATCAGCACCGGATACGTGAGCAGGGACAGCCGTACGCCGTCCCCGGAGGCCTGGGCCTTCGCCGCCTTCTCCTTGTACTGGATCATCCGCCGCAGCTCGCCGTCGGTGGCGGTGCACTCCAGCAGGTACGCCAGCCGCGTGTGCTCGTCGACATGGCTCTGCACGAACAACGTGCACCGCCGCGGATCCAGCCCGGCGGCGAGCAGCAGGGTCGCCGCCTGCCTGCTGAGCCGCCGTACGCGCGCCGGCTCGTGCTCGACGGTCAGCGCGTGCAGATCGACGACGCAGAACAGCGCCTCGTCGGGCTCGTGGTCGGCGGCGACCCACTGCCGTACGGCCCCCAGGTAGTTGCCGAGCGTCAGATGCCCGGTCGGCTTGACCCCGCTGAAGATCCTCGTCATGTCCCGCTCTCCCTTGTACGTGAGTGGTGTCGGGGCCACCGCGTCGGCGACCGAGCCACTCCGGGGAGGGAGAAACAAAAACGGCCGCCGTAGCGGCGGCCGTGAGCGCATGCGTGCTCGCGTTGCAGATCGGCCGCCGTCAGGCGGCCCACCAGCGGAGGTTGAGCGTGAGCGCATGCGTAGTCATGGCCCCAGGGTAGACCGGGCGGGATGAGGACGGGGGGAGATTTGCGCACCTCGCGCCGCCGGTCAGCCTGGGGTTGACACAGATGTGCCCGGTCCGTAAGGTTCTTCGAGTTGTCCGAAGTGAGCGCCGACCCCGGTCGGTCCCCGGACGGCCATTCCGCACCACACATTCGAACGAACGACGCACTCCGTCGTCTCGTTTTCATGCGTATTTGCGAATGAGGAATCCGCGTCCGAGGATGCTGCCGCCGATTAGGTTCGGGGGCGAGGAATCCGCTACTGTCTCACTCGCCGAGGGGCTCAACAGCCTCGAAGCAAATACCCGCTGACTGGGAGTCAGGCCCGAAAGGATCTGATAGAGTCGGAATCGCCGGAAAGGGAAAGCGCGAAAGCGCAGGACCTGAAAGGCACCGAGGAAGTCGGGCCCGAAAGAGTCTGATAGAGTCGGAAACGCAAGAACAGAACGAAAGCCCGGAGGAAAGCCCGAGAGGGTGAGTACAAA